>CAJUHS010000001.1:0-4859 GCA_910586535.1 uncultured Oscillospiraceae bacterium
AATATGAGGAAATGGTCTATGACGGTCGTCAGAAACTTGCAGAGGACTTCTATAACGAGCAGAAAAAGTATCACGACAACAGAGTTGATGAGCTTAAATCACAGATAACTGTTGCCGAGGATAAGAGCGTAGACAGCGACGGAAATTCTCTTAATCCTGCTGAAAAGTTTGACTACATTCGTGCAACATACAGTGAACTTATTTCTGAAATAGAAAGTCGCATTAATGAGATATTACAGTCTGGTATTGAGGGTCACGAGGACGAGGTTAAGGAACTTGAAAAGCAGATTGAAGAATACTCCGATAAACTTCAAGACGTTTTTAAGGACGAAATTGAATATGAGATTGATTATATTGAAATAACACGAGACAAGTATAACGATTTTATAGATAGTCGTATTGACCGCTACGAGGACGAAAAGAAAGCCATAGAGGATAGGTATGATACCGAAATCAAGTCCATTGATGATACCATAGACGCTCTTAAAGGCAAGAATGAAGTTGCCTCAAAATCTATAGAGTTGAAAAAGGCATTGCAAGACCTTGAAAACTCCAAACAGCGTACAAGAATGGTTTACGGTGCTGACGGTACTGTTTCATACAGACAAGATACAGATAAGGTTGAAGAGGCACAGCAAAAGGTTGACGATCTCAAGCTTGATATGCTTATTGACAGTTTAGAGAAACAAAAAGAAGCAAAGGAAGCCGAAAAGGACGCTGCACTTGAAAAGTACGACACAATGATTACTGACTTGGAAACACAGAAATCAAGTCAAGATGAGTTCTTTAAATCAGTTCTGGAGAAGCTTGATAATATTAATAATCCAAAGCCTACAGAGAGTATTGAACGTATCATTGATAAAGCGTATGCCGACGATCCGAAAGAGGCTGAAAAGGTTAAGCAGAAATTAAAAGACAGCTATGTTGAAAATACGGACAAAAAGAACAGTAATAAATCCGATGATGATACTGTTAAAAAAGCTTCTTTGTCAAAGACTGAAATTAAATCTCCAAATGAAAATAAAGACAATGTTCAAACTGCGCAGATAAGCAATTATGACACCTTTATGAAATTGGTGTACAGTATGTCCGGCAAAGAGCCTGACGGTTACGAACGTTGGAAGCGCGGAGAATATGACGAGGGCTTTAAAAGAATGGGAAATATATTCTCTGATGACGCTTTTATGAATAGAGCCCAAAAACCATATGAGGACGCTATAAATAGTTTTAATGAGACATTAGCCAAAGCAAGTGTTGCAACCGTTGAGAAACAACAGCCTGTTAATGTTACTATTGGTGACATTAACGTTAACAATCCTGTTGGTGACAGTAATGACTTGGCTAAAGAGTTGCGGTTAAATTTGCAGAACGCTTTTGAGAAACAGATGTATTCTAATTTGAAATAATTTGATTATACGCCCTGCTCTTTTGGAGGTGGGGCGTATGATATAATTAGAGTGCGTATAAAAAAGACTTTTTTACGATATTTCAGGATAAATTTGTTTAATATTGGTATGATTATGCTATAATAAATCAAAACATTGATGATTTAAAATATTACATTAATATTATTTTTGCTAAAATTTTAACACACTCTCGGTAATATATTGAAAACTATTGTTAAAAATTACCCAATTATGTGTAATAAAATTATTGAAAATAACTTTTTTGAGTAAAAAATATTGAAAACCATGTCGAATAGTGGTATACTGTAACGTAAAGAGTTAAATTATTGCTTTTTTACATTTTTCACCACTAAGCTATGGTAAAATAAGGTATAAAGTGGTGGGGTGTATTAAATGAAGCTTGGAAATTCAAAAAGGACTGTAATTAATATGTGTGCAAAAATTGAAGAATTAAATGGGTTGTCAGCAGAGGATATTTTAGGGAAATATTGGAAAAGAAATATTCTTCCAATAGATATTTCAAAAATTTTATTTGATTTAAAAGTTAGATTTGTCCCTTTTAACTTTTCGCAATTAGAAAAAAGTAATAATATTGATTCTGGCGATATTTTAGGTGTAGTTTTAGCTAATAATAACGATTTGGCTATTTTGTACAAAGAAGCAGAGACGTTAAATAGAACTCGGTTTACATTAGCTCATGAATTGGCACATTGTTGTTTAAAACATATATTACCCAATGATAAACAACACATAGAATTTCGTAGTAAAAGTGCTGTACAAGATAAAAAAGAAATAGATGCTAATATTTTTGCAGGTGAACTACTTATTCCAGAAAAAGAATTAAGATTATCTTTAGTGAAATTTTTTGAAAATACTTTTCCTTCTTCGGTACTTTTGGCTCAAATATTTTCTGTTTCTATTAATGTAATGGAAGAGCGATTAAGATATTTAAAAATTCCATTTATAGATTCTAATAAAATTAAGACATTGTACATAGAGTGAGAATATTATGGCTGATCAACCAAAAAATGAATTACTACCAGAAAAATGTCAAATTTCAGAATTACCAGAACTTAACAACAAAGAAACACTTACAGATATTTTTGAGAATGAGTTTAAATTACCTGATAAATTATCTCCTTCAGTTCAATTATCGGTTGATGATGTAGATAACGGAAAAGACAATGTACTTACTGATGCGTGGCTTGATGATTATAAAAGAAGTTTATTACCTAATTCCAATATATCTTAACAGTATCATCAACAAGAAATCAATTCTATGAAAGAATTGATTTCAACAGTTTTGTCTTTGGCTAAAATTGTCGCAATTAGTTCTTTTATCGTTGCTTTAATATGTATATTTTTAGATAAGGATTTAGGAGCAATTATTTCAGGTGGACTTGGTGCGCTTTTAGAAGGAATTATAAGTCATATGATAACTGTTTTAAATTCATCTATGAACACCAAAAAATTTTATTTTGAAAAAGAATTAGAAAATCAGAAATTTAATAAAATTCTTGGGTCTATACAAACTATAACAAATGAAGATATTAAAAACGATATGATTCAGAAAGTTGTTAATTCTTATTTTCTATCTCAAAACAATAAGCAATAATATTTTGTACATAGTTTATAAAATAATCACAATTTACCTTGTGCGGTAAATTGTGATTATTTTTATATTTTAATAAAATTTGTAATTATACTAAGAGATTATTTCGTAATTATATTCAGAATCACGTAAATGGTCACATAAATAAATCCAGAAATTATCATTTTTGGTGTTTTGTATTATATTACATAATGTTTTCCCGTTTTTTGTATATGAAACTTTCCCATGACAGAAAACATAATCATTACTTGCATCGTTTATAGGTAATGTTAATTTAATCTTTCTGTCAAAATATTTAATAAATATATTTTCAGTATTAAAATGATATGAGTAATTTCCAAAATCACACAATGTTATTAATCCACTTTCTTCTAATAACATTATATTTTCGACCGATAATATTTTTTGAAAATCATTAGGTATTATATATAATTCTTTATTAATAATTTCATTGTCTTTATCGTCAACAAATTGAATTGAACAGTCATTTAAACTTTGAAAACTCTCGGCAACATCTTTATCTAATGTTTTAAGTGCAAACAAAAAACTTTTTCTTACAGAGTTCGGATTTAAACATTCTTCAATTAAAACATTGCTCCATATTTCTTGAATTTTTTCATTTGATATAGTTTGGCACTCTTCAAGAAACAAATCAAACCAATCAGAATCAATTTTGTTGTTGGAATCCTTTTTGCACTCCGATAAATATTTGTCTGCAATTTCAATGATATTCCTTTGGTTTTTTGAATATTTTATAATTTGTTTTATTCTACAAACTATGCCTACTCTATCCGCGATTGGAATACTTCCATCTTTAGAAAGCTCTTTGAATATTAAATCTATACATTCTACCCCAATTTGATTATATGATTTAGGTAAAAATTGTGTTAATCCTGCACATTTATTACCTAATTCCGCAATTTCTGTTGCAGCTTTTAATGGTGGTATCCCTGTCATTATTTATTCATCTCCTGAAAGGTAGTGTTTTTATAATTATAGTTTTAAAAATATTTTTAATAGCATTAGCTATATGTGTTGCTATTCAATTATCAAAGATTGTGTTTGTATTATTATGGCATATTATTGTTAAGTTTCTGAATTGGCTGGACACATAAAGTATTAATCATTATGTAATGATAGCAGATCAACTATTGTCAATCTGCTATCTTTTATATTTAAGCTACTTGTTATTTGTGGTGTCAACATAGCAGTCATAGTCGCATCGGGTTGTTGCGAAAAAATCTCGTATAGAAGATTCAAAATCACAAGAACCGCAGGTGTTTGCAAACTCGTAGAGTCGTCTTTCGTATGAAATCTGCTTATCAGATTTTTTACTGTCTACCATACGTGTACCATCCTTTCTGTTGGTACGGTATGTAGATATTGCTCCGTTATGCGAATATTAATCCATCATACCGTTAACAGCAATATTTAATTTTGGAGCATGGTGCTGTAAATAGCCGTCATAACACGAGGTCTCATTATCTTCTAACTTCATTTTGAATCACCACTCCATTTCCTATGCTCATTAATCAATCTGCATATAGCGCGCACTTTTCATTTTTTATAATACTATATATCGGGAAACTTGTCAATAGTTTTTTAAAAATTTTGTATAATTTCCTATTTTATAGTAGATATTATTAAAAACAATTAGGCAATATGCCAAACGCATATAAAAGTGTTATTTATATAACATATTTGTAAATAAAGTGCAAATTTTATTTACAAATATTAAAAATAAGAAAGGATTGGTCTGTATATGGCAGATAAAACATTATCAGAGTTAATAGCGCAAGTCGTAGACAGACTTGTAAATCAAAGATTAAAAGAAGCTCCTT
>CAJUHS010000001.1:4959-124385 GCA_910586535.1 uncultured Oscillospiraceae bacterium
GAGTAATTTCAGAAGTATTATTCGACCCAGATACAGAACCTGATGACGTAAAATTCGGTCAATACAAAGTTAAATACGGAGTTATAGAAAAATCGTTAAACTAAATGACGGCCTTTTTAACAAAATTGGTGAATGGGTTAATATTTATATTTATGAGAATAACCCTAACCATATTGTTGTAGAGCCTGTTCTCAAACATACTCCTCCAGATGCTATAGAATATTTTGACCAGAATATTAGCGAAGAACAAAAAATCAATAAAGAAAAATATAAAGATATGGATAAATCTAAAATAGCAGAAGATTTGTTCAAAGGTGAACAGTATGACAAGTTGGTAGAGACTTGAATAGTTAAAACATCTGGAAAAACTTACGAAAGCAACCATGAGTTTAAGATTAGCTGTACTTAATAAAGGCAATGATGACGAAGAAGTTTTGGCTTTGTGTTGTCCAAATGGAATAGTAATAAAGTTTAAAAATTGGTTTGTGTGAGGTGGATTAATTGAATACTAAACAATTTAGAAGACGATGGCTCAACGGTAAAATTGAGTCTGAATTGTTTTATGCGCCTATAAAAAAGCCTATAAAAAAAGTAAAACAATCTATGATAATAAAAATTAATGTTATAAATGCTGGCATATCAGAGCGGTATTTAACTAAAGTAGACATTAGTAGAAAATTCCCCTGCCAAACTTTTTATAATCTTAGAGATGCAAATGGAGATATCGTAAATCGAAGGACAAGACCAGATTTATTTTGGGATAGACCTTACAATGGGGCAGATGAAAATGCAGTATTTTGGTTAAGTGATAATATGACAGAAGAAATTCCTAATTTATATTTTACAATAGATTGGGGAGATGGTAATATTGAGAGTTTTCCAAAACAAATTATAAAAACAACTTTAAATGAGGAAGTTTTTACTTTTGAATCTATTTTTCGTTATGATGTTTCAAATACTACATTTAACCATACTTATGAAAAATCGGGAGAATATATAATTACTGTAAGTGGATATATAGATAATTTAGCTATAGGAAAAGGGTTTTATTATAACAATCAAAAATCTGAAAATTGGAAACTTATAGATGTTCTCTCTTGGGGAGATTTAAATTTTAAAGCTTTGGCAGGAACTTTATCATCTGTAATAAGTGATATGGATCATGTTCCAAAATTAGAATTTAAATATTGGAAAAAAGTTATTACTATTTATTGTTTTGCTTCTCATTGGGGTCAAGGCAATTTGTGGAATGATGAAAAAGAAGGTTTAAAAATTGATTGGGATGATATTGGTGGAGATAGATTTTTTGATAATTTTCCAAATTTAGTAGATTTATACGATTGCTTTTATGAAAGCACTATTACATATATTCCTGCATATTGTTTTAAAAATAATCCATGGATACAACGTCTTGATTATTGTTTTTATCAGTGTGAATTAAAATATATAGGAGAATATGCTTGTGCAAATTTAAAATATTTAACAAATGCCGCCCAAATTGTGTATTTATATAGAGTCTCGGGTAATAAAAAAACTATTGATGAGAGAGCTGAATATATAAAAAATAATCAATTATTACAGTATATAGGTGATTCTGCATTTGAAAATTGTATAAATATGACTGATTCAATTTCGTTAAACAGTTTGTTTATGATGAATACAGGTGCTTTGGATGGTAAAGGTTGGGATCGAATAGGCAATAGAGTTTTTAAAAACTGTAAGAAACTTATCTCACATCATGGAAATAATGTTGGATGGGCTTATCTTGAATATATCGGAGACGAGCTTTTTGCTGGATGTGAGAATTTGCGAAGCCTTACTTATATGTTCATGGACGCTTATAATTTAAAATATATAGGCAAAGATATTTTTAAAGGTTGTAAAAATTTAAGAAACACAGTATGCACATTTTGTTATTGTTGTTTTAAACTTAATTTGCCCGATAAATTATTTTATGATGTAGAATATAATGGCGGGGATTACAGTTTTGATTTCAAAATTGATAATCAACGCACTTTTGAAGTTGGTACACAATGGGGTGATAATCAAAAAAAACTAGATGTGCTAGATTTTTTAGCGAGTAATAGTGGATATTTTCCAAAAGAACATCAAAAAATGTTTAAAATTCTAAAACCTGAATTATATGAAAAAATGAAACTAAAATATATAGAAAGTTATCCTAAATATTCGGGATACCATTTCGGTAAAAATATGTTTAATGAGAAATTCTTAAAAGCACTTGGAGAAAACGGAGGGAAAATAACTGCCCAAGAGGACGTAATGTTTGACGGGCATTGTGATATTTATATATATGAAAGAACTGGATTAGTTGACTGGGAACTTTATAATCGGAATACTGGAGAAGCCCCACCTGTTTGGAAATATGGTATTAAGATGAAATTTGGAGAAATCGGTGTTGGAGAATATGATGGCGTAAATATCCACGGCGATTTAAAATATGACAATTCAGATGAAATTCCGAAGGAACCTCCTTGGGTTAAAATTTACCCAATTTACCCAAATACTTAATATTAAATAAAAGAACAAGGATGGTGAAGCAAAATGTCAGAAAAATTCTATGGAGTAAAAATAACAGACGACACAGATTTGGTATATTATACGGAAGTCGCAGTTAAACAAGATTTAATGTTATATTCTTGCAAAATTTGTTAAAAATGCACAATTTTTCTAAAAACAATTTTGACCTCAGTGACATCCTTCCCTACCTTAATAGGTGGGGACTTCTTGCCACAAGTGGTTGAAAATCGAAACCATAAAGCGTTTATTTCATCTATTAATGTTAATACTTAAGGAGTATAATTTACGTTTAATAAAGTTATAGCATTATATAAAAATGTGGTATACCACTTAAAACTAAGCGAGATGTTAGAACCGAGCTTAACAATAGTACCATTAACAACAAATTAAATTCAAAATTATCATTAGAAAATAAATCTTCCACTAAAAAATAAGAAAGGATTGGTCTGTATATGGCAAATAAAACATTATCAGAATTAATAGCGCAAGTCGTAGACAGACTTGTAAATCAAAGATTAAAAGAAGCTCCTTTTGACAAGTCTTACAGCGGAGTAATTTCAGAAGTATTATTCGACCCAGATACAGAACCTGATGACGTAAAATTTGGTCAATATAAGGTTAGATACGGAAGCGCTGAAAAAACTATTAAGTTAAACGACGGTCTGGTTCATGAAGTTGGAGAGAGGGTTGATGTTCATGTATATGAGAATAATTCAAGCCATATTGTTGTAGCTCCTATTATTAATAGAGTGCCTCCGTATAAAATTAAGTATATAGATTACAGCGGTGATAATAACAACAAAGAACAATATGATGGCATGAAAACTTCTGAAATTATAAAAAAGCTAATTGAAGAAGATAAATGCGATAAATTTATTGAATACAGACAAACCAAAGCAAATGGTCAAATTTATGAAACCGAACAAGAATATAAATTGGCTGTCCTTAATAAAGGAGAAGAAGATGAGGAAGTATTAGCTTTGGTTTTACCTGACGGCAGAAGTATTGAATTTGAGAATTGGAATGTGTAAGGCAGTGAGTATAAAATATGAATGTCAAACAATTTAAAAGGCGCTGGGTGAATAGCAAGGTTGAACCTGAGTTATTTTATATGTCTGTGCCAAAAAAAGAAAATTTAGACTCGATGATTTTTGAAATAGAAGTTTATAACTGTGAAGAAAAATTAGATATATTAATGATTAATAATCTTAATTATGGTTTATTTCCAGACTTACAATTACATATATTGTATAATTTAAGAGACTTAAATGGAAATTTAATAACTCCTAAAGATAATCCAGAATTATTTACAAACAACCCCCTTAATACAGAACTATTACAAGAAGATTTGGTTGAATATAATAAAGCAGTTCAATTAATAGTTGATTGGGGAGATGGGGAACAAACAGTATTAAAAGGACGAGAAACAAAATTTAAGGGTAAATATTTATATGATAGTATTAATGGTAGTCAGATTTCTCATTCGTATAAAAAGAATGGGAAATATACTATTTTTGTATCAGGTGTCTGCTCTCAAATTAATATTGTAAATAGTAAATATATTAATGGAACGTTTCTTTATAATAAAGACAAAGGTTGGGAAGTAAAAAAGGTTATATCTTTTGGTAATTTAAATAATACAGCATTAAATAATACTTATTCCGCCGCAATAATAGATAAAGCAGAAATTCAATGCTATTTAAATTTTAGTTCATTAAAAAAAGTAAGAAAAATTAATTATTTAGTATACGATCCCAAAAATATTAAAGGTGATCTTGCATTGGAAAAATATTTTGAAAATTCTCCTATTGCAAGTTGGGATATAATTGGTGGAGACAATTTTTTTCATCATTTTCCAAAGCTTGTAGATGCAACGAGTGCAATGTATTGTAGTAACACTCCATATGTTCCTAATTATTGTTTTTCAGATAATCCGTACCTATTATCCCTAAGAACTTGTTTTGCTTATAATCCAATTAAATATATTGGAAAGTACGCTTGCGCAAATTTAAAGTATTTAGTAGATATCCAAACCTTTTGTTCTGCAGGGTTTTTAGTACAAGGAAACAACTATGAAGAAATAATTAATATATGGGATAAATATATTGGGTGCATCCCATATATAGACAATGGATTATTTGAAAACTGTATATCATTAAACAAAAATACTAATATTTATTTTAACTATTTTCAGTATAAATTTAAAAACACGTCTATATCTAATATTTGGGGAAACAATTACTATAATATGGACATGTGTGGTAAAATAGGTGATAAAATATTTAAAAATTGTAAGTTAATAAATGGTTTTGTAATGTACGACACCTTTTTGTTAAATTCAATTGGAAATGAAGTGTTTGCGAATTGCATTCAATTGCAAAAAGTTTCTTTTTATGGTGGCACTCCTTGTTTAGAACATATAGGTGAAAATATTTTTGAAAATTGTAAAAATATATTTCGGGTTGATTTTAATATACCTCTTAATGCTGCTATACCTCTTGAGATACCAGATAATTTTTTAAGCGATATAGAATTTCAAAACGGAGTAAAATACTATTTTCGCGATATGAGGATACAATATGCAGGGTATCACTCTATAAATTACGAAAACAAAGGACAATCTGACATAAGAAAAAAAGACTTGTTTTCTTTTCTTACATACATGAATAATCCTTATAGTAACGAAATACCAATCAAATTATCAATTGAATTTATTAAAAAATACCAACCAAATATTTATAAACAGTTAGAAGAGATAAAAAATACTTTCCCTAATAAATATTATATTAAGTTTGGTAAAAATATGTTTAATGAAAAATTCATTAAACAATGGTTTGACTCATGTAAAAATTATGTTGATCCAAGTTGGGTTTTAGAAACGAGTCTCCCATTGTGGTATGGTCAATGCTATGAATTATATATTTCGGAAAATCAAACTGAATGGTATAATGTTTGTTGTGGAGAAGCCCCTCCGTTCTGGAAATACATATCTCCCGAATATAGAATAAATGAGAGTTCTTATTATGGTCAAAATTATGAATCTTATAATAACAAAACCATTCTGCCTGTACATTATGACAATCTTAGTGAAATACCTTATTTGTATTATGACAGTAATGGAGGAATCCCTATGAACGGATTTAATGGTATAGGATATTATGACTACCATTATAAGAATTAAAGACCTACAAATAAAAAGCAAGCACAACGAAAAGACCATGCAAAATAGTCTATTACCCAAAAATAAACCAAACACAAATATTTTAAAGCAACCTTATGGCATATGATGGTTTTGCTCCAAACTCCTAAGACTTATCGCATTTTAGTTATAGCAGCGGAGTGGTGAAGATGTCGCGTTTAACCCCACATTAACACGAGCATAGCAAATACGCGGTAACTCGTTTACAGCAGACATCCTATACACCTTATACGTCTTGTCTTCGGAGCGTTTTCTGAGAAATTGATAAATGGCATTATATTCGTTTTTTGAATAATAACGTCAACAACCTGAAACAAGGTTTTACGCAATGACGGTGAACCACAATTTCACTTTATTACCTATTCAGTCTGTTTGGCAACACAAACGCACCTATGGTGACTTAACATGCAAAACGAACAGCAATGAAGCATAGGTGGCGGTCATCCAGCGCGCGTATTGTTTCATGTAGTGGTACGTCGGTACATCCACAGCTTCCATTATAACTTAAAATTGACAATATGAGCGCGTGTAAATTATTTGGAGTATTTCATGGATTTACTAATTAAATTTATTTTAACAGGACGGTGAACTATAAAATGTCGGATAAAACACAAAAATTTTACGGGGTAAAAATTACAGACGACACAGGTCTGGTATATTATACAGAAGTAGCAGTTAAAAATGACTTAAAACACACAATAAATATTCAGACACACATTCCAATTAACAGTAAATTTCCTTATCACACTCGCATAGGGAAACCATCTTATTGGTCGGGTACAATCACAGGCGCATTTGAAAATAACAAAAACACCGAATGTGAACACGATTACGAATTTGGAGATACTGAATATAGAATAAATTTTGTTGAATGGTTACACAACGGACTCGTTAAGACGTTATATCTTAGCGAGTCTTTTGTTATGCCTGTAGTAATTTTATCGGAAATAAGTATTGAAACAGACGGCACAATTGATGATCCTGTCGTAAAGACAACATTTCAATGCGAACAATGCGATGAAAGGATAAAGTGATATTGTGGCAGGATTTGTAACTAATAAAATTATAGATATTCCCCGAAGTAAAGAACCGCAGATTGATTTAAGAGTTGAAGTATATACTATAGGATATGATTGGGGTATTGCTTCGATGGGTAGTCCTAACTTTCGAGAATTTACCGCGCCATATTACAAAGGCACTCTTGACGGACAATTCACCTCGGCTAACTTCTCTATAGACAGTACAAGCGATATGCGGTATACAGGTTCATTTTCCATTATACTGGATTATGACAGTCCGTTTATTGTTCATGCCAATGACTCACTATTTTGGCAAAACGTTTGGTTCAGAGTTATAAAAATATATAAATATCCTAATGGGAACAATGAAACTCAAAATATAATTGATGAACATATTATAGGTTGGTTTGTTCCTAACAGCGGTTCTTTTTCTTATAATGCTCAATCGCGAGAACTAGGTTTAAGCTGTACGGATATGATGTCTTTTCTTACAGACAGCCGAGGAGGACATTTGACAAATTGGGAAGAATCTTTGTCGGGGTTAAAATATACTTTTTATGATATGTTTAAAGCCGGTACTAATTTTGCTCCACAGCAAGGAACTTTAAAGGATCAATTTATAGAAAACAGTGTGAAGACTGCTGCAAGATGCGCTTCAGGATTAGTTCTTGAAGGAGAAAAAAACATATCAACGGAAGAAAAACAGTACGACAATTTTCTTACGAAGCATAATACAGAAAATTCAAAAAAAGACATTATTTTATCGAATGCGTTATGGAATGAAAAATATCAAAAATTTATTCAAGAACACAAAGATGAAAAAAAAGAGGAACCGTGGCGCATTAAATTTTTTTATAAGGACGAAAACGGTGAATGGAGCGATAAATTTTACGAAGATACAAACTCTATGTTAGTTTCATTAATAAGCGGATACGCGCATATTATTCCAATAGCCTCCGTATCGGTAAATTTACAGAACGGATATCAATTACTTCCATATGATATGGAATTTAACGGCGATACAACGCTTTATGATGTGCTGAAAAAAATTACCGATCTATACTCGAGACAAAGCGTTTATTTTGATGCTGACCGAAGATTGAATATTGTACAATACGCTTTATCGTGGGGTGATTGTAATAGTTCAATTGCAGCGCGAAAAGAAAATTTAACAGGTTTGACCTTGGAAGAGCATTGGAATATAAATCTGGAAGGAATAAAAAATTTTACTGTCGTATGGGGACGGAATCAAACCTGCGTTGGGTATTACGGTGTAACAAGCATGAAAGGAATTTGTCCTAGTTGTGGTCAATTCCATGAATTTTATATATCACCAACGGGAGCTGACGGCAATAGTCATAACTGTGTGTTGTGCGGCACTCCTCTGCAAAGACTTAATATGAATGACGAAACTTACTCTACGCAGCGAATAGGTACACATAAACAAGTTATTTATAATGACAATTTATTAACCGATGAAGAATGCTTTGAAGCAGCTAAAGCATTGACTGTTGCAAGCTGTCGTTCAAAAAAAACTTTAAGCGTTACTTTGATGGATAGATATCTGCCGTTATATAATCCAAGCTTAGGTGGTATGTGGGGTTCTGATACAGGAGTGGGAAGACTTATAGAATACACAAGCGCATTAACAGGAGAAACCGATCTATATACATTGTTAAAATGGTCTAATGATTTTAACAGTGGTACTGTAACATTGGAACTTGAACCATTTTACCCTTGTGCAGAAACAACAAATATTTTACCAATACCTGAATTTACATTTGAAATAAATAATAAAGGGTTAATGACTATACACATTTCAGGTGAAGGAGAATTATTCAAAGTTTATTGCTCTAAATCATCAGCGTTATCAGCCACGGAGAAAAACATATGGTATTGGACAACTCTTGATTTGGATTTTATCGGAGAAACAGAAACTTCAGTCTTTACATATCAATTTACAGAAAGCGGTACATACAGTATAAGTTGTCAAGCGTGGAGTTCAACCATATTTCCCTCGGCTCTTGCAGATTACAAAGTTATTAACGTAACGATAAATGAAGATATAAGAGTTGATATTGATACCGGTGAAACATTAACTAAACCAAACGGAAATAATGTCGGTATTGGAATAAAATATCTTACAACATCTGACAGCAAATATATTACAGATAACTACGGGAACAAATTTATTTATTAAAAAGGATGGTGATATATATTGGCAAATAAACGTTTAAGCGAGTTGGACAAAATTCAATCAATGCGGGAAAGTGACAGTATTGTTGTTATAGTTGATAACAAAGAGCATCTTATAACCAAAGAGAATTTTTCCAAGGTTTTGTCGTTACTGTCTACCGAACAAAAAAATAAAATTTCTTCTATTATTTTATCAGGTGAGGGAAACAAATTTTTAACCGATTCGGGAGTTTATAAAAGTATTGACAAAATGTTTAAGCAGGGACAAATCTCTCAAGACAGTACTACAAAATTATTTGAGATCAGTGGGCATCATAATCACAGTAATCAATCAGAGATTTTGGACAAACTGTCTGTCAATAATGGAGAATTATATTTTGATGGCAATATAATAAGTGATTACACTCTTCCTGTTGCAACCGATACTACTCTTGGCGGCGTTAAGGTAGACGGTACAACAATTACCGTTTCTGATGATGGTGTAATAAGCGGTTCAAGTAATTATGAGCTTTCAACAGCCTCAACTACTGTATTGGGTGGAGTAAAAATTGACGGAGATACCATTAAAATAAATGACGGTGTTATTTCCGCAGATGTTATAGGAAACTGGTCGGCGGAAGTAAGTTATCCTATTGGTTATTTTGCTGTACACGATGATAAACTGTATCAATGTAATACTGCAAATTCCGATAGTGAATGGACTGAAAGTAAGTGGAATCTGATTTCGGGAAATAATGAGGCTTCTGCAAATATCACTGAATGGACAAGTGAGAATGCGTATACTGTCGGGGATTTAGTAATACATGAAAACACTATTTATAAATGCATTGAAGCCCATACATCTGCGACAGATTTTGATTTGACAAAGTGGACGGGTTTAACTGGAGCAAAGGGAGACAAAGGTGATACCGGAGCAGATGGACAAAATGGTATCTCCCCTACAATAGATCCTGAAACCAAGCATTGGATGATCGGAGAAGTCGATACGGGAGTTTTGGCAGAGGCACAAATATCCAGCGAAATAGAAGAAAATTTTGTTACCAAAACAGAATTTAACGAATTAAAAAATATAATTACTTCTGCAAATGCTTTACTTGAAAACACATTAAACGGTGGTGAATAACTCATGGCTGATTTACTTACAAATATTAATCAGGCGATATCTGATTTTAACAGTATTAAAACTGCAATTATAAATAAAGGAGTAGATATCCCTGCTGATACTCATACCAGTGAATATGCACAAAAAATTAATAATATAGAAACTAATACCTTAACACCATCGGATGAGGGTATATTTAAAAAATTATTTAAATATGGTTTAGATTATTTATGTCAAGATAATCTTGTTCAAATTTTAACCGAAGCTGTTGATGTGCTTAGTTTTACAAAGTCTCAAGTATATTTATTAAAACCAACGAATAATGACACAAAATTTATTAATTTACCAGAGGATATAAGTCATGAAGGTGTTTTAATAAATTATTATTATGCTGGCAAATATCGTTGTTGTATTTATTATCCATCAAACGAAGATATTATTCTTAGACATACTTGGGGAAATAACAATGACCCAGTAATTCAATGGCAGTATCTTAAATTATCTAATTTTAATAATGGATTAAATTATAATCCAGAGATAATTAAAAATGTAATTAAGTATTCTTTTATGAAAGAGAAAATAAGAAATATAGTACAACCTTCAGAAAATTGGAACGACATTACCGGAACAGGATGGTATATGATGAATCCATCATCTAATGCAAATGGACTAGCTATGCCCAACTTCCCCGGCTCTGATATTTTTAGATGGGGAACTATTGTTGTATTAAATTTAGGCTCCGTTATATTTCAAATATATTATGCTCAATGCTATAATCAGAGTACAAATACATTTACTTATAGAGAATGTAGAGACAGCGTTTGGGGGGAATGGCTTAGAATTACAGGAAGTTGGACAAAATAAAATATTGGTGAGACACACGGAGGTGATTGTGTATGCTTTATCAAAATAAAAATCAACCCCGATATAAACACAAAACAAAGTCAAAAATAGCATTTTCTAAAAAGTGGCTTGTAGCTTGTGTGGTGATAAGTGTTTTTTATACTTCGTTAAGTTATTTGTTTGCGTGGTTTGACAAAAATACAGTAGAAACATTAAGTGCACAGATAATTGAAATCCTTTGGAGTACCAGTGGCATAAGTTTTGCTGGATATGCGTTACAGAATTGCTGCCGCGCTTATACTGCAAGCAAGTTCGGCATACCGCAAGAAAACAATAAACATAATACTGAGGCGGAAGAAATTATAGAGGAATGAGGGATATCATTAAATGAATATTTCATTAAGGAAGGAGAAATTATGGCAGTCTATTTGAAACCCGACAACAGCAAAATATGTAACGGAGTTAAAATTAACGAGTATTTTTTACATAATCACAATGTTAACAAAATTGATTTACCAATCGCCAAAATTAACAACCTATTTGGTGTAACAATTCATAATACAGGCTGGATAAAAGTAAATTCTGCGACTACTCCCGCAGAACAATATACAAGAGCCACTGTAAACGGCAATATGAATACGGTTAGAGTTCACTATTATGTTGATAATATATGTGCGTGGCAAAATCTTGATACAAAATACACTTCTTGGCATGCTGCTGACGGTAATGGAAACGGCAACATGAAAACCATTTCAATTGAGTGTATAATGGACAGCACAAATAATTCTTATAATTTAAAAAGCAAAGATAATGCAGCACGGTTGGCTGCATATTTGCTTTATAAGAATAATTTGACGGCGAATAACCTTTATACTCATACGCACTGGCTGAATGTCAGGGACGGCGTAAAAGGCAGTACCGATTATTTAAATGTTAGAAAGCATCCGTACAAAACTTGTCCGATATACATTATTCCAAAATGGGAAGGATTTAAGAAAACCGTTGACAGTTATATTGTTAAGCTTGGCGGTAAATCGGTTTATACAAACAGTTCTGCTGACAAGCCGATAAACTCTAAACCTATTACAAACACAGTATCTCCTCTCCCTTATATTATTAAGGTTATTGACACATCTCTTAATGTTCGTAAGGGTGCAGGGGTTAATTATGCTGTTACTGCTGTTATTAAAAAAGGTGGCGCATATACAATTATTGAGGAAAAAACTATTAAAAACAAAGACGGTTCTAAGGCTGTTTGGGGCAAACTTAAAAGCGGCGTAGGCTGGATAAATGTTGGAAGCAAATATGTGAAGAAAATATAAATTGGAGGTATTTTTATGAACGCAACTACTGATATTACACCTATTATTGAGACTGTTATTGCTTTAATTGCAACCGTAATAACCGCCTTGGTTATTCCTTGGATAAAATCTAAGGTGTCCGCTTCTAAGTGGAAAAACTTACAGGAATGGGCTGAAACGGGAGTTAACGCGGCTGAAGCTATTTTTATTGGCCCCAATCTTGGCAAGGATAAGCGCAAATATGTGGAAGAGTACCTAAAAGAAAAATGCGAAAAGAACGGCTACACATTTGATGAAACCGATATTCGCATAGCTCTCGAAAATGCGTGGAGAAATGTTACAGCGTGGGAAGACAGTATTAAAAATAATTCCAAAAATTGAAAGCGAGGTGCGCTATGCCGATTGAATTTAAAGAAGAACATCTCCGTGAAATAACCGAGAACTCGGAGCGTTCTAAAAGTAACTGCCACAGAATAGATGAAATTGAAGAAGATATAAAATCATTGCAAGAAGATAACAGGGCATTATACGAAATGTCCGCCTCTATAAAAACTTTGACTGATGGTGTAGTAAGTATAAAAGCCGATGTAAAAGATATTAAAAATGACTACGGTGAAATGAAGTCCGAGATACAAGATATAAAAAATACACCTATAAAAACCAAAGCAGGATTTGTTGATAATGTTGGTAAGCTTATTTTTACTGCGGTTGTCACGGGTGTAGTGGCTTTTGTTTTAGGGCAGGTTTGTCCTGTGATTTTTAAATAAGGCGAGGTGACAGCATTGGTTTGGTTATTAGAACAAAATTACAACACTCATTATTGTGTGTTCTCCATTGATAGTGTCGAAGATTTAAAATCTTTACCTAAGTATAATGTAGCCGGTAAAGGTATTTTAAACACAATATCCTTGTGTTGCCCCAATTCTAAAGCAAAGTGTACAAACGGAGATGTTTATGCGCTTAACGGTGACACAAATGAATGGATAAAATATTCTGCGTCAAGCGGTGGTAATGGTGGTGGAACTGCTGTGACTCCCGATTTGGATTATGCAACTGACGACGATATAAAAAATTTGTTTAAATAGTTTCTATTGTCAACAATGACATTAGGTATAAATTTTATCTCGAAAGGATTGATTTTTTATGGCAATTACGGATAAACTTGTAAAACTTGAACAACTTACCACATACGACGCTCTTATTAAGAAGTTTATTTCTACCGAGAGCGGTAAGGCAGTTAAAGCAATTGGATTTTCTTCTGACGGATTGAAAATGTTCCTTTATAAAACAGAAGATAAGTCTGATACTCCCGTTGAAGTTGATGTCCCCGCTGAATTTTTAAAAGATTGGTTTGTTGATTTTTCTAAGACAAGCATTGTGGATAATTTTGCGTGGAGTGCTGCTACATATCCCAATACCACTGACCCGTCTCTTGATGGTAAACCTGTTATGGTGTTCGCTCTTTCTAAAGGAGAAGATACTGCCTATTATTTTACTTCTTTGGCGGGTCTTGTTAATACTTATGAGGGAGAAGACAGTACATCTACTACGACCACGGTTACTGACGGTAAGATAAAGTCAGAGGTTAAAATTTCTACAAAGGAGGGCAACGGTCTTAGTATAGACCCCGAAAATGGCGGTCTATACGTTAATGCTACGGGTGAACTTGAATACGCCACTGACGACGATATTAACGCTTTGTTTGTTACTCCCGCGCCCGAAACTCCCGAAAGCCTTGGAAATACCGATATACCTGAAAACAACGACACTCCTTAAAGCTTATTACTACAATTAAATGAGGGTAAGTATTACTTACCCTCATTATTTTTTATGAAAGGAGCGTATTATGTCAAAAAAGAATATTGACTACGAAAATCTAAAAAAATTCAAAGAGAACTTAAAATTGGAGTCTGCTGCTGATAAGACTAAACTTGACGGAATTGAAATGGGAGCAAACAAATATACACACCCCGCATATACAGCTAAGACATCGGGATTATATAAGGTTACAGTAGACGGAACAGGGCATATTAGCGCAGCAACTGCTGTAACAAAATCAGATATCACCGCATTGGGTATCCCGGCACAAGACACTAATACAACTTATAGTAACGCAACCACGTCTACATCAGGTCTTATGTCATCAACAGACAAAGCCAAACTTGATGGTATTGCGGGCGGAGCAAATAAATACAGTTTGCCAGCTGCAAGTTCATCCGTTCGAGGTGGTGTTAAAGTTGGTTATACGGCTAACGGTAAAAATTATCCCGTACAACTATCAAATGAGCAGATGTATGTTAATGTTCCGTGGACTGATAATAACACAACTTATTCTGCTTTTAAAGGTGCAACTGCCTCAGCAGCAGGTGGATCGGGACTTGTACCCGCACCCACAGCAGGAAATCAAACAAAATATCTTAGGGCAGATGGCACATGGCAGACTCCTCCCGATACAAATACAACCTATTCAACTGCTACAACCAGTGCTAATGGTCTTATGAGCAGTACAGATAAAACCAAATTAAACGGAATTGCATCTGGTGCGCAAGTCAATAGTATTACAGGTGTTAAAGGAAATGTGGAAACCACATATAGAACAGGAAATATAAATATTACCCCAGCCAATGTTGGTGCTGTTCCTGTTTCGGGAACTACCATGACTGGTGCATTGGTGGGTCAAGCAAACACTAAATACACCACTGCACAATTTCGCAATGTGACAATGAGTACATCTGCACCATCTGGCGGCAGTAGCGGTCAGGTGCATTTTAAGTATACATAAAAATGCAACATTATTAATTATTTTTTGTGTATATCGGAAAATTTATGAAAGGGAGCGTTTCGCATATATTAGTATTAAAACGATGCGAAATTAAATATAAATTATGATTTATGTAAATGTAAACGGTGTAAACAAACAAGTTAATCAAGATAGTACAAGTTCCATTGGTGCTAGCGACACACTTATAGTGGACTTTAAAAGCAAGACAATAAACCAAAGTTCCAACGGTACTTCAGGCCGTTATTATTTTCAAATAAACACCTCATATAACAATAAAACATTTGAGGCGTATCCGTGTCAAGGAGATAACGCTTTTAAAACAAAATATAGTGGAACTATATCAAACGGAGAGGGCATATTAGGTAGTTGGACAAAGGGACCCGGAGGTTCTACCGGAATAATATCAGACATATCTACATTAATAGTTTTTATTAAATAAAAACCTGTATATCAATTACAAAAACTTACAAACAATATTTTAATATAGGAGGCAATATGTTCATATCTTTTAATGACCAAACTATTTATCCAATAATTTCTATATATGGAAAAGGGCAAACTGTCACTTCGTTAAAAGACACAATTAAAAACAGTTATCGAGAAGTGTTTGAAATACACTTTGACCCCACATTGGTTTCATATGACAATATGGAATCTTATTTTGAGGATTCTGACAACCAGACAAGTATAATCCACATTATTGACGACGCTGGTGAGTCCTTCCCTCATTATAACTATGTAATACCTGTTAAACTCAGCAAAGAATATATTGAAGATGACCCTAATCCACACCTTGTTATGCAGTTGGCACAACTTAATGTTACTGATATTGCTTTGAGAGATGTAGCAGGAAAGCAAAAGGTTTACACGGGAACTCCACTTGAAATGGCTATTGCAAAAAAAGTAGACAATTTATCCGTAGATTGTAATACTACAATTGAGACGGGCATAGATTATAATGGAAAACATTACAGTATGACGATCACAGACCAACTTAACCTTGAAAGTCTTAAAACAACAATAATGGGCGGCGCGGAAGGTATCCCTTATCACGCTGACGGTGAAAGTTGTATAATTTATACAAGTACAGAATTTATGGAGATATATAATGCTTGTGCTGCGCATAAGATTTTACAGACTACATATTTCAATCAACTTAAACAATATGTATTAACTCTTGAGAGTGTCGATAAGGTCAATGCCGTATCTTACGGACAAGAACTTACTGGTCAGTATTTGGAAAATTACAACACGATTGCGGAGTCGATAATAAATGCTGGATAAGTTATATAAGTATGCAATTCTAAGCACAACAGGCGGTCTTATATATAGTTTCATTGAGATAATGAGCAGAGATTACACGCATTGGTCTATGTTTTTATTGGGTGGTCTCTGCTTTGTTCTCCTCGGACTGTTAAACGAGATTTTCTCTTGGAGCACTCCTCTATTGTTGCAAATGCTATGCGGTGCAGTTATAATTACAACACTTGAATTTATAACGGGCTGTATAGTTAATTTGTGGTTTGGGTGGGGTGTTTGGGATTATTCCAATGAGCCAATCAATCTTTATGGGCAGATATGTCTTAAGTATTCTTGTTATTGGTTTTGTTTGTCGATGGTGGGGATTGTATTGGACGATTATTTAAGATATTGGTTTTTTGGCGAAGAGAAACCACAGTATAAAATACTATAGGAATATTTAGCAATTAAAAAAACGCTTATTATATTTAACAGAAAATTAACATTTGACATTTTAACAATTATTTTAGGGTATCAAAGTAAAATTTGATACCCTATTTTTTACAATTTTTTTAACAATCATTTTTATACAAAATAACATAAAATATGTTTTCTTGTATAAAAATAATTAAATATTTAAACCACCACTAACCTTTACTTCACTTTGTACGTTTTGGCGAAGCATTAAGGATAACCCAGGATAATCTTAACTCCAAAAACTTTTACGCTTTTAATCCTTCTTTTGATAAATAAACCATAAACGCAGTACGTAATTGTCAGCATGAAATATTACACATCAAAACTTAATTATGGTGTGTTGACGTTTCTGCTCATTGCTCGCCTAACAAGCATATTGTTAATTTCCATTGAAACACGAAATATGCGCTTGCAGACAAAACATTTGGGGTATTGTAAACAACACCTAAAAAGTACTGGCAATCCCGCCGAAAATTATTGAGCAAAAATACAAATTATTCTGTACTATCAGCCATGCCAGCAAATAAAAGGTATGGCTGATACTGTTTCTGACGATCTGAACTGCCGAATTTATAATTTTTGACAAAAAACACTGTTAAAATGCAGAGTAATTCTACTTGACTTCGCGCGGATAAAGTCGTAAAATAAATGTTGTGATATATTTATCAAATATTGGGGGAAAAAATTTTATTATGCTGATCAAGGATTTTGGAAAAATAATCGGAAATGAATTTAAAGGCTACAATATCAAAAAATTCGGTAAAGACGCCCTTGCGGGCGTAACTGTAGCGGCAGTAGCTTTGCCTCTTGCACTTGCTTTCGGCGTAAGTTCGGGAGCAACAGCTGCCGCGGGACTTGTTACCGCAATATTTGCTGGACTTATAATAGGCGGACTTTCAGGCGCTTCATATCAGATAAGCGGCCCAACAGGCGCAATGACCGCAATACTTGCTTCGCTTGTGGCTCAGTACGGCATACAGGGAGTGTTCATTGCAAGCTTTATAGCGGGTACTCTGCTGCTTATCGCGGGTATATTAAAGCTCGGAGGACTGGTCTCCTACCTGCCGATGCCTGTTATAACAGGGTTTACAAGCGGAATCGCCGTAACTATTGCGCTCGGACAGGTAAACAATCTTTCCGGCCTTACCTCTGAGGGAACCACGGCAATTGAAAAGATCGGAAGCTATTTTATGCTCGAACAGCACATAAATATCACCGCGCTTATCGTAGGTACTGCGGTTATTGTGTTTATGTTTGCATATCCGAAAAAAATAAATCAGTTTTTCCCAAGCTCCCTGGCGGCTATCATTCTTACAACAGCTGCAAATATGATATTCAAGTTTGATATTCCCGTTGTCGGTAATATACCCAAAACAGTTTTTCTGAACGACCGCTTAGACCTTTCGGCGCTTGCTGACTGGGATACCGTCAAAGAAATGATAATCCCGGCAATATCGATTGCTGCTCTCGGACTTATTGAATCACTGCTTTGCGGAGCTTCTGCGGGAAGAATGAAAAACGAAAAGCTGAACGCAAATGTGGAGCTTGCGGCGCAGGGTATTGGCAATATGATACTTCCCTTATTCGGAGGAGTTCCCGCCACTGCCGCTATTGCCCGTACAAGCGTTGCCATTAAGTCGGGAGGGCAGACAAGAATCACATCCGTTGTTCACTCGGCAATACTGCTGCTCTCAATGTTCGTTCTCGGCGGAATAATGTCAATGATACCGCTGTCGGCATTGGCAGGAGTCCTTATAGTTACCGCATGGCGAATGAACGAGTGGGTTTCAATAAAGTCAATTTTCGGGAAAAAGATAAAGACCGCTATTTTGCAGTTCCTAATAACAATGACTGCAACTGTTATTTTTGATCTTACGGCAGCAATTATCATCGGCGTTGCGTTCTCGATAATAATGTTTGTAGTCAAGGTCTCGGATATGCAGGTCACGGTAGCGGAAGTAGACCCTGGCAGACTTGACGATCCCGAGATCGACCCGGATAAGCTTAAATATACCTGCGTTGTGTACATATCAGGTCCGCTCTATTTCGGCACCTGCGCAAAGCTTGAAGAGAAAATTTCTGCGCTGGGAGAAAACTACAACGTTATATTTTCTATGCGGGGCGTCACCGTTGCGGATATTTCCGGAATAGAAGCTCTCCATGAGTACTGTGAACGGCTTATTTCAAACGGCATCATGGTGTATTTCTCTTGTGTTCAGCCGCCTGTAATGTCGATGATCGAGCGCTGCGGTTTGAAAGAGCGTTTCCATGACGATATGTTTTTCTGGAGTACCGATACAGCTTTCAAATACATATCCAAACTCTGACTCAAAGCTTATAACAAAATAAAGGTTCTGCCTTTTACGCGGTTTTAGGGCGTGTCAGCAATATCCGAATATTCGGATTGCAAGCAGATTTTTCGTTTTTTATGGTAATTTTCCGCATACGAATTTTTTCGTAATACATCGCTCATTTTAAGGAAAATTAACACAGGAAAACAAAAAAGGTGATTGCAAGACGAACATTTAGCGGTATTGCCAACACGCCCTAATATGCTCTTTACAGATATCACGTTTTTTCGCGTTTTTACACTTTTCACATTTTATGCGTCCGGCTGCAAATGAGCTTCGTTTCAGCTTTTTTTCTTATTTAATATTTTAAGAAAGACCATTGCAGCTACAGCGGCTATAGCAGCGACTACTGCAATAACTATCATCTTCAGAACAGGACTTTTACTGCTTTCACCGTTTTCGGTAAACGGATCGCCGCCGTATGGCTGAGAGCCGTCCGAAGGGTTTGCTATGTTTCCGTCCTGCGCTGCCTGCACATCGTTGACACTACCGGCATTTTCTCCGTCTGAGTGCTGCTCTCCCTGTCCGCCGCTGCTGACATCAGCTTCTCCGGAAACACCGTTATTAATGCCGCCGTTCATATCTGTATCACCGCTTACTCCATAACCCTCAGCGCCCGAAGGAATATCGTTTATCAGCTTCAGCATACCTATGGAATTTTCAATATTAAGCAAAGCCTCGTCTATTTCGTCCTGAGTGGCATTCGGGTCGGAAATGATATTCTTTGCATCGTCTACAGCATCTTTAAGATCGTTGTAGCTGCTTTCGGTATAGTCTGTTTTTCTGTAGCTTTCCGCTCTTGCCAGCGCGTCCAGAAGCGCGGACATATCGGGAGGATTAAGGTTCTCTCCGATCTGATCCTGCTCCTCAAGCTCGGAATCATCATATTGACCGCCGCTGACGTCTTCGCCGTACCCGGTATCCTCTTCGTCCTGATCAGATCCCCATAAATCATCGGCATTATTAAGGTCGTCATGCCAGCTGTCGGTTGGGGTTGAGACAGTAATATTGGGGAAATAGTTTCCCGAGGGACGATCCGGATACACCGGAACAGATACTCCCGGCGAAGACTGTCCCATTGCCGTTATACTTACGGAAGCGGGATAATCGGTACTGTTATCTGGAGAAACTATCTCTCCGTCCCTTACAAACTTGACGGAATCCCTTACTACCTCCACTGCCGCCGAAACCGCATTATTGCCATGAGTGCTTATTTTTATTCTGCCGACCGTAATAAAGTCGGAAGGTGAAAACAGAGCCTCTGTTCCCGCAAGATAAATATTCAGTATCCCCGTATCGTTTTTGTACCTGCTCTCAACGATCTTTGAGGAAAGACCGCTGTCAGGAATAAATTCCAGATCAACGCTGTCCGAATTTGCTTTGACGCTTACAGACACCTGCATTGAAGCTATCTCCTCGGCGGCAGCCTGCGGAAAGTAAAGCTCCAGAACAGCCTCGCCGCCGTTTGACTCAAGCCTTATCTCATTGCTTTCCGCAGCGGAAACGTTAAGCGTCAGCGACATACCAAAGAAGACTGTCAGCGCCGCCGCGCCAAATAATTTTTTTATTTTTTCCGCAGCACCGGCAGCAGCGGTACGGCTGTTATTGAAAAATGTACTCATACTAATTATTCCTCCGCTCCTTCGGTACTCCACATATTATCTGCCGCTGCTGTATTGTCTGTTGTGACGCTGCTATCCGTTCCGATATTTTCTGTACTGCCTGATATTTCGGTGCTAAGCGTATCGTCTGTATTGTCGCTTTCCTCATATCTTCCGCCTCCGAGACTTATCTCCGGAAGTATCTGCGGAACATCGACAAACATCGAATCGCTTACAAGCCGCTCCCCCTCGTTTGTCAGAGCGTTGTTCACACGGTAAAGCTCCGCGCGAACCTGCGGTATTCCTGCAAGAGAAACATTATCCGACGGCGTCAGCCAGTATATCCATGTACCGTTTGCAACATCCTCTAAAAGGCCGCTGCCCGGGTCGTCAGCCAAAATAATCTGGTTAGCGGTAAGATAGCCTTCAGTATCGGTACCGCCTACAACATTTCCGTTTTGGTCAAACAGCATTACCACGCTGTATGCGGGATTGCCCTTATAGGCTCCCGTGAATACTATCGAACCCTTGGGAATAACGTCGTTTTCACCGCTGCCGTACCTGTAATCCTCCGAAAGCACGCCTATTGCAGGAGTTCCGTCCGTGCTTCTGAAATCAACATCGTCTCCGGTCACGCCCAGAACGTCCAGCTCGGCAATTGAGATTTCCTGTCCGGGCTGATCGCAGATAACAAGCTTTACAGCGTCTGCCTTGTAGGTGCTTATGTACTTCCTGTCAGCATTTTCAAAGAATACAGTACCGCTGCCGCCAAGATATCCGCTTGCAGCCTCCTGCCATGTACCGTTTTCTGTCCTTACCATTATGATGTAATTTCCCAAAGCCGCCCCGCTGCCCGCTGTGTACTTAAAGCCCGAAACAGTCTCATACCTGTTAAAGCTGAGGGTTATCTCGGCGTTTGCTGAAATCGTGCCAATATATTCGGTACTGTCATTTCCGTCGGCGGCAAGGAGTATCGGATCGTCCGCCTTGGGAGCGCAGGGCATATCGTCGTCGGCTGTTCCGGCGTTCTGAATATTGCTTGCGGTAATGCCCGTACTGCTTATTGTCCACCAGCTCTTGTCAAGACTGCCGTCGTCCTGAATCTTTATAGGCTCAAGAGTCTTTGGCGCAGAGCGGTAAAGATACTTGTCAACCACCGTCACCTCGTATGTAACTACCCTGTTGTTAAGTCCAGCCGCATAATCGGTAAAGGTACTGTCTGTAGTAAAGCCCACAACCTCTTTAGTAACCTGTCCGCCTGAGGTTGTGCAGCGCACTATCTCATATCCGAGAACCTCGTCCGCGGGAATATTTTCAGACGAAAGATTAAAGTCCACCTGACAGGAATTGTTCCATGAAACGCTTGCGGAGGTATCCGCGCTTACCGCCTGTACATTTCCGCCTGTTCCGAGACTGCCGCCGTATGGATTTTCAATTCGGTATACACGTGAATCGTCGTCAGTGTAATATATTGCTCTTTCTTCCTTAACAAACTGACCCGCATACTGTATCGTTGCACTGTCGGGAATTTTACCCCAGCGCTCGAAAAATTCAAGTATATCCTTTTCCGCAGCAGCACACGCAAGGCGCATAAGGTTCTGATCCGTACCTCCACCAAGTGTAAGCTGAACGCCTCCCGGTGAGGGAGCGAGAGAAGGCGTACGGGCGTAGCTGTCCATTCTTGCGTAGAACAGATTTTCAAGCTGCTCCGTGCGGTTGTCATAGGTCTTGTAGTTATAGCCGGTGTCGTACGCAAGATGAAGCTGCCAGTACATACCGAGCTGAGTCGCAATATTGGACGCCTGACCTGTCGTACCCGACGTTACCTTACGGTAGATATTATCATAGGTAAATCTCATGCCGACGTTTGAATCCTTTGCCTTAGCAAGCTGAGCAAAGTAATTGTTCGTTATCTCGGCAACAGCGTATGCTCCCTGATTAATGCAGTGACCTATCTCGTGAGCAATTCCCCAGCCGAAATAATTTCCGCTTATGTATCTTCCGCTTTCGTCCGAGACAACGCCGCTTAACGCCAGCGGATTTGCAGACTCGTTCCATTCTATGCCGATATGGTTTCCCGCGGCGTACATGAACGCACCGCTGAACATTCTCTGATAGCGGATATTCAGATGTCCCTTTGGAAGTCTGTCTGTCGCGTTTTCAGCATTGTCGTTAAGCCCCTTGTGCTGATAGAAAAGATACAGCATGTCCTCAACAGCCTTGGCAGACCTGACAGTCTGTGCCGCCTTTTCAGCCGTACCGCCCTGTCCAGCGCCGCTAAGTATGCGCTTTGCGGGCAGCGACAAAAGCATATTGTCAAGAAGTATGTCCGACGCGCCCAAAATACAGTTCTGCTCGCTGTAGCCGTATTTGTTAACATTGCTGTTTGAAGAACCCTCGTGATGCTGCCTGTGAAGCTCTTCCATTTGGTCAGCGTATATTTGAAGTTCCTCAATATAAGCTTCCGCGCGAGCTAATTTTTCACTCTCGTCTTCAACGCCGTAAAGGTCGAGCACCGGTACCTGAACGCCGCCGCTTACACGAACTGCATAACGGTCGTCCGCATTGCTGCCGGTATACTGGATATACAGCGCGCCGCCTGATTCCTCGTCTATAGACCATATCTTTGGTATGTCGATAACGTTTGCGCCAACTTTCAGTGAAGCGACTGTGGAAGCCATAGCGCTTGATTCCGCGTGATACTGGGTAGCAACAAGCTGTAGATTTGTAGCCGCACCTGTAGTTTTAGTATTGTGACCAACGTAAACGGTAACGGTATCTCCTGCCGCGGCGGTAACGCCTACAGGCTGCCAAGCGTTCAAGCCGCCAAAGCCTCTGTTTACGTCGGAGGTGCTTATTTCGTTATGTATGTAGACCGGATCGCCCAAATCAACGCAGTTAAGGATATCCTCCGCATTTTTAAGCTCCGTTTCAAGACGTTCCTTGTCGGGGTGGAACTCGCCGCACGTTTCATCAGGAGTATTCAGCCGTGCTCTCAGCTCGTCTATTGTCTCCTGCGTAACGTCGGGTCTGAGCACAAGGTGCAGATCGTCGTCATACAGGTCTGCAATATCGTCCTCAATGGTATCGTAGTAATAGAAGTACACCTCGGAAACATTAATATTTCCGCTCGCCAAATACCGCGCGAGTCCTATTTGTATCTTCTTTATCTGCGCCTTTTCTGGCAGCTTTATAAGATAGTATGCGCGTCCCTCGCTGTCTGTCTTTCTTATGGTAGATACCTGACCGTAACTTAAAGATGTACGGTTTCCGTACGCGTCCCAGTAATTTATTTTAGTATAGAAAAGGTTGGGACTTGTTGGAACGGCCTCATAAAGCGCAAGTGTTTTAATGGTATACTCCTCGTCAAACTCATAGAAAAGGCCGTTGCTGCCGATATTGTTGTAGCCGCCGTCGTCCCAGGTATTGCGAATATAGTAAGAGTTCGGATCATGGTCAACAGTTCCCCATGCCGTTTTGGTACTTTCGTCCATGGAGCTGTTCATCATCGAGCCGTAGTTCTGGGAAGCGGAGATTATGTGCTGTCCCTTTTCTCCCGCCTCGCCTGTGTTTATAAGATTGTACTTTGGCATAACAGGTGCGGACACGTCAGTAGTTGAAGCCGCCGCAGTAAGCGAGGGACTGCTTTCTCCGTACTCGTTCTCCGCAGTAACGTAAAGAACGTATTCCGATTTGTCCTCCAGATCTGCAATCGTATACGAGGTCGCGGAAATATTTCCTATTTTAGTGTAGTCCGTCTCAGAACGGAGCTTATAGTAAAGGTTGTACCACTCCGCGTCCTCCGCCTTTTTCCATGCCGCCCTGATGCTTCTGTATGCGCCCGAAGCGGTAAGACCGTCGGGTCTGTCAGGTCTTGCGGAGGCTTTAGGCGTAACGGTTACAGAGTCGCACCAGCCGCTTTTCCATGCTCCGTTTACCGACTGCACCTTTACTGTGTACTCCGTGCCGTTTTTCAATTCTTTATCGTTAAAAGATGTAACGCTGAGAGAACAGCCCTTTACCTTTTTGACCTCGCTGGTTTCACCCTGCGTTATCATTACCTCATAACCGGTAACATTTACGCACTTATCCCAGTTGAGTGTAAAAGACTTATTACCCGCCGAAGCCGTAAGATTTACGGGAATATCCGACGCCGGCTCCGGTATCTTATTTTCCATGCCGTTTACAAATTCAACATAGGAAATCTCGGCAATTGAGCTTTCTTTTCTCATGCCCGAAATTTTAAATGTTACTTTCTTGACCGCGATCTGACCGCCTAAATTTATACGGATATTTCCGCGGCTGTCCTGTTCCACGGTAACGTTTCCGTCGTCCAGCAGGTGGTGTACGCCGTTTTCTATCAAAGCGATCTGGGTAGCCTCCGCGCCGTTTTCGTCCGTATAGTCAACAAAAACCTCCGCCCTTGTAACAGGGTTATCCTCGGAAACGGCTATAACTATCCCGTCCGCACGGGAAGCAAGTCCGCTGTCGGTAACGTCGAACTGCAAAACAACAGGAGCGTCGGAAGAAATAAAGCTGCCGTCAATTGTTCCAAGCTGTACGCTGCCGTCTTTCTCAAAAAGATTTTCAATAATTCCACCTGCTATGTAAGTTCCGTCACCTACAGAAGGTTTTATAACAGTAGACGGGATTATAGTTTCAAGAGTAGCCTGAGTATTTTGGGAAATGTTGTAGCCCTTTGCAAGGTATTCCAGATCAACCAGGTCAATGCTTCCGTCGCCGTTAAGGTCGGTAACGCCGCTGTTTGTTCTGCTGTCTACAGCGTCGGTAAGCTGCTGCACGTCCCTGTAGTCGACAACACCGTCATTGTTAGCGTCACCTATAAGGAGAGTTCCCGGGTGAGCGCCCCGGCTGTAGTCAAAACCGCCGGCAAAGCCTGTCATAAGCTTGACGGACGCCGCCTGCTTATCCACATTTATTACCTGCTCGTAATCGGCAAAACCGTCTGCTGACACTTTAAGAGTATAGTAACCGTCCGAAAGTCTTGAAAAGCTTACTTCCTCGGACTCATCGTCCGCACCCAGAGCCAGGCTCTGAGTTAAGGTGCGGCCGTCGGTTCCTGTAAGCGCCGCAGTAAAATCAACATTTCTTTCCAACGCCAGCGCAGGCGAAATGCTGACATTGACCTGTCCGGTACCGTTACCCGCGCTGTCTATATCTGTATAATCAGCCAAAACCGTACCGCTTGCCTGCAGTGCAAGTAAAAAAGCCATGATAACAGATATTGTTTTTTTTCTGTTTTTTTTCATATTCATTACCATTCCTTTCCGCTTGTTGTATCTTTCTTTTGAAAAAGCTTTCCAAATCTCGTAAAACGTCAGATATTGCATAATAATGTCAATTATGGTTATTTTATCATATTATTTTGAAGTTTGCAATAACATTTTGTAAGAAAAAATGCAAAAACATTGAATATAAAAACGCTCCCTTTTACCGGAAAGTTCACGGTATATTTTAATTATACCGAATTGTCCGATAAAACGGAAGCATTTTATATAATGAGGATATTTTACCGTTTTATTTTTATATAAAAAATAATAAATTATTAAGATTTTAAGATGGTTTTTACTCGCCCGAAAGCAGCTCTCTCGGAGCAATCTTTCTGATCCGCAAAGACATCAGACAAGCCGCGCCAAACGCAAATATTACCAGTACGATACCTGCAATTACGCATAATTCAACAGGTATGATAAAGGTACCCTTGACTATGCCTATCCCGCTCAAAAATATTGCCATAAGCGGGTTTATTATCCGCATACTTACGGTAATTCCCACCGCCGCGGAGATTATTACGGACGGCATAAAGCTCATCGCAGTCTGCACAATAAGCTGCCCCGTGGTAAAGCCCAGAGCCTTAAAAATACCGTAATCACGCTTTTTGTTGTTCAGCATTGTACGCACCAGAAGGTACATTACAAAAACTATAACAATGCAGCTTATTATTATGATAGCTATAACCATGAAAGTCATCAGCAAAACATACACTCTGCCTGTACTTTCTATAATAGACAAAACGTTCTGCAAAGCATTTACATCGCTGCCGAACCGGTCGGACAGCTCTCTGTTAAAATCGTCAATATCCGTACCCTCCGTCAGATCTATATAGTAGGTAACGTTTGGCAGAGAAGCGATTTTTTCGTACCCCTCACGGGTCATAACACAGTCCTTGCCGAGACTGTTGGAGCATTGAGTAAACCCCGAAACGATATAATTTCCCCGGTTATTTCCAACATTCAGGGCAACCTCGTCCCCGATTTTAATACCGTTATCATTTGCATATTTTGCGGCAATTGCAAATTCATTGCCGTATTTTGGGTAACGCCCATCAACCGCCATGCTCTGATTGTTCATCTTCGAGCAGTCGTTTACGACAGACACATACAGCGAAGTTCCTCCAACGTGCTGTATCTCCATACTGTTGCCGGTGAAAAGATAAAATTTTTCAACGCGGCTGTCGTCCTCCAAAACGGAAACAAGTTCGTCCTCCCTGCTGAGGTTAACGTTTATTGCCGAGTCTGCAAACTCCCCTGCGATCATTTCTATCATAGGCTGGATATCTACTATAGTATTTCTTACCGACGTTACGGAAAACACCAGTATCAGCGAAATAACAAGCATTGTAACGCATACCGCAGCGTTCTGCTTGAGTCCGCCGAACATGATTTTCATAGCAAGAGCGGCGTTAAGGGGCAGCGAGGTCTTTTCAAGCTGCACATGATTTTTCTTGAAATTGTGTGTAGCGATACCCTGACGCATTGCCGTTATAGGTTCGATTTTTGTTATCTTTTTGGCTGAAAAATACACTGCCGCCGAAACTACTGCCAAAATAAAAATTACCGTAAACACTACAGGCAGGGGCTGAAACCTTATCGTATAAGGTATGCCCGTCTGGGCTATCATCATTTCGTTTACTCCCGGGAAAACGCAGTATGAAAGCACAGTACCGATAACTGCGGCAATTGTGGAAATTCCCGCGAACTGTGCAAGCAGCGCAACTATCAGCTGACCTCCGGTATAGCCTACCGCTTTCAGAGCGCCTAAATTCTGCATATTTTCCTGAATATAATTCGCGATATTCGAGGCGATGACCACTACTCCGATAAGCAGTACCAAAAACGCCATTACGCTTAAAATTCCCGCACATATCATTTGGGAAATATACCGCGACGTTGTTACCATCTTGTAGTTGTTTCCTGTAACAACAACCTCGGGAAATTTCTTTGATATAGCGTCTTTAAGTTCGGAGCCGATATCCTCGCACATTGATACGTCATTTATTCTTACGGATATATACGCAGATTTCAGCGCAGCCGTTTTTCCGGAAAATTCCTCAAATTTATCCTCCGTAAGCAGGAACGACATCATATTGCAATTGTGGGAGCCAACCATTGCACTGTTAAAGAATCCGCATACAGCGTATTCAAATTCTTCACCTAAAATGGTTATTTTAAGCGTATCGCCTACAGAATAATTGTTTCCCATACTGTAAAGCATAGGCAGATATATGCCGCTTTTTATATCGCTTTCCTCGGTAATTTCAAACCTTCCGACACCTCGTGACAACGCGTCCTCCTTTTCAAGAATTACTCCAAGCTGTGAAAGCTCGCCTCTGTTGTACTCAAAAGAAAAGGGAGCGCAGAACACGTCTCCTACGGTATAGTCCGTAACATCTGAGCGGTCGTCAAGCACTTCCGAAATAAAGTCCCTGAAATCGTCCCCGACAACATACGCCGCAAGATTTACGTGACCGTCGTTGAGCCTGTCGTGGCAGCGGTCGAAATTTTTTCTGTAGTCCATAGAAAGCATGAGCCACAGATTCATCATCATTGAAGACAGCAGCACAAGTACGATGATAGCGGCGGTCTGTCCCTTAGCCTTACGGATGTTTGCGCGGGCAAGCAATATATTTCTGTTAAAATTTCCGCCCATATTACCACCCCATTTTCGTCAGAAAGTCCGACAGTTTCCTGTGCCGTTCTTCGTCGCCCGAAGCGTATTTTCCCAATTCGCATTCACCCATAACAATTCCGTCCTTTAAGTACAGAATACGGTTTCCCCGACGTGCGGAACGCATATCATGAGTAACCATAACAACGCTCTGACCCTGCTCGTTGAACTCGGTTAAGGTGTCCAGAACGTCCAGTCCCGACTTTGAATTGAGTGCGCCCGTAGGTTCGTCCGCAAAAAGAATTTCTGGAGAATTTATCAGCGCGCGGACAATTCCCGCCCTCTGTGCCTCGCCGCCGGAAATTTGAGCAGGAAATTTGTGAATAGTCTCCTCAGAAATATCCACCGACGTGAAGAGCTCTCTCGCACGGGCGGCAAGAGCCTTTTTGTCCTTGTTTACAAGCAGTCCCGCCGCGAGAACATTGTCGAGGATACTCATTGCGTCGATAAGATAAATTTGCTGGAACACAAAGCCGCAGTGCTCCTTTCGGAACAGTGCAAGCCCGTCGGAATCAAGGTCGGATATAACTTTTTCGCCGAAAGTTATCTTTCCGAGGGTAGGCGTATCCATGCCCGAAAGAGCGTACAAAAGCGTGGATTTTCCCGCGCCGGATGCCCCCATAATTACCGTGAAGTCGCCCTTGTAAAGCTCTAAGTCAATGTTTTTCAGAACGTGCTGCATAGCCCCCCCGCTGGAAAAGCTTTTGCTTAAACGTTCGGTTTTAATTAAAATATCTTTCATAACAAAACCGTCCTCTGCAATTTTTTAAGACTGCCATGTCCCCAGCCGCTGAAGTATAATAAATCCTCTGCGCCATAAACGGGGGCACTGGTAAAAACCCAGCCTTTCACGTTCCATTATAGCTTTTCAAACCTTAACTGTCTTTAAGCAAACCTTAAATATTCCTTAAATCATTCCGCTCAGCAGAATTTTTACGATCACGGCAAGTCCGTGAGTTCCGTTTTCAATGTCAAGACCGCCTTTCATTTCATTCATGAAGCAGTCGGAAATATAAAGCCCAAGTCCGGCCCCCTCCACGTTTTCTGCGTTTTCACCCCGCTTGAATTTTTCCTTTAATAACGGCAGTTCCTTTTCCGGCACACCGCCGCCGAAGTCCTCGACAACAATTTTCAGAAAATTATTTTTAAGGGAAATTTTCACAGTAATTTCCGTGTTTGCATACTTGTAGGAATTAGCAAAAATATTGTCAAAAACCTGCTGTAAGCGAAGCTTGTCCGCAAAAAGCATACAGTCGGGGACTGCGGGGATTTCCGCGTAATGGAAGTAATCAGCACCCAAAAGCATCTCGGAAATTTCTCTGCTTTTCATATCGGCCGGCTCAACGGTAAGCTGCTGCAATTCCTCCAGAGTTGCAGAAAAAAGGTTTGTAACAAGCGCGTTTATCTGGTCGGCTTTTTGAATGATTCGGTCGTAATTCCGACGGCTTTTTTCGCTTTCAGCAATAGCCGCCCCAACCTCGGAAGCCGCCTTTATGCTTGCCACCGGAGTTCTTATGTCATGGGAAAGCTTTGCCACAAGCTCCTTTTTTTCGGCGTTTGCGCGAGCCTCCGCAAGACGGGCTTTTTTAAGCTCCGACCGCATTATGTCAAAGCTTTCTGTAAACGCGCCGAAAATATTTCCCCTGTCCATTTCAAGGGGGATATCAAGGTTTCCGCCCGCGACCCGTTCCGCAAAATCCTCTAATTTTCCGAAAGGCTTTGCCACTCTGCGGTACAGATATGCCGAATAGACCGCGAAGCAGACTAATTGTAATACGGCCGCAAAAATAAGAACGGCGGCAGACTTTTTTCTGCCGTCCCAAAGAGTTTGCGGACTGTCATTGTAAATAACTATTTTCCCCGAGACCTCGCCGTTTATTTCAATATCGAGAATAGTATCGCGGTGTATCACGGCTTCGTTTAAGCTTTCGCTAAGCCCCTGCCTCGTGCGGAAAATAGCGTTCCCGACGCTGTCAAGTACAGCGTAGTCAAGACCTGTGACGTTTTGATGCGCGACGATATTTTCCCAATCGTCCCGAACTGACTGCAAGGCCTCGTTCACCTCAACGGCGTCCTGATAAGAGTCTGCTCCGTAATTTGCATAGATAAGCAAAACAGAAATTTCCGCCAAAAAAATTATTATCAGACAAGTCAGAAAAGCTTTGTATTTCATTTTTTATCACCAACAAATTTGTATCCGTCTCCCCACACTGTAATTATATACCGAGGATTTCCGGGATCCGGTTCTATTGCCTCGCGTATTTTTCTTATGTGTACGTTAAGGGTATTGTCCCCTGTGAATTTGTCTTCCCAAACGCTGTCGAAAAGCTCCTGCTTGGATACGACCCGGTTTCCGTTTTTTATAAGGTATGCAAGCAGCCTGAATTCCAGTGAAGTAAGCTTTGCGGGACTGCCGTTTACAGCGGCTTGCTTTGCAATGAAATCAACGGTCAGACGACCGTCCGAATATTCCGAAGTTCCGCTTTGCCCGTAACGCTTCAGCACAGCCTTGACCTTTGCGAGCAGTACTCCCAGAGAATATGGTTTTTGTATGTAATCGTCGCCTCCGATATTCAGCGCAACTATTTTATCATCGTCACTGGATCGTGCTGAAATAAAAAGAATCGGATTAGAAATTTTCTCCCTGAGTTCTCTGCACAGATCAAAGCCGCTGTTTTCCCCAAGATTAATGTCAAGAAGAAGCAGATCAGCAGAATTGCTTTCAAAAAAATTTCTGCATTCGTCTGCAGTATACACGACCGCCGCATTTACGCCGAACAGGTTGAAATATTCCGCGGTACTGTCCGCAAGCAGTTTTTCGTCGTCGATTATCAGGCAATCATATTTCATTTTGACCTCCCAAAATATCAGCGCTGTTAATATGCCGTACACTTTATATTAGCACATTAAACGGTTTCCGTCAATCCCCGAAACAATAAAAAAGCTCCACTTCAATTTGAACAGCTCTGTTTGCAATAACTCAGCATTTCTGTTATACTTTTACGTTTTGCTGTAAAAACATATTTTTTAAATATAAAACAGCCTCTTATGCGATATTGAAGGTATTGCACAAGAGGCTGTCTCTATTTTATTATATCTCCGTTTGCAGGATTATCCAGTACCTTTCCATTTTCATCAAAACGGGAACCATGGCAGGCGCAGTCCCATGAATGTTCGGCGGGATTCCATTTAAGCGCGCAGCCAAGGTGAGGACACCTTTTTTTACTCGGTGTGAGCAAATTTTTTGTCGCTTCAAAACCGTTAACAAAAAGCTGCGGCTTGACAATGCTTCTTGACGGACTGAAAACCTCCTCATAGTCGTTTCGTATGCCGCAGACCATATCGCTCAAAAGCATAGCCGATAACATCGCTCCCGTCATTCCCCATTTGTTAAAGCCGCTCGCGGTATATAAATCCGGCGTATTTTTTGAATACCGTCCGACATACGGAATGTTGTCAAGACTCATACAGTCCTGCGCAGCCCAGTAATATTTTTCTTCCGCATCTGGATAATACTTTTTCGCAAATCTTCTCAGCTCGTTCCAGTTTCCGCCGTCCTTGCCAGTACGGTGTCCGCCTCCGCCAAGAAGCAGTAAATTCTCATAATTTCTGAACGAATATCCTGTTTTGCATTCGTCAACATACATCCCGTTAACGTTCTGCGCATTTTCAAGAGCAATGACGTAAGAGCGGTGCTGATACAATTTCAAAAAATAGCTGCCGTGCTTATTTATAAACGGAAAATGTGTTGTGACAATCACCTTGCCGGCACGAATTTTACCGCAGTTTGTAACAGCTGTAGTACCTATCATTTCCTGCACAAAGGTATGCTCGTAAATGTTCAGACCTTTTGCAATTGAAAAAAGAAACTTCAGCGGGTGAAACTGCGCCTGATCCTCAAAGCAAACGGCTCCCTCTGTTTTTATCGGAAGAGGGACATCTTTGGAAAATACCGCGTTATAACCGATTTTTGAAAGAGCGTTTATTTCGTCCCCAAGCTTTCTGCCGTCGTCTGCCGAATACACATAATTATTTTTTATTTCATATTCGCAGTCAATATTTTTGCAAAGCTCCGCATATTTTTCAAACGCCGTCCGATTCGCCTGCAGGTACATTTGAGCCTTTTCCAAACCGCAGCTACGGAGAATTTTGCTATAAACAAGCCCGTGCTGAAAGGTAATCTTTGCAGTGGTGTTTCCCGTTGTTCCTCCGCAGATATTCCCCTTTTCAACAAGAATATACGGAACGCCTTTTTGCTGCAAAAAATATGCGGTCAGGATTCCCGTGATGCCTCCGCCGATAATCAATATATCGGTTTTTATGTCTCCTTTCAGCGCCGGAAAATCCGGACGGCAGACGTTTTCATTCCACAGCGATCTCAAAATTACAATCCTTTCATTTTAGACGCTTATCAAAAAAATGATATTATATTTTCCACATATTGCTTCATTTCGGATTTTGAAGAAACATTGTGAGTACCGTTTATAATTTTCTGTTTTTCGTTCTGCGGAAGAGAAGCAAATTTTTCCATTGCCTTTGGATTCATGGCAAGCGCCATTCCGAAACCTACGGGCATTTCATTGTTTTCCATACCGTACCTCCTTAAATCTTAAATATTATATTTATATATTTCCGCAGATTTACGATAATATGCTTTTTATTTTTTGGCCGGATACTGCAATTGCAGCGACACATAAAAATATCCTTTGGCAATGCATGGTGGAAAAACAATCCCCTAAAAATCCGGTTTGTACGAATCAGCATATGTGTCCTGAGCTTTCTCAGTAATTACGGTCGTTTTTAATTTTTGTATGACCCTGACAATGATTTCGATTTGCTGCTTTGCGGACAAGCCCGACGACCTTAGTCTGCGTTCGATGATCTCCATGTGAAGATCGCTTATCTTATCGGCAACAGCAGACATATCAGCTTCGTCGTCAGAGTGAACAAAAAAACTTTTTATGGAAAGCTTTCCCATATAACAGCTCCTTTGCAGCTTATTTATACTGCTCACGAAAAAGATATATGTCCGTCAAAACTTGTCTTATACCGGATACTTTTACTGGTAAACCACATCGGGTTTTAAGTCGTTACCGGCAATATTTACAAAACCAAACTCAAAACCTCCGATCAACACTTGTCAACTCATTGATGAATATATGTACTTTTGAAGCTGCCGGCACATACTGATAAAAACCAAGCTGATTCCGATGAGATTTCGGAATCAGCTTGGTTCATAATATTTTTTATATCATACGGTTATTTTGGGCGCTGCACGCACAAAGCGGAGCGTTTCGCTTCATTAAGCATAATAAGAAAGAATTTTAGTCATTTTGTTTTTTATCCGCATTTTATTTTACGGTAATTATTTTTATACGTCTTTTATATTTTAGCAGCAATAATATCTCCCATTTCTGAGCATGAAACGCTCTTCAGACCCGCAGCATCGGACATGATGTCGGCAGTACGGTAACCCTCTTCAAGAGCGGCATTTACAGCATTCTCAACAGAGTCCGCCTCGGCAGCCATATCAAAGGAATAACGGAACATCATCGCCGCAGAAAGGATAGTCGCAATAGGATTAGCCTTGTTCTGTCCCGCAATGTCGGGAGCAGAGCCGTGGATAGGCTCATAAAGGCCGAGCGATGTCTCACCCAGCGAAGCGGATGGTATCATACCCAGCGAGCCCGTTATCATAGAAGCTTCGTCGGAAAGAATATCTCCGAAAAGATTTTCGGTAACAAGCACGTCAAATTGCCCAGGATTTCTCACAAGCTGCATTGCGCAGTTATCCACGAGAATATCGTTAAATTCAACGTCGGGATACTCCGCCGCTACCTTGTGGGAAATTTCTCTCCACAGACGGGAGGAATCCAGCACGTTTGCCTTGTCAACGGAATGCACCTTGCTGCGGCGTTTTTTCGCCATATCGAAAGCCACACGGCAAATTCTTTCTACCTCATAATCGGCGTAAGCCATTGAGTCACTGGCGTGCTTAACGCCATTTTCGTCGGTATAGGTGTTTCTCTCTCCGAAGTACGCTCCTCCGATAAGCTCGCGGACAATCACAAGGTCAAGACCCGAATCGGTTATTTCCTTTTTGAGCGGGCAGGCAGAGGCAAGAGGAGCAAGCAGCTTTGCGGGGCGTATATTTGCGAACAGCTTCAGTGCGCCTCTGATACCCAGAAGACCCGCTTCTGGACGGAGGTTTCCGGGGAGAGTGTCCCACTTTGGACCGCCCACCGCGCCAAGAAGAACGCTGTCCGATTTAAGACATATGTCAATAGTTTCCTGCGGCAGAGGCACACCCGTTGCGTCGATAGCACAGCCGCCCATAAGAACGTCCGTAAAATTAAATGTGTGACCGAACCTTTCGCCCACCTTGTTCATGACTTTAATAGTCTCGTTCACTATCTCTGGACCGATTCCGTCGCCCTTGATAACTGCAATATTTTTATTCATAGCATAATTCCTTTCATAGTTTCATTTGTTGTTTAAACACAAAATATTATTTTATTGGGTTAGTCTTCACCGTAATTTTAAACCAAACTTCCACTTTCTCAAAAGAAACATTATTGCGTTATAAAAATTCTCCGCCAAACTATTTCTTGAGCGACTTCAGAAGTCCTCCAGCATTGATAATATCTTTCATAAAGTCGGGAAAAGGCTGAGCCTGATAGGTCTGATTTTTGGTCTTGTTGGTAATAATACCCGTGTCAAAATCCACCTCTACCTCATCGCCGCTGTCGATATTTTCGGCAGCCTCCGCGCATTCAAGAATGGGAAGACCTATATTTATTGCGTTGCGGTAGAAAATCCTCGCAAATGTTGAAGCTATAACGCAGGAGATACCGCTTGCCTTAATGGAAAGGGGCGCGTGCTCACGGGACGAGCCGCAGCCGAAATTCTGAACCGCTACCATGATGTCGCCATCTTTAACATTGCTTACAAAATCCTTGTCGATGTCCTCCATGCAGTGCTGGGCAAGCTCCTTAGGATCTGCGGAGTTAAGGTATCTTGCGGGAATAATAACGTCCGTATCAACGTTATCGCCGTATTTATGTACTTTACCGAATGCTTTCATAACAAATTCTCCTCTCTCACATAACTTCTTCGGGACTGCTTATTTTGCCCGTTACTGCGGAAGCCGCCGCAACAGCAGGAGAAGCAAGGTAAACCTCGGACTCGGGGTGACCCATACGTCCCACAAAGTTTCTGTTTGTTGTAGCGACCGCTCTCTCGCCTTTGGCAAGAATACCCATATGTCCGCCGAGACAAGGACCGCAGGTAGGAGTAGATACCGCGCAGCCTGCGTTAATAAAAATTTCCAGCAAGCCCTTTTTCATAGCTTCAAGATAAATTTTCTGTGTCGCGGGAATTACAATGCAGCGCACGCCCTCGCGTACTCTTTTTCCCTTAATAATATCCGCAGCCATTTCAAGGTCTTCCATTCTGCCGTTTGTACAGGAACCGATAACCACCTGATCAATTTTAACGTCTCCCACTTCATCAATGGTCTTGGTATTTTCGGGCAGGTGTGGGAAAGCCACGGTAGGTTTAATTGTTGAAAGGTCAATGTCGTAAACTGCGTCATAGGGAGCGTCGGGATCTGCTTCGTAAACGGTATAGTCACGGTCAACCTTGTCCGCCTGATATGCTCTTGTTACCTCGTCAACAGCAAAAATACCGTTCTTTGCCCCTGCCTCGATAGCCATGTTGGCCATGGAAAGACGATCGTCCATGGAAAGATTTTTCAGTCCCTCTCCGGAAAATTCCATAGATTTGTAAAGCGCGCCGTCCACGCCAATCATTCCGATTATGTGGAGGATAACGTCCTTGCCCATAACATATTTGTTAAGCTTGCCCGTAAGGTTAAATTTGATAGCGGAAGGCACCTTGAACCATGCCTCGCCGGTAGCCATTCCCGCAGCCATATCTGTAGAACCGACGCCGGTAGAGAATGCTCCCAATGCGCCGTAGGTGCAGGTGTGGCTGTCCGCGCCGATAATGCACTCTCCCGAAGCAACAAGTCCCTTTTCTGGGAGCAGAGCGTGTTCAATACCCATATCCCCGACATCAAAGTAGTTCTTAATCTTCATTTTTCCTGCAAAATCGCGGCACTGCTTTGTGTGAGCAGCAGACTTTATATCCTTATTTGGGGTAAAGTGATCCATAACCATTGAAATTTTTTCTGTGTTGAAAACTCCCGAAAAGCCTGCCCTTTCAAATTCGTTAATAGCCACGGGCGTAGTCACGTCGTTGCCGAGCACCATATCCAGCTTACATCTGATAAGCTGTCCCGCCTCGACCTTATCGAGACCTGCGTGGGCGGCAAGAATTTTTTGGGTCATCGTCATTGCCATAGCAAAAATCATTCCTTTCATTACAGCAATTCCACTTTGAAAATGCAGCCAAAAGCTTTCGCCCCGAACAACATATACAAGATTTTTAGTTTAGCTTTTGTACATTTTCTGCGAGGAACAGCTATAGGTAAAATTTTATTTCATACTTGAATTATAGCATGAAATGTGATATAATTCAAATACATAATATGAATAACGGATATAATTTTATTTTATAGCACACCGCAGATATACGAATTGGCATTGATATTGTCGGTACGCTCATGGAACACCGAAATATATCCAACGTCTGGATAGACTACTACAAAACAAGCTTTGAATTTTTGCTGAACAAACTTGGTGTACCCGTACGTGAAACCCTCGATTTCTTTACCCAACTAAAACCGCCTTAAATATTGGCGCAATAAGTACAATTATAAAAAACGGATGAATACTTAAAGATGAATTTCCGAACGGCGGTGTAAACGCACGCTGATATAAAATAAAAATCCGCAGGAAAACCTGCGGAACGGCTTATACAATATTATTGCTTATACCGACATACGCTTCAAAAACAGCGTTTACCCTATTTATTTTTTCGCTTTGCAGCAAAATAAAATAAATATCTGTTATAAGCTTCATATTATTTTTTCTTGCATACCCATAAAGCTGAGTTTCCGCTTCACAAATCTCGTTTACATCATAAAACATAAAAGAAACCGCGTTGTCAATTTTAAACTCAGGTTTATATATGCACTGACCTTCACTTTTAAAAGCTTTGTCAGTGGGAATCAATACTTCAATGCCGTAAATATCGCCGCCGCTGTCGGGAATGATCTCAACAATCCTGAATACAACATTCTCGACAGCTTTTAAATGAAGTGCGTCGACATTGTTTTTTGTAAACATGAGCATATCTATAAGCTCGCTTGCTTTTACTCTCGTACTATATGAAAGCAAATGCTCATAATACAAATATCTGTTTTTCAAGAAATTCACTTACGATCATTCTCCTAAAATGATATACAGAACATAAAACCAAAAATCCATATTAACACCTCCCTGAATCTTTAATAATAAAATATATTATTATGCCGATAAATTCAATAGATTTCTAACAGGAGGTATAATTATCATGACGGATTGCTTTTTTATTTCATTGTATTGACACTAATGCCAAAAGCGTGTATAATGTTTATAATGAAATATAAACATAAATCGGTGATAAAAATGAATATTGTAATCTGCGATGATGAGAAAGTATGGCAAAACGAGCTTATAAAATACTTAGATGAATATAAAAGAAAACGTAAAATAGATATATTTATAAAGTGCTTTTCCGACGGAAGATCATGCTGGGAATCAAAAACTGACAAGTACGATATTATATTTATGGATTATCAAATGGGAAATGTAAACGGAATTGAAACTGCAAGAAAAATACGAAAAGTAAATTCCGATTCAATAATAATTTTTGTCAGCGCATATCCTCAGGTTGCTATGGACACCTTTGAGGTCAAAACGTTCCGCTTTTTATCCAAACCGATAGATAAAGCAAGGCTCTTTAAAGCCATAGACGATTATCTTGACGAAATCGACATAGATAGTTTCCTGATTTTTAAAACCCACGAAAAAACCATACGCATAAAAATATCCGAGGTAATTTATACTGAAGCTCGAAGAAATCATACTATTATACATACAGAAAAAGAAGATTATGAAATCCTTACAAATTTAAAGTCTGTTGAAAAAATGCTTCCGGCGGAAAAATTTTTCAGGTGCCATAACGCCTATGTAACATCATTTCAACATATAAAGTACCATAACAACACCGAGATCTGCTATGATGACGGTTCAGCCGCCTATATAAGCAGAAGTATGCTTCCCAAATTCAGAACAGCCTTTCATGAATTTATTATCAAATATGATTCGGGTGAAATAAAATGACAACAATATTTACAACAATTTTAGAAACGTTATCTGACACTGTTTTGCTTTTGGCAATTATTAATACAGTAAATACACTGTGTAAAAATATAACCGATTCATCCGTTCAAAATAAAAAACGACTGATAATTACCATTGGAATATCTTGTATTTTGAGCATAGCTTTTAATCAGAACTTTTTTAATCAGCTGATATTTCTCAAATGGATATATGTACTTGTAAACTTTTCCAAATACGCATTACTGACGGCATATATGTATAAACATTTTTCGGAAAAATTATTAATGGTTTCGTTTATTATACAGTTTATATGCTCAACAATCGCGTCAGGCATTTTAAGTCTGATCCCGATCACAAAAATAAAAGAGATATATTTTTTAAATATTGTTTTGAATTTAACCGTCAGGACAATTATTCTGTTAATTATTATTTATACAAAAAATAAAAATGAATATGAAAATATCCAAATGTTTACTGTAATTTTTCCTACGCACATATACGCGCTTATTTTGCTTTCTTTGTTTTTATCAAACGGTTTGATCCAAACAGCCAATTTTGCCACATCAAATACCGACGGACAAATTCAGATAGTAAAAATACTTGCATTGTCAATTACAATTTGTACGACTGTAATCATAATGTCATTGCTGTTTAATCTGGTATCAAAAAAATATCAAAGTGATGTCAACAGTACTCTGAAAAATCAAATTGCGTCTCAGCTGTATCATTACAAACAGCTTGAAAAAATAAACGCCGAGATAAGGAGCTTTAAACACGATTACATAAACCATATCAAATGTATCAGCTCCATGCTTTCAAAAAAGAATATGACGACCTTTTTAAATATCTTAACAGGTTATCAGCTTCGTTTCCAAGCCCGTCATTTTTGTTTGAAACAGGAAACTATATTGCCGACGCCATTCTGTCCGAAAAGCAAGTCAATTCTCCCGATAATATTTCAATAGAATTCGATGGTGTTATACCTTCAAATATAGACAATACCGATTTGTGCATAATATTGTCAAATGCTCTTGACAACGCGGTTGAAGCGTCCTGTTTATGCGCAGGAGATAAAGTAATTAATGTGTACGGAGCTTTTACACATGGATATTTTCTTCTGAAAATAAAAAATCCTACCGTTAACACTAATGTTAACGGCAAGATGACAACTACAAAAGCAGACAAGTTAAACCATGGCTTCGGTCTTGCAAACATAAAAAGAACCGTGAATAAGTACAGCGGATATATCAGCATAAACTGCGAGGAAAATTTTTTCACTCTTAATATAACTTTCTCAAACTTTTCCGCTAACGATTAAATAAATCAGATTTTATTATAAAATATTTGATAAGCAAAAAGCTCCCGTTCCGTTTGACAGAAACAATCAAACGGAACGGGAGCAAACTATAATTTAACAGGCTTCAAGAGCCCGTACGATGCGCTATACGATTACCATATTTCAAAATATCATTTATAGCAGTCCATAAAAATACCATTTTTATATGGACTGGGTCTACCCGCACGCAGAACAAATTATATGTTATGAAAATGCAGAACGTAAGGCTCGTCCCATACAATTTTATCAGTACATTTTAATATACCGCTATAAATTACCGTCCGAATACAATCTGATAGCACACTCCGAACCACTCCCTGAGCCAGTATGTGGGAAGCAGCCAAAGCGACGTCCGCGCCGATACCGAGTATGATTCAAGACCGTACTTGTCCGCAATCAGCTTTGCCCTAAGCTGGTGGAACTCATTGGTAACTATCGTTACACTGCCGCTTATGCCGTACTCGTTCATTTTTTCAACGGAAAAGCGTATATTCTCGTCCGTACCCGTGGAGCGATCCTCCAGAATAATTCTGTCCTCGGATATACCCTGCTCAACAAGAACGCGCTTCATGCTCTCCGCCTCGGAAATAAGCTCGTCCGCACCCTGTCCTCCCGAAACGATACACATTGCTGAGGGATTTTGGTCAAGGTATCTGTATGCCGTCATAATACGCTGTCTCAGCATAAGACTGGGCTCCTCGCCTCTGACCTTGCAGCCAAGCACTATCACCGTGGTGTTTCCGTCGGGAGGACGGTTTGCTGCTGACGTCATAAATACGGATATGACCGCCGCCAATACCGCAAGAAGCAATGCTGACATTACAATTGCTATAAAGGCCACGCGGACAGCCTTATGTCCCGACATAAAGCGGAAAAATCTATTCCAAAATACCGAAAGGAAAAACAGCACCGCGCAAACAAACATTCCCGCCGCATTGCCGATATTGATTATCCCCGCGGAAACAGGCGCGAGAAAAACGGCAAATCCTGCAGCCCACAGCAGCGCAAAGAAAATAAGGCACGCCCTTGCAAGCGCGCCTTTTGCAGCCGTATCCATTAAAGAGCCTCTTTCAGGGCGATAGCAAGCTGGTCGGGACAGGACGTGCCCTTACCGTTACAGTTGATACCCTTGAGCCGTTCAATAGCGTCCTCCACCTTCATACCCTTTACAAGCGCGGCAACGCCCTGAGTGTTTCCGCTGCACCCGCCCATAAACTTCACGCTGTCGATAACGCCATTGGTGACCTCAACGTTTATGTGTCTCGAGCAAACGCCTTTCGGAGTATAATTAATAGTCATTTCACATTACCCTCTCATATTTATTCGGCGCATTACGCCGTATTTTATCAAGAATTAAAGATTTATCCTCGCAACACCCGACTGAACTGCAGCTTCCGCTACTGCCTTTGAAACGGATTCGGCAACACTCTTGTCGAAAGCGTCGGGAAGTATATATTCGGCGCAGAGCTTATCGGGAGCTACAGCTCCTGCTATGGCTCTCGCGGCGGCGCGCTTCATTTCCTCGTTGATGTCCCTTGCCCTGACCGAAAGCGCACCCTTGAATATTCCGGGGAAAGCCACCACGTTGTTTATCTGGTTAGGGAAATCGGAACGTCCTGTACCCACAACGAAAGCTCCCGCCTCCTTTGCAAGGTCAGGCATGATCTCAGGAGTAGGGTTAGCCATTGCGAAAATGATAGGCTTATCCGCCATGGAACGAACCATGTCCTGAGAAACAAGGTTGGGTTTGGAAACCCCGATAAACGCGTCCGCACCGACCATTGCATCCGCAAGACCGCCCTTGCGCTTATTCTTATTGGTAAGCTTAGCCATTTCATAGTGGGACGGATTCTCAAACTCGTCTCCGTCGCATATTATACCCTTCAGGTCAACCATTATTATATCACCGATACCCAAAGAAAGGAACTGCTTTGCAATAGCGCAGCCCGCAGCTCCCGCACCGTTTATGACGAGAGTCATATCCTCGAAGCGCTTGCCGGACACCTTTGCCGCGTTAAGCATTGCCGCCGAAGCCACCACAGCCGTACCGTGCTGATCATCGTGGAAAACAGGTATATCAAGCTTTTCTTTGAGCCTGCGCTCTATCTCGAAGCAGCGTGGAGCGGAAATGTCCTCCAGATTAATACCGCCGAAGCTGTAGGATATCAGCTCTATTGTGCGGACAATTTCGTCCGTATCCTTTGAATCAATACAAACAGGAAAAGCGTCAACTCCCGCAAATTCTTTAAAGAGAGCACATTTACCCTCCATTACGGGCATGGAAGCTCTCGGTCCTATGTCACCCAGACCCAAAACGGCGGTACCGTCCGTAATTACCGCCACCAGATTGGAGCGGCGTGTCAAGTCGTAGGAAAGGTCGGGATTTTCGGCAATTTCAAGGCATGGCTTGGCGACTCCCGGAGTATAGGCGTTGGAAAGCTGCTCACGGTTCTCCACCTTGCAGCGGGAAACTACCTCTATCTTGCCTTTCCATTCGTAGTGTTTTTCAAGAGATGACTGCATAATATCCATTGTTTAGACTTCTTTCTGTATTTATAGTATTAAATCAAAATATATACTACCGTCCCTTTAAGGGAACTTAACAAAGTAAAAGTATGCCTTATACTTCATTGTAAGCGACATAGCATGCGAGAACTTCCCGCTACTTTTCTTTCTTGTTGGCAAGCTTTATGATTCTGTCAATATTTTCCTTGTCGGTGGTATTGCTTCCGATATGTGTCGGATAAGCATTATAGAGTCCGTGGAAATCCGAACCGCCAGTTACGATAAGGTTGTACTTTTCGGCAATTTCAAGTATCTTTTTCCGCTGCTCCTCGTCAGCAGTATAGTGATACGCCTCAGCGCCGTCTATCTTGCCCTTTGCGGCAAGCTCCTCAAGAAGCTCAAGGGAATCATAGTAAACAGGGTGAGCCATAACAGCTACTCCCCTTGCGGAATGTATCAGATCAAGGACAAAGTTAACGTCGGGGTACTCCCGCTCCACAATACAGGTACCGCTTTTCAGGTTAAAAAGCTCATCGTTAAGCTCGCCGTAGAACTCGGTGGTATAACCGTAATCAATGAGAGCGTGCATAATATGCTGCTTGAAGATACTTTTGGAGCCGGTGGCATATTTCAGAACGCTTTCCGCTGTAATGGGGTACAGCTTCATAACATTCTCGACCATTTCCCTTGCACACGCCTTGCGTATCTCGCAGGCTTTCATGCAAACGCCCTCAAGACGGTCGGGCTTGCGCGGAGCATAGCATAGAATATGTACCTTTTGGTTCCGGGATTTATCCCATGCTGAAAGTTCCACTCCCGGCAGCACCTGAACACCGTATCGCTCGCCGAGCACCTTTGCCCTTGAGACGGACGACATGGTGTCATGGTCGGTAATGGAAATGAAATCTATTCCTGTCCTTTTAGCCTGAACGATTATATCCTCTATTCCGAGGGAACCGTCCGACAGCTTTGTATGACAATGCAGGTCGCCGATCATATCTTCATCTCCTTTGATTTCAGTTAAATTAATTATACCACAAACCTCTTCGTCATTGCAAGTATTTCACACAAAAATATATAAAAATTCGATAAATTATCAACACATATGTAATTTTTTGTAAATACAGACAGCTATACCGTTTGCGGACACGTGAAGAGCCGCCGGCAGATCACAAAAACATATCTTCAAACCACACCTTGTCCGCGCGGAACTCTTTGCCGTTAAGATATTCAAGGCATCCGCTCTCCGAGGAAAAAGCAAATTTCAGCCTGTAGGAGTACAAAGCCTGCGTCTTTACTTTATATTCCCTGTTTATCCTGTTTATTCCATATTTGCCGTCTCCAAGCAGCGGACAGCCTATGTGCGCCATATGCGCCCGTATCTGGTGAGTGCGCCCGGTGCCCAGCTTTATTTCAACAAGAGCAAGGCTGCCGTTGTCCCGTATGACTCTGTAGCTTGTCACAATGGTTTTGTTGGTACTGCTCTTTCTGTCCGTGACCTTTACCGTATTTGAAGCGGAGTCCTTTTCAAGATAAGCGGTAACGGTATCCGCCCTTTTGGAAGGTACTCCCGCGGTTATGCACAGATAATATTTTTCTATTTCCCTGTCCCTTATCTTTTGGTTCAGTATCCTCAGGGACTCGGCATTTTTCGCGGCAATAACTATTCCTCCGGTGTTTCGGTCGAGACGGTTGCAAAGCGCGGGAGCAAAGCTGTTTTCCGCATTCGGGTCGTACTCCCCTTTATCATAAAGATACCGCTTCACACGGTTGATTAGCGTATCGGCGGTATTGTCATCATCCTCATGAACTACCATGCCGTTTTTCTTGTCCAGAAGCATTATATTTTCGTCTTCGTAAATAATATTCAAGACTGAGCTTACAGACATAAACTCGGTTTCCCTAACGGAATCGAAGAACTCATCGTTCAGGTACATCTGAACGGTATCTCCCTCACAGAGCCGCGACGATATTTCCGCGCGCTTTCCGTTAATCTTTATACGCTTGTTTCTTATCGCCTTGTACATCATGCTCTGCGGAAGCCGCGGGACAGCTTTCAGCACAAACTTGTCCAGCCGCTGACCCGAATCGTTGCGGTTTATAATAAATTCTTTCACTAATTAAATCACTCATTTCGGTAAAAATATGGTCAAATGTACTAATTATCATTATAACATAATTTTTTTTAAAAAACATCTTTTCAAAAATAAAATTTTGTAGTATAATAGTAGAAACGTTTGTTTTATAGTGAAAATACAAAATGGAGAATCCGGGATGAGCGAAGAAAAAAAGGATAAAAAAGTCAATCTGCACGAAGGACACCGCGCAAGAATGAGAGAACGCTTCAGAAAAAGCGGCTTCAGCGATTTCAACGAACATCAGATAATAGAACTTCTGCTGTTTTACACCTGTCCAAGAATAGACACCAACGAGCTTGCGCACGTTCTTGTAAACAAATTCGGAACTATAGCGGGAATAATGGACGCAAGCTATGAAGACCTGACGGCAGTAAAAGGAGTTTCCGAAAATACGGCTACCCTTTTTAAAATAATCTCAAGCTTTCTCCCGATATATTTCAACTCGCGTTCTGACGGCACGGTGTACGATAACACGGATAAGCTCAAAACGCTTTTCAGACCGCAGTTCGTAGGGCTTACCCATGAGCAGTTCAGGCTTGCCTGTCTGGATTCCAACCTAAGGGCCATTTCAAACGTGCTCATTTCTGAAGGCAGCCCCAACTCGTCGCCCTTTGAAATGCGCAAAATAGTCGAGGAAACCTTCAAGGCAAAATCGGTAAACGTGGTTATAGCTCACAATCACCCCAAAGGTCTGCCTGCTCCGTCGGAAGAGGACATTGCCTCAACAAGATATATAAGCACCGCATTGAGAGCTCTCGGCGTGACTCTTCTCGACCACATCATCGTCGGAGAACGTTCCGCAGCTTCCATGCGGGAAATGTCGTACATAAACGTTTTTGATTAGAAAGGACGTTCATATGGATAAATTCAAGCTTGTTTCCGAATACACACCGTCGGGCGACCAGCCAAAGGCTATTGACAGCCTTGTGGAGGGTCTTGAAAACGGAATGAAAGAACAGTCCCTTATGGGCGTTACCGGTTCGGGAAAAACCTTTACAATGGCTAATGTAATAGCACGGGTGAACCGCCCTACGCTTGTGCTTGCACACAATAAAATTCTGGCAGCGCAGCTGTGCTCCGAATTTAGGGAATTTTTTCCCGAAAACGCCGTGGAATATTTTGTCAGCTACTACGACTACTACCAGCCGGAAGCATATGTCCCCTCAACGGACAGCTACATCGAAAAGGACTCGGCGGTAAACGACGAGATAGACAAGCTGCGCCACTCGGCGACCTCCGCTCTCGCCGAACGGCGGGACGTTATTATAGTGGCTTCGGTATCCTGCATATACTCTCTGGGCTCGCCTATCGACTACCGAACAATGGTTATTTCCATGCGGCAGGGTATGGAACTGTCAAGAGAAGTGCTCCTCGCAAAACTGGTGAGCATTCAATACGAGCGGAACGACATAAACTTTGTGAGAAACAAATTCCGCGTCCGCGGCGACGTTGTTGAGATATTCCCAGCAGGTTCGACAGAGAACGCCATACGCGTAGAGTTTTTCGGGGACGAGATAGAACGCATTACCGAGTTCAAGGCTCTCACGGGAGAAGTCCTTGCCACTCTGTCGCACGCGGCGATATACCCCGCCTCCCACTATGTAATTTCCCGCGACAGAATGCAGGAGGCAATTTCTGACATAGAGCAGGAGCTTGACGAGAGGATCAGGTATTTCAAGGACAACGAAATGCTGATCGAAGCCCAGCGCATTGCCCAGCGTACCAATTACGACATTGAAATGCTGCAGGAAATAGGCTTCTGCAAGGGTATCGAGAACTACTCGCGCATCCTTTCAAGGCGTGCGCCGGGAAGTATTCCCTACACGCTTTTGGATCACTTTCCCGACGACTTTCTTCTTATAGTGGACGAAAGCCATGTCTCCCTGCCCCAGGTTCGCGCCATGAGCGCAGGCGACCGCGGACGAAAAAAGACTCTTATTGACTACGGTTTCCGTCTACCGTCGGCATACGACAACCGTCCGCTGAACTTTGACGAGTTCTATGACAAGCTTAATCAGGCGATCTTTGTTTCGGCTACGCCCGGACCCTTTGAGCGTGAGAAGTCCACCCAGATCGTTGAGCAGGTAATTCGTCCCACAGGACTTGTTGACCCGGAAATAATCGTCAAGCCCGTGGAGGGACAGATAGACGACCTGCTTCTTGAAATAAACGCGCGTACGGCTAAAAACGAACGCGTACTTGTTACGACTCTCACTAAAAAAATGGCGGAGGACTTGACAACGTATCTTGAAAAAATGGAGGTAAAGGTCAGGTATCTGCATTACGACATCGACACTATTGAGCGTATGGAAATTATCCGCGACCTGCGTCTGGGAGAGTTCGACGTACTTGTGGGAATCAACCTGCTCCGTGAGGGACTTGATATTCCCGAGGTATCGCTTGTAGCAATATTAGACGCGGACAAGGAAGGTTTCCTACGTTCGGAAAGCTCACTTATCCAGACTATAGGACGAGCCGCAAGAAACGCAAACGGACAGGTCATAATGTACGCCGACTCTGTAACGAAGTCCATGGAAAACGCTATCATGGAGACCGAACGCCGCCGCAAGCTGCAAATGGATTACAACAGGGAAAACGGTATTACTCCGAAAACCATTGTTAAGGATATCCGCGACGTTATTGAAATTTCCACAAGAGCCGAAACAGACCAAAAGACCGAGAGCGCAAAGAAGAAGCGCATGAGTCCAGAGGAACGTGAAACTATGATAAAGAAGCTTACCGAAGAAATGAAAAACGCGGCAAAAATTCTCGAATTTGAACACGCGGCGTATCTGCGCGACAAGATAAATGAACTGAAAGAAGCGGGAAAGCCTCCACGCGCACTTCCCAAACGGAGGGGAAAATAAATGGACTATACTGTAAGAAAAATCACGGATAAGGAATATCCCATGCTGGAGGATTTTCTGTATGAGGCTATCTTTATCCCGCAGGGAGCTGAGCCTCCTCCGCGGTCGATAATAAATAATGCCGGGCTTCAGGTTTACGTTAAGGATTTCGGAAAGTACCCTGACGACCGCTGTATCGTTGCCGAAGCCGGCGAAAAGATAGTCGGAGCAGTATGGGTGCGCATAATGGACGATTACGGACACGTTGACGACAAAACACCCTCCCTTGCTATATCGCTGTACAAGGACTATCGGGGTCGCGGCGTCGGTACGGCTCTTATGTTGAAAATGCTTGACGTTTTGCAGGAAAGCGGTTATGAAAAGGCTTCACTGGCTGTTCAGAAAGCCAATTACGCGGTGAAAATGTACAAAAAGGTCGGATTTAAAATTATCGGCGAAAGTGACGAGGAATATATAATGGTCTGCAATCTGACTAAACAATAATTTTATTCTCTATTATATAATCTCTATTCTCTAAAAAGAAAGGAAGTACAAAAATGCCTATTGACAAGATCACCATAAAAGGCGCGCGTGAGCATAATCTGAAAAACATAAATCTTGAAATTCCGCGTGACAAGCTGATTGTTATGACAGGTCTGTCCGGCTCGGGAAAGTCCTCTCTTGCGTTTGACACCATCTATGCGGACGGTCAGAGACGCTATATGGAAAGTCTTTCCTCATACGCGAGAATGTTTCTCGGGCAAATGGAAAAGCCCGACGTTGACAGCATTGAGGGACTCTCTCCCGCAATTTCCATTGACCAGAAAACCACATCCAAAAATCCACGCTCCACAGTTGGTACGGTAACGGAAATTTACGATTACCTCCGTCTTTTGTACGCGAGAATCGGAATACCTCACTGTCCCGTATGCGGACGGGAGATAAAGCAGCAGACTGTAGATCAGATAGTTGACAGGATAATGGAGCTTCCCGCGGGTACAAAAATTCAGCTTCTTGCCCCGGTTATAAGAGGACGCAAGGGTGAACATACAAAAGAGATAGAACGGGCGCGCAAGGCGGGATATGTTCGTATCCGCGCGGACGGCATAATCTACGATCTTTCCGAGGAAATAAAGCTGGAGAAAAACAAAAAGCACAGCATTGAGATAGTCATTGACCGTCTTGTTATCAAGGAAGGCATTGAAAACCGTCTTGCCGACAGCGTTGAAACCGTCGCGGCCATTTCGGGCGGACTCGTTATCGCCGACGTTATTGACGGCGAGGAAATGCTTTTCTCTCAGAATTACGCATGTCCCGAGCACGGTGTTTCCATTGACGAACTTGCTCCCAGAATGTTTTCATTTAACAATCCTTTCGGAGCCTGCGCTAAGTGTACCGGTCTGGGAGTGTTCCGCAAAATCGACCCAGACCTTATAATTCCTAACAAAGACCTGTCAATCAGGCAGGGCGCTGTAAAGGCTATGGGCTGGGCAACTACTGACGAAAACTCAATTGCTATGATGTACTTCAAAGGCATCGCTCAATATTACGGTGTATCCCTCGACACGCCGGTAATAGACCTGCCGAAAGAAGCGTTGGACGCAATACTGTACGGTACAGACGGAGTAAAGCTCAAGCTGCACCGCTCCACCGAGTACGGCGGAGGGGTCTACTACCAGCCATTTGAGGGAATTATCCCCAACATGGAAAGGCGTTACCGCGATACCAATTCCGAATTCAGCAAAAACGAGATTGAGGACTGCATGACCGAAACACCCTGCCCCGACTGTAACGGTCACAGACTGAAAAAGGAAAGCCTTGCCGTTACAATTGGAGGAAAAAATATTTCCGAGCTTTGCAATCTTTCAGTTAACGACTGCGCGGACTTCATAAACGGTCTGGAGCTTTCAAAGCGCGATAAAATGATAAGCGGTCAGATAGTCAAAGAGATCAAGTCCCGTCTGGGATTTCTCAAAAGCGTGGGACTGGAATACCTCACACTGTCCCGTTCCGCAGGAACTCTCAGCGGCGGCGAGAGCCAGCGCATACGTCTTGCAACACAGATAGGCTCCTCACTTATGGGAGTGCTCTATATTCTGGACGAGCCCTCAATAGGTCTTCATCAGCGGGACAACAACAAGCTGATAGCCACCCTGAAGCGTCTCCGTGATCTTGGCAACACCCTTATTGTAGTAGAGCATGACGAGGACACTATGTACGCAGCCGACTATATTGTTGACATCGGTCCTTACGCGGGCGTAAACGGCGGAGAGGTCATATGCACAGGTACGGTAGACGACATCAAAGCCTGCCAAAAATCCATTACGGGACAGTACCTCAGCGGCAAGCGGTTTATACCCGTACCCGATAAACGGCGCACAGGAAACGGCTTTACTCTGGATGTTATCGGCGCCTCCGAACATAATCTGAAAAATATTGACATTTCCATACCGCTGGGAACTTTCACCTGCGTTACTGGAGTTTCGGGCAGCGGAAAATCCTCGCTGGTAAACGAGATAATCTACAAACACCTTGCCGGAAAGCTCAACCGCGCCAAAATTCGCCCTGGAAGCTTCAAGCGAATGGACGGTCTTGAAAACCTTGACAAAGTAATAGCCATCGACCAGTCCCCCATAGGAAGAACGCCCCGCTCCAATCCTGCCACCTACACGGGAATTTTCACCGATATCCGCGACCTTTTTGCCAACACCAACGACGCGAAAATGAAAGGATACTCCAGCGGACGGTTCTCTTTCAACGTAAAGGGCGGACGGTGCGAAGCCTGCGAAGGAGACGGAATAATCAAGATAGAAATGCACTTCCTGCCCGACGTATATGTTCCCTGCGAGGTCTGCAAAGGACAGCGCTATAACCGCGAGACCCTTGACGTTCACTATAAGGGCAAGTCCATATACGACGTGCTTGAGATGACTGTTGACGAGGGAGCGGAGTTTTTCGCCAACATTCCCAAACTTGCCCGCAAGCTCAGAACCTTGCAGGACGTAGGTCTTGGGTACATCAAAATAGGTCAGCCCGCAACCACACTTTCGGGGGGCGAGGCTCAGCGCGTCAAGCTTGCCACGGAGCTTTCCAAACGCGCCACGGGACGTACTATCTACATTCTTGACGAGCCTACCACCGGACTGCACACCGCCGACGTCCACAAGCTTGTTGACGTTTTGCAGTCTCTTGCGGACACTGGGAATACCATTCTCGTTATCGAGCATAATCTGGACGTTATCAAATGCGCCGACTATATCATAGACTTAGGTCCTGAGGGAGGAGACTGCGGGGGCACCGTTGTCAAGTGCGGAACTCCCGAAGATATAGCCGCCTGCAGGGAATCCTACACAGGCAAATACCTGAAAAAGATGCTGAAAAAAAGCTGAAGCAGATTCTTTATCCGTACTTCCGCCGAACAGCCGAAAGATCAGGTCATTGAGTCAAAAAGCGGAGAACAGTTCAGTCAAACGAACTGTTCTCCGCTTCAATATATTTTTTAGGATCATTGACTTGCCCATTTTATGACCGCAACATCTCCGTCATGGATGACGTCCATGAAGCTTACGTCTTTGCCGTTGAGGGTAAGTATCATGTTTCCGTCCGCTGGAGGGTTATCAAGATCAATATCCGCTATTGCCATAAGCTCAATAAATTCGTGTGGCATCGTTGCGGGACGCGGTTCCAGATTAATTGTCTTTCCGTTAAGCACAACCTTAAACTCCTCTTGAACGGGAGCCTCGGGAGCTTCGGAAACTTCAGAAACCTCGGAAACTTCCAGAACTTTCGGAATCTCGACAGATTCCTCCGAAGGCGTTTCATCATCAACAGCAGGAATATCCTGTTCCGGCGCAATAACTTCCTCGGAAACAGGCTGTTCGGAAATCGTCTGCTGCGTGATATTTTCTGAAGCTTGTTCCGCAGCAGCAGCCTGTTCGGGTACTGCGCCAGTTTCTGCGGGTGCGGTTTCAGAAATAGTCGTATCGGAAGACAAACCCTCAGCAATAGCTTTTGCAAGACGTCCCGCTCTGGATTCATTGTCGAGAACCTTATCGGAGGTAACCAAATCGTCGCCGTCATTCAGATAATAGTCAACAGTAAGCTGTCTGCCGGACTTGTAGAAATTAAGCGTTGATGTATCAAACGGAAGGGTCTGCATGAGGTCTCCAAGCGTTTCAACCTCCGAAACGGTAACATCATCAAGGTTCTGAATGCTGTAGTCTCCAGAAACCTGCTTGTCGTTCACATGAGCTATAACGCCGAAAAGGTATTCCGTACCGTCCACAAACACCTTGTGAGGAGAAACGTCTCCAGCCACGTCGGAAATTTTCACCTCTGCGTTTTCTCCGTTTTCGGCAGGCTTAAATACCAGTTTGTCTCCTTGGTTTACAATAGTTTCCAAAGAAACCGTTTCGCCGTTCAGCGCGATCTCAGCGATAGTAGCGCGTCCGCCCTTTAGTATCTGCTTTTCGCCGTTGACAGTAAAGTTCAGATTTCTTCCCGAACGTCCGATTATCTGAGTGGATCTGTACCCTGCCGATGTGAGCAGATCTATAACGCGAACCGCACGTGTGTCGAAAACGCGTATTTTCTTGTCGTTAAGAGTCACAACGGAAAAATCGTAGCCGCTGTTATAGGTTGCTGTAACGCCGATCCCTATTGGTGTTACATACTCGGGACCGCTTATTTTGCTGTTTCCGAAAGACACGTTTTTCATTACTTCATTTTTACCAACTGCAACGCGGTTTTCGGGTATCTCAAGCTTCTCCGCAATATATTTTGACAAATCGGGAATAAGGCTTCCTCCGCCCACAAGGAATACCGCCGCAGGAGCCTGTCCGTTTGCGCTGATAATGTTTTTGACAATGTCGTCCGCAAGAGAATCCACCACAGTAAACAGACTGGAGAAAAATTCCTCCCTGTCAATTGTATGCTTGTAGCCGAGAATATCGGTGTAATCGATTTTTTCCATATAGCTGCTGAGTTTCATTTCCTCCGCCGTGGAAAAATCAACAAGGTATTTTCTGATTATCTCTTCGGTTATCTCGTCCCCAGCCGTTGTGGACATTGCATATGCCACAATGCTTCCGTTGCGTGCAATGGCGATATCGGAAGTACCCGCTCCGATATCGACCAAAGCGACGTTTATAAGACGTATTTCGGGAGGAATAACTATGTTCATGGCGGCAATAGGCTCCAGCGTAAGGCTTGAAACCTCAAGACCGTTCATATCAGTTACAGCATAAAGGCTTTCCACAACGGGACTGGGCAGAAACGCTGCAATAAGCTCTATTGAGACCTTTTTGCCCTTATGTCCCACCAATGAACCGATCTTATAGTCGTCAAGCAGATACTGCACTACCGTGTGACCAACGCAGTAAAATGACATCTTCGCATCGGCGATCTCAGTATCAAGCTCGTCCTGAGCCTTTAATGTGGTTTCTAGCTCAAAGGATTTAACGTCGTCCTCAGAAATGCTATCCTTGTCCTTTATGTCAAAGGACATTTCCGTCCTGTGGGTTTTAAGAGCGCGTCCTGCCGCAGCGATAGCGACTCTCGAAAGCTTTATCCCGGACTGCGCCTCAAGCTTTTCCCTTACCTGTTTTACCACCGAAGATACCACGGGAATGTCCTCGATCTGACCGTCTATCATCGCCCGCCTTTTATGCGGAAGCGACTCGGCATAGTCCACGCAGAAAATATTATCGTCCATATGACCGATTATTCCAACTACAGTACGCGTTCCGATATCCAGCGCAAAAAGCTCATTGTCCTCCTGAGGTCTGAATTTTCGCTGGGAGACCTTTGCCTGCTCATCGGACTTCGATTGCTTTAACTGATTTGCTTGATTTTCCTGCGCAACTGCCGCATTTGCGGTATCCTTATCCGTCTTAGGGGGACGCCCGCGTTTTCTGGAAGTATTGGAAACGACGGCTTCAGCGCCGTCAGCCATGTTTTTTTCCGACTGTTTTGCCATTTCTGTTACCACCCTTTACTGAAAAATATATCGGTTCAATCTTTTATTTTAAGCACTGATTTAAGTTCCTTGACCACATTCGATTCCGATATGACCAAAAGCTTGTCCCCGCTTTTCAGCATCGACTGACCGCGTGGGATTATCATACAGCCGCCCCGGGTTATCGACACAATATTGAACAGCACGGGCAGCTTAATCTCCATAAGCATTTTTCCGTCATATATATAGTCAGGCGGGAGCTGCACCTCAAACAAAGTTATCTCTCCCCTGCCAAGCGAAAGCACCTGCTTTATCCGTGAAGTGTCTACCTCACGCTCTATCAGCGATGCAATGCTGTCGGTGCTGTTGATAACGTTGTCTATTCCCAGAGCCTGCATTACAGCTACGTTTTTGGGATTGTTGGATTTTGCAACGGTTTTCTCAACGCCGAACTTCTTTTTCGCAAGCTGACAAACGATAAGATTTGTTTCGTCCGAACCGGTAACGCTTACGAGCGCGCCTGAGTCTTGTATCCCTGCGGCTTCGAGTATATCCAGCTTCGTAGCGTCGCCGCATATAATTGGTATATCCATCTCGTTTGCAATATGCTCGCATACAGACTTGTCCCGTTCAATAACGGTCGGCTCGTGATCGTGTTCGATCAAAGTGCGCACAAGATAGTATCCCACCTTGCCGCCGCCTATAATTGTAACCTTCAAATAATTTCCTCTCCCGTACTTTAGTCCGCAAATTTAGCAAGGACAAGCTTGTCGCCTTTTTGCAGCTCATAGTTTGTAAGCAGTATCCTGCTCAGGGAACCGTCGCTGCGTTCTATGGCTGCAAGCGTCTCGTTTTCTTCAAATTCTATCTCGCTTATGCGTTTTCCTATAAAATCCTTCGGTATATCCATTATCTCCATGACGATAGAATGTCCTCCGACAGAAGTTGCTGAGGAAGCGGAACTGTTTATAGCCGCACAGAAAGACGTCACCGTTGTATTTGTAGGACATATGGTTTCAAGTCCGAATCCGGAAAAGACCTCGTTTTTCTTCGGGTCGTTAACTCTTGCGAAAACCTTCGGAACGCTGAAAAACTGTTTTGCAAGCTGAATGACCATTAAATTTGTGTTGTCGTCGGATGTCACCGCCGCGAGAGCGTCACAGTTTTCTATTCCCGCTTTTTTCAGCACTTCCTTGTCAATGGGAACGCCGAGAGTGGTGTAACCGTTAAAATCCGCCGAAAGATTTGAAAACTGTTCCTTATCGCTGCTTATTACCGAAACATCATGTCCCTGAGCGGACAGCGCACTGCACAAAGCCGCACCGACATTTCCGCAGCCGATCACCAGAATATTCATTTCGGAAGCCGTTCTCTCCTTCCAAATAAAACTATACATATTTATTATATTACAAAATCCTCCGAATTACAATAGTTTTTTTCTAAAAAATTTTTATTCAGGACACAAATACAGCCTTTTTCAGAAGCGAATTACCGAAGAAAGCGGATTTTGTCGGAATCACACCATATTTAATATGTGAAAGTTATGTGAGAAATCGCAGATTTGCTTGCATTTCTGTAAATTTTATGATATAATTAACAATATAAAGTATTTATATGATGTTTTTATGAAAGGACGGATCAAATGATTTCAGGTTACAACTTTTCCCAGGTAACTCCGGATATTCTTGCTATGTCAGCTTTGTGCTCTAAAAACGGCTGTATAGACCAGGAGCTTTACACCAAATACGACGTAAAGCGCGGTCTCAGAGATATAAATGGTAAAGGTGTTCTTGCGGGACTCACCGAGATATCCGAGATCATCTCTTCAAAAACCGTTGACGGTAAATCGGTTCCCTGCGACGGAGAGCTTTATTACCGCGGCTATAATATCAACGACCTTGTAACGGGATTTACCCGCGACAAGCGCTTTGGATTTGAAGAGATCACTTATCTCCTGCTTTTCGGAGAGCTGCCCTCGAAAAAACAGCTTGACGATTTCAGCAGGCTTCTATCGGACTACAGACAGCTGCCGACTACGTTTGTGCGCGATATAATCATGAAATCGCCCAGCAACGACATTATGAACGGTCTTGCAAGAGGCGTGCTCACGCTTTATTCTTATGACGATATGCCAAACGACATATCTATCCCCAACGTACTGAGACAGTCGCTGGAGCTTATCTCCCTTTTCCCGCTGATAGCGGTATACAGCTATCAGGCAAAGGCGTACTACCACGACAACGACAGTTTTTTCATTCATCAGCCAAACCCTGAATATTCCACCGCTGAAAACATTCTTCATATGCTCCGCAGCGACAGCTCGTTTACAGCACTTGAAGCGCACATTCTCGACCTTGCTCTCGTTCTTCATGCCGAACACGGAGGAGGAAACAACTCTACCTTTACAACCCACGTCGTTACTTCTTCCGGTACAGATACTTATTCGGCAATAGCGGCGGCGTTGGCTTCCCTTAAAGGTCCTAAGCACGGCGGAGCCAACATCAAGGTAACAATGATGTTTGAGGACATGAAAAACAAGCTTTCCGACTGGGAGGATGAGGACGCTATCCGCGATTACCTTAAAAAGCTGCTTCACAAGGAAGCCTTCGACAGGTCTGGACTTATTTACGGAATGGGTCACGCTGTGTACTCCGTATCCGACCCCAGAGCGGCAATACTGAAAAAAGCGGTAAAAAGCCTGTCGGAAGAAAAACACATGGAGAAAGAATATTCGCTGTACAGCAAAATAGAACGTCTTGCACCGGAAGTTATCGCAAAGGAACGCAGAATCTATAAGGGCGTATCTGCAAATATCGACTTCTACAGCGGATTTGCCTACAGTATGCTTCAGCTTCCGCCCGAACTCTACACGCCTATTTTTGCAATTGCAAGAATTTCCGGCTGGTCCGCTCACCGTATAGAGGAGCTGCTTGTCGCGGGAAAAATTATCCGTCCGGCCTATAAAGCCGTTCAGGAACACAGAGACTATACGCCTATTTCCGGCAGATAAAGAATGCAAAGCGAAGGGACATACTTATGACTTTGAATGAAGCCGCCGAATGCCGTCACACGGTACGCAAATACACCGATAAAAAATTGCCCGCCGATACAGCTGAAAAACTTACCGAAAGACTAAACCGCTGTAACGAAAAGTATGGACTGTCTATGAAACTGATAACCGAGAATACGGACGCTCTCGGCGCGGCGGTAAAGCTTATCATGTCAAAGGGAGTGCGCAACTATATTGTACTTGCGGGAAAAGATCTGTCCGATACAGATGAAAAGCTCGGCTATTGCGGAGCAGATATCATGTTGTGCGCTCAAACCCTTGGACTTAATTCATGGTGGATAGGAGGAACTTTCAGCAGAAGCGGAGTAAGAAAGCACGTCCCGGAAAGCGAAGCTGAAAAAATCATCGGCGTGATAGCAGTCGGCTTCGGAGAATCTCAGGGAGTTCCTCATAAATCCAAAAGTTCAGAAGCTGTCAGCAGCTATGACGGTACAATGCCTCAATGGTTTGCAAACGGAATCAGAACAGCTCTGCTTGCTCCAACCGCCCTCAACAGGCAGGCGTTTTTTATCAAAGGAAACGGTTCAGACGTTACAATAACTTATAACGGCAGCGGAACATTTGCAAAAACCGATTTAGGCATAGTAAAATATCATTTTGAACTGGGCGCCGAAAAAGAAAATTTCAGGTGGATATGATGATCGGTTGATGACGCCGCATAACAGATATAGCTAAAAACTCCGTAAATCCAATCTAAAAAAGGATTTGCGGAGTTTTTAACGTGCTTTTACAGAAAAATTTTTCAAACAATACAAAAAGAAATGTCCCCACCATTACACGAGGACATTTCTTTTTGCACGGATACCGTGCTGGCTGGGGTGCAGGGATTCGAACCCCGGTAGTGCTTGAGTCAGAGTCAAGTGCCTTACCGCTTGGCGACACCCCAATATACAGTCCGCCCGACAGAGCGAACCTTTTGACTGGCTGGGATAGGTGGATTCGAACCACCGAAATGACGGAGTCAAAGTCCGCTGCCTTACCGCTTGGCTATATCCCAATATTCGGAATCAGCAAAGCTATTCAAGCGACTTATATATATTATCACATTTTGCATGACTTGTCAACATTTTCAGACAAATTCGTCATTTACAACAATATTATACATTAAAATAAATATATTATGCACAAAACAGCAAAATTTCCATTATTTAAAACATAATTACCGCCGTAACTGTCAGCATAAAAGTCATAAAAGAGCAAAATGATTTAAAATGCAAACAGCTTCCTTTAGTTAAACAAAATCAAGCTGCTTGCACTATATTCGCTTAAAACTGCCATTTTTAACAGTACTTTCTTATAAATACCTGTTAACTTAAATCTCATTTCTGTTTTCGAGAGCCTTGAAAAGCGTAACCTCGTCGGCGTATTCAAGCGTACCGCCGATAGGAAGCCCGAAAGCAAGCCGCGTGACCCGTACTCCCAAAGGCTTAAGCAGCTTGGAGATGTACATAGCCGTAGCTTCGCCCTCAACCGTAGGGTTGGTAGCCATTATGACCTCCTCTACCCCGCCGTTTTGTATGCGGGTCAAAAGCTCCTTCAGGCGTATTTTATCGGGCGTAATGCCGTCCAGCGGAGAAATAAGTCCGTGCAGAACATGATATACGCCCTTGTATTCGTTTGTACGCTCAAACGCCGCGATATCCTTTGGAGTCTCAACAACGCAAACCGTACTTTTGTCTCTCAAATTGTCCGAACATATGGGACACAGTTCACCCTCCGTCAGATTCTGACACTCAGAGCAGCATTTTACAGTGCTGTGAGCTCGAATAAGAGCGTCCGCAAAAGCCCTAACGTCCTCATCTGTCATACCCATAACGTGATACGCAAGGCGCTGTGCGCTTTTCATGCCTATTCCGGGCAGCTTTGCAAACTGCTCCGCAAGAAGCACGAGAGGAAGCGCTGTATTGTTAGCCATAGAACACCTCCGCCGCCCGGCTGCCGGAAAATCAGAACAAGCCCGGGAAAGATACTCCGCCAGTAATGGCTCCCATTTCGCTCTCGGTAGTCTCCTCGATCTGCTTTACGGTATCGTTGAACGCGCTGATTATCAAGTCCTGGAGCATCTCCACGTCCTCGGGATCAACAACCTCCGGCTTTATAACAAGCTTTTTGATCTCCTTTTTACCGGACATTGTCACCTCAACTGCTCCGCCGCCTACGGTAGTAGAAAACTCCCTGTTTTCAATGTCTTCCTGAAGCTCTGTAATCTTAGTCTGCATTTTCTGAGCCTGCTTGATCATGCTGTTCATATTCTGGGCACCGCCGCCCATTCCCTGAGGTAATCTTGCTTTCATTGTTTTGACCTTTCTCCGCCGCTGTGGATTTTATATCATACCTGTCTTTCCTGATCCAAAATCAAGAAGAGGTATAAATGCCCCGACGGTAAGCGATTTTAATTTATCAAATATCAAACCCTTTCGGGCGATCTTGCGTTATAGTAATTACTGTTCGCTGCTGTCAACCGGGATATTGTTGTCCCGCGCCTTTTGAAGTACGCTTTGAAGCTTATCCCCGCCGTTTTCCGCAGGTACTGTGCATTTAGCTCTGATCGAGAACATTCCGCCGGTAACAAGCTTTATGGCTTCCTGAAGCTTAGCGGCATTTTCTTTGTTCCGCAGCAGCTGCAAAAAGAAACTGTTCTCTGTGTAGATAAGCATATAGCCGCCGCCCTTTACAGCGTATGAGCCGTTAAGTGCGCCGCTTACCGACGGACATATCTCCGCAAATTTTTCAAGTATATCCTGCCACCTGTCCTCGTTTACAAAGTCCTCGGGCTTCATTTTAGACAGGTCGCTTGTTTCAGGCTGCTTCGGAGCATACTGGGGCTTCTGAGTACGAGCTGGAACAGGTGCTGACTGCGCAGTTTGAACAGGCTGCGCAGCGATACGCTGTTCAAGCATATCTATCTTAGCCAACAGTTCGGAACTTGCCGCCCCGCCGCCCGAAGCATTATTCTGCACCGTACACAGCTTTATAAGACACATTTCCATTTCCACCCGCTTGGAGCTCACCCTTGCGATACGCTCGTTGCAGGATTGGAGTATTTCCAGCTTGCCCATGATGTCCTCCATGGAAAGCCGTTCAGCTAAAGCCTTTATTTTTTCAAGCTCGCTCGGCATACAAACAAGCAGGTCAAGATTTTCGGGAACAGCCTTTGCCACCATAACATTCCTGAACTGGGCTATAAGCTCATCGCAAAGCTTCTGCATATCCTTTGACATACCGTAAAGCTTGTCCGCAACGCCGATAGCCTTTGCCGCATCGTTGTCCGCGGCAGCTTCAAGTATCTCGAAAACAGGCTCTCTGCCCGCAATGCCCGCAGCTCCCGACACAATATCAATGGTAACGTTATCGGAAAAAGCAATGCATTGGTCAAGCAGGGAAAGCGCGTCCCTCATTCCCCCGTCGGCAGTTTTGGCAATAAGCTCGGCAGCCTCGGGGTCTAAAGAAATTTTCTCCCGCTCCGCAACGTACATAAGCCGCTCGGTGATGTCCTTAGAAAGTATCCTCCGGAAATCATACCGCTGACATCGGGACAAAATAGTCGGCAGTACCTTGTGTATCTCAGTAGTGGCAAGAATAAACTTAACATGAGGAGGCGGTTCCTCCATTATTTTCAGAAGCGCGTTGAACGCCTCCTTGGTGAGCATATGAACCTCGTCTATGATGTAGACCCTGTATTTGCACCTCTCTGCAGTGTAGACCGCACCGTCCCGCAGGTCGCGGACGTCGTCCACACCGTTATTTGAAGCGGCGTCTATCTCAATGATGTCGGAAAGAGCGTTGTCCTCCGCATCGCGGCATATCTCGCATTCGAGGCAGGGATTTCCGTCAACCGGGTGCAGACAATTAAGAGCCTTTGCAAGTATTCTTGCACAGGTAGTTTTGCCCGTACCGCGGGAACCTGTGAAAAGATAAGCGTGAGCAGTCTTGCCTGAAACGATCTGGTTTCGCAGTGTAGTTGTGATATGCGGCTGGGAAACAACGTCGTCAAAGGTAGCCGGACGGTATTTTCTGTACAGCGCCTTATACATAACTGATCGCTCCTTACTTGATCACCTGATAATCTCGTCGTCCTGCTCAAAATCCCCATCGAACACGCTCTCGGAACGTAGCTTCATCTGCGGGTCTATCTCGTCAAGAAGTCCCACCGCTTCGGCAATATTGCAGTAAAATATCTTGAATCCGTTTACATCGTCCATGTTGTTTGTCAAGGCTTTTTTGTAGTATTCCCTGCTTTTGTCCAAATCTTTCGTCTGCAAATAAGCTAAAGAACAGCCCCCCAGAGCAAAGGAATAATTTTTTCCTTCGTCGATGGACTTGTTGAAGTACTCCAAAGCCTTTTCGCCGTCCCCTTTTTTGAGACAGGCAATTCCCATATCCGTGTATATAAAGTCAAAATAGCAGTCCTTTTCGAGCAAAGCGTTATAACACTCCAAGGCCTCGTCGAACCTGCCGTTCTGAGTAAGACATCTTGCCGTCAAAAGGTATGTATCGCTTAATTTAAGACCTTTATCCAGCGCCTCCCGAAAGTACTTAACGCCGTTTGAGGGATATCCCATAAGCTGGTAGCAGCGTCCAATATAGAAGCACAGCACCGACCGTTTGTCGTCCGGAAGCTCTTTTTCCTCCAGCGACTTGAATTTTTCCAATGCGCCGTTAAGATCCGCCAAATGCATATCTATTACTGCCTCGCGGAGAAGTTTTGCTTCCGAACCCGAAAAATATCCAAAAACAAGAGCTCTGTCAAAATTGCCGAGTCTGTTTGATTCATATTCGGACTTTCTTCTGCCGAAAGAATAGTACGCCCAGAAACCGATTAAAGCAGCTATAAACGCTCCGACCAGCGGAGGAAAGTAATACGCTTCGGCATTTTCCGCACCATATCGTTCGATGGCGTAAAGACTTCCTATGCAAAGTCCCAGAAAGACGTGAGCCGCCACCCACGGAATAACTCTTACAATAAAAGCGGAAAATCTGTCCCATAGGCTTGGTAGGCATCTGTTATAATTTTCACGCATTGCGATAGCGCACCACCCTGAAAAATAAAATATATCCGGTACATAGGTGTGCAGGCTTGCTGCGGCACACGAAACGTTCCGCTTAATGCTGCTCGGTTCCCCGCCTGACATGGTTCACGGTGCTTTGTTGCACAGGGCCCGCACACCTATATATCGGATAAATCCGCTAAGTATTTAATATTATACCATACTTTTTTCACTTTTGCAAGTATTTTTTCAAAATTTTTGCAGAATTGAAAGAGTCCCCCGACAAAAGCCGAGGGACTTAGTTCTGCTAAAAATCAGTCTTTGCCTTGAGTGTAAATTCGTACTAATCTTACGAATTGAAGTCGAACACCGCACCGCTTAAATCAATACGACCGCCTTTTTCAGCCAAGTCCATAATCCTGTTGAGAATATCGGGTTCGTTTATCACAGCTCCGCTGAGATCGAGAGAACCGCCTTTTCTACGGGGATTTCCCCAACTTTCGCACCTTTCCTCAATTTCCTGCCAAAGCTGTGCATAGGTCTGATCTTCAAGCTCTGCGTAAACTTCAAGTTCATAAGCGGGCATAATAGTTTCCACAAAATGGAGGGCTGTGAAAATAAACCGTACATTGCCGCTTCCGCTGTTAAAGGGTATCTCATAGACCCGCAGCAAGCCGTCCTCGGATTTCTTGCTGAGAACGGGCTTGAAACGGCTTCTTTCAAGCGGGTACTCCAGCCTGTTGTCGTAGTCCTTGTCATGGATTATCATAAAGTGGGACTGACCGTCTCCAGTGTTATTCACACCGCCCTGCACCGCAAAACGGAACACGTAGTCGGTGTTTGGCTCAAGCTGCTTGCCGCACTTTATCTGCGACCATGTCCAGTCCCAGTCGCCGATCTCGAAAGCCTGCACGTTCTCTCCATTAAAGTCGGAAATAAACATTCTGCTGCCTGCTGACTGACAGTCTTCATCGAATTTAAACTCTTGGGCATTGAAATTAATAATATTACTCATTTTAAAATCCTCCGTATCGTTATTCGCGGACGGAGCATGAGCGCCTTTGAGCAACCTTATACGGTCGTCCGAGACGTACTCCGCCCGACCGTGTTTTATCAGTCCTTGCGCCCTTTTATGGTACGTCAGACCGATCCGGTTATCAAATTCGTCTGTAACAATAACGTTTTTTGCCATGGGTGTCCTCCCCCTTGTTACTTTCATATTCGGTTTTACTAAGTGTCCTGCCGTTTTTTGTTATGGGTGCCGTCCCCGATTACTATAATAGCATATTAAACAATTTGTAACAATTGACATTTTTCACAATTTTCCGCACATTTTTTTGGTACAAACCTAATACAGCTTGACAAGCTACATTTTTCCGCTATAATTGAAAAAGCTCCCAAAAGAACGCGCTTCTTCGTGAGCTTAAAAACAAAAAACTTCCGCGGAAAATAGCATTCTCCGCGGAAGTTCATATTCCGGTAATTATTCTGCGTATACGCTTACCTTTTTACGGTCGCGTCCAACGCGTTCAAACTTAACCTTTCCGCTTACTGTAGCGAAAAGCGTATCGTCAGAACCCCTGCCTACACCCTCACCCGGGTGAATATGAGTACCTCTCTGACGGACAATAATATTGCCCGCAAGGACGTGCTGACCGTCGGCTCTCTTAACGCCGAGACGTTTCGATTCGGAATCTCTGCCGTTTTTGGTAGAGCCCATACCCTTTTTATGTGCCATTTAAATACACCTCCGGTAACTGAAATCATTCAGATCGTTTACGCTTTTACAGCGTCAATACGAACCTTAGTATAGGGCTGTCTGTGACCCTGCTTTCTGTGGGAAGAACCCTTCTTGGGCTTGTAGGTGAAAACGGTGATCTTCTTAGCCTTACCGTTTTTGATTACCTTAGCTTCAACTGTTGCTCCGCTTACATAGGGAGCGCCTACTTCAAGACCGCTGTCCTTTCCGACAGCAATGATTTTGTCGAAAGTAACGGTATCATCAGCGTTAACGTCGAGCTTTTCTATAAAGATCTCATCGCCCTCTTTTACCTGATACTGCTTTCCTCCGGTTTCGATAACTGCGTACATTTTGCGGCACCTGCCTTTTCAATAAAACTCGCTGAAACGGGGCGCATCGAAGAAACGGCAGCTTACAACTGCCGGCCGATAACTTAAAGAGCCCGGAACACGCGGCTTAATTATTATACCACAGGCAAGTCCCCATGTCAAGTATTTTTTTGTTTTTTCAGGAAATTATTCTTCCGACTCGCTGTTATCAACCTGTGTGAGACCGTTCCAGATGTTATTTACGCTTTCTACGCACTCAAAGTACTTCTGCGCGATTACCGACTGAGGTATGCCAAGCTCTGCGGCGCAGGACGACATGGTTTTCCAGTCCGCCTTTTCATATGACAGGATCAGCTTGTACAGGGAACCTGTCCTGCCCTCTTTTTTCAGCAGGGCAAACTTAATTTCGTCGCTTATGGGGAGCTGTTCAAGAGCGTCCTCCAAAGGAACGCGCATAAGCTTTCCGAGAGTAGAGAACATTCCAAGCAGATACGCTTCCGAACGCGAAATATTCATGTCCTGGGCATAGTCAAGAAGCTCGCTTGCAAATGTAGCACGCAGGAAAGATATCTTTATCAGCTCGTCGGGCATGGAGCCGTCGTCCTGCTTGAAGCTTAAGAGATATATCCACTGCTTCAGCTGTCCCAGACCAAGTATTACCAGAGCCTGCTTAACGGAGCGCGCCTTGTTCCTGAGAGCGAAATATGCTGAGTTTACAAGTCTCAACAGCGAAAAAGTAAGGGAAACGTCCCTTGAAATGATATTTTCGATCTCGTCAATATCCGGTTCATCCTTAGTAACGGCGACCATAAGCAGGAAAAAGTTGCTTTGCAGATAGTTGACCTTTTTGACGGTCGTAGGCATTTTCTCCGATACAAAAGTACCCTGATAATATGTACAGCCCAGTTCTTTGGCTTTGTCATAGGCTTCCTGAGTCTCGACATTGTAGGCAATGACTTTTTTGCCGAAGGACTTTCCTATCTTAACGATATTTTCCACGGATGATGGATCGGACGAAAAGTTTACCTTGATATAATCCACGATATCAAGTATACCGAAAAATCTTGGAGCAAACTCAAAGTCAACCACAGCAATTTTATATCCGCTCTGCTTGTATTTCGTAATGAGGTTCTGCGAAAGCGGGTTTGTAATAAGCGAGTCTTCTATCTGAATAACAAGCTTATTGGTTTTGAACATTTTGGGTATGCCTTTTTCCAACAGATTAGGAGTAAAGGTGAGAAAAGCAATTTTTCCGTCGAGAAACCTTTCGCTGTCCATTGACGAAAGGAAATTTTCTATCGCGTTTGCGGCCGAAACGTCGTCGGTATGTTCAGCACGGAAACTGTTGTCCGTATAGAGGATTTCATATCCGAAACTTTCCTGTTTTTCATTCACAAGCGCCTGTCTGACAATATAAGAATCCATACAGAATCCCTCCTATGATACTAATTATACAATATTTATTTCGGTTTTTCAACTGTTTTTGTAAAAAATAATTACATCATTTCAAAAAAGTTAAAAATGAACTTATCGGCCGCATTTCTTATGGTTACAATGTCTTCCTCTGAATACTCGTCGTAAACGCCCACAGCTTTCATTCCTGCGTTTTTTGCGCTTATTATCCCTTTGAGTACGTCCTCGAAAACCACGCATTCGGAGGGAGCGGCTCCAAGCTCCGAGGCGGCGTGAAGATAAATATCCGGGAAATCCTTGCTTTTTCCGACCTTTCCGGTGGTACAGAACACGTCGAAAAAGCTGTAGACGTGATTATTGCGCAGGACGGGTTCATACAATGAATCAGGAGACGCCGTAGCCACCGCAAGCTTTATGCCGCGCCGCTTCAGATAGTCCAGATAGTCACGCACCCCCTCTTTCAGGAAGATGTTGTAACGGTACTCGCTGACCGCAAGAGCGTTGAACTCTTTAATAAGCTCCTCTGTGGACTCCTTAACGCCGAGCTTGTGCATTTCCTCTGCAGCGTCCTCATAGGTCATTGCCGTAAGTCTATGTACAAATTCATCCGTGCAATTTATCCCCCGCTTTTGCAGCAGTATCCTGTCAATTTTTTCCCACACTGAATTTGAATCTATAAGAGTTCCGTCAAGATCGAAAATTGCTGCGGAAAATTCCATTTCAGTTATCCTCCTCTATTCCAAAAATATTAACCGAGGACTTGAAGTCCCTGTAGTCCGCAATATCTATCCTGTGCTCGTAAGACATATATTCAAACGTCATATGAAAATACTGCTCGTCCATGGTATAGCTGTGAACATAACCGTCCTCCGCTGTATAGGAATTGTTTGACAGCCACGTTGTGTCAATAAATATCCACTGTCCGTCAATCAAAACCGCGTTCCACTCATGGCTCATGGGAACCTCCATGAGATAATCAGGAGTATCCCCAATCGGATATGTTCCGCCGCGCAGATTGATACAATATATATCCTGCATATTGCAAAGTGCGGCAAACAAATTAGAATATCCCGCACAGGTCGCTGTTTTGGTTTTAAGAACCGTTTCCAGACTTATGACATCCTGCGTTACAGCCGTTTCGGCAGCCGAATGGTTGTAGTAAATATTGTCGGCTACCCAGTATTCAATTTTTTTCACCTTATCGAAATCGTTATCCGCGCCTGCGCATATCTCGTACGACAGACGTTCAAGCTCTGACAGTATCTCCCTGTGAAGCGACTCGTCCTTTTTGACGGACAAATAAGAAGAACAGAATTTATCGCCGTACTCGGCAATGCTTTCCAGCCTTTTCGAGTTATTCTCAATCACCGAAGCATATATACCGTTCAGTTCATCGTTTCCCGCAGTCAGGTCGTAAACACCGTCCGTATCCACATATCCGCGCAGGTTCATATAAATTAGGAACAGCGCCGCTAAGAAAACTGCCGCTAAAACGCCGCGGCGGACGAGGATATTGCTTCTCATACTATACCGCCTTATTTAAGCTCCACAATAGTTACTCCGTCCTCTCCTTCGCCGAAAAGCCCCAGACGGAAGCTTTTTACCGACGGGTGAGATTTCAGCCGCTTATGGATACCCTGACGAAGCACACCCGTGCCCTTTCCGTGAATGACCGTGATGATTCCGGCACCGGAAAGCACAGCGTTGTCTATAAACATATCAAGCTCGTGAACACCGTCGTCAACAGCGTATCCGCGTATATCAAGTTCCATTGAGGAGGAACGCTCCATTTTTCCGCGTACTCCCTTTGTGGATATTTTTTTGTTTTGGTACGTTACCTTTTCGGGTTCGACAAGGCGAAGCTTCTTCACGCTTATCTTGGTTTTCATAACTCCCGACTGGACAAATACCATTCCCGACGGATCGGGGTCTCCCGCAAGAATACCCTTTTTGTTTATACCCGCGATAACAACGTTGTCGCCGCGCTTAAAGGGTCTCGGCGGGACGTATTCCTTCTGCTCCGAAGCGATAACGGGATTTGCAGTATCAAACATTTTATTTATCGCGGACTTGTTTTTTGACCGCGCGTTTACCGCAAGCTGTGAAAAATCCGACTTATCCTTTTGCTTTTTGATATCGTTAAGCTCATCAATAAGCGAGTCAGCCTGCATACGGCAGCTTTCGACTATCCGCATCGCCTGTACCCGAGCCTTTGCTATCTCGTCCTCCTTGCGCTTGTTAAGATCGTCAAGCTCTTTTTCAAGCTCCGCAAGCTTCTGCTCCTGCTCCGCTTTAAGGCGTGATATTTCCCTCTCTTTGTTTTCCAGTTCTATCCTGTCCGCTTCAAGCTTTGCGATGACTTCCTCAAAACGCTGGTTTTCCGTGGAAACAAGCTTGTTTGCCTCGTCTATTATCTTATCTGGAATACCCAGCTTAGCTGAAATCGAAAAGGCGTTGGACTTTCCCGGAGAACCGATTATAAGCCTGTAGGTAGGACGCATTTCCGCCATATCGAACTCGCAGGAGGCATTTTCTATGCCCTCACGCTCTATTGCGAAAAGCTTCAGCTCCTGATAGTGAGTCGTGGCAAGAAGTCTGCTGCCTCTGCCAACAAGCTCCTCAATGATCGCTACCGCAAGAGCCGCGCCCTCCACAGGGTCAGTACCCGAACCAAGCTCGTCGAAAAGCACCAGCGATTCGGAATCAGCCTCGTTCAAAATCTCCACAATACTGCTGATATGGGAGGAAAAAGTGGAAAGGTTGTTTTCAATGCTCTGGCGGTCGCCGATGTCCACAAGGATATTCTTAAATACCGACACCCTGCTGCCGTCTCCCGCAGGAATGAGAAGTCCGCACATAGCCATTGCAGTGAGGAGTCCGGTAGTCTTTAGAAGAACAGTCTTACCTCCAGTGTTGGGCCCCGTCACTATCAGCGCGCTGTAGTTATAACCGATAGTTATATTTACCGGTACAACCTTATTCATGTCAATAAGAGGGTGACGCGCTTTTTTCAGGTCTATACGTCCGTCGTCGGATATTTCCGGAACGCTCGCCCTCATTTTGGCTGCAAGATTTGATTTGGCAAAGTACAGGTTCAGCTCCGCGCAGGTCAGATAATCCGCAGCGATAGCTTCCGCAAAATTTGCGCAGTCCGCGCTAAGCTCGGCGATAATGCGCTCTATCTCATCCTGCTCCTGACCCTGGAGCACGCGTATTTCATTGTTGGCTTCAACTACCGAAATAGGTTCTATAAAGTAGGTAGCGCCGCTCGAGGATGTAGCGTGTACAAGACCCTGAACACTCCCCTTATGCTCCGCCTTTACAGGAAGAACGTACCTTCCGTCGCGCATCGTGACAATGCTTTCCTGCAAGGACTTCTGCACGTCCGAGCTTTTGACCAGCTTATCCAGATCGGCTCTTATCCTAACACCCGCCCGAGCGATTCGCCGGCGTATGTCAGCCAGCGCAGGACTTGCCATGTCGGAAATTTCCTCGTCCGAAACAACAGCATTTTTTATCTTTTCCTCCAGATACTTATTAGGAGAAAGGGATACGAAAAGATATCCTATTGAGGATTCTTCGCCGTTACAGGAAACGTGCCAGTCCGACAGCATTCTGATTTGATAAAGCATTTGAGCTATATCAAGAAGCTCTCTCAGCGTAAGGCTAGCTCCCGACTCCGCGCGCCTCAAAGAGCCGCGTACGTCCTTAAAATTGCAAAACGCAGGAGTGCCGTACTTCGCTGAAAGATCGAAAGCGTCGGAGGTTTTCCTTACCTCCCGCCTTACCGTGTCAACGTCTGTATCAGGCTCAAGAGCAAGAGCCAGTCGCTTTGTTTCCTCGTTGGAAGCCTGTTCTGCAAGCATTTCAAGTATTTTATGTAATTCCAAAGTTGTATAGTATTTGTTCATATTTCCTCCAAAAGGTCATTGTGCGTCCGCTGTACTTGCTGCATTCGCTTCATCCGCACATATCTGTTTGTAAAAATCCAAGGTTTTAAAGCTGCGTGAAAGATGCGCAAGAATGTATTTCTCCGTGACCTCGTTAAGCAGCCTTTGTGAATCCGTTCCTATCTTAAAATTAAAAAGCCTGTTCATATCTGTAAGACAAATAAACCTTAGAGTATGTAGAACAGTCCTTGTGAGTCTGACATGATAACTGTTTTCCTCAAAGCCTCTGCCGTAGAAGTGTTCTCCGCACAAAAGGCAGGAACGGTCTATCATGAAAAACATCTCTTCAGCCTCGTAGCTGTAACAGTCGCGGCAGCCGATAAGCTGGGGCAGCATACCTATCTCCGACATGAACCGCATTTCAAAAACGCTTTTCAGGAACTCTTCGCTCCTCATACCCTCCGAAAGCATATGGAGCGTGTTCAGCAATAGGCTCATAACGTCCTTTGCCGACTGCCCCGTGGTCACGCAGTATTTTGAAATTTCCACAAAATATCCTGCCAGAGCAAGCTTTTTCATATCCAGCCTGAGACCGTAAAAGCTTTTTATAGGTTCGCAGCTATTTAAATAGTATCTGTCCCCGCGCTTGCTGAAGCAGAATTGTGCGTAGGAAAAAAGCTGCGTGCAGGCATTGCTTTTGCCGTTGATTTTGCGTGCTCCTTTAACGCAGATCTCCACTGCACCGTATTCCGCGGTAAGAATGTCGATAAAGCGGTCGTTTTCGCCAACGTTCCGTTCAGCTATTACCAGACCTGTTACCGTTATCAGCATAAGAGCGACCCCCTTTCAGCAAGAGGATCGCCTCCGCCTTGAATTGCAGACGAAAAATACGTCCCCGAATCAGTCAGCGTTAAGACTTGTCTCCCGCCGAAACGCCGTCGGCAGTGCCTCCGACGGTATCCGGAGCTTCCGACAGAGTTATATTTGAAAAAAATTTAGTAGGTACCCCAACATAATCGAGGTAGTCGGAAATTCTTCCGCTGAGTTCAAATTTATCCCATTTATTATCATTATAGCTGTCTATCATAGCAAATTCTCGCTTCCTTCGCGTAAAAAGTATTTGCTATAATTATCTGCACTAACGTCTCACATATTAGTGGAATTATTTGATAACCCGAAGTTTTTCAGAAGACCTTCTTTATTTCTCCAGTCCTCATTGACCTTGACCCAGCATTTGAGATTTACCTTTATTTCAAAAAATTTTTCAAGGTCTTCACGGGCAAGCTGTCCGATTTTCTTAAGCATTGTACCGTTTTTACCGATAAGCATACCCTTGTGGGATTCTCTTTCGCAGTACAGCGCAGCAGAAATATCAAGTATATCCTCTCCGCTCCTGCTTACCCGCTCGTCCATTTCCTCTATTGTAACGGCTATTCCGTGGGGAATTTCGTCATACATAAGGTTAAGGACCTTTTCGCGGATAATTTCCGCCGCAAGAGCGCGTTCGGGCTGGTCGGTAAGCTTGTCGTCTGGAAAATAATGAGGTCCCTCTGCAGCAAATTTTTCCGTCTCCTGCCAAACTATGTCAATTCCGTCGTTTGCCAGTACGCTTATGGGAATTACCGCCTTAAATCCATCATACAACGAAATATACTCTGCTATCTTAACTGCAACCTGCTCCTTGTCCTTTACCAGATCGATCTTGTTAAGGATAAGGATAACGTTGTCATTTTTCTTAAATCTGCCGATTATCTCATGATCCCCGCGGCTGATCCTTTTTGTGACGTCGGCAACCATAAGTATAAGGTCAACGTCCGCAGCGGACTCTATAGCAGTTCTGTTCATATGCTCGCCGAGCTTTGTTTCAGCCTTATGGATACCCGGGGTGTCCATAAACACAAACTGAGTTTCGTCCTTTGTTACCACGCCTGTTATCCTTGTTCGGGTAGTCTGCGGCTTTCCGCTTACCGCGGCTATCTTTTCACCCACAAGAGCGTTCAAAAGCGAGGATTTCCCTGCGTTTGCACAACCGGCTATCGTTATAAATTCCGTTTTCGTATTCATTTTATATCCTTTCCAGTTAAACCTCGTTATCGTCCGTCAAGCCGTAGATTTTATACATTGAAAGCATACTTTTGTACAGCATTTTATCTCCCATAAGCTGACGGAACGTAACCGTTTTTTCCTTGCCCTCGGCTTTCAGCTTTATCATTTTTTCACTTGCGGAAGCGTATCCGTCCCTTACGGCGGACAGCATTTTCTCAAAGGCTTCAAGTCTGGCTTCATTATTCATACGGACTGTCCTTTCACATATATTAACAGTCAAATCAAATTTCAGCATTTAACAAGACTGCCGTGCAAACGCCACCAAACCTGCATAACTGTCATCTGTCGGTTTTAAACACAAACACCCACGCCAACCCGAGCGAACAAATAAGTCCTGCCAAAGCGGGAATATGTGACCTGTAGTACTCCAAAATCTCTTTTATAACGGCAATGTCGCCGAAAAGCAGTACTCCCACAACTACCGCGAAAATTGCCGCAACAAGCACAGCCCCGGCAGCTGCGTCCTTGGCAATTTTTGCAAGCTTGTGCTGCTCAGGACTGCACAAATCCACCGCAGCCTCGACCGCCGTATTGATAAGTTCCGCCGAAACAACCGTGGAAAACGTCAGCATGAGCAGAACATACTCATTTCTTGTAAACCCGTAAAAAAACGAGAACACCGTAACATACACAGCCGCGACTATGTGAAATCGGAAATTCCGCTGGGTCTTTACCGCATGTAGAACTCCCTGCCATGCGTACACAAACGCCTTGAAAAATTTTTTCATACGCTTTCGGAGTATTCCTTTTCTCTGGACAGCCCCAGCCGCTCAAGCACCATTTCTTCCTTTTCGCGCATTTTCGCCGCGTCCAGAGCCGAGGTCTCATGGTCGTATCCCAGCAGATGAAGCATTGAATGCACTGTCAGAAAGCCCACTTCCCTTTCGGGACTATGATTATAGAGCTTAGCCTGCTTTACCGCAGTTTCCATTGAGATCACCACGTCCCCAAGCAGACACGCTCCCGTTTCGTTGTTTATATCGTACACACCGTTTTCACCAAGAGGAAATGATAGCACATCGGTGGACTTGTCCATTCCCCGATATATTTTATTCAGCCTGCGTATCTCACCGTTGTCCACAAAGGAAACGCTTACCTCCGCGTCCCTGTCAAATTTTTCCGTAACAAGCACCGCCTGACAGCATTTACGGACAAGAAGCCTCATTCCCGACGGAAGCTTCACAAGTTTTTGATTATTTCTTATCATTACCTTAAGCTTTGGCATTTTTCTCAACCCTTCCTGTCGCTGTACGCCTTTTCATACGCCTTGATTATATCCTGAACAAGCTTATGGCGTACAACATCCTTTTCTGTAAACCTTGTTATGCTTATATCGTCAATATTTTTCAATACGTGCATCGCGTCGATAAGTCCCGATTTTCTGCTGTCGGGCAGGTCTATCTGGGTAACGTCACCGGTTATGACCATTTTGCTGTTGAAGCCCAGACGCGTGAGAAACATCTTTATCTGCTCGCGGGTAGTATTCTGAGCCTCGTCAAGAATAATAAACGAATCGTCCAGAGTACGTCCCCTCATGTAGGCAAGGGGCGCAACCTCTATGCTGCCGCGCTCCATATGCTTCGCAAAGGTCTCAGCGCCGAACATATCGAAAAGAGCGTCGTAAAGCGGACGCAGATACGGGTCTACCTTATTCTGCAAATCACCCGGCAGAAATCCAAGCTTTTCTCCAGCCTCCACAGCTGGACGGGTAAGGATTATCTTCGTTATCTCATGGGCTCTGAACGCCTTTACCGCCATAGCCACCGCAAGATAGGTCTTTCCAGTACCTGCGGGACCGACTCCCATTACCACCGTGTTTTTGGCGATAGCGTCCACATATTTTTTCTGACCGAGAGTTTTAGCCTTAACGACCTTTCCGCTTGTGGTAACGCATATCCCGCCGTCAGCAAGCTGAGTCACCTGCTGGACTATCCCCTCGTCCACCATGGAATTAATATATCTTATATTCTGTTCCGTAATTTTTTCACCGCTTTTCACCAGCCTGAGAAGCGCCTCCACCGCAGTCTTTGCATTGGAGACGTTTGGCTCGTCGCCGCTTATTCTTATATCGTTTCCCCTGTTAAGCACTGCCACATTATACTGTCTTTGAAGCAGATTGATATTTTCATCGTAATTTCCGAAAAGCTCTATCGCGTGCTCAATATTTTCCAGATTTATTATAACTTCTGCCATTTGTACACCTCTGCAAGTAAAATTCTGAATATACATTTATATTATAACACATATTTTCCCAAAATAAAAGAGGTAATCATCATTTTATACGACTTTTTAAGTTTTCGCAGATTTTCGTATTACGACGGCTGTTTTGCCATGATCTCCCTGGTAACGCCTATATCGCTCTCAAGAGTGTACTTTACCACGGCTTTGGCTTCGCCGCTGTCTTCCGAAAAAAAGACCTCCTTGTCCACAACGGTTATGTCCTCGCCATCGAAGAAATTGCGCTCATAAAGACTGATCTTATCCTCCAGAATAGTTTTTGCCTGCTCCGGACTGTAGCTTACGGGCACAATATCGTACGGCTTATATTCGGCAGTCACTATCCCGACGGGAAACTTAATTCCCCACAGCTCGGCATAGCGCGTTTCTTCGTCGTACTCATAATTTCCGAAGTTGTTTTTTCCGATATAGAGAGGTATCTCCAGTCCGAAAAAACAAATCTTTTTTTTCACAAGCTTATCGCCGTAGTCGAAACGCTCGTCCTCAAATGCTTGCCTGAAAACAGCTTTTTCCGTATACCTGCCTATTACTTCTCCCATTGAATGAGCAAAATATACCCCGCCCTTGCCGTCGTCAACTGTGCCGCTTATAAGCAGATCTCCCTTTTTTACTCCGTCATTGAGCATTCTGACAAGCATACCCATATGCACGTTTTTTATTTCAACTATCTGCGCGTCGCGGGACGACACGATATTACAGGGTACAGATGTAGGAACAATATCAGGGAACTCCCCTATCTCGCTTATTTCCGCCTGTATTTTGCACCCCTTAGACCGCAGGCCTACCCACGCGATATCGTCCGACGAGGATACTATCCGTCTCTCCGCCTCCCTCAGATCCACCGACGGTATAAATGCGCCTATGCGTATCCCCTGATCCCTGAGCAGCGAGATCACCTGCTTGTCGGAAAGCGTTTCGTTCCCGTACACCTCCACGATCATAACCACATTGGACAGATACGCAACCATAGCAAAAGCCAGAACAAGTCCTATCAGCATACCCGTCCTGCGCCGGTATTTCCTTACAGTAAATACCCCGCCCCTTTTGGAATGTACGCAAAGCTGCGCCCCAAGTCTTTCGGCAGTCCTTTTTACCTCGTCAAAATCAGCTCTGTAAACGTCTCCGTATATTTTTCCGCTCTCCAGCCTAATATCAGATACCGATACAGGGCTCTCCCTCAGCATATTTACAAAAGCTTCTGGCTCCGGAGCCACCGCTTCAAAAGTTATTATCCCGCGTATGTTGTCGAACATCTGGCATACCTCCTTTTACATTATGACTTTCCGTACGGTTCACTCTGTTTAATCTGTTCAGTCTGTCCGGTTTGTCCGCACGGCTCAAATTCCACCGAGGAGAAGCTGCCGTTCACAACTATACCGTCGGTGTTGTAATCCGATATGCTTAAACCGCTCCCCCAGATGCTGACGATTAGCGTAGCAGTCCGTATCTTCACCCGCACGTCGTTGTACTCCAGTATCTTTTTACAGTTTTCTATTTCCATGTGAGTATTGTCGGTAAGAGCCATGTATGTGTTAAGGTACGCCTTGTCCCTGACAAATTTTGAGACGATCCTGCCGTATCTGCTTTTCAGTTTGCCGTTCATTTTCCATCGCCTTTCAAAAAATCTCTTGAATAAATTATATTGCCGCTTTTTTTTTCATATACTTTATCGGGACAAAAACCCGTAAACAAATGAAAAATTTACATATGACTCGGAGCGGTAATATGAGATCGAAATTCAAAAATTTTATTGCGGGCGTACTGACCGTGTTCTACATGGTTTTACTGGTCGTTTTCGTCGGAGACGTGGGAGAAGCCGTCCTGAAGTCGCTCAGGGTATGCTTTGAAGTGATGATACCGTCGCTGTACGCTTTTATGATAGCTTCCGGTTTCGTTGTTTCCTCGAATCTTTATACAGTCCTAAGCAAGCCGTTCGGACTTGTTTCAAGATACATATTCCGTATACCTCCAGAATATTTTTCGGTATTCCTTATCGGCAGCATTGGAGGATACCCCGTTGGAGCAAAGCTTCTGTCGGAGCTGTACGATAACGGAAAGATCGACAAGGATACCGCAGAACGTATGCTTTCCTACTGTTACCTTGCGGGTCCCGCCTTTATCTGCGGCATAGCGGGAATAAAGCTTTTTTCAAGCGTTAAAATCGGACTGATAATTTTCGCGTCAATAATCAGCTCAAATCTTATTATTGCTGCTGTGAGCGGATCAGGGCGTCCGATTCCCCCCAGAAGCGCAGCCGCAGCAAAACTTGATATGTCCGCAGAAAAGCTTATTAGCTCGGTTTACGGCGGAGCAAAGGGAATGTTTTCAATATGCGCAATAATTGTATTTTTTTCCACAATTATCTGTATCCTCGATAAATCGGGAGCGCTGATATTCATTTCCCAAAAGGCGTCCGACCTAACGGGAATGAAATACAGCGACGCAAACGCCGCGGTAAGAGCTGTAATTGAGATCAGCAACATATCCTCCCTGTCCCGCGGAGACCGCAGTCTTATACCGTTGGCTGCTTCCCTGCTTTCATTCGGAGGAATCTGCGTTCTTATGCAGGTCAGAGGTTTTTTAAATGAACAGCTGTCTACAAAACGTTTTTATTTTTTCAGAGTTTTTTCAATATTTATTTCATATTTTTTGTGTAAACTCTATGTAGAAGTATTTGAGCCCGGATACGTTCTGACGTCTTTACCATCACGAACGGCAGTTCGTCAAAGTTCACCAATTCCTACGCTGTTTTTGTTAATTATGACAATTTTATTATTATCAAATATTTCTATAGAAAAAAAGAAAAAAGTATGATATAATAGTAGTAAAGATGTAAATAAATTTTTACTGGTAGAAAGGAATGTTATTTATGGCAAAAAAGAAATATTTTGGCGCAGATATCCCTCCCCAGTGTCAGTACTGCAACTTTGGTACGCGCGCTAAGGACGGCGGAAAGGTTCTCTGTGAAAAAAGAGGTCTTGTAAACGGGGATTCATCGTGCCCTAAATACATATACTCTCCATTAAAGCGTATTCCGGTCAAGCAGCTCCATATTCCCGGAAATTTCGACGACGAGTGATACATTCAAAATATCTTTTTTTAAGAAATCAAAACAGTACAAAATTTAAAATAAAAAAACTGTATTTGTATTTCTGTTCTGCACAATTTTTTGAATGATGAATGCGTGTGAACTTAATCGGTAAAAAGAGCCTCCTATGGTAAAACAAATACCACAGGAGGCTTATCATTTATGACAAGAAGCTGCATACATATACAAAAATATTTTTATGGATTGCTATAATCAGACAAACATTATAGCATTATTTTTTATTATAAATCTTTTTGCTATGTTGTTCAATGCCATTTAAAGTTAAATTTGATGAACTATTCTGCACGTATAAAATCTTCCAAAAATATTATTATTATTTTTCAAAGTTTTTGAGTTAATTTACTTGAAAAACAATTTTAGGTATGATATAATTGCTTTCAACTCAAAACCGAAAGGAGCGGATATACTATGGGTAAAATAATTATATCTGAAAACAGTATCGGTTTTTCCATGCGGGACGAGATACTGATCGCAGAGGCATATGCCGAAAATTGCATACGTGTGCGCTCAACGAGAAACGGCAGGTTTTCCGATGAACGCTGGACTCTTAACGAACCTGTTAAAACATCGGTTACTATTGATGAAAAGGACGGCTGCGCTTCGCTGCAAACCGGCATTCTGAAAGCGGAGATATCTCAGGGCTGGAACACTTACAATCTGGCATTTTACAAAAACGGACAGCAGATACTGCGAACGACCGAAGAGGGAGACGCAGTGCGCAGGTTCAGTCACCGGGAGGGGGATCTGTACCGAGCACGGGCTTTGTTTGCGGCGAGAGAAGACGAGCATTTTTACGGTCTTGGTCAGGAACAGCAGGACTGGTTTGACCGCAAGCACGGTTCATACGAACTTATTCACTATAACACTAAATCGGTGATACCGTTTTTGTATTCGTCGCTTGGCTACGGTTTTCTGTGGAACAATCCTTCCCAGGGAAGATGCGAGCTTTCCAAAAACCACACCTTATGGCAGGCAGACTGCGCATATCAGACAGACTACCTTATTCTTGCTGGGGATACGCCTGCCGAAGTCATGAAGCTGTACTGCGATCTGACGGGATATGCGCCGAAGCTTCCCGAATGGGCTGTTGGCTTCTGGCAAAGCAAGCTGCGGTATGAAAGTCAGGAGGACTTGCTGGAGGTCGCCCGCGAGTACAAAAAGCGTGGTATACCGCTTGACGCAATCGTCATAGATTATTTCCATTGGACGGAGCAGGGCGAATGGGAATTTGACCCGTCGCTGTGGAACGATCCGAAGTCTATGTGCCGCGAGCTTCGTGAAATGGGAATAAACCCAGTAGTGTCGATATGGCCGACGATAAATCCGAACAGCAAGTATTACTCCGAAATGAACGAGCGGAATATGCTTGTACGGACAGAAAACGGACAGTACGGTACATTTGAGTTTTACGGTCAGCAAACATTTATCGACGTTACAAATCCGCAGACGTGCGAGTTCGTTTGGGACAAGGCAAGAAAAAATTATTATGACTGCGGAATAAAAACGTTTTGGCTGGACGAAGCAGAGCCGGAGGTACACCCTCAGCAGTTCGACAACCTGAAATTCTACCTTGGCAACGGCGGGCAGACTGCTTTGCTGTATCCGTATTACTACTCAAAATGCTTTTATGACGGGTTGAAAGCCGAGGGAGAGAAAGAGATCGCGATACTGACGAGAGCGGCGTTTATCGGCAGTCAGAAATTCGGCGCTATCGTCTGGAACGGCGATATCGGTTCCAATTTTACGGCATTAAGACAGAGCGTTGTGTCCGGACTTTCAATGGCGATGTGCGGTATCCCCTGGTGGAACAGCGACATAGGCGGCTTTTGGGGCGGCGACATTGAAAGCGATTATTTCAGGGAACTTATCGTACGCTGGTTCCAGTTCGGACTTTTCAGTCCTGTAATGCGTCTGCACGGTTCGCGCATGAAAACAAAGGGACAAATCGACCGTCACCCCGGCGTTAAGGAATCAAGCGGAGGCGATAATGAAATATGGAGCTTCGGAGAGAGAAATTACGGGATAATCAAGTCCCTTATCGAGCTGCGTGAACGGCTCAAACCATATATACTTAACGCTATGAACGAAGCTGCGGAAAAGGGAACTCCCGTTATGCGCCCGATGTTTTTCGACTTTTACGGCGACCCTGTCTGCTATGAGCTTGACGACCAGTATATGTTCGGTTCTGATATACTTTTTGCGCCCATATTGAATCAAGGTCAGACGGTCAGAAGCGTTTACCTCCCCGAGGGAGAATGGGTGCGCACCTCAGACAAGTCGGTTCACAACGGCGGCGGACGTATCGACTGCACCGCCGAAATTGACGAATTTATCGCCTTTGTGAGAAAGGGCGCAGAAGTATTAAGTTGCTTTTAAAAAGGAGTATTTTCATGAAAAATAAAATTGACGGGCTTTTGAAAATTGCCGTGGAAAAAGGTGACACGGCAGGAGCTAACGTCCTTGTTTTAAAGGACGGAAATGAGGTCGCCTATTGCGAAAGCGGTTTTCGCGATATAGAAAATAACGTTCCTATAACGCGCGACACGATTTTCAGACTGTACTCCCAGACAAAACCTATTACTGCTGCGGCGGTAATGCTGCTTGTTTCGCAGGGAAAAATTGATCTGAACTCATGGCTTTCAGACTACATGCCGGAATACGCGGATATGTACGTAAATATCGGCGGAGAACGCCGCCCCGCCGCAAATCATATTACTGCGGGTATGCTTATGAACATGAGTTCGGGGATCGCCTATCCCGACGGAAGCAGCGAGGGCGGCAGACAGAGCGGCGAGGTCTTTTGGACAATAGAAAACCGTCTTTTTTCCGACAATCCCGTTACTACTGCGGAGTTTGCGGAAATGACATCCCAAAACGATTTGTGCTTCGAGCCGGGGGAACAGTTTATGTACGGCGCTTCGGCGGATATTCTCGGAGCGCTCGTCGAAAAGGTCAGCGGCATGTCATTCCGCGATTTTCTGAGGGCAAATTTCTTTGAACCTATGGACATGAACGATACGGATTTTTATGTTCCTGCCGAAAAATCGGCGCGGCTGGCAAAGGTTTACGACTACTCCGAAAACGGTCTTGCCGAGGTCAAGACCAATCATCTGGGTCTGCGGTACGAGCGTGATACTATTCCTGCGTTCCAGTCCGGAGGTGCGGGACTTTGCTCCACACTTGACGACTATGCAAAATTTGCTTCAATGCTTTTGAATGGTGGACAGCACGGCGGCAAGCGCATTATGCCAGAAGCCGCGGTTAGACTGCTGACACGCGGAGGCCGGCTGCCCCGCGGCAAGGAAAAGCATTTGCAGGAATGCTGGAGCTGGATGTCAGGCTATACCTACGGTAACTTAATGCGGGTGTGCGAGGACGAAAGCCGCGCCATGCTGTTTTCCTCAAATGGGGAGTACGGCTGGGACGGCTGGCTGGGCACGTTCTTTTCCAACGAGCCTGCCCACGGTATCACACTGCTTTTCGGCACTCAGCAGGTCGGCATAGGCAGAACGGGAACGCTGGTACGAAGCATAAAAAATGTTGTTATGAGCGAGCTTGCATAAAAAATCTAAAAGTCTAAAAGGAGGACACGTAATTATGTTAGTTGAAAAATTTAAGATCGCCGCGGAGGGTTCTGGCGAAAACGCCAAGCTGCAAACCTATATCATCGACAGCTCCGAGCAGATGAAATATAACAAGCGTCCGCTTGTGCTTATATGCCCCGGCGGTGGGTACGGGTTTGTAAGCGACCGTGAGGCGGAGGTAATGGCTTTGCAGTTCACGGCAATGGGCTATCATGCGGCGGTGCTGACCTATTCAACCTATCCTGTCAGGTATCCGACACAGATACTGGAGACGGCGCAGGCATGGAAGCTTATACGAGATAATTCCGAAAGGTGGAACGTGCTTCCCGATAAAACGGTTATCCTCGGCTGTTCGGCGGGAGGACATCTTGCTGCAAGCTATTCGCTTTTCTGCGGGGAAGATTTTGTCACACAGTCAGTGGGAATGACTTCCGATGAGCTTCGTCCCGCGGGAATGATACTTTGCTACCCCGTTATAACCTCTGGTGAGTTTTCGCACAGGGATTCATTTGCAACGCTGTTAGGCGCCGATTACAATAATCTTCTCGGCACGGAGATTTTAGAAAAGGTCTCTCTCGAAAAACAGGTCACTGAAAACGCTCCTCCCGCTTTTATATGGCACACCTATACAGACAATGTTGTCCCCGTGGAAAATTCCCTGTTGTTTGCGTCGGCGCTAAGAAAGCATAATGTAAACTGCGAAATGCACATCTTCCCCGACGGCGGACACGGTTTGGGACTTGCAAGCGAGCTGTCTCAGGACAGCAACGGCTGGGGCGTGCAGGAGGAATGCAAGGTATGGATTCGGCTTGCCGAAGTATGGATGAAAAATAAATTCGGTATAGGCGAATAGTATTCCTCAGCATATCAGCACATAAGGTCATATGAAATTGCACAAAAAGCTGTTTTGACGTGCACAAAAAGTCATTGAAAGCCGCATTTTAAAATGGTAAAATAAATTAAAAACAAAAGGGCGGGATACAATGGAAATAGGTACGATAGGCTATAATCATTCCCACAATTCAGAATTTGTTTTCGACAAACCCAACGGGATAGGCTGTCCTCTTCTTCTTCTGATAAAAACTCCCGCATTTTTTGAAATTGACGGTGTAAGGCATATCGTCAAAGAAAATTCCTTTATCTTTTTTTCGGGTAAGCTTCCGTGCAAATACGGCAGCCTGAACGGCGTGTACACCGACGACTGGATATTCTTCGGCATGAAGCCCGAAGACGAAGAACTATTTTCCAGACTTGAAATACCGGTGGACACAGTTGTACATCTCGGAAATATCGAGGAGCTTTCCAGAATCGTTCATATCCTCACATATGAACATTATTCTGCCAGCTTTTACCATAGCGAGATTGAGGAACGTTACGTTGAAATTCTGTTCATGAAGCTCAGCAGGATACTAAAAGATAAATCCTATCTTTCCGACAATGCGCTTTCCGAGCGCAACAACAGGCTTATTCACATCAGAAACCGCATTTATATTGATCCCGAGAGCATTCCCGATGTTGAGGGACTTGCCGCAGAGTCGGGCTTGAGCCGTTCAGGCTTTCAGCATCTGTACAAAAAGCTGTTCGGAGTAAGCGTTATGACCGATGTTATAAACGGAAGAATTGAAAATGCGAAACGGCTGCTTTCATCAACAAATCTTACCGTAAAGGAAATCGCCGTAAAATGCGGTTACGGTAACGAATATAATTTTATGCGGCAGTTCAAAAGCAGATGCGGTCAAACTCCTACCCAGTACAGAAACTGCATATGAATATGTATTTAACCTCTTCGTAAAAACGCGAAGAGGTTTTTGCACAATAAGTCACTAAACTTGACGTGCTAAGATATTGTATTTTTGTGCAGTCATATTATAATATTATTAACAAATACGCAAAGGAGCAGGTCATATGAAAAAAGTGAAATTTTTATCGATGCTAACCGCTTTTTCAGTGGCGGCAGCTATGCTTACGGGGTGCGGCGGAGAGAAAGGCGAAATGCGCGATATGTCAACTATGGAGATCGTGCAGGACATGGGTATAGGTATCAATCTTGGCAATACCTTTGAGTCAATGGGGCAGGGCAATGTTGTCCGCAATTATGAAACAGGCTGGGGAAGTCCTGTTATCACTCAGGAAATGATACAGGGTTACGCAGACTGCGGTTTCGGCGTACTTCGGGTGCCTGTGGCATGGTCGAATATGATGTCGGGAGATTACGACATCAGTCCCGAATACATGGCAAGAGTCACGGAGGTCGTGGGCTGGGCTCTTGACAGCGGAATGTATGTTATCCTGAACATTCACTGGGACGGCGGCTGGTTCTCACGTTTTGCGAACGAGGAAGACAGAGATGAGTGCTTCTATAAATACGAACGGATATGGACTCAGCTTTGCGCGCAGTACAAAAACTACAGCGACCGCCTGATGTTCGAGTCGCTCAACGAAGAGGGCGGCTGGGAAGAGATCTGGAACCGTTACAGCAACGAAGGTGACAAGGAGCTTTCCTACAGCGTACTTAACGATATAAACCAGCGCTTTGTAAATATTGTCAGAAAATCAGGCGGAAACAATAAAAAGCGTCACTTGCTTATTGCAGGCTACAACACCGATATTGAGCTGACCTGCGACCCGCTTTACAAAATGCCCGACGACCCTGCGGGACGATGCGCGGTCTCGGTGCATTACTACACCCCCCCTACCTTTGCTATCATCGACAAGGACGTTGATTGGGGCAAGGCGCAGTCCGAATGGGGCTCGGAGGCTGACTATGCCGAGCTTAACAAATACATGGACATGATGAAAACGACTTATGTTGACAAGGGCGTACCGGTCATTATCGGCGAATTTGCCGCCGCTACAAGAAACAAGACAGATGAAATGCTGCGGCTGTATCTTTCCTCGGTGTGCGCGGCTGGCTATACAAGAGGAATGTGCCCCGTTTTATGGGACGTTACGGACGTGTGCTATATCCGGAGAGAGGCAAAATTTAAGGATCCGGTTTTGCTTGAAGAGCTTATGGCTGTAAAAGAGCTTGAACGAAATTAATTTTATTTAAGGAGGAGCATTATGAAAGACCACAAGAAAGTATTAGCATTTGCACTGGCGCTGTCATGCGCGGCAGGACTTGCTTCCTGCTCGTCCGAATCGGACGGAGAGCACGGATATCTTATGGAGTCGGAAACTACGACACAGCTTACCGTTGCGCTCAATACCGAGACCCTTGCCCCAGAGCAGGAGGAGCAGGTGTCAAATCTTGCGGACAGTCTTCCAGACATGGAGCTTTCCAACAAGACAGTAAAGTGGATGTCGTTTTATGACCCGTGGCACCCATCGGGACTCGGTAACAGCAAACCTATTTCTATGGAGCTGTTCGAGAAAAAGTACGGCGGAGACGTTGAGTATATCGAAACCACATGGGCAACTCAGTACGACGATCTTGCCACGGCGGTTCTCGGCGGGGAGGGTATTGACTTTTTCCCGGGTATTGAAGCGGTTCCCAAGTGCGTTATTTCCGGTATAATCCAAAGCTTCGATGATTATGTTGACTGGGAAAATCCCCTTTGGAAAAGCGTAAGGGAGCTTAACGACACCTACGCTATAAACGGAAAGCACTACTTTATGGCGTGCCAGAGCACGGCGGGATATGTTGTGTACTACAACAGAGAAACCATTGAAGACCTGGGCTATGACGACCCGAAGGAGCTGTACGAAAAAGGCGAGTGGACCATGGATAAATTCAAATCCATGCTTATGGACTTTGTCGATCCTGAAGCGGGCACCTACGGACTGGACGGCTGGTTCAACCAGACGCCGCTGTACCTTGCAAGCGGTGTACCTTCGATCTCCATAAAGGACGGAAAAATGTCCAACAACCTTATGGATCCCAACCTTGAAAGAGCGATGAGTTTCCAGTACGATCTTTTCAAGAATGGACTGGTGCTTGATAAATCCCAGTTCAGCTGGAACACACAGATACAGTTTATGGGCGAGGGCAAGGAGCTTTTCTACATCGGCGGCTTCTATGAGGTTGAAACAGCTCCTGAAATATGGAGAGAAAAATTCGGTGAAGGTATGTTCTTTGTACCTATTCCCCGTGACGAAAAGGCTGACAAATACTATTACAACGCCGGGCTCGACGGTTATAATCTTTGCTCCGGTGCTGGAAATCCCGAAGGCGCAGCACGGCTTATGGAGTGCGTTATAGCTTCCTACGACGATGAAAACGCCGTGAAGATCAGCGATGATAAGCACAAAGAGGATTACGGCTGGACAGATGAAATGATCGAAATGAAAAAAGAGGTCGAAAGATTAACTAATGAGAATCCTATAGCTGACGTATACGGCGGTCTGCCCAAAGACACCGCAGATATTGTTGGCAACCTGATCAATCAGCCTCTCACAGGCACCGACTGGTACACCGCAAGAGAATCAATATTTGACGCGGTTCAGGTAGGCGTTGACGATGTGAACAGCCAAATAAATTAAGGACAATTTACTATTTTTAAATTCTTCATTTTCCTCAAATCCGCTCGTATGCTTGCGAGCGGATTTATATTTTGCTTCATAAATATGACGTGCTGCAATACTTCTCGGGTTTTCGGAAAGTGTGAACAAATCTGTATTATAATACAACATTATGTTTCCTTCATATACTCTTTGATCTCGGCAAGAGAGTATATCACCAGCTTTGGGGTTATCTTATCCGATTTTAACGGGACTTTCATTCTCTTGTTACAGTAAGTCATAACAGCGTCTGCATAACCTGACGTTCCGTTTCTGCGATCTTCGGCAGCTCTTGATATTTCACGGACGGAGACCTTGCTGAGCTTGCTTTTGAAATGTTCATCATTTAAATTATCCTCAAATACCGATATAATGAACGCAACTGCTTTGAGCATATTTGCGCTGAATGCCTCCCGCTCACCTTCCCAAGTGCTTCTAATTTGCAACTGTCCATATGCGTGGCTGTCACCAATTATAAACGGTACGTTAATGCCGCATCTAAGTTGCCTACCGACTGTTTTTTGATGCAATTAACAAAACTCTCCTGCATTAACACTACAAACTCAGCATATACATAAGTAGAAATACTGTGTATTGGAGTGAGCATATTGAAAGTAAAAGCAGGTCAGGATATCGAGGAGCGTGCCGTAATTCTCGGACGCTATATACTCGAACATAAAGCTACTGTTCGTGCCGCTGCTAAACAGTTCGGAATTTCTAAATCTACTGTACATACAGAAGTAACAAATTAGAAAATATGATTTTTATTATAAATTAATGTTTCAGCAAAACTTCATTCTAAAATGTGGCATCACTTTTCATTAGGCTGCTCTCTGTATAGAAAAACTCCATATTCCGTGCGGAATATGGAGTTTTTGCATTTCAAATTCTTCAAATCAACGACAGTAAATGGACTGACTTAATTTGAGATATGAATTTTAATCGTTACAGCTATCTGTAATTTCACAAACTAACTTTGCAATCTCTTCAATAAATTCTGTAAGTTTATACATAGTAACCACAGCCATTTCAACGTTATTCATTGTCATCATCATCAAAAGCTCCAAGTGCGTCTCCAATTATGAGCCAAGTTAAAAAGTCCATGATACCACCTCCGTTCTATAGCTATATGACTAAGATGTTTTAATCAAACTTTTGTCTTATCTTAGCTATTGTTGTGACCACTTCAATCACAGTTTCGGCAATTTTAATAACCATGTTCATTTTGCATACATCCTTTCATTCACAGAATATGTACCAGTTTGATTTCTTTTCTTGAAAATTCCATAACAATTTCTCCTTCCTGATATTAGTCATCAAGGGCTAACTTGATAAGACTGCATACTGTTGTTACGACTGTGCATACGCCGTTAATGATTTTTTCAGCCATTATTATCACCTCTCTCCGTCATCATTTTTTAATATCTCGACCGCTTCATGAATTGCCGAGATAACCCTGCCTGTCCCGTTGATTATGTCACCTGATAGTTCAAAAAATTTTCTGCCATTTGTCATTCCTCCTAAAAGCTGCTTCATTTGATTTGTACATACTGTGTTTCTGCATCTTCAACTCGCCTCCCTCTGTTATATAATACCCTTGCGATTTTCAGCAATTAAGTTTTTTCAAAATTCTTTCTGCATTTTTGTTTTCCCCCATCTGCTTTATAATACCGTTGATTTATGCCATAATTAAGTTTTTACAAAAAAATAAACCGTATATTCCAGTTTGCATTGGAATATACGGTTTATTTTTTTATCACCTTGCGGTGAGCGGGCTGCAACGAACGAAAAACTGATGTTTGATGGGGATATAGTGTTTCAATCACCTTGCGATGTACAATTTACAATTCAGCAGAGGCTGTGCGACGGTTTCTACGCCATGTTTCAATCACCTTACGGTGTACTAATTGTAATGTCATTCGTAAGGCTATAAGCTTTATTATGTCATTTCAATCACCTTGCGGTGAACGGGCTGCAACTTCTTGTCGCAGATTTTGGAGGCGGACGCGCCGTTTCAATCACCTTGTGGTGAACGGGCTGCAACGGATGGAGGAAATCCACGACGCAAAACACCGTATGTTTCAATCACCTTGCGGTGAGCGGGCTGCAACCTTAAGAGCAAAACAAGTTACCTTGAAGATGTAACTATCAAGAAAATTACAATTTTACAATCACCGTGCGGTTGGCAGGCTACAACTACTATAGCAGAATTTGATAATAGATACACCTCGTTTCAATCACCTTATGGTGTACAGCCTGCGGCATTCTCGGAATGTTTGGTTTGGGTGGCTTTGGGTTTCAATCACCTTGCGGTGAGTGAGTTGCAACCACAAAATCCTGAGTTAACGGGAAGCGTGCTGTTTTTTCAATCACCTTGTGGTAAGTAGATTGCAATCTGCTTATGAATTGGCAAATACGCACAAGCTGTTGTTTCAATCACCTTACGGTGAGCGTGCTGCAATAGAGAAGTCCCGCTTGAAGAATGTGGCATATATGAGTTTCAATCACCTCGCGGTGAGCAGGCTGCAACATCCGTAAAATTGTCAGATGTTTCCGATGACGGGTTTCAATCACCTTGCGGTGAGCAAGCTGTAGCATAGATATTGATTTGTGCTGTGACTGCTTTGAGTTTCAATCACCTTACGGTGAGCAGGCTGCTACTTGAAAACCTACCAAGATTTGCAAGAAGTACGGGTTTCAATCACCTTGCGGTGAGATGGTTGCAACAGGCATGGGTCACGGGATATTATGTGGAACTTCCGTTTCAATCACCTCGCGGTGAGTGGGCTGCAACGTCCACCTTAAGGACGTAATTGAAGATACGATTACGTTTCAATCACCTTGCGGTGTGCAATTTACAACTCAGCAGAGGCTGTGCGACGGTTTCTACGCCATGTTTCAATCACCTTACGGTGAGCAAGCTGCAACATTTGGTTTGAACCTCGTTTATAGACATCACCTGTTTCAATCACCTTATGGTGAGTAGGTTGCAACTGAAAAACATAGAATCCATTGAAGCAATCATCCGTTTTAATCACCTTGCGGTGAGTGGACCGCAACCCGTCCATGGGTAAACTGGGGTAAATGCCCGTGGTTTCAATCACCTTACGGTGAACAGGTTGCAACCAAGGTCGGGTTGGGCAATAAGCATTACCAATTTAAGTTTCAATCACCTTGCGGTATGTAGGTTGCAATCTGCTTATGAATTGGCAAATACGCACAAGCTGTTGTTTCAATCACTTTGTGGTGAGCGGGCTGCAACTATTGGAATGGTGGTGTGCAAACCCAGACAAATCGTTTCAATCACCTTGCGGTGAGCGGGTTGCAACCGCCCGTCTTGGTTAAAGGGTTATCTTTTCACGGTTTCAATCACCTTATGGTGAGCGGGCTGCAACAAGAAGCGAAGGAATATGCGAAGAAATTATCTGGTTTCAATCACCTTGCGGTGAGAGAATTGCAACAATCGTACTGCTTGAGGCAAAAACGTACAACGACCAATTTTAATCACCTTGAGGTGTTCGGGTTGCAACATATGGGACAGTGTAATACAGAGAGACGAGGAATCATTTCAATCACCTTACGGTGAGCGGGATTGTAACCTGCAAGAACTTTGGAATGCACCAGTATACATGGTTTTAATCACCTTGTGGTGGGTAGCTACAACCGTTATCGGCAATATCCACGACAACCCCGATATGCTGTTTCAATCACCTTGCGGTGAGCGGGCTACAACGCACATCGGAATGAGAATGTTAGAGCCGAGGAAGTTTCAATCACCTTGCGGTGAGCAAGACTGCAATAGACATCGAAAACATTCTTTTTGAGTATGTAGGGTTTCAATCACCTTGCGATGAGTGAGTTGCAACTGCGAGTGCGGACAGTTTTCAGCAACCTAATTAGTTTCAATCACCTTGAAGTGAGCAGGTTGCAACAGATACAAATGTATCCACAACGGGTGGACTATGGAGTTTCAATCACCTTGCAGTGAGTAAACTGCAACCGTATTTAAATACACATGGAATATTCCATATAATGTTTCAATCACCTCACGGTGAGAGGACTGTAACAGAGAGTACGTAAAAAAGTATCACCCTAAATGGCGTTTCAATCACCTTACGGTGAGCGCATTGCAACATTTAACAGATGTCACCTTATATGGTATCAGCTTAGGTTTCAATCACCTTGCGGTGAGTAGACTGCAACCGCTACTATATAATTATTGTAACACAAAAAGCTGTGGTGTGTCAATGCTTACAGAAAATTTTACATTTTTTTATAAAACTGCTTTACAAACACGCTATACTGTGGTATAATGAATAAAAATTACACAAAATATGCGGAGGATTGAGATATTATGCACGAAAAAATATGCCAAAAATGCCGTGATATGTCGGCTGATGAAATTCGTGAATATCTCACTTCCGACGAAAAGACAGACAGCATATATATGCAGTGCGATGGCATATCACATAAGCTTTGCGATATCGCGTCGCTGTTTGTTGCCGCCGCATATATTTCCTGCGGCGAAAATTCCGAAAAGGAATCATTGAGAAAGAATGCTTATCTAACTTTATTGAGTGAAGACCGTACAGCTTTTTCCGAAGCATGGCGGCTTATTGACCTACTTACTAATAATATTCCTTATGAAAGCCCTGTAAGTATACGTATTTTAAAGGGCGGCTCGTATAAGATAAAAAACTATTACCTTGAAAATTACCTTTTGAATGATATCAGAGGTGCAAGCGCACTGCTGACTCATGTTGAAGAGGATATTATCCCTGCGATGATATCCGATAAATATATTCCCGAATGTATTGTGTACTCAGGCGGAGGAAATATTTTTGCAATTGTTCCCGAAAGCTGTGATGAAGCTTTTGCATTGGAGCTTGAGACCCGAGGAAAGGAGCTTCTTATCAGTGCGGATATCGCTTATTATGTAAGTGAAAAGCTTCCGTTTTCCGATATATTCGGCGAAAATTACAAGAAAAAAATGGCGGAGATCGAAAATTCTCTTAATGAACGTAAAAAGCTTATCGTGAATTGCAGCGCGGAAAGCAAAACGTCATTTTTGGACAAGTCTATCTCTGTTACAGCGGATACCGAAGAGGAAAGCTTCAACGCTCCCGTAACAGCCAAAGAGGTTTCGAACAGAAGCATATGCAGCGCCTGCGGAAAGAGGATAGCTTTTTATTCCGTGGGAGACAAAAAGCTTTGTGCGTCCTGTCTGCATAAGCGTTCTGTAGGTTCTGCTGCAAAACGGAGTAGGTACATAAAGCTGTATAATAAATATAATTCCGTTCCTGCGCAAATGGTAACAAGTCTCAGCGATATTAAAGATTCCGAGGGATATATTGCAATTATTTACGGTGACGGAAACAACATGGGAGGAGTTATACAGAATTTCAGAAAAATAACTCAGATGATGGAGTTTTCCCGCGATGTAAAGACGATTACGGCTAAGGCAGCCTTTGAAGCAATGAGCGAACACAAAATAACTAAATTTGAGGTCGCAGGTCTCGGCGGTGACGATATTTTTGTTATTGTGGAGGGCAAAAAAGCCATACGTTTTACAATTTCTCTTATAAAGAAATATAATAAGCAATTTGAAAAATATAAAAGTCAAGACAACGTTTCAACGCTTTCGGCTGGAATTGCCATTGCAAAATGTGAAACGCCCATTCAAGTCGTTCTTGAAAAAGCTGAAAACGAGCTTCAAAAAGCGAAAAGCATTGCAAAGCAGAAGCAGGACAACTGCGGCAGCCTTTCGTTCGTTATTATTGATACTTTTGACGGCGGGAACAGTATTTACGCCAAAAAGGACGATGAGGTCATAAATACAATGCTTCCCTATTATACCGATACGGCGGAAGATATTGTTGCATTTGCCGGCAAAATGAAAAGCAAGAACCGTAAAACAGGGTTGAGAAATATTCTTGACGCATTTGAAAGCGCTGAAAGTACGGAGGAAGCAGAGTTGTTTCTCCGATACATGAATGCAAAGGAAAAGAAAGCCGAAAACAGAATAGAGCTTTCGGATATATGCGGATATGAAAAAAGCGTCGGATACTATATCGGAAACGGACGCAGATATTATATATGGAATGACCTTATGACCATTCTTGACTTTATTGAATAACTTGCGGAAAGGGTTCAGAAGCTTATGAAAAAGGTTTATACGATAAGTGTTAGGCTGCTTTCAGCTATGCATATAAATGCGGGCGCTGCTCCGGACAGCAAGCGGGTGTTTGTAAAATCGGACGGTATGCCATTTATTCCCGCAACACTGATGAAAGGACTTGTACGCGGAAATTTCAATATGCTTATAAATACCTTTGTTCCCGAAAAAGGCTATATTGTTGACGCTCTTTTCGGAAGCGAGGGGTATAACCGTTCACATTTGATATTTGATAATCTTTTTACAGATCAGCCCCTCGAATATGAAAACAGAGCCAATGTTTCCATAAACAGATATACGAGAAAAAACAATGACAAGGCTCTTGTTTTTTCCGAGGTCGTTTCCCGCAATGACCAAAATTGCGAGGCGGTGGTCTTTAAGGGTGACGTAACGTTCTGTTATACGGAAGAAACTATTTTATTTGAAAAGCTTTTTCTGGAATCGGTAAAGCTGATAAATTCTATAGGCAGCGGCAAAAGCCGAGGTCTTGGTTATTCGGAGGTGGATATTAATGAAAAAGCTTGTTAAATTCATCTTTGAAAGCGATGTTATTTCCTGCGGAACAAAAACCAACAACAACTTTTTGCAGACCGTCGATATTATCAACGGCGCTGTTCTCAGGGCAGCGTTTGCAAACGATATACTAATTGATTGCCCATATGCGGAAGAAATTTTCAACGGCAAAAAATATCAGGCGGCTTACAGAGGCAGTAAATGCGACAGCTGTGAACACGCACCGGTATGCAGGAAATTCTCCGATATGAGCTTTTCTTTTCTTATGCCCGAAAATTCAATGGCTGCTCCCTTTACCGCAAAAGCGTGCAAAGCCTGTGGCACAGAACACCCTATTATGGATACTGTAATGGAAAACGGCATACTTCGCTGCAGCCAATGTGGCGGAAGAATGGAAAACTTAAAGGGTATTATTGATCGTGACGATTTTTCTTCCGTAAAAATCCAACATAGTGTAACAACTCATACTGCAATTGATTTACATACAAGAACTGCAGATAACGGTTCGTTATTTTCTGTTGAAGCAATAAAAATGGGAAGCGTTTATGAATGTGAAATAGACGACTGTGACAGCGGTATGATTTATGTTGGAAAGACTGTTTATATCGGAAAATATTCTTCCTGCGGATACGGCAAAATAAAGGTCGCTTCAATAGAAGATGTTCCAAAATATGACGTTAAAAAGGCAATAGCACAGTTTAATGAGCGTTTCAAATGCAGCGGAGGGAAAAAATATGCGTCGGTACTTTTATTAAGCGATGCAAAGCTTGATATTGACAAGGTCGGAAACACTCCGGTAACAACTGAGGAATATAAGCGTATCTGGAAGGAACGGCTTTTGGGAATAGACGCTCCTGTCGAGGTCGAACAAATTTATGCGCAGAATTTTTTATATAACGGATATGAGATGTCGGGCGGGGATTATAAAATAGTTTCAGAAATGCTTACGGAAAAGGGTTCTTCGGTTAAAATATCATTCGGAGCGGACGACGAAAGAGCAGTTGATTTTCTTGAAAAGTTGCAAGGAAACGGCATAGGCAGAGACACAAATATTGGGTACGGAAAAATACAGATATGCGGAAAAATCCATCGAACAGGCATAGGAGGGACTGTATGAATAAAAAAGATATTATTCAGATCATAAGCAATGTTGAAGCTCAGATCGATAAAAGTATTTTTAAGGACGACGATAATAAGGGTATAGGTTGCAATCAGTTTCGAGAGCTTGCAGACATATGCAATAGCGCGGAATGCTATGAAGAGGTCGAGCTTCTGGTCAGATACAATGAAGCAAAGGACTGTCCGAAACCGAATAAGCTTCCTAAATCTTGGAATCATTTTATGAAGGACGGCAGGACAACATTTGCTGATATTGTTATTTCTTGTATGGAAAAGATAAAAGCACAGTCGGACGAAAACAGCTGTTTGGAAAATCTTTCTCTTTTTTTCGGGTATTTCTATTGGAACTCACGTATATGGGCTACCGAAAACAGTATGCAAAGTAATGGAGGAAGTTATAAAAATTATAATAAAAAAAATGATAATAATTATAATAAGAAGAAAAGAGGCACCTGAATATGCTTTATGATAAGTTTATTAACAGATATACGGTAACTGGAAAGCTTATTGCAATAGATCCGATACATATAGGTTCTTCGTCCAAGAACTCACTTAATCCTATTGATGTTGATGATGCGGTTCTCAAGGATAATAACGGACATCCTATTATTCCGGGAGCTTCTGTAAAAGGAGTGGTACGCTTATATTTTGAATCTGTACTTCGGGGAATAGACGAGGGAAAAGCTTGTGTTGTGCTTGATAAAGATAAGTGCTGCACGGAAAAAAATAAAGAAGAATTTGAAAAAATAAAAGACCCTCTTGAAAAAGCGAAAGCAGTTTATGAATGTTCATGCGATGTATGTCGATTATTTGGCGGACGTGAATTTGCCGGAAAGCTTCAGTTCAAGGATTGTTATCTTATAGGTGAGCCGTCCTATGAACGCCGCGACGGAGTTGCTATAGACAGAAATACGGGAGCTGCCAAGGGAAGCGCTAAATATGATTTTGAGGTCATCTCAAAGGACTCTGAATTTGAATTTTATCTTACGGCGGATAATCTTGACGAGCAGCAGAAAAAATATTTTGATTTTATTATAAACGCAATGCAGGAGGGAAATCTTTCGGTTGGTGGAAAAACAACAAGAGGTCTCGGACGCTTTAAGGTTTACGATTTGAAAATAGATGTAATTACTGCCGACGCTCTGAAAGAAAAATTAGGACTCTGACTGCGGGAGGAAACAATATGTTTGAGAAATTGAAGTGTACAGCCTGTGCGGAATTCGATCTGGCTGCCGACGGTCCCGTTTTGGTTTCGGAGGGCGTAAGCAACAAGCCCGATCCTACTCGTCCCGATAATACTTTTATGACAGGGCTTTTAGGTTCAAAGCATGATAAAACAGCTTATGTGATTCCGGGCAGCACAATTAAAGGCGTATTAAGGCATCGTATGTTTGACATGATGAGTGATGATAAGGTCGATACGATATTCGGAAAGATCGGCGCAGTAAATCAAAAAAGCAAAATTAAATTTAATGACGCATATGCGCTTATGGATACGGTTATTACATCGGTAAGACACAGTACGGCAATAGACCCTTGTACGCAGTCGGCAAAGTCTGGTTCACTCAATAATATGGAGGTCGTTGAAAAAGGTATTTTCAAGGCGGGCTTTATTTTTAAAAACTATACAAATTTTGAAATGGAAAAATTGCTTCTTTCACTGTATGATATTAATGCGGGAGAGGTACGTTTCGGAGGAAAGATAAGCAGAGGCTTCGGGAAAATGAACGTTGAGAATTTTCATATGAAAGTAATCGGCGGTTATGACGCAGACCTTAAGCCGAAAAATGGATTGGTATTTGATTCTCTTGAAGCGGCGGCAGAATATTTCGGAAAGGCGGAATAATAATGTATAACGGACAAAGTTCGCAGTACCGAAAAAGCTATGATTTTGTACCGTTTGGAAAACGGGAAACTTATATAGCCGACGGTAAGGGAGCATATACAGGGTATATTGATCTGAATATAATCTGCATCAGCAATCTGCATATAGGAAGCGGATACAGTGATTTTGTAGGAACAGGAAAAGAACTTGTAAGCGAAACAATAAAGCTGCACGGAAGGCCTATTATTCCGGGGGCTACATTTAAGGGAGCTGTCAGAGCAATTGCAGCTGCAGCGTCAAATTCATGCAATCCCAACAGTGTCTGCCGTGGAAACGAGCGTTGTATCGTATGCGATATATTTGGATCTATGGGCAGGGCGAGCAAGGTTATTTTCCCTGATTTTTGTTCAGAAAATGCTAAAATGAAAGTTGAAACTTTAAATTTACAATTCTCTCCCCAAAAAAAAAGAGAAGACCAACACGAATATAAATTTTATAGGACAGGCGAAAATAATTACGAAGGCAGTAAGAAAGTAAAAGCTGAGGTTATTGCATATGACGCTGAATTTTCGGGACGCATATTTTTTAAAAGGCTTACCGAGGAAGAGCTTTCGCTGCTTATGTTTTCAATGGGACTGAACAGCAAAGATTTGATCAATCTTAAAATAGGCGGCTTCAAAAACGAGGGCATGGGAGAAGTATATACTGAAGTGATTGCTTTTAAAGCCGATAGTCTTAATAAAGACCCTGCCGAGCTTGCAGAACAGTATGTGAATATGAGGTCGGCAAATAAATCGGCAATTGATAAAATTAATGATATTCTTTGCAGCAGGTGATCAATATGAAAAGCAAAGCTGAACTTATTGAAATATCCGGAGTACTTGATACTAACGGCAGTTATTGTCCGTTTTACGAATTTGCTTCAAATTACATACAGGGAATGAAGGAGCGAGGAAATAAAGACACCAACACTTTTTTCAGTACAGTAAAAACTCTTGGGAACAATTTAAATTTAAGCATAAACAGAAAAGCTATGGGAATTACGGGCAACTCAATAGAAAATGCAAAGAAATGGTGTACATATATATGTGCGGCTCGTGAGCTTAAGGATTTGTCTTTGGACGAACTCCATTATGTGATTGGATACTGTGCGAGACGAGCAAAAATTTTGGCGAAATAATTGTCGATACAGATTTATTTTATAGCAAGTTTGTAAAGGGTGAATTAGTGTGCTTTATCGTTCTGATTTGTATGTTTGCGGTAATGAAACGGATAAATTGAAATCTGAGATATCTGTTAAAATACACGGTGCAATGATGAAACATATTCCTTCCGAATATGCGGAAAAGCTGCATATAAGCGGTTACCACCCTTATTCTATTTACGCTTTCAGATATGGAAACGGTTACATAGTCAGAGTATCGGCGCTTAATGAAGAAGCTAAGGTAATTATTGATGTTATGTCGAATTTGAAGGAGATCAGGCTTTTCGGCATGAGCAAGCCTCTTACTGTTACAGATGTAAAGCCATACGACCCCGTAAACGCTGACACAGCAGGGAAGCTTATAAATGGAAAAATGTGCAGAGTGGAGCTTTTAACGCCTGCAATGATAAAAACAGGCGGTTTCCCAAGCAGTATGCCTGATATTCCCAAGTATTTTTATTCCGTTGTTCTTAAATATAACGCCTTTGAGAATGATGAGCTGAATTTTGAAGATTTTCTGTCAGCATTTAATTTATCAAGGCTTGACGCTTACAGCCTGGAAAGTGTAAAATATAATGTAAGCGGACATATTTTCCCCGGAATGAGCGGATATTTTGATATAATTTTTCCGCCGGACTCCAAAAAAGCGGAGCTTCTAAAGAAGATATTTTCGTATTCCTCTTACTGCGGCATAGGCGGGAAAACAGGAATGGGAATGGGCGGAGTAACATTGTTTTCAGAGTAATTAAATAACATTTTTGATAAAACTTAATTATGTATTTCTTTCAAGGTATTATATATCGTAAGTCAAAATAAAACCTTGAAAGGATGGATAATCATAAACAAAATTTATTGTAAAAGAACTCATTTGGAAGTCTTAACTTTTATGTAACAGACCCTAATAGATCGCATTATTTATGCACAAGACGTTACTATCCATCGTTGTATGAAATGTTTAGAAATCCTGTAGCTATTGATAAAGCTGCTGATTTTAAACGTGCTGACAAAAATACTATTCTGATTATGTTTATGGAAAAACTTCCGGCTTATTTAAGCTATGCAGCAAAATGTAAGGAATACTCAAATAACAGGATAACAAAAGCGTCTCACATACGAAGCATTAACCCCAAAAGAACTTCACAAAAATATTGCAGCTAAGCAAATGTACATATTCAATAATATTATTGTACAGATGCAGCCGTTTAAATATTTGGCAGATATAAATACTAAAGCAATAGTCAAGGAATTACTGATTAGATATGCAAGCAAGATGTGTGCCAAGTTACAGATGTGATTTAATCAGTAGTTACATAAATAAAAATATTTTTAATAAGGGAGAAATAACATGAAAAAATTTATTACATCAATACCTTTTCAGCCTATGGAAGGATTTAAAAAGGTGAGGTACGCCGCACAGGAAAACGACAAATTCCTTGCTAACAACATTGAAACAAGATATCCGATCATTGTTGCAATAAAAAACAGTGTGCAGAAAGGGGAAAAAATTTATGTTACAATAATTGCGGCAAATGATCATCAAAATGTTGAACAAAATAAAAAGTTACTTATCGAAGAGCTTGATTTGATAAAAGCGGATATTGGATTCGAATATGTTTTAAATGAGATTCCAACAACTACAGAAGAAACTCCCGAAAAGCATCTGGAGCTTTTTGAACAAATTATCGGTATATTTCAGGAAGACGACGAAATATATGCCGATATAACCTATGGTACAAAGCCTACACCTATAGTAATGATGATGGCGCTTAGCTATGCTTATGAAATGTGCGGTAACACAGATGTAAAGGCTGTTATTTACGGCGCTAAAAATCATGTTACCGGAAAAACTGAAATATTTGACGAATCCTGCTTATTCTATATGAATTCCGTAGTTCATAAAATGGCACAGACCAAGCCTTCCGATCCGCTTAAATTCATTAGAAATATCCTTGATATGTAAGGCGGTGAGAATATGGACAAAAATATGGAATTGAATTCTCTTGTTGCTGAATATTGCGAGCAAAGAAAACAAGGAATAAAACCTAATAAAATTAAAATCTGTGATAAAATATTTAAAATTTGCGAAAAAAGAACCGCTTTTTATATGTCCAGAGAGGGCTATAAAGAAGTATATTTAGATTCTTTTTCAGCATCAATTTTTAAAGCTTTGGAAAAATACGACCCTGAACAAGATTCAAACTTCATATATTATTTTAATAAGATACTGAAAAATAATATGATCAATGAATTGAAAAAGCAAAATCGCATAAAACAAGAGATCAGTCTTAACGAAGAATTTAAAATTGATGACATTGAAAATACAAGCAGTCTGTATGACAAAATAGAGGATACAAAAACCGATGATGTACTGAAAGAAAAGCTTGAACTCACTGGTTCATTTGATCTTTTACGCGACTGGGTAAAAGCAAAAAAGGATAAGACAAAAGACGGAAAGCCTTGTTGGTCAATGCTTTTTTTTACAGAGCTCGTTGTTTATTCTGTATCAACGTTTGAGAAAATTTGCTTGCATATTGATTCCAACAGCAATAAGTACTTGCCTTCAATCAGTCTGGAATTTGTTAATAGCTTTGCCACGTCCGAATGCTACACAATTAAAGATATTGCAAATTCAGAAGTCAGATCCGAATGTCGGAGTCCCTTTAAAAATGTTCATCAATATCAAATTTTAAGAAATAACGTCTATGAAAAATTTACAGGAAAAACCGGCGTAACAGAACAAAGAGATAAATTTGAAGTAACAGTAAAAAAAGTATTTACTGATAGCGAATTATGCTAATTTATTTCCTAAGTAAATTGTGATTTTATAAAACCGAGGTTGAAGAAGCCTCGGTTTTTATTATATAGTTACACATAAATTTGCTTTGACAAGCTTGTGATACGAACCTTAACGTCGATAAAAAGGTAGAGACACTTGCTGCCGAATTTTGCGATTTGAAAAAACGCTGCATACTGATTTGCTTGCTCTTTCGGAAAATAAAGAACGTTTTGAGAATGTCGGCACAAAAGTTCTGATATCTTCTCCGATATGATATGCATTTGCAGAGACAAGAATAATACTTTTAAATTTTTTGATAATTGTGGATTAAAAGCTCCAATACCTATAGATGATTGGTGTAAATACGAATCGGACTATCCTGCTTTATAAAACCTAAGGATGGCAGCAGCTCTATAAATGCGTTTAAAGTCAATAATGAACTTTATGCTGCGCAAATTGAGAATCATATAACAAACATTTCCCAGATGCGGCAGTATATGCTTTTCTGTTTTCATGGTGTAGTTTGAATATATAAATTCTTTGACCGTGTTTATTATACTGTTTAGCCACATTTGAACGACCTCTCCGAACTTGCAGTTACAGCGTATTCCGTATTGCACTTTGTTTCTTTTGGAGCAGAGCGTAACGCACTTCTGAATATGACTTACCGTAAATGGAAGAATACCGCGTTCTTCCATCAGGCTTAAAGCCATTTTTGTAACGTCCTTCCCAACGTCTGTCCCTGCGCTTGTAAATGTTTTTTTCTCGTCTTGCCATAATTTTCATCTTCATTTTATACCAAAATTTTGACGGCAAATACCATTAATTATAGTATAACTGTGACAATACTTGTCGCTTATGACGGCTTTGTAAACAATATTAGGTTAATAATTTATCTATATTGCTTATTATATTTTGGGGATTGTCAGAATTTATACACAATTATGTATTGACAACAAATTTGAAGTATGTTAAAATATAAAATAACGTTTATTTGAGTGATACAATTAGAACGATTTTTGAGTTATTGTTGAAAATGCAGTTTTATAAAAATCTTTCGCGAAAGGAAGCACTTTGCGAAAGGTTTTTTGTTTAAAAAACTGATCTTATGATTATTAACGGTCTCTTACAATCGAAACAATGCAAATCTCTTGACAAAAACCCAATATAAAGTTATAATAACTAAAAAAGACCTAACTTTTCTAATTTGATATGCTTAAAAAATATCTGCCGAAGAGGTGTTTTTATGGAATTGTATCATGGAAGTAATAGTATAGTCAATTCTCCTAAAATATTGACTAACGGATATTTCAAGGATTTCGGCTACGGTTTTTATTGCACAAACATTGAAAAGCAAGCTAAAAGATGGGCTTTGACAAAGCATAACGCACATATAGTAAATATATATGAGTATACTCCGAATGATAATTTAAACATGATTTCATTTGAAACAATGAGCAAGCAATGGCTTGAATTTATTGTAAACTGCCGCAGAGGTGTTCAACATGACTATGATATAGTCGAGGGTGCTATGGCTGACGACACAATTTGGGATTATGTTGAGGATTATGTTGACGGAGAAATAACCGAAGCTGCATTCTGGGAACTGATCAAATTCAAATATCCTACTCATCAAATTGTTTTTTGCAGCGAATCCGCGCTGTCAACTCTTGCATTTAAAGGGAGCTATGCACTATGAATAATAAATATTTTCCCGATGAAATAATTACGGACAACGACTTATATTTTATTTGCTATATGATAGAACGTGTTGCCCGCAAGCTTCACCGGCATAACAACTATGTTGTCAACAGCATTGATTATGACGAGTGGCATCATCTGATTAGCTGCGCGCCTGTGCTTCACTGCGAAAATCCGCTGAAAATCGAAGATGAATGGATCGAGAATTACAACCTTGAAAGCGGTGATTTTGATATAACCGATATTGATACCGAATTTACCGATAATATTCCAATGCCTACGCAAATTGGAAAGGTTTATACACGGCTTATTCTGAACACCTTAAAACCGAATGAAAATTATATTAACGGTCTTATCAGAGTTTATAACGACCCGATTTGTGATGTAATTGACAACTACAATTCAAGCGCATACTATGAGCCATCATATGTTATTGCAAGGGCTTATAATGACGGCGGGTTCTGATGCATTGTCATTTTCCATATTTTTTTCATATTCGGTAATCGCTTTCATTAATTTTTTACAGCCAACTTTTGTAAATACCTTTATCAAGGCATTATATGTATCCTGTTCCGAGTTTGGGTTGTGAAACCTAAATATCAATTCCTGCCGCATATTATCAGCTTCCTTTCTGTAAATCATTTTGTCGGCACAACAAATTCGCGCTGTGCCTCTCAATGGATTTACATGATTGTTATTGCTTCAGCAACTATTTGCCAAATTCTGACAATATATTACTGCAAAACATTTCCAAATCTCGTTTTATTTCACCTTTGCTTTTTAATACTGAACCGTCACGGAAGCTTACAGTGTTCACCATAAAGTGCGTATGTAGATGGTTTGTGTCGGAATGGACGCCGAACACGACCTGATGATCGCAAAAATAAGAGGCTATGCATAAGGAAAACTTATACATAGCCTCTTCTGACATTGTTTCGCCTGACGATAGCGACAGAATAATATGTATCAGCTGACTGCCATCAGACTTACCATAAAGCTGTCTGACCATTTTCATCATTTTTACAGCATATTGAGGTATAACGTTGTAACCGCCCGCCATTCCACCACATTTAGAACACGATGTTATGTATCCGAACAAATTGTCGATGGCATTGTCATTGTCATAGTTTTCGTTTACAATTTTAATATATGGCATATTTCACCAACTCCTTTTTCAAGCATTTCACATATCTGTGAGTATTCATCTCCGATAACATCGCAAACAAAGTTCACCCCATTGCACATTTCTGACAATATTTTCATCATTCTCTGCTTGTCTGTCAGGTCAAATTGAGATTGCTGTGAGGAAATCAGCTTATTTCTTGAGTATGCGCTGACAGTCATATTGCAGCCATTCGCTTCGCTTTGTATTTTTTCATGCTGCTCTTTGTCTAATCTAATTTGAATTACATGATCCTTTGCCATAACATTTTATCCTTTCTGTTCTAACATTACTATTAAACTGCATATGATACATCACTGTGTACTAATGATTTATAGTTAAATACATATATGCTTAATACATTGTAAGAAGAATAATAGACTACTATAATTATTAAATAGGTTGTTTTAGCAAGGCAAGCCGATTTTGTATTACGGCTTGCCTTATTCATATGTATATTGAGCAGTAAAAAAATACATATTATATACTTTAACATACGCTATACCACTTTAAACAACGCAGCAAGGATATTTTAAAGTACAAAAAATAATACTTTACATTTTTATTGATATCATATATAATATATATAAATCTCATAAAAGTATTTCAGCTGAACAGCATATTCTTAACCGGTAAATAGAATAAAACAAATAAAAATGTTGATATAGGCAAAATATTGACATACAAAATTTTACATATTAAAGGTGATTTTATGAATAGCAATGCGATTTCAAAGTATTTTGACGAACTCAATAACACAAAATCTACTGTAAAACAGGAAACAACTCATATGAAAGACTTGAAAAAAGTAGAAACTTACCAAAAAGGTGCGCTCAAATACGAGAAGCTGTTCAACAAGTTGGAAAAAGCATATACAGATTGCATTACTAATTGTTCTTGTGCCACTTTTAACCAGTCTGCACAGTTACTTATTCATGTAACTTATAGTGGCATATGTAACGTTACCTCAGATTATTTCATAACCGCATTCAAGGGCTCTATGTACTATTGCTTAAAATATGACATATACAGTTCCAATATTTTACATAAAAATGATGTATTGAAAGGAATTACGGACAATAAAGATAAAGAAAATCTTAATAAGTTATACAATACACTTTACAGCTTTTTGGAATTTATTTCAAATAACGAAATAATTAAATATACAATGTTTTTTAGCAGCAATTCCCAATTTGAGCCAAGTCTAAAAAATCTTTTGTTATGTCTTCCAAATATTTCCGTTACTTTAAGTACACATAATCAGACATTTATTTCCAGTCTAAATGGAGCTATAAGATATATTTTATTTGGAAATAAGGCCCATGCACTGTATTGCGATGAAATATTCAAATTTGACGTTGAATTATTTACCAAATACTTACAAATCCCCGTACCCGATAAATTTAAAAATGATTTTAATAACATGATAAATATTATGTCTAACGAAATTATCCAAAGATGCAAAAAGATTTCAAAACCCGACCCTACTATATACTATAATATTTATCAGTTACTTACGACAGACCCAAATCATATATTTAAATTAAACTTCAATAACAACTGCATCAGCATATCAGAATGCAGCAATATATTGGAATCAGACAAAATAGAACCGTTCAGACCAATAAGTATAACAGACAGCAACGTACTGTCCCGAGTAGTCAATGGCTATAATCCAGAAACACTATATAAATGTCTTCTCTCTATTGCTCAGGATTCTTCGGATTTTACACAAATAGACAATATCTCAAAAGCCTTGGCTACGACGCTGATCTCGTCAATTTCAAAACGTCAGATAGTTGTAGTTTCTTGCAATAACAATAATATAGTACAGGCTAAAGAATTTTTTCATCGTCTCATATGTTCCGAAGAATACAGAAACATCTCTGTAGTTGATAATGACTATGACATAAAACAACTAAATTACAAGAACTTCCGAAATATTTTGGATAAAATCAGCTACACAAAAACACGGGCTTTATTTGTAAATAATTCCGAAGACAATGTTGCCGATGTGACAAAAGAAAAACTATTGAAGACATCAAATGAAACAAACGTACAGATTTTTGTTTTTCAAACATCAAGAAATGTTGATTATATTCCGGCTGATAAGCTTATCCATATAAATTTATCGGATTGGGAGTTGAAAAACGATATTTCCTGTATCGTATCTGACGATTTATTATGGAGCAGACTTTATCTTTCTGTATACGGGCTTCACTTGATTTTCAATGAAAGAAATAATAAAAATAAATTTGGGATAAAAGATGTTTCTGTGGAAAATGATGTCATGTTTGAAGGAATGGATCAAGATGAAATAATTAAAAAAATTTCAGACGAATTTATAACCAGCTGTTTTGTATCCAAAGAAGAAGCCGAGATCAGAAAAGGTGAAAGGCGTAAATATATAAATAATATAAAAGAAGAAAACATAAATTGGTCAAGTGAACTTATAAAAAATCGGCTTGAACAACAGCCTTTATTTTCAACATATGAAAGCGATTTTCTTGAATATGCAGACATTTATTTAGCTACACAATACTACAAAAATGAAATTAATAAATACAATATTACAAGCAAAACAATAAAAAAATATGTAAAAGATAATTATAAAGAAACATTTCCTTACATCACATTAAATCTTTTATACACAAAGTATCCAAATAGACAACAAGGCTTTAGTATGCTCAGTATAAAGAGTCCATGGAAAGAAATTGAAAAACAGTTAAAGGAAACAAATGTAAATAATCCCATCGGTATTGACAAACAAATAGAGCTTCAATTAAATAATTTAATCGAAGCTCTGCCAAATACAATTGATTTCAGACATTTGAGTATATATAGTCATGATACACCGCATATTCAAAAAACAAATGGTGATTCAGATAAAGATAGCTGATAGTACAGATTATTTGCTTACTTTGATTTTCGGTTCTGAATTATAAACAGTGTAAATGCATTTTCTAAGAAAAAATGTCAAGACTAAAAAAGCAGTCAAAAAGTAGGCAAAAACTCAGCAAGCTGAGTTCTGAGGAGCGCCCAAACGCAGACTGTGAGATAATACGGTGAAGAGCAGCGGTATGAAAAGCCGCTGTTTTTCTCTTCATCGGATATCTCCAAGCGGATAAACCTCGGGGTTTGGGGCAGAGCCCCAACAGCCGTCAGTATGCCAGTTCAGGCTTGCCAGTTCAGGCTTGCCAGTTCAGGCTGCCAGTCTGTCCTCAAAGAAAATAGCAAACTGTGAATACGCAAGTCCCCAGTCACGGACAGGCATTGTCCACTTTTTTGAGATCTCGCAGACGCTCATATAAACCACCTTGCGTATCGAATCGTCCGTGGGGAAGATTGCCTTTGATTTCGTAAATTTCCGTACCATTCTATGGTACGATTCAACTGTGTTTGTCGTATATATTATTCTCCGAATTTCTTGCGGAAATTCAAAAAATGCAGTCAGTTCAGCCCAGCTTTTATCCCAGGATTTGAGAATGTTTGGGTACTTTTTGTCCCATTTTTCACGGAATTCTTCCTTTGCAAACTCAGCATCGTCAAGGTTCACCGCACCATAAATTTTCTTTAAATCAGCACAAACTGCCTTTCTGTCCTTGTATGGTACAAATTTGCAGGAATTTCGTATCTGATGAACGATACAAAGCTGATTTTTAGTTCTTGGAAAAATTGATTTGATTGCTTCATTCAGACCTGTCAAATTATCATGACAGGCAATAAAAATATCGGTAACGCCGCGGTTTTTAAGGTCTGCACATATACTTGCATAGAAGCTTGCAGACTCGTTTTCCGATATCCACGTACCCAATATTTCTTTCTGTCCCTCCATGTTGATGCCGAGTACAGAATACACGCATTTGCTGACAATTTTATTGTCTTTTCTGGAATTAAAAACTATTCCGTCAAAGAAAATTACGGGGTAAATTTTGTCCAAGGGACGGTTTTGCCATTCGTTTACTTCGGGTAAAATTCTGTCTGTTATCTTCGAGATCATACCCTGTGAAATGTCCGAGCCATAAATCTCTCGAAGCGTATCTTCAATGTCTCGCTGGGACATTCCTTTTGCGTACATCGTCATAATTTTCTGCTCAATTTCGTCCGTGCGAGTCTGTCTTTTCTCAATCACCTTTGGTTCAAATTCGCCGTTCCTGTCACGTGGTACAGCTATTTTGCAATCGCCGTAATCGCTGCTTATGGTCTTTTTTCCATAGCCGTTCCTGCTGTTTCCGCTGTTGTTTCCCTCTACAGAATTTTTCTCGTAACTCAGATGTTCGTCCATTTCTGCTTCAAGCATTTGCTCGATCGTTCCTGCGAATAATTTTTTTAATTTCGCCTGAATGTCTCCAGTACTCTTGCAATCTGCCATAAGAAGCTTTACAAGTTCCATTTCTCTTTCGTCTAAACCGTGATTTCTTGTTTTCATACCAATTTCCTCCATTATCTTATTTGTGGTTATTATTGGCATTTACACGGTTCTTTATTCAGACTCTGATTTTCCTATAAAACGTACTCTTACTGATTCCCATTTTCCGCATAAATTCTGTTGCAGAAATCTCTCCATTTTTCCAAAGAGGAAACAACTCCGCCCATAGCTGCTCATCAACGGCTATGGGCTTTCTTCCTTTGTACTTACCCTGCGACTTCGCAACAGCAATACCCTCTTTCTGACGGTCAAGCAAGTAACCGCGCTCCAGTTCCGCAACAGCCGCAAACACCGTCAGCATAAACCGTCCCGTAGGCGTGGAAGTATCAATTTTCTCTTTTTGACTGACAAACTCCACGCCTTTCTTTTGCAAAACGTCAATAAGCTCCAGCAAGTCCTTTGTATTTCTCGCAAACCGTGAAATAGCTTCAACCATGACTGTATCTCCATTTCTCACAAAGGACAGCATTTCCCTAAGCTGCGGACGTTCTGTTGACTTACCCGAAATTCTATCAACGTAAACTTTTTCAACACCGAACTGTTTCATAAGAACCTCCTGCCGAGCCGTGTTCTGCTCCGCAGTTGATACACGAACGTAACCTACTTTCATAAAAATTCCTCCAGTCATTGTCCCAATAGGCTATACTCTAACGGGACACTTTTTTACAGCTAAATTCCGTTCCAATAAAGTTGTTTTTAGTATTTTGGAACGTCCCAAAATAAAACGTAACCCTATTGGGAATTTCAAAAAATAATCCGCTTACAAATAATTGCTGTAAGCGGATTTTTCTTTCAGTATATAAATTCAAAGCTCCTGATCTTATTTAAAATCTGATGCATTGCCGAAGGACTGTACAACATTTCCTCAATTTCAAATTCGTCATAACCGAAGTCAATCAACGTCATAATATCCTCCGGCTCAATACCGAAAAAACGTGCGTACTCAACCAGTTCCTCGCCGTAAAGATACACGTCCTCACGAAAATAGCTGCCGTAATTATTATCCCGAAACTCAAATTTCTGCACATCAATTACTCCGTCCGAACTAATTTTCAGAATATCTCCGCACTCAACATTTATCTTTGTAAATTTTGAGATATTCAGCTTCCTCAAAGCATTTTTCAGAATTTCATCGGTACTTGCATAAAGATAAAATCCACCAAATTTATACAGCGCAATTGGGTTATCACCTTTAACAAAGTACAAATCATTGCGGTCGTTCAACACCGTAAAACAAAACGAACCCCTGACCTTTCCAGCCATATTTTTCAGGCTTGCAAAGTCAAGGGCATTTTCTTTTTCTATAAGCTGTACTGCAACATAGCTGTCGGTTTGAATTTGAGTTTGTGGCAATTTCTCGTCCTTTTGCAGCACAAAATCGTTGTGCAGGACGCCATTGTGTGCAAGAGCAAATTTCATTTTGTCAACGCTGCCGAAAAACGGGTGATTATTGAAATTAAATCGCTCAGAACCCTGAGTAGTCATTCGGGTGTGTCCCATAATTACGTTTGCTTCAGCGGGGATTTTGTAGTGGATCTTATGGGCGGGAAGCGGTCTTTTGTAAATATGCAGACCGCTTTTGGTATTATAGGCAATTCCAGTAGCGTCTGTACCTCGCACCTCACATTCCTTTGACAAAATCGCAGTGATTTTGTTTTTATCGTATGCGGAAAAACATCCCGCATAGTCGATCAATCCAAATAAACAGCACATTATTCGTCCTCCTCACTTTCCACAGGCTCGTTGACATAAAGCCTGCGTTCTTTCAGATATGTAATCAATTCGGGTTCGGAAACACTTGCAACAAAGTCACACCAGTTAAGAGCGGTAAGTTCCTCGTCCGTCATGTTGATAGAAATATCGCAAATTTTGTTTACTAATTGAAGCGTTGCAATCAACGTGTTGTACTTTAACGTACCGCGAAAAATTCGGAATTCAATTGTGTGGTAATTAGTCAGATTTACACATGTGTAACGTCCCGAATAATTCTTTTTAGCATTGTCAAGAGTAGCTTTGGGATTATCCTTTATGCCGTACCTCGCCGCCCAGCGTGCAAGCTGACTTTCGTTTCTGCGTGAGAATTTCAAAAGTTCCTGCCAGAACCTTTCTACGAAAAACAGTACCCTTGAAATACGTTCCTCCTGCTCGTCTTTGGTATCTCCGAACGCAGTACGGTTGATATGGATATGCAAACCGCAGGTGGTAGTTTTGTGTGAACGATATCCCATTCTGACTGCTTTCTCCATAACTTCCGACCACGGCATTTGAGTAGAATGATAATCCAAGGTCATAGGGTATGTGACAATTTCCATGCCGTCGCTAAGACTGCCGTCATGCTTGATGTAAATTCTGCGGCAATTTTCCGAATTTGCAGTTCCGGCAATTTCGCCTGCACGGGAATCATCATCACCGCCACTGTCTATTTCAAGCTCAACGCCGAAAAACCTGTTGCCGCTGCCATAGAAAATTGGGTCGGGCTTATAATTATAGTCGTGAATATATTCGTAATTTTTACGCTCATGATAGCATTCATGGCAGTACGGATATTCCTCGTCACCGTCAAAATAATATGCGTCGTCATAGTGGATAGTTCTGCCGCAATGCTCGCAATTTGTGTAGCAATCGTCGTAGCAGGATTGACACAAGGTTATGTTGCAATCTGCTGCATTTTCAGCCCAGATTCGGTCTCCGCAGTGTTCACAGACTACGGTTTCTTCCTCGTAGCATTCGTCGCATAAGTCCTGTCCGTCAAAGGCGTTTAACTCGTCGTCGTTGTAGGTATAGCTGCAATGGTCGCATACAAAGCTCATTTTTTAGTCCTCCCAAAAATAAAAATAGGGCAAGCCGAAAACGACTTGCCCGTAAAATTTTAATATACCGCCTCCTAAAAAATTGACCCATAGCAACAAACACTATGGGTCGGGATAATTCTCGATAATCGAATCAATAACCGCGCATAGGATCTCAGCCACGGAAACGATCATCATGCCGATAATTTTTCTCATGGCTCTCTCGGAAATTTCCTCACTCAAAAGCGAACGGACGGAAAAATCCGATGATGGCTTCAAGCAGCTGCTTGATTGCTTTCAGTATTCTTTTCATCATATATCTACCTCCTGTTGTTGATGAAGCTGTGCTTCTCATTGATATAATATATGATTGAGAAATTTTTATTTTTCATTTAATATATCGTAATATAATCGCTGCTTGCATAGCCATAAAGATTGGTATCATAATCGTAATAATAAATAAGATACCAACCATTTTTATAATCATAGATTTCGACTTTAGTATTATTTTCAAGTGTTCCGACAATACTTGAATTGGAAGAAGGTTCACTTCTCACATTCAAAACGCCGGAATCAATTGATACATAACCTATAGAAAATTCAAAGTCATCTGCTTCATTATAACCGGAAATGTAATTTGATGCGTCTTTGTACTGACCTATTCCATTGGTTATCGGAACATTAGAACATATACCGGTTTCTGAATTGAGGTAATAATGATTTTCATATGAAACATCAATAGAATTTACTGATGTATTTATAACGACCCATTTCCCACATATATCAAAATCATAATAAAATAATATGTCCTCAAATTCATCTTGAAAACCGTACGATTTATATATTTCCTTTTCGTGACTCAAAATGTCTTTAAAATTAAAGATGCGTTCAATAGAAAAATCAGCATTTTTATAATTATTTGATAAACATATGTATTTATCTTTTTCATAAAATGTTCCTTGGTTGTTTTCACCAATATATATTCCCCTTATCGGAAGATATGATTCAATAGCATCGTTTGGAACAGAGTCTGAACATTTCTGGTTTTTTACATCAAGAACATATTTAACATGACCTAACTTATTTGTCAGATATATATACTCTCCTCTGTCATACATATGCGCAAAATCTAAATCCAGCTGATAATATTCAGCTATCAATGAAGAAACAGTGTCAATTGCCCAAAATGAATTGCCATCAGTCAAAAGTATATATTTGCCATCATACCCGCTTATCCAGCAATTGTTGTTATCTTCATATGTTTCGTTATGCACAGTATCAATTAATAAATTTTTTTCCACCCTTGCAAAATATCTCATTAACCAACCGTTATAGTAAAAAAATTGAAATGGTGAGGTATCGGAGCACAACTGGCTGATTTCATTTGTATTAACATCATAGCTCAAAACATATGAATTGCAATAATAATTTACTTTTCCTCCATACTCATCAGATGCCGTCATTCTGAAGGTGTTCGGGTCATCATAACCAAATACAAGCTTCCCATCATCTCCAATTGTAAAATCGTAGTTGTAATATTGCGTAAATGTATCGTAAACAGATGATGAACAGCAGGTTTTTATAAGATTCTCACATTCTCTTGTCTCAATATTTATCCGTCTTATTGCAACATTGCAAAAGTATACCGTACCATATAAATTAAGCCGATTCTCGCTTATTATATTTGTCACATCCGAAAAATATGTCCATCCGTCATATGTACCTATATAATCTATTGTATCGCTGTCATATGTATTATCATATAAAATAAACTCACCAACCGATCCGTCCGTTTCCGACTTCTTATCATATTTAACAGAACTGGTCGCAGAGACAGTTCCTGACTGAGGCTGTGTATCCGACAGCGCAGGAGTATATTGATTTTCATTCACCTCATTCTCATAAGAACTTGCAACCGTGTCATAACTTGTTTTTCTGTCACTTATACTCCTCACGATAGGTATACTAATGCATAACAACAATACGCAGGCAACAAAAACAATAACTGCTGTTTTGACTGTTTTTATAAAGCATTCATACCCATTTCTCAATGTTTCGATTTTCTTATCGCATTCTTCCACCTTATTTTTTGAATCACCATAATCGGAAATAGACATAAACATTTCTTTTGCAGCATACAGCGCATCTGTTTTTGATAAGAATAAATCTCTTTTAATTTTTTCTTTAATGTCACTGGTCTGACCTGATAAACATTCCTTTAAATTTATATCATTAATGTATATTCTGCATGAGACTCCGTCCATTATTTCGCAAGCCATGTCATAAATAGTCCTCATTCTTAATTCGCTACATTGTTCAGCCATTTTTTCGGCATCTTTATATCCGGCAATACTTAAAAACTTTTTCTTAGCTTCAATAATATCATTTACATCTTCGGCGTTATTAAGCAGCGATACGGCTCTGTCATATATGTATTTATTTCTGAGGTTATTACATTCTTTTATCTTTTGCTGAGAATCCGTATAATTTGGTATGCTTTCAAAATGCTTTATCGCTTCTTCAAATTGGTATGAATGCATTAACGAAACTGCCTCGCCGTAAATCAAAGCATTCTTTTTATCATCACAATTTTCAAGCTTTTCTTTAACGTCTTTGAATTCCAAATAATCGGGTATCCTTTTGAAGAATACTTTTGCTCTGTCACATTCTTCAGGAGTAGTGCAATTATCTGAAAACTCCACAGCGTAAATATAGATTGCCTGCTGATTATAGGCATCCAGTTTAATTTTAAAATTATCATCACCGAATCGAGATGCCTTTTTATAACTTTCAATTGCAAATAATGAACCAAGCTTTGCTGTCATTTCTCCGCATATCAACGGTATTTGCTCTTCATCGCTTATATTATATTCCGCCATAAACATTGCAAAATAAGCGTCTGCACAACCTGCATCAACATCAAGCGCATTTTGGCAGTATTCGCACGCTTTTTCCCAGTCCTTATCCTCAATAAAAATTTTAGCGCGCTTCAACAGTTCTTCTACAGATAGCGTTCCCTCATATTTTGAAGTTCTTTTTATTTTGGTTTTAGGTTCAAATGAAGCAGTTTTATTTTCTTGTAACACAGGACGATCTTGTATTTGCGGCGTTACAGGAACTATGTTATTACTTTCGGGAGCTGCCTTTGTTGGTTCGGGTTTTGGAGACTTTCCAATTTCAGTATTTTGAAGCAACGTTCTTGCTTTTGATATGATGCTTTCACCGCCTGATTTTTTATCAATTTTTTTAATGTCTTTGCTTTGAAATTTATTTCCGCAGTTATTGCATATCCAATATTCTTTTGTATTTTGCTTTCCCATTCCGCAAAGACCGCATAAAAATACTATTCATCCCCATAAAAGGAAACCACAACAGGCTTTGCCGCTTCCAAAACCTTTAGTTGTCGTGTTAGTAATATAATTAACATTTTCCGACCCGCAATTCGGACATTTCATAAAAACACATCCCTAATAATTTTTTCCGAAATAAATTGTAAAATTTCTAAAAGTACATATATTTCAAGCGACATAACACCAATGCCGCCGATTATTCCAGTAATTAACCGTCTAAAATTAGATGATTCTTTTATTCCCATAAACTGAACAAGCCAGTCAAGAAACATTATCAAACCAAAATCAAAACAAATCCATATCGGAAGCAAATAAAATGAAGCAGATGCAAATACAAATATGTATCCGATTATAACTCCTGTACACCTTGCGCACAAAGGAAATTGTTTGTTTTTTATAAAAAAACTTCTATCGGGCATTTGATGGCATCCAAGCCATGCTCCGATTTTCATAAATCTTAACCAAATATCATTTTTCATATCATATTTTCTTATCATAAAAATTTTTAACAAATTAATTTTCAGCAAACGGCACATTAGTTTTAATAAAAGCTGTGTCGTTTGCTGAAAAATTACCCGCTTAATTAAAAATCAAATTATTGATCTCATCGTATATACCGCTCAGATTATGTAAAAGCTCGATCATTTTTTCGTGTTCGCCGCCGCTCAAGCCTGTTTTGCTTAATAATTTTGCCATAAACTTCTGTTCAAGTTCATCATAATTATTGTCTGCAAGCATCAGTGCGGTAAGCTCCAGAGCAATGATTTTCAATTCGCTTTGTGTACTTATCTCGATCAGCCTGTCAACAGCATGATCAAAGTCGTTGTTGCTTTCATACCTAACGGGACTGATCTGCATTTCGGCACAATACTGCTCTATATAAGCCTTTTCCTCCTCAGCGAAGTCATTGTTAGCCTTTGCCGCGTGAATGGAAAGATCAAGAAAAAGTCCTTTTTGCCCGTCCGATAATTTGTTAAGATACATTTAAACCACCCCTTCAATTTTAAGAAACCTTAGCATAAACCTTATTTGCTTCCGACTTGGCAGAATTGATATCCCGATAATTAACCTTGTTCGGTTCATCTTCACTGTCCGATTTAATAACCAGCTTTACCTGACACATTTTGTACAGCAGGCTCACCAAAAGGACAGTATTCTCCGTTACCCGTTTATCGGATTGAGAAAATGTGTTCCAGTCTGTTTTTCCGTCAACCTGAATTATTGTGCGGAGCTTATCAAGATAAAGCCTGTAAATGTCATATATTTTATCAAGATGCTCTTTAAATCCCTCTGCAGAACTTTTTAGACTAAATAAATAACTGCAAATACCGTCAACCTTTATTTCTGTCTGACGTGCTTGAAGATACGCTTCGTCCGCTTTATCGGACAGTTTTGATCCGGTAATATTAAAAATTACTCCGCCCACAAGCAGTCCTATTCCGGCAGTACTTACTCCGAGCATTGTTGCACCCAGAGCCATACCGCCCCCGCCTGCCGCAATTGCACCTCCTCCCAACGCTGCCAATGCTGCGTTTGTTGCCGCTGCTCCGCTTAAAGATGCTATCGCTGTTCCCGTTGACGCAGTACCCAGAGCCATAACGGCAGCAGTTGTTGCTCCGGCAGCTGCAAATCCTCCCGCAGTTCCTGCCGCAGCCCCTCCAAGTCCGCCGAGAAGCACACCAGCGCCTACCGATACGTCCTTCAATTTTTCAGGATCGTATTCGGGAATTTTCACTCCGTCAATTTCAATCTCCTTCATACTTGGACGGTTCTGGATCTTTTCGATTGCGTCCGCAAACTGCTCAAAGCTTTCCAGAACGGTAAGTTCAAGCTTTCCAAGCTCATCCATGGCGTGTGTTGTCGATTTGTTGTGATTCTCAAATCTTTTCTGACATTTTTCAGCAAGAGCCTTTGCCCGCTTCATGGTATCATTGGCGTCCTTCATTTTTACCGCGCCGTGGATTCCGCTGCCGACTCCGGTTACTGCACCTATACCCGCGGCAATTCCCAGAATTAATGGTAATGGCATTATTTTCTACCTCCTGTTTGATTTTTCAATATATTGCAGACCTCATAGTTAAGCCTGTAATATTCGTCAATTGTGATAATGTCTTTGAAAAAGGCATCATAGCTTTCATCTATACGGCACAGCAGGGGACGATTGTCATAAATACTGCACTTATTGCCTGTCAAGTATCTGCATGTGCCGTTTCCAATATCCAACTCCGCATAAAGCGGCGATTTGTCAAGATTGCGGCAGCATTCTCCGCACATATCGCATTTAAACATTATTCAAATACCAATGTGTTGTTTCGGTTTCCCATAAATTCATCAAAATCTCCTGTCCAGGGAAGCTTTATACCAAGCTTTTCTGTCATACTTCTTAAAATGCGGTTAAGACTTTCATCATTATCGCATTTAAGCAATTCATTTGTAAAGTCAGAATATACCGATACTTCTGTCTGAAATTTGTCAATGTCTATATCCATTAATTTTGCAGCATAATTTTCAAAGAACTCAGCTTGCTGCTTAATATATGACAATTCCTTATCAACACCATTATCAAGGTTGTTCAAAAAACCAACAAGATTTTGTACAGTTTTGCTTCTATCCAAGAAAAGAAGCAGCGTACAGCTCATAATTCCCGTAACAAGTGAACCAAAAAACGTTTGAACAATATCTCCTATTACCGGAATTTGTCCTAAAGCCGTTCCCTCCAAAGCAATGCTGACCATGCTTCCCACAACAATACTTGCCCCTGTCGCAATTATTTTCGTAACTGCAAGCATACGATCTCCGAAAAGATACCCATCAGGGTTAATAAGCAAAACTTTCGCAGCCTGAACAATTGAAGCATAACTCTGACGGATTATTTTTACAACATTTTTGGCTGTCGTAAAAAATATGTTGCATATGGTAGTTGTTATGCTTGAAAGAACTCCGGCAATTCCACCGTCAATAAATTTTCTGAGTCCATCAACGGACATGGTTTCTTCAAATCCACGCTTGGCTCCATTAGCAATGGCCCTGAAAAAATCGCCTAAATCAAGGTTTAAGTTCCACTCTAATTCAGCTTTTTCAAATTCGTCTCTGATAGCACACCAAACATTTGCGAAAAAGAAACCGAGAACTTGTCTTAATCCCATTTGAACGCCAAGTTTTCCTGCCGCAGCCGCTGAATCTTTAATAAATTTAGGACTTGTATAGTAAGCTCTTGCAAGTTTAGCTTCATAGGATTTTCTTGCTTCTTCGTCAATCTTTTTCATGTTTTCTTTTTGTTCATCAGAATATTCGTCACCCCTTCTTTTCAAAAAATCATCCATGGTGTCGGCTTTCTTAGTTCTGTTTGTATGTGGATTTGTAGCCTTCAAATTTTCATCGCAGTTTGCCAAATCAGTTCCTTTTAGTCCGGATAAGACCCTGCCTCTGTCATCATGAATTTCTTTTGCTGAAATAACATGGTCTAAATCTGTTTTTCCGTTTCGAGCAACTTTTTCACCTGTATACGCATCTGTAAGATTTCCCGATTTCTTTTGATCGGATATTTCCTTATTTTTAGCTACATATCTTTTGTCGGTATGATATTCTTTTGAATTGTAATCACCACGGTTATTATAGGCATTTTCATTATCCTTGTTTTTATATACCATGTCCGGATCACTGCCGATCTTCCGCACATTATTAATTGTATCAACATCCCCGCCGTGCCTGTCCTTAACAATAAAATCAAGACCAAACGAGGATATAATACTCTCAAAAATAACATGTTCATATTCTCTGAATATACTGTCAAAAATGTTTTCATTAGGGTCAGGAGTATAATTTTTCCCTACGTTTGCTGCATAGCTGTTTACCATTATCTTGTTCCTCCATATCAATTTTATTGTCCCTTTCGCAGCTTTTCATCATAAATAGGCTGTTTTTGCAGAATTTGTTTCTCATATAACCAAATTATACACTATTAGCATAACAATGTCAAGAGCTATTAGCGCATATTATCGCTGATAGCTCCTATAATTTTTTCAGAATCAGCGTATTATTAGGAGCTATCAGCGTATGTTAAAATTACATTTAGAGGTGATGAATTTGAAGAATACGCTAAATCTCGAAATAGGACAGCGAGTACGCGAACAGCGCACGCTTATGGGATACACACGGGAGCAATTTGCCGAAGCTCTTGATATATCCGAACGTTTTGCAACAGATATCGAACTTGGAAACAGAGGAATGTCTTTCTCAACACTGATACGGCTTTGCAAGCTTCTTTCGGTATCATCGGACTACATTCTTATGGGAAAAACAGATGAGCAGACATACAACACCAATAAAATTGAACGAATTATTTCCGGCATTGACGAAAAATACCTTCCCTACACGGAAGATATCCTGACAACATTGATGAAAATTATTCATATTTCAGAAAAATAAAGATAAATAACTTTTACCCGATCACCATACCATACAAAAAAATAAAGGCAGACCCACATAAATTGAACCGAACCAGTAAAAACGAACAATGACAAAAAAGGCCTCCTATGGTATAATAGAAACCATAGGAGGTCTTGTTATGGCAAGAGAATACAGACATATACAGCAGTATGAAAAAGAGATACTTGAATTAAAAGAACAAGGATTTACTCATAGGGAAGTTGCGGAGAAATTGGGATTTACGCAAATACAAGTCAAAAAATTCGTTGAACGATATCACAGAAAAGAACGTAAAATCGCAGCAGGCGAAGTATTAAAACGCAAAGGTCGTCCGCCCAAAGATGATAAATACACCAAAACTGATAAAATCAATGAACTGAAATACATAATTGCTCGAAAGGAAGCAAGGATCAAAGCATTAGAAATGGAAAACGAACTTATGCGGGATTTTCTCTCGCTTACAGAAAGGAAGTGAGAGCAGAAGTCAAATTTCGAGTTATCTACCGACACAAGGACAAATACAGCATCAGCGAGATGTGCAGATTTTTTGATGTCTCCCGAAGCGGATATTATGGCTTTGTAAAGCGTATGGACAAGCCTGCAAAGGATCTGGAGCTTTTCAAACTGATAAGAGAATGTCAGCTTGAAACTAAGCAGACATACGGCTACAGGCGTGTTGCAATATGGCTTGAACGTAAAGGCGTTCATAATAACCCTAAGACCATACTGCGTGTAATGCGTAAATACAGCCTTCTTTCGATTGTCAGACGAAGAAGATACTGCAATTACAGTCAAGCTTTGCACAGATATGATAATCTGCTTAACAGAGATTTCAATGCTGACAGACCAAATCAGAAGTGGGTAACAGACATTTCATACATAAAAACTTCGCAGGGATTTTTGTATATTTCGGTCATCAGAGACCTTTATGACCGCAGCATAGTGGCTTACAAGACATCTACAGTTCAGAACATAAACCTTGTTCTGAACACTATCAAAGCTGCAAAGAGAAAAGAAAAAGTCACTGCAGAGCTGCAACTCCACAGTGACCAAGGGTTTCAGTATACTTCCCAAGCGTACTTTAACCTAACTAAAGGCATTCCATAAAATTTTGTGTAAAATCAAATCCAAACAAACAAAAGGCGGCTTGCAGAGCAAGCATGATATGGGATTTCCTCTTAATTGCAATACTCCCGCAGGGTGAAACGGTATGCGCGCCGCAGGCGTGAATGCCGTTTCACCCTGCGGGAAAAATATTAAGAGAGGAAATCGGGTTACGCGGATTCTTTGTCCTCGAACATTATCGAAAGCTGATTAGAAACCACGTCCCAATTTCGACACGTTACACTCCCATGCGACACGATATTTTTTGACGCAAGATACAAAATTTTTCGCAGACTGTCATCATTGGTAAACGACGGCTTATTTTTTGTGATCTTACGGAATTGACGGTTCAATCCTTCGATAATATTTGTTGTATATATTATCTTCCGAACCTCGGCGGGATATGCAAAAAATGTTGATATAATATCCCAGTTTTCTTCCCAGCTTCTGACACAGCTTGGATAGTTTTTCTGCCATTTTTCCTTGAATTCCAGCAGCGCATTTAATGCTTCTTCCTCGTTGATTGCCTGATAAACTTTCTTCAGGTCGGACATCAAAGCTTTTATATCCTTGTAACTTACATAGCGGGTTGAAGAGCGTATCTGATGAATGATACAACGCTGAATTTGTGATTTAGGAAACGCTGCATTAATAGCTTCACGAAAACCTGTCAGACCGTCCACACAGAACACGTAAACGTCCTTTACACCGCGGTTTTTTAGGTCGTTCATTACCGATAATCAAAACTTTGCGCTCTCGTTTTCACCGATCCATACGCCTAAAATATCCTTGCGTCCATCCATTTGAATTCCCAAAACTACATACGCTGCCTTAGTGATATACTGATGATTTTCCTTGACCTTGTAATGAATAGCGTCCATAAAAACAAACGGATAAACAGCATCCAATGGACGGTTCTGCCACGCTGTGATCTCGGGTGTGATCTTCTCAACTATTTTGCTCACAAGACCGTCAGAAATATCAACGTTGTACAGATTTTTTATCTGTTCGGAGATGTCCCGCTGGCTCATTCCGCAAGAGTAAAGTGCGAGAATTTTTTCTTCCATTCCGTCAGCATTTCGATTGTATTTTTCAATAATCTGAGGTTCGTATTCGCCGTTACGGTCACGGGGAATTTTGACATCAACCTCCCCAAGCTGCGTTTTTACCGTCTTTTTCGAGTATCCGTTGCGGTAATTTTTCGACATACTGTTTTCGCACGTATTCGACACACGTTCGCTTTTTTCGTAACCAAGTTTTTCTTCAAGCTCTGCCTCCATTACCGTTTGAAGCACGTCGCTGAACAGCTCCTTCATGCTGTTCATTATGTCCGTTGTGCTTGTAAAATGCTGGCTGTTCACAAATTCCTTCAACAATTCCTTTGATGTTTTTTCCATAAAATACACTTCCTTTCAGTTTTTTCCTTGCCTTTAGTCTTGTCTGTTCGGAAGTGCTTTATTCTTTTTTACACAGAATTTGGCGGGGTCTCTAACTAAAGAATACCACATTACTCCGTCAATGTCAAGACGCGGAAATCCGTATGATAATGCTATGGCAGAAAATTTCTTCTCCATTCTAAAGACTGAGTGCATTAATAGGGTAAAACTCAAGACGTTCGTTGAAGCTCGCAAACTTATTGATGATTATATTTATTTCTATAATCATCAGCGTATCCAGCTTAAAACTAAACTGACCCCGATTGAGTTTCGAAGTCAGTTCTGTGTTTAATTTATTTTACCATAGCCTCTCCCTTTTTTGTACTGTTCGTACAAATTGGTTCGGTTCAAAATGTCGGTACCGCCTTTAAACAATATAATTTTTTATCTTACATTTTCAGATGAAAGCTTGCTCATTATCCATATTGCTTTTATCCTTTTCCTTTTGGTTGTCGGAAATAGCCTTTTTGAGCTTCCGACAGCCTATTTCCGTAAATATCTTTGTAAGCGCGTTGTATGTAGCTTTTTCAGAGTTAGGATTGTGAAACCTGAACACAAGCTCTTTCTGCCGCATAATCTCAACTCCCTTTCCGTCATAGTAAAGTATATTCCTCAACACAGATATAAATTCTGTATCTCAAAAAAATAATATATAACTTCACAAGCTAAAGTTGTCATTATCTTACAAAATAACGGAGCAGGTATTGCTTTATACATAACCTCGCATATTCAGATATGGAATAACAGTAATAAAAAAGATA
>CAJUHS010000001.1:124395-411403 GCA_910586535.1 uncultured Oscillospiraceae bacterium
AGGTCGCCCTAAATTACCCTTTTATTTAACTTGACAAATCCGTAAATCTGTATTATAATTTTCTAAATCAGAATAAAGGGGTGAGCAAATGAATATTGCCGCATACTGCCGCGTTTCTACAGACAAAGAAGATCAGCTCAACAGCCTTGAAGCGCAGAAAAAATTTTTTACGGAATATACACAAAACAACAGGCATAACCTTATAGGCCTTTACGCCGACGAGGGAATTTCCGGTACAAAAATCAAGAACCGTACCGAATTTCAGCGGCTTATGCGCGACGCTCAAAAGGGACTGTTTGAAATGGTCGTTGTCAAGGATATCTCCCGTTTTGCAAGAAATACGGTTGATTTTCTCCAGAGCATACGTCAGCTGAAAGCTCTTAATATTGAGACCGTTTTCCTTACTGCAAATCAAACTGTTCTCGGCAATTCCGAGTTTATTCTTACTATTTTCGGCGCGCTCGCACAAGAGGAATCTGCCAACACCTCAAAACGTATAAAATTCGGCAAGAAGATCAACGCTGAAAAGGGACGTGTTCCTAATCTTATCTTTGGATATGATAAGATTCCGGGTGACTACTTTAATCTTGCCATAAATGAGAATGAAGCAAATATTGTTCGGGAAATTTTTAATTTGTACACTGCCGAAGACCTTGGCGCACTAAGGATAGCAAACCTCCTCAATGAACGCGGCATAAAAACCAAACGCGGCTGCAATTGGACGCAAAATGCTGTTTCAAGAATACTGACAAATAAAATTTATATTGGTCAAATTATCAACGGCAGAGAGGAAATTCAGGATTTTCTTACAAGCAAACGCCGCAAACGTGATGAATCCGATTGGTTTATAACCGAACGTCCCGAGCTTAAAATTATAGATAATACTGTTTTTGACCGAGCGCAGATAATTATGAGCAAGCGAAAAAATGATTTTTCTGTCAACCACGAGCGAAGCAGCAGCAAACACTTGTTCAGCACACTTATCAAGTGTAAGGAATGCGGGCGTTCTTTCCGCAGGACTGTCTATAAAGGTAAAGGACGCTGGGTTTGCAGCATCCGAAACATCAGCGGAACAACTGCCTGTTCAAATGCCATAATCCTTGACGAAGATATTCTTTTGGAAAAGCTTCAGGAATATTTCTCGGAAGTAATAAAAAATAAAACAGCCATGATTAAAAATATTGCTGCCGAATTTGAGCGGGTCTATAGGACTAAAAACGACAATGAAGCTTACGGCGCTGACCTAAACGAAAAAAAAGCCGCTCTTGAAAAAAAGCGGCAGAAGTATATGGATATGTATGTTGACGAAATTATTTCCCGCACGGAACTTAATGAAAAAGTCAAAGCAATTGATCTGAAGCTCGAAAAGGTAAAAAGCGAACTTACGATAACCGAATACAACCTGAATCGCAGTGATTTGCTTGAAAATATCCTACGACAAACCTTTGACAGTATCGAAAACATCACTGACATATCCTCCATGACAAACTCGGACATGAAAAAAATCATAAACAGAATCGAAGTTGACAAAACAGGACAAATTGACATTTTCCTTAATATTTTCGGAGAAATAGGGATTGATGAACAATTTCTAATTTGCGACAACCATACATAAAGACATAACTGAAAAACTTCCCGTCATATGTCCGCAAATGTACCCTGCCGTTAAAGAAATTTTGGAAATAAACAAGCAGGAACGCCACATTCGCGGGGGTATGGCGACAAAACACAAATACGAGGAACAAAAACAATAAATAAAAACAGCGCGGCTGCCTTTAGAAGGCATTCGCGCTATTATTCTGCATATAGAAAAACTGCATGAAAAAACATGCAGCTTTTCTGAAAGGAAAATCGAATTGAAAAGATTTTACTCTTTAACGCCGCCGAGAGCAACGCCCTCAACAATAAATTTCGAGAAAATCAGATAAACAATTACTACAGGAACAATAGATAGCATGATCGCAGCATATTTCGCACCGAAGTCAGCCAGCTTATCATTGGAAAGAATCGTATTTACCATCATAGGTAACGTCATCTGACTCTTGTTTCTTGAAATCAGAATCATGGAAGGCATATAGTAGTTATTCCAGTTAGAAACGAACGCAAATATTGCCTGTACCGCAAATGCTGGCTTCATCATAGGAATAGCAATCGTAAAGAATGTTCTGTACTCTCCGCAGCCGTCAATTCTGGCAGCTTCGACTATCTCAAGCGGGAACGTTGACTTCATGGATTGCCTCATAAAGAAGACTATTGCCGGAGCAGCTATAGCGGGAAGGATAAGAGGAATATAGGAGTCCGTCAGACCGATCTTAGCCATAAACTGATAGAAACCAACAGATGTTACCTGAACCGGGATCATCATTACCGCAAGAATAAACGTATAGGCAGCGTTCTTAAGCTTGAAGTCATAAACAACTATGCCGTAAGCGGTCATTCCCGAGAAAAGAACTGTCAAAAACGTTGTGGACAATGCAATAATACCGCTGTTGACATAACCCGTCAGTGCATTGTACTCTACCTTGCCTGTCGATGTCCAATCCTGGAGGGTTCCAATATTCTTAAAGAGATTCAGACCGGGAATAAGCGAAACGCCGTTGCTCGTAATGTCCTGACCGGCACGTGTGGAGTTTACAATAAGTATGTAAAGAGGCAGAATACTCACAACGCAAATTATAACTATAATAGCCGTAATAATAATATCCTTGGCTCTGAGGGAACCGATTTTAGCCTTTTCTTTTGACATAGAAACACTCATAATCATAAACCTCCCCTAATTACAGCAATTTATTTTGCTTTTTGCGCTTCAAATGCTTCTGATCCTTGTCTCTGTTCATTTTAAACGCAAATGCCCCAAGAATAGCCGTCAGAATAAACAACAGAACCGAAGCCGCAGCCGAGTAACCGTAGTTCGGGCTTATCGCGCTGTGGAAATGGTTGTAGATGTATACCGCAACTGTTTCAACGTGCTTGGTAATCTGAGTGCCGTTCTTATAGAGATAAGGCATATCAAACATCTGTAGACCGCCGATCATTGACGTAACAACCGTATAGAGCAGAATCGGTCTGAGAAGCGGAAGGGTTATCCTGAAAAACTGCTGGGTCATTGTAGCGCCGTCGATACTTGCAGCTTCAAAAAACGAACCGTTAATTCCCATGATACCGGACATCAGCATGATAGTGGTATTTCCGTACCACATCCATGTCTGTATGATCATGATCATAACTCTTGACTGAGATACGCCGGTTACAAAGGGAATAGGATCGTGAATCCAGCCCCACTTAAGGAGCAGATTGTTGATAGCACCGAACTCGGTTCCCGAAAACAGCATTACAAAAAGCGCTGCTGAAGACGCGGCTGTAATAATGTTCGGCAGATACATAAGTATCTTGTAAACGCTTTTGCCCTTTATCTTCAGGAGAGAATTTGTAAACCATGCGGCAAGAACAAGTGAAATTAATATCTGCGGAATAAAGTTGCCGACCCAAAGCATAATGGTGTTGCCCATAACTCTCTTGAAATCGCCGTTAGCCGCTCTCCATGCACGTCCGCCTTTATTGCCGGCATTATCACCGTGCGAAATCGTCGCATTTTCACCTATCATCAAAGCTTTAAAGTTGTCCATACCGACAAACTCAGTCTGAGTGGTACCGTTGCTCTGGGTACTTAAATAAAATGTGTTAAACAAAGGATATATCTGAAAAACGATATATATAACAAAAAACGGAAGTATAAACAAGTATCCGTACTTTGCATAACTTATAGAGCGAACTCTTTTGCCTGAAGTATTTGCCATAAAAATTCTCTCCTCAACATAAAGTATAGCGCTTATTTACATCTGTGGGGCAGGCAATACGCCTGCCCCACGAGACATAAAAGCTTTAGGTTTTAACTCTCAATCAATCAAAGTTAGAGTAATCGAGGTTAGGAAGAGAGCCTGCAACGTTATCAACAAACGCGTCAACTGTAGCGTCAACAGAATCGTATGTTCCTCTGCAGTATTCTGTTACAGTAGTATTGAACGCCTGCTTGATAGTATTGTCGTACTCTGTGATACCGCCTGCCATGTTGATGCCGTCAGCAACGGTATTGAGAACCTCAAAGTGGTTCTGTCCACCGAGAACGCCGAGACCTGCGTAAGAGGGAATAACCTCTGCCATAGCAGCCTTGTTGGAAACGTACTCGCCCTTGAAGTCAGCGTAAGCCTTAGCGCCGTCCTTGTTGGTTGTAAAGTAAGAGATAAATTCCTTAGCAAGCTCGGGGTTGTTGCATCTGTTAGCAACTGTAGCCCATGTACCGCCCCAGTAGAAAGGCTGAGGACCAACTACAACGTTCCACTTGCCGTATGTAGCTCCGCCTTCGCCGCCGGCAGCCTGTGTGAGGATAGAATCACCGAAGCCCCATGTGGATACGAAGTAACCCATTGTCTTATCGGTCTGGCCTGCGGAATACCAGTCGGTGCTCCACTGATCGAGATCCTTGATAACGTAGCCGTTGTCGTACATATTCTTAGCGAAGTCGATGTAACCCTTTGCGCTGTCGTCAAGAGAAAGCTTGCCGTCAACAACCCAAGGAGTGCTTCTGCCTGCGGAGAATACCTGCCATACGCCGCCCATTGTGGTTGCAAGAGCAGTCTGACCGCCGGAAGCCTCGCCAACCTTCTTAGCTGTATCAAGGAACTTATCCCAGTCGGAAACGAGAGCCTGCATCTCTTCGGGAGTCTTAACGCCGAGATATGTCTCAGCAAGGTCTGTTCTGTAGCAGAATCCGCCTGCAGCAGCCTGCCAGGAAAGACCCTTCTGAACGCCGCTCGTAGACTTGCCGATCTCAAGTGTATAGCCGTAGAGATCGCTGTAATCGCTGTCGGAGAATCCTATATCGGAGAGAGCCTTTGTACCCTTGTCAGCGCTGTCATCGTTGATATACTTGAGCGCCCAGTCAGCCTCTACGAACATGATGTCAGCATCGTTGTTTGCGTCACTGAGGTAGTTGTCGTAGTTCTCAGCAGCGTCGCCGCCGCCGCATCCGAAGCTCTGTACGTTGAACTCGTCAGCAGTATGATCGGTGTTAGCGCAGAAGTTTTCAATCATAGGATTGATATCGTCTGTGTTCCAGCAGAGAACAGTCAGCTTGCTGCCGTCAGCATTGTCGCCGGAAGCAGCGCCTGTGTCACCGTTATCTCCGTTGTCAGCAGCGCCTGCGTCGCCGCCGTCAGTTGCTGCACCTGCGTCGTCACCGGCAGCAGTTGTTGCATCGCCGCCATCATTAGCGGGCGTATCGCTGTTACAGCCTGCAAGCATGGTTCCAGCACATGCGAGAGCTGCGAGAAGAGCGATGTTTTTCTTGAAATTCTTCATTTGGTTTTCCTCCTTAAAAATATATTATATTATAAAAATATAATAACATGGTTTCGTCATCGGCAAATATCTTTGACCGACGACCCTTCTTTGAGACAACCGTCAACCATTAATGCAGGCGAGTCGGCAGCTATCTCTTTTTTTATCAGCGCGATAAGCTGTGAAGCAGCCGCGGCGCCTATCCTGTCCGAATCCTGCCAGAAAGTCGTAAGCTTCGGGTTAAGGAACGAGGAAAGGATTATGCCGTCGTACCCCATAACGGAAATATCCCCGGGAACGCTCTTGCCGAGCTTTTCAAACGCCGACAGCGCACCGATCGCCGAAAAATCGTCCGGCAGGATAACGCACGTTGGCGGATCGTCAAGCTCCAAAAGCTGTTCCGACAGCTTTTCCGTTGACACCGGGTCGTGATACCTGCCCTGCAGCAGATAATCGCTTCTGACATTTATATTCAGGCTCTCCAAGGTATCCCTGTAGCTTTTTATCCTAATAGAAGTCACGCTTGAAGTTTCGCCGTAAATATACGCAATTTTTCTGTGTCCCATTGAATAGGCGTGCTCCACAAGAATTCTCATGCCCGATTCGTTATTGGAAAGCACTGCGGGACTGTTAGGGCTTTCATAGTCAATAGTTACCGTCGGTACGGAGCTTTCCAGCAGTTCCGTTACCTCGGCGTCCTCAAAATTGTCAGCGCAGACGATAACAGCGCCGTCCACGTTCCTGCATACGCAGTGTTCGTAGTAAGTCATCCTGTTGCCGCCAATCTGACGGCTGATAAAAGTAATATCGTATCCGTTAGCTTCCGCTTCGTTTTTAAAGCCGTTCAGCACAGCGGCAAAGTGGCTGTGGGTGATACCCCTCTGAGCCTGTTCCGCAAAAAGCACTCCAAGATTGTATGTACGGTTGGTCTTAAGAGCCCTCGCCTGCGAATTCGGAAGATATCCGAGCTTCTTGGCGGTCTCGCGAATCATCGCCTTTGTTGATTCGCTTACATCCTTGTGATCATTGAGTGCCTTGCTGACCGTCGCGATAGAAACGCCGCAGACGGAAGCAATGTCCTTAATAGAAACCATAACACAACTCCAGACCGCAAGATTATACGGCAGATATTTTCAAATATTTAAACGTTTTCGCCGCTTCGATAATAATATACAACTGATTTTGAAATATGTCAATGGTTTTTGAAAATTATTAATTTAAAATAGTCTTTTTGCATAACATATTAAAAATTTTTTAGTATTTTTGACTATTGTTTTTTAGACAAAATATTAACAAGTTTTTTAATTATCTTTATTATTATGGTGAAAAACGACAACCCTTTTAAAAATACAAGCCGTATTTTGTCTAAAAAATCAATTAAACGTTTAAGAAAAAAATTTATGCCGAAAAGAATAAAAAGCCTTACTCGCTGTCCACAAAACCAACCTTGCGGTACGCCTTCAATACTGTCCTGCGGGACATTTTCAGCGCCTTTTCAGCGCCTTCCGTATAGCACTTTTTAAGGTACTCCCTGTCTTCCATAAGCCTTGCGTAATCCTCTCTTACAGGCTTTAGATTATCTGCCACCGCTTCGCCCACAGCAAGCTTGAAATCGCCGTAACCCTTGCCGGAGAACTCTTTTTCGATATCCCCAAATGACTTGCCCGTAACCGAAGAATATATGGTCATAAGGTTGTTTATGCCGTCCTTTCCCTCAGCAAAGCGCACCTCCGCCTCGCTGTCGGTAACAGCTCTCTTGAACTTGCGGATTATCACGTCCGGCTCGTCCAAGATATAGATACACGCATTCGGATTATCATCCGACTTGGACATCTTCTTCGCCGGTTCCTGCAAAGACATCACCTTTGCGCCAGTCTCGCTGATAAACGGCTCGGGAACGGTGAAAAAGTCCCCGTACTTGCCGTTGAAACGCTGTGCAATGTTTCTCGCCAGCTCAACGTGCTGCTTCTGATCAACTCCCACGGGAACAAGATCGGCTTTATAGGCAAGGATATCAGCCGCCATAAGCACGGGATAGGTAAAAAGTCCCGCGTTAACGTCGTCGGGGTGCTTTGCGGACTTGTCTTTGAACTGAGTCATTCTGGTAAGCTCACCGTACTGTGTGGAGCAGGCAAGTATCCAGTTAAGCTCCGCATGGCTCCTGACATGGCTCTGAATGAACACTACCGAGCGTTCGGGATCTATACCGCAGGCAAGGAGCAGCGCATAGGACTGGAGGGTCTGCTGACGAAGCTTTGCGGGCTCCTGTCTGACGGTAATGGCGTGCATATCCACAATTGAGTAAATGCAGTCGTACTCGTCCTGCAAAGCCCCCCAGCGGGACACCGCGCCTATATAGTTTCCAAGGGTAAAGGTACCGGTCGGCTGTATTCCGCTGAAAATTATCTTCTTTCTTTCTTCCATAATGTAAAGTCCTCCCGAATAAAATTTCTATCTCAAGCTTCCCGCTATTAAGTCTTTTCAGTCAAACATTTCTCTGGACATTTTTCCCAGTATCTCGCAGCCCTTTACAAGCTGTTCATCGGTAGGCGTTGAGAAATTCAGTCTGAAGCTGCTTGTGGGATCATCCTCGTGAACTGTGAAAGCATTTCCCGGAACCACGGCTACCTTAGCCTCCACAGCCTTTTTGCAGAAACCCGTCATGTCGCAGCCGTCCGGAAGAGTAGCCCATATGAACAGTCCGCCCTGAGGACGGGTAACGGAAATTTTCTTTGAGAAATTCTTTTCTATTTCAGACAGCATAAGTCCGCACTTTGCGCGGTAAATACCGCGGATACGCTCCAAATGAGCGTCTATGTCGTACTTATTAAGGAACTCGTCAGCAATTATCTGAGCAAGGATATTGGTATGAACGTCCGCAACCTGCTTACAGACAACGATCTTCTGTATTACTTCCTTTGGAGCGGAAACAAATCCCACGCGAATGCCGGGGGCAAGAATTTTGGAAAAGCTACCCACGTAGATAACTCTGCCATCCGTATCGAGTGATTTTATCGACGGAATGTCCTCGCCCTCAAAGCGTATCTCGCCGTACGGATTGTCCTCCAGTATCATTATGCCATACCTTCGTGCTATCTCGTAGACCTCTTTCCTGCGATTAAAGGACGTGCACTTGCCCGTAGGATTCTGGAAATTCGGTATAAGGTAGATTATCTTCACATTTTTGTTGGACTTTATAGCCGCCTCCAGCTTTTCGGGATCAATACCCTCGTCGTCCATTTCAACGCCAACAAGATTAACGTTGTAGGATTTGAAAGAGTTAAGACTTCCGATAAAGGACGGAGACTCGCAGATAAGGGTATCCCCCTCGTTGAGGAACACCTTGCAGGAAAGCTCGTTTCCCTGCTGACCGCCGGAGGTGATGATAAGGTCGTCGATATCTCCGTTAAAGCTGTGCTGAGAAGCAAGACGCTTTTTCAGCGTTTCCCTAAGCGGAGTATGACCCTCGGTAATGCTGTACTGCAAAGCCGCCGCGGGATTTTCCGTAAGCACGCGCGCGGTTATCTCCTTTACCGCCTCTGCAGGAAAAGCCTCAGGCGCGGGATTTCCCGCCGCAAATGAAATAACGTCGGGAAAAGCGGTAAATTTAAGTATCTCACGTATAGCCGAAGCCTTAAGCCCCGTCACCTTGTTTGAAAATGAATAGTCCATAAAAAAGCTCCTTAAAACAAAAATCAGACGTCAAATGACAGAAAACGGAATCAGACGTCAGCCTGTTCTATCCTCTGTCTTCTGCTTTCTGTTCTTTATTATAGCACATATTTGTCCGTCAATCAACATAAAATTTAGAAAAAAACGAAAGGGACGATCAGGTGAAGAAGCAAAGCTTTCTGGAAAGCTCGGCAATACTTATTTTATCGGCGGTGACAGCCAAGCTTATGGGGGCGGTATTCCGCATTCCGCTGGCAAATATGCTTGGCGGCGAGGGAATGGGATATTTTTCCTCCGCCTACGGTATCTTTATGACCGTGTACGCCGTTTCAGTAACGGGACTACCCGCGGCAGTAGCAAAGCTGACCGCCGAAAACTCCGCTTTGGGGCGTTTTGCCAACGTCCGCAGGATAAAAACATCGGCTCTTTTATTTTTTTCCGCCACGGGACTTGCCTTTACCCTGCTAATGCTTGCGGCTGCGTATCCGTTTTGCACGCTGACAGGCGGCGTAAAGACCGTACCGTCGCTGCTTGCAATAGCTCCGTCCATATTTTTCGGCTGTGTGACATCGGTTTACCGCGGTTACTACGAGGGCTTGCGGAACATGATACCCACCGCTCTGTCACAGATAGCCGAAGGTCTTGCCAAGCTTGCGGCAGGACTTGCTTTGTGTCTGTGGGTACTTAAAAATCCCGAAAAAGCGCTGGAATTATGCGCTGCGCTGAAACTTTCTTCTGATTCGGTACTTTCAGCGGCTGCCGCTGCCGCAGTATTGGGAATAACCGTATCCACAGCGGCGGGGACAATGTTTCTCGTCCTGCGCGACAAGCTTGGCGGCGACGGGATTACGCAGGAACAGATTTCCTCAACAAGCGGAGCCGGCTGCACGGACGGCGGCGGAAGCATTATAGCCGCCCTGCTTAAAACAGCCGTACCTATTGCCATAGGCGCGCTGGTAACAAACCTCACGTCCCTCATAGACCTTGTGACGATCAACCGCTCCCTTGCCCGCGCCGTTTACGCCGACCCGGAGCATTTTGCAAAGATCGCACCGTCCATACCTCCCGAACAGCTTCCCAACTTTCTTTTCGGCAGCTTTACCGGACTTGCCGTTACAGTATTCAACCTGATACCGTCCTTTACAAATATGTTCGGCAAGGGTATCCTGCCTAATCTTTCCGAGGCTTTTGCCGCAAATGACAAGACCAAAATACGCGAATGCACCGAAAAATCCCTGCTTGCCACGGCTCTTATCGCTTTTCCCTCAGGAGTGGGGATAAGCGTGCTTTCGGGCAGGATACTCAAAGTCCTGTTCCCCCTGAAGCCCCTGGAAACAAGCCTGTGTACCCTTTCGCTGTCGGTACTGGGCGCGGGAGTGGTATTTCTGTGCGTTTCCTCAACGGCTTTTGCAGCGCTTCAAGCGGCGGGACGACCAGATCTGCCGGTTAAGCTAATGCTTATGGGGGTAGCGGTCAAGCTGACAGGAAACCTGCTTCTTGTGCGCATTCCCGACCTTAACACCGCAGGAGCGGCGGCGTCCACACTTTTGTGCTATATGGTCATTTGCATACCGTCGGTAAATATTCTGATAAAGTTGACAAATTCAAATAAAAACCGCATTTATGGATTTTTATGTAAAATTTGTTACAGCTCCCTCACCTGCGGCGCAGGGGCTCTCGTCGCCGAAAAAATGCTTCCTCAAACGCTTGGAAACTTTATTATACTATTTATTTCCATAATTGCTGGTGTAATTTTTTACATAATTAGTACATTTTTGTTGGGCATTTTTACGAAAAGTACGTTAAAATTGCTGATTTCCTGAAAAATTTCAAAAAACCCTTGAATTTCTTGGATTTATAGGTTAATATATTAAGGTACTGTTTTTCAGCGCGGTTTGAGGAGGTATCTTATGGATTTTCAGTTTAAGGACAAATACGATATAAACGACTTGCTGGAGATCATGCGGATACTCCGTTCCGAAAACGGCTGTCCCTGGGACAGAGAGCAGGATCACAAGTCTATCCGCAAGGACTTTCTCGAGGAGACCTACGAGGTCGTTGAGGCCATAGACGCTGATGACAAAGAGCTTCTGCTTGAAGAGCTTGGCGATGTGCTTTTGCAGGTGGTTTTCCACTCACGCATTGAGGAGGAAAAAGGCGGATTTGATTTCGGGGACGTTGCCGACGGCATATGCCAGAAGCTTATCGTCCGCCACCCTCACGTTTTTGGGGACGTTACCGCCGAAACAAGCGGAGAGGTTCTGAAAAGCTGGAACAACATCAAACAGCAGACCAAAGGACAGGAAACATACTATGAGACGCTTGAAAGCGTCTGCGCCGCGCTCCCCGCGCTTATGAGAGCGCAGAAAATCGGTCAGAGAGCAAAAAGAGCAGGTATGGACTTCAAAGATGTTTCACAAGTCCTTGAATGTCTTGAAAGCGAGATCGCAGAGCTAAAAGAGGCTGTTGCCGGAGGCAAAAAGGAAGATATTGCCGACGAACTGGGAGACGTGCTGTTCTCCTGTACAAACCTTTCAAGGCATCTTGACTGCGACGCGGAGGAATCCCTCACGCGCTCGACGGACAAATTCATAAAGCGGTTCAAGAAAACCGAAAATCTGATAAGGTGCGAAGGGACGGATATGAAGTCCCTGAACATAGACGAGCTTGACGCTTACTGGCGTAAAGCCAAATCTAAGTGAAAATGGTTTTACCCTGATTCATGATAAAGGTACAGAAAAAATCCGCGCAAAAATCATATATGCAGATTTTTTATATACTTTAATTAATCGTGAATTTAGGATCGCCATTAAAATTTATGGAGGTAGAAAAAATGACAAAAGCAGAACTTATCAATGCAATTGCTGAAAAGAGCGAGCTTACCAAGAAGGACGCTGAAAAGGCTCTTAATGCCGTAGTAACTTCTATTACTGACGCTCTTGTGGACGGAGACAAGGTTCAGATCGTAGGTTTCGGTACATTTGAAGTGCGCGAGAGAAGCGCTAAGGAAGCTATTAATCCCAGAACCAAGGAGAAGATCAATGTTCCCGCTAAGAAGGCTCCCGCTTTCAAGGCAGGAAAGGCTCTCAAGGACGCTGTTGATAAATAAGCCATAACGGTTTATCGGTACGTTTAAATCAGGCTTCGAAGTATGCGCATTACGGAGTCCGTATTAAAACGCAGGGGCAGACAGGAGTCATTTCCGTCTGCTCTTTTGATTCGGAAAGGAAAAATTTTATGCGCCTGGATAAATATCTTAAGATAACACGGCTCATCAAACGCCGCACCGTTGCCAACGAAGCTTGCGACGCAGGAAAGATAGCCGTCAACGGAAATGTGGCAAGAGCGTCCTACGACGTTAAGGTCGGGGACGTTATCGAAATCAATCTCGGTCAGAAGCCTTTGAAAGTAAAGGTACTCAATGTTACCGAGTATGCCACAAAAGAAAATGCCGCCGACAATTATACTGTTATTGAATAAAAGCGCCGCGGAGAGGAAACTCACTCTCCGCGGTATTTTTTATAGTATGCTGAGTATTGCACGCGCTTCTGAAAGAAAACAAGCAATTTATCTGTTCTCGGCAAGGTAGTTTGAAACACGGTTTTGAATTATCTCCGCAACCTCCTTGGAACTCTTCTGTCCCTCGAAGAAAGCCGAAGCTTCCTCGTTGATTATCTTGTTTATCTGCTCATCGTAACGGCTGATATTCTCGGTGCTGTTAATGAGGTCCATTACCTTCTGGTTGTCCTCGTCAGTATTTACACCTATATTTACAGATGAACTGCCGTTCCAGTAAGTGTTGTCATAATACTCCTTTTTGCCGTCTGAGTCCTCCCAGTAGGGTCTTTCCTTGGAAATCTCGGCAAGCTTTTCAAGCGAAGATTTCTTTATGGGGAACTGATAGCTGTCATTGGTAGCGTACAGATCCTGATACTCATCGGAAAGGAAGTACTTAACAAAGTTCCATGCTCCGTCTGGATTTGAAGCCTTGGAAGTAATTGCTATCTCTGTATAAGCGTTAAATACCGCTCCGTTGCCTTTCGCTCCGGGGAAACCCTTAAAGGTCACAGACTCTCCGAACCTTCCTTTTTCTATTTCGCGTATGGTTTTAAAATTACTCATATCGTAAATGTCAAGCAAGGTTTTTCCTTCACGGTACGCGCTTTGCTGTTCGTCCCAATAGTTGCTTTCGGAGTAAAGCTTGTCATAGTCTATCTCTTTGGGGAAGCGGGTGGAAAATTCCATGATCTTGATAAAGTCGTCGGAATTGAACCTGCACTCGCCTGTATCCCTGTCTATAAAATTCTCAAAGCACACACTCACCATTGAAGAGAAGAAATCATTTCTGCCGACCTCTCTGCCCATGAGCGATGCATCCGGGTGAGCGTCCGCAAATTCTATAAACTCGTCTACAGTCCAGCCGGTAGTATCTCCTACCAGCGAGGACTTGCCTATTATCGTGCTGATAGAGAAATTTGAAACCAGCTCGTAAAGCTTGCCGTTCGTCTCATAAGCCTTGAACACTCCCTCAACATAATCGGAACGGTTTATGGTCTCGTCCTTGTCCATGAACTCATAAAGGTCGGCAAGGAGTCCCTTTGAAATGTAGCTGTCTATCGGCATACTGTTGTTGAGCACTATGATATCCGGAAGATTTCCCGCGATCATATCATTGTTGAGCTTTGTGATCGCGTCATTGTAACTGTTTGTCGCGTAGTCCTCATAAGAGGTAAGCTCTATCTCGTATTCGGGGTTGTTCTTGTTAAATTCAACGATCTGGCGCTTTATTCCCACGTCAAGGTAAAGAGCGTAAAGCTTGATGAGCTTCTTGTCGGGAAGCGTTGCAGGGTCTACCTCGGTGAGAATATTTATGATCTGGTCACTGTTTGACCAGCTGTAACCGCCTCCGCCGTTGTACTGGTAGTTGTAGGTAACGCAGAGTATTCTGCCGTCCTGAAGAACCGTAGTGCAGCTGCTGTTCATTGCCGTGTTGTCAAAACCGGACTTGAGCCAGTCTATGATAGTCTCTGTGCTGCCGGTCTCGATATCGTAACCGAAAAGTCCCGAATCGCGGGAAATAAGCAGATCGTACTTGTCGGTACCGTTCATTATTCTGCCGTTCTGGTTATAGACGAATCCCTCGCCTAACTTTCTGGCAGCCGTATCGATCGCGTGTATTTTGGATTCGGAAATATAGTTATCACCGTCCATACGGCTTTCAGTTACAGATACTACTATACGTCCGTCGCCTGTTTTGGATAGGCTTCCCATATAGGTATTGTCGTTGGCGTTTTCATTCTTTACGACATACTGAAATTTCCCGTCCTTGTCAAGGACAAAAATTATGTTGTTGCAGCTTATAAAAATTGTACCCTCATTGTCCACAACAAAGTTGTCCGCATAGAAGTATTCGTTGCCTGTTTCCTTTTTGGCTATCTCCTTAAGCTCTGACATATCAGTCTCGCTGATAAGCTTTCCGTCGCTGCCGTACTTTACAAGATACCATGCGTCCTTGGACTCACCGGTGGTCTCGTTCCACGAGTAGCTGTTCTCTATAGAAATAAGGTTACCGCTTCCGTCAACAGTCATCGAGGAAATATATCTGTGCTCTGAACCGTCCTTGCCATCGTCCTTTGTAAGGACTATTTCATTTTCAAGAGTACCGTCCAGACTCAGTATCTGCATTTTCGTTTCGCTGGTGTAGGTGGCATCCTCACCCTCGCCCTCCTGAGTGGACTTGTCGCCGATAATAAATACCTTGTCGTTTGAATAAAACAGGCTGTTTATGTAGTCCAGACCTCCGGGGAGCTCCACCTTTTCAGCCGAAAATATATGCTCCTTGGACGCTATTTCGGACTTTCCCGACTTGCCTCCGCAGGATGAAAAGCCGAGGGTCATTGCCGCAGCCATTACCGCCGCAGCTATTCTTGACGCCGTTTTCTTTATCATACGATCATTCCTTTCTTTCCCTATACGGGAACCCGCTCAGGAAAATATTCCCTTTGCGGCAGTTTAATGTGGGACAAACCGGTTACCGCCCGGCGGCGGCTTTCCTGCTTTTCCTTTCAGCGGATCTGCTCCGCAATCTATCTGAAACGCGTACAGCCGCGTCTATTGCTTTTCTTACAAGCTTTCTCCTGTTTTTTATCAGCAGCCTCAGCAGATACAGCAGGGTAACTGTCGGCAGCACAAGAAAAATTATTTGGAACGCCAGCAGCAGCGCGGATTTATCCTCGGTTATCCTTGCGGCGTTTTCCCAGAACGGATATGCTATAGAACCGTCCACCACCGAGCGCGTACCGAAGTCTGCTATTATTTCAAACCGTTTTTTCAGGCTGTACCGAACGGAGTTTTCCACCACGCGCATTCCCGAGGTATCATCCTTTACCGCCAGAACGTCCGTGATTATCTGCTTTCCCTGACCCGTTACCTGATTTGGAAGACATGCTTCATAGCAGGCGAACACGGCTTCTCCATCGCCCATAAGACTGTAGCCGCCGTATGGCATAAACATACGCGGACTGAGTCCGTACACCTTTTCAACGTCTGAATTGCCGCTCTGTTTGAAAACTCCCGAAATAATGTAATATGCGCCGTTGACCTTTACCGGCTTTCCGGCAACGTTTGAAGAGCCGTAAAGCTGCCACGCAAGAACTTCGTCTATAAGTACCCTGTCATGCATCAGGTCGTCGTCGGAATAGTAGTACCCCGAAATGATCTCAAGCGGGTGAAACAGAAAGAAATCTCCGCCCGTAACGATCATATTTGCTTCGGCGGCAGCCCTGTCTGAGGTAACGGATATCTTCATCTGAGGAGCCGAAAACGCGTCCGCCCAGACTCTTGCCCCCTCTTTTTCTGAAACAAGAGAGGCTTCCGTCAGCTTTTTTTCAACGTCCACCCTTGTCATAAAGACCTTGTTTATGTCCATTACGGAGCTTGCATCCATGAAAACGCTTATCTGAGCGTATGAGGAGTCTTCCCCTGCCCAGCGTTCAGCCGCCCGCTGATCCGGCAGAGAACCGCCCACAGCCGAGAATATCAGCGATACCGCGGCAAAAATCAGGAGCGACGCGGCGTTTGCTGCGGCAATAACTATGTATTTTAATTTCATAGCGTCCTCCGATCATTCAACAAGCCTTACCTGCATACCTGCCTCTATCGGCTTGGTGGACGTGGTTATAATAAATTCGCTTCCTGATATCGCTCCGGATACTGCCGAAGATGTATCATCCGAAGCAAGTATATCGACGTCTACCCGCTCAGCCACATAGCGGTTTCCGAGCGGACTGCTCTTGGCGACAACGGAAAGAACGAATTTGCCGTTGTTGTCCTCCCTTATAGCGCTGTTGGGTACGATGACCTCGTAATTCTGACCCTTCGAGCCCATTGCGAGCTGAAGGTTCTGACCGGGGGTAACGTCTCCCTTTACGGCAAATTTCAGTATCTTATTCTTCGAGGGATTCTGAGAATCGGTTGCAATAGACTGAAGCGTTGCGGAAGCGTCGCCGTACCAGAAATACTGTATCTCAGCCTCATCGCCGATCTTAACCTTTTTGGCCTGCTCCGTTGTTACCGTCATTTCGAGAGAATAGCCCTTTTCACTCATTTCTATCTTGGCAACAGTTTTCTGAGCTTCCGCTTCCTCGCCTGCTACCACGTTTATCTCGGTGATCTTACCTCCGACCTGGGCGGGGATTTTTGCGCCTATGGATTTTTCCTCAAGCTTTTTAATGTTTTCCTCGCAGTCGGAAATAAGCTTTTTCTGATCCGCGATCTTGGACTGCTTATCTTTCATATCAAGGCTGTTCTCGCCCGCCGTCTGAGCGTCCTGACGCTGCTTAAGCTCCAAATCTATCTTAGCCTCCGCAAGGGCACGCTCCATTTTGCGTATCTCCTCCTCGGCTTCTTCGACTGTCTTGTCGGCTTTTTTTGCAAGCTCGTCCTCCTCGGCTTTCGCTTCGCTGTACATATCCTGAGCGGACTTCTGCTTATCCTTAAGCTCAGCTTTCACAGCGGCAAGAGTATCATCGTATTTTTTCTTTTTATTGTCATACTCTTTGGTTCTGATATCAAGAGTTGTTTTCTCGGCGTTCAGGAGCTGCATATTTCTCGAATATGTTGAGGATTGTGACATTGCGTCGTTATAGTCTTCCTGAAGATGAGAAAGCTCCAATTTCATTCTGTCAATGGACTGCTGATATGACAACTGTTTGTCGAAGTCGGTTTCCATCATCATATTGTCCGTTGCCTGCTCTATTTCGAGCAGCTTATCGTCTATTGCCTTTTTCGCAGCATTTATAGCGTCCTGATTTCCTCCGGAAGCAATGTCTGATTCATATTCCTTAATTTTTTCCTCGGTTTTTCCCTTGGACTTCTCCGCGCTTTCCATAGCCGTTTTCGCGGAGCTGATCTGATTGTAGTAACCGCTTCCCAGCGATGCGTAATCCTCTGAGCCGAAAGCCGCAAGCTGTTCCTCCAGATCCTTTACCGCATTTTCATAATCCTTGGTTTTGTTTTTAGCCTTTTCATAGGCCGCCTGATAATCCGACAGCTTGGAAAGATCGTCCTTCGCAAGCTTGATATCGTCCTCCTGATTGGAAATGCTGAGGTTTTCCTTGCTGTAGTCCACACCTGTCTTCAGCAGAGCCTTGTCGTAATCGAGCTGAAGATCCTCAAGCTTCTGCTGCTCGGATTCCAACGTTTTCTTTGCCTCGTCAAGCTCGGCGCTTTCCTTATCCTCAAGGGTAAAGAGAGTAGCGCCCTTTTCGATCTCGTCGCCTACCTTTACGTCAACGCTTGCAATCGTTCTTGTCTCGCTTATTTTTACATCGTAGCTCTGGCTTGCCTCTACAGTACCGCTTCCGCGTATCTGCTCTGAAAGCGTTCCGCCTCTGACGTACTGAGCAGATACCTCGGGAAGCGAGTAATTCATTATCGTGTTGGAAAAGAATGTCAGCAGCAGCATTACCGCCAGAAAAATGATTATGGCGTTTTTGACCCATTCGCGCCTTTTAGTATTGTTTTCCATTTTAAAGATCCTTTCTTAGAAATTAGAGATTAGAAGTTAGAAAATAGAATAATTCCGTCTGTTCTTTTATGCAGAATACACCGCCATTCCGCGGAAATCAATTTTGCTTAAATAAATTTTTATTTGTTCGTGGCTGTGCACGGTTTTGTAGTAGAAATATCACATATTGCATTAAAATTAAAAATCCCAACAAGCTTCCGCTCCCTTGCGGGAGCATTGCTTTGCAGCAGTTCAAACAAATATGCGCAGTGGGTGTAACCTTTCTGCACCAATAATGCAGACGCCCACGGGAACCTCCCGGCGCTATCCCTTGATGCCGCCAGAATAAGCTATGCCCTCAACAAGATAATCCTCTCCGTAAAGGAACATGAGCAAAGTCGGTATCATATAGATCGTTGCGACCGCAAAGGCAAGTCCTATCTCGCCAGTGTTTATTTGGGACAGGAACACCGACAGCGGATAAAGGCTTGTGTCCGAAAGCAGTATCAGCGGCTGCTCAACCATGTTCCAGTAATCTATGAAAACCAGTATGGCAACCGAGAAAAGCGCGCTTTTGCAAAGCGGCATACAAACGTGTACGAATATCTGGAACTCTCCCGCACCGTCAAGCTTAGCCGCCTCTATCAGAGAGAACGGTATGCGTCGCATTATCTTCGACAGCAGGAATACCGCAAACGGAGTAAAAATACCCGGCAGTATTACCGCCGCCCTTGTGTTCAGTATTCCCAGCCAATCAGATACAAGATAGTTGGGAACAAGCGTTACCTGATAAGGCATAAGCATTACCACAACATACACGAAAAAGATAATCTCTTTCAGTCTTCCCTTAAGCCTTGCGAACGCATACGCCGCAAGAGACGCCACCGCAAGCTGGAAAATAACGATCGGTACGACCAGTATAACCGAGTTCCAAAACTTGAAAAGGTAGTCGGGACTTTTGAAAAGCACGGTATAGTACTGGCTGAACGATACCATATCGGGAATAAATTTCAGATTTATCTTTTCCGAAATAAAGGTCTTTCCGCCCTCTTCGGTAGTGGAAAAGATAGCGCCGTAGTTTGCGTTTATCTCCGACGCACTCATAAATGAGTTAGCCATTGTAAGTATTGTCGGAAGCAGGAATATCAGCGCGGCAGCTGCGGCAAAAACCGTAAGCACGCCCATTAGAAGCTTCTGAGCTTTTTTGGAAAGTCCGTGCCGTCTTTTCACGGAAACGGACGTTTTGGAGCTTATCATCCCTCTACGTCCTCCCCGAATTTATTTTCCGCAATAAACATCGCGCCTATGATAGCCACCATTACTATAGCCATAAGTATAGCTGCCGACGACAGCTTCTGATAGTCGATGTTGCGGAATGTGTTGTTCATAAAATGCTGCAGCATATACAGGCTGTCGAAAGGATAGTCTCCCGTAAGCAAGTACACCTCGCGGAAAACCTTGAAAGAGTTTATCAGCGAAAGCACCGTTACGAACATGATAGTCGGCGAAAGGTATCTCAGCTTTATGCGGAAGAATTTGTAAAACACTCCCGCGCCCTCAAGCGTGGCTACCTCCACAATATCCTTTGGAATATTGTTCAGAGCCGACAGGAACAATATCATGTTATAGCCCAGGTTTTTCCATAAAAACAGTACCACTATAACGACCTGACCCTTTGTGGATTTGAGCCAGTCTATCTTGTCCACACCGAAGTTTGCAAGAAAATCGTTCAGCACGCCGTTGTAGTGGAATATAACCTGCCATATAAGCACTACCGAAGCGACAGGAACCATCATCGGGCACAAAAAGCTTGTTCGGAATTGGCTCACAAAGGGTATTTTGCAGTCCAGCAGCATAGCCAGCAGCATTGACAGCACTACCGCCAGCGGAACAGACACCAGTGAGAAAGACAATGTGTTCACCGCCGCCTTGCGAAAAGCCGTATTTTTAATTATATTTATGTAGTTCTGTAAAAATACAAATTCCTTATTAATAGGGTTATCCACCATAGAGTAGTAAATTATAACGCAAAAAGGAATTATAAAAAAGATCATAACGCCGATAAGACTCGGCAGCAAACAAAGATACGGAAACGCTCCGTCGCTTTTCAGAGTTTTTTTGAGGGAACCACTATGCCTTTTTTCCTTTGTATTTTTTATTTTTGACATTTTGGGTATTTTATACTGTTTTGCGTCAATTTTCGGGGCATCTCCCTGCCGGTTGGTTTTAAGTTTCATATAAGCACTTCCGCTTTAACGCGGCAAATCTCCTTTCTTTAATCATGATTTTTAATCAAAGTACAGACCAAAAGCTGCGCAAACCTAATATATCCAAGCTTTTGATTAATTTTGTGTACACTTTTCGATTAAAAATCAGGATAACATATTTTACTGCTTATCATTATACCATATAATTTCCGTTTTTTCTATCATAATCGAAAACTGTAATCATTTTTTAAATTTTTCTTCCTCATTGTTACATTTGTAACCGTATTGAAATATTTTGATCAGAAATTTTTACAACAAACAGAAATAATTTTGTTTAAAATGACGATTGAACATAAACTCTGCAAAAACTTCCTTTGTTGACAGGAAAGGATTTTTATGGTATACTTTATATTGGATTTTTATATTTTCAGGAGGTATTTTTATGTATCCATTAAAGCTTGCGCCTGCATTCAAGGACTACCTATGGGGAGGAACGCGCCTCCGCGACGATTTCGGAAAAAAATGCGATTTTGAGAAAATTGCCGAAAGCTGGGAACTATCCTGCCACAAGGACGGAAATTCCGTTATAGCCAACGGCGAGTACGCTGGAAAAACTCTTGCGGAGTATATCGAGACCTGCGGAAAAGCTGTTCTGGGAAACAACTGTCAAAGATTTGAGCAGTTCCCAATTCTTATAAAGCTTATTGACGCCAAGGACAATCTGTCCGTTCAGGTACACCCAAACAACGAATACGCTCAGCGCGTTGAGGGCGAATACGGCAAAACGGAAATGTGGTACATCGTTGACTGCGACGATGGCGCGGAGCTTTTGTACGGCTTCAAAAAGGAAGTCACAAAGGAGGAATTCCGCAGGAGGATAGAGGACAACACCCTGCTTGAAATCACCGAATCGGTACCGGTCAAAAAGGGAGACGTTTTCTTTATCGAGGCGGGAACTCTCCACGCTATAGGCAAGGGCATACTTATTGCCGAGATACAGCAAAATTCCAATACCACATACCGTATTTACGACTACGGCAGAGTGGGCGCGGACGGCAAACCCAGACAGCTCCATATAGACAAGGCTGTTGAAGTGACGAATCTTTGTCCTGCGAAGCCTTATCCCAAAACCGACAGCTTTGAGGAAAACGGCGCGGTAAAGCGGCTGCTGTCAAAATGCGAATATTTCACGGTTTATTCCGTTGACGCTGAAAAGGAAGCGTCCTTTAACGCGGACGAAACCTCTTTCCACAATATACTGATACTGGAGGGAGAGGCTGCGCTGAAATGCGGCGCTGAGACTCTTCCGTTAAAGAAAGGAGACAGCGTTTTCGTTCCCGCGGGCTGCGGAGAATACAGTCTTACGGGAACGTTCAAATCGGTCTTTACAAGGATAGATTAAGCGGTAAACATCCTGCGCCGAGATTACACGCAGCGCAGGACAGTAATGATCCAATAATTAAATATAACGGCTCTTATCCGCACAAGTCTCCTCAAATGGGCTTGTGAGAATTTTATCTTTAACAGACTGATTGGCGCATACAAAATATGATACTCAAAAAATTTATCGGTGACAGAAATTTTTACAGAACCGTATTTGCTATTGCCGTTCCGATCATGATTCAGAACGGCATAACAAATTTTGTGGCCCTTTTGGACAACATAATGGTAGGTCAGCTGGGTACGGAACAGATGTCGGGTACGGCGGTGACAAACCAGCTTTTGTTTGTGTTCAATCTATGCGTGTTCGGACTTCTGGCGGGTCCCGGCATATTCGGAGCGCAGTTTTTCGGAAAGGGCAGTCACGAGGGCGTGCGGGACGTTTTCCGCTTCAAGATACTCATAGGAGTGCTTGCTCTTGCGGCAGGAATAACCATTCTTTCCATTTTCGGGGACGGTCTTATCAATTCCTATCTCACGGGAGAGGGACAGGAGGGCGACCGAGACCTGATCTTCAAATCGGGCAAGGAATACCTTACAATAATGCTTGTTGGACTTATCCCCTTTACCGCCACGCAGATCTACGCTTCAACGCTGAGGGAGACAAACTGTACCGTTCCGCCTATGTTTGCGGGACTTGCGGCGGTACTGGTAAATCTTGTGCTTGACTGGGCTTTGATTTTCGGTAAGCTGGGACTTCCCCGAATGGGAGTAAAGGGCGCGGCTCTTGCAACTGTTATCGCGCGGTTTGTTGAGTGTACGATTGTTATCGTGTACACTCATTCAAAGCTCGACAAAAACATATTTATTTCGGAAGCGTTCAGAAGCTTGAAAGTACCCCGAGACCTTGCGGTAAAAATAATCGTAAGCGGTCTGCCGCTGGCTGTGAACGAATTTTTCTGGTCCTCGGGAATGGCGAAGCTGAACCAGTGCTACTCCCAAAAAGGACTTGAAGTGGTTGCGGCGACAAATATTTCTTCCACAATATTAAATCTTTTTAACGTGGTCTATATAGCCCTCGGCTCGGCGGTGGGAATTATTGTGGGACAAATATTAGGCTCGGGAGACATGAAACGGGCAAAGGAGACCGATACAAAGCTTATTGCTTTCAGCATTGCGGCGGGAGCGGTTACAGGCTGCATAATGGCTGCGCTTTCGGGAGCTTTTCCCATGCTTTACGACACCACAGAACAGGTCAGGGGGCTTGCCTCGCATTTTATAATTATCCTCGCGTTTTTTATTCCTCTGCATGCGTTTATGAACGCGGCGTATTTTACTTTGCGTTCGGGCGGTCAGACATATGTTACGCTGATTTTTGACAGCGTGTTTATGTGGATAGTTTCCGTGCCTACGGCAATGCTGCTGGTGAAATTCACAAGCCTTGACATTACCATGGTATTTTTTATCTGTCAGGCGGTGGACATAATAAAGGTAGCGATAGGCTTGTTCCTGCTGAAAAAGGGAGTATGGCTGCGGAACATAGTAAATAATTGACAGTTGATAGTGTACAGTTGACAATTACTAAAGTTAAATCTGCCCAAAAACCACGGATGATTATTCTATCCTCTAACCTCTAATTATAAAAAAACTAAAAGGGAGCGGTAAAAATGTGCATAGTATGCGACAGGATAGAAATGATAAAAAACGGGGTCAATCCCTATTTTGTAAAGGAGCTTGACACGGGTTACGTTGTTATCGGCGACAATCAGCATTTTTACGGCTACACACTTTTTCTGTACAAGGAGCACGGAAACAAGACGGAACTGTTTCACCTCGATACTGCCCGGCGGCTGAAATTTCTTGAGGAAATGTCTATAGTTGCAGAGGCTGTCTCAAAGGCTTTCGTAGCGGAAAAGATGAACTGCGAGTTGTTGGGAAACGGCGATGTGCATCTCCACTGGCACTTATTTCCCCGTACGAAGGGCGATATCGAAAATTATGGGAACAACGGCAGGGGACCGGTTTGGTGGTATCCCATGGAAAAAATGTACAGCGACGAGAACCGTCCTTCCGAGGAAGAACTGGCGGAGATGAAGAGAAAACTGCTTGCCGAACTGGATAAGCTTCTTTAAATCGAGTAAAAGAAATGAAAGAAATAATCGCTTATGAAATGTCGTTTAAAGGAAACATAACGTATAGCGGCGAGCTGTCCTGCATTCCATTTCGGGAAAAATATTGGGCTGAATATATGCAAATATATAATGAATGCTTTTATGAAATGAGAAAAGCGTTGGAGATCGAGCCGATAAATTTTTATTCCGATTATTCTCAAATGAAAGATAAAGCAAGCAATACCTATCTTCATCTTCAAAACGGAATTATCGCGGGAGCCGTTTCCTGTTACGGAAATGAATTAGACGACCTGATCGTCAATAAGCAATTACAACGGCATGGTTTGGGACAACAGCTGTTATTATGGGGAATGAACCGCATAAAAAAACAGGGATATGACGAAATTATTCTGCACGCTGCTGAATGGAATAAAACCGCCGTAAAGCTATATTTAAAAAACGGATTTGTCATTACGAAAAAGGAAAAAATACGTTAAATAAAGGAGATAATATTATGCCGTTTATCAATGTAAAAACAAACTCAAATGTTACAAAGGAAAAAGCCGAAAACATCAAGTCCGCGCTGGGTACTGCCATTACCGCTATCCCGGGCAAAAGCGAGGGCTGGCTTATGGTGGGAATTGAGGGAGACTATACTCTTTACTTCAAGGGTTCCGATGAACTTGCCGCTATGGTGGAAGTGCAGATATACGGAAATCCGTCGGACAGCGCGATGTCCGAACTTACAAGCCGTATCACGGAAATATTGACTGGCAGCTTAGGAATGCCTGCTGACAGGATATACGTCAGTTATATGTGTACCGAAAACTGGGGCTGGAACGGGTCTAATTTTTAGTTGACAGTTATGGAGAAATAATTATGCCGATAGACTGCGGATTTACAAAGGAGAGCAACTGGTTTAGGTACAAGGCCTGCGCCATAATCGTTGAGAACGGCTGCGTACTTTTTGCGGGAAATTCCACCGCGGATTATTTCTATCCCGTGGGCGGCGCGGTGCAAATGGGCGAGACTGCTGAAGACGCGGTCGTTCGGGAGGTATACGAGGAAAAGGGGGTCAGGTATGAACCCGACCGTTTGGCAGTGATACATGAAAACTTTTTCCGCGAGGACACGGAGCCGCTGAAAGATCTTGACTGCCACGAAATAAGCTTTTATTTCCTGATGAAGCCGAGGGGTACGCGGGAACTGCACAGCGACAGCTACACCTACGGCGGCGTAAAGGAAAATATGTACTGGATACCCATTGAGGAACTGGGACGGCACAGGGCGTACCCAAGTTTTCTGAAGGATTATTTAGACCGTGAACATTCGGGTATTGAGCATATTGTTACGGCTGAAAGAAAAAATAAAGGATAGACGCTCTATCCTCTAATATCTAAAAATCTAAAAGGAGAAATTTTTATGAAGTACTACATTGGCATCGACCTGGGCGGAACAAACATCAAGGCGGGTGTGGTGAACGAAAGCTTTGAAATTATCGGCAAGGCTAAAACAAAGACCCTTTGTCCCCGCCCCGCAAAGGAGATCGCGGACGACATGGCTAAGGTCAGCATTGAAGCCTGCAAGGACGCGGGTATCTCCATTGACGACGTGGAATGGATAGGCATTGGTACTCCCGGTATCGCCGACAATGTGAACGGCACTATTCCATATTCCAACAACCTTGACTTCAAGGACGTTCCTATCCGCAAGTACATTCAGGATCACATAAACAAGCCTGTTTATGTTGCAAACGACGCTAATGCCGCTGCTTACGGAGAATTTCTTGCAGGGGCGGCAAAGGGCGCGTCCGACGCGGTTTGTATTACTTTGGGTACGGGCGTTGGCGCGGGCGTTGTTATCGACGGCAAGATTTTTACAGGAAGAAATCTTGCGGGAACTGAGATAGGTCACATGGTCATCGAGGTGGACGGTCCTCAGTGCACCTGCGGCCGAAAGGGCTGCTTTGAGGTATTTTCCTCCGCTACGGGACTTATCAATATGACTAAAGAAGCTATTGCCAATCACCCCGAGACCATTATGGCGGAGTACGCCGAGAGAGACGGACACTCCTCCGCGCGGCACGCTTTTGACGCAATGCGTGCGGGAGACCCCGTTGGAAAGGAAGTTGTTGACAAGTATATCAAATACCTTGCGGCGGGAATTACCAATGTTATAAATATTTTCCAGCCTGATATTCTGTGTATCGGCGGCGGCGTTTGCAACGAGGGCGATCCCCTTATGAAGCCTATGGTTGAGCTTGTGAAGAAAGAGGTCTACACAAGAATGCTGGACAAGAACACGGAAATTACCGTGGCAAGCCTTGGCAACGACGCCGGAATTATCGGTGCGGCATTCCTTGGCAGGGCACAGTAATATGAGCAAATTTGATTTTTTATCCTCCGAAATTTTCGGGGACGCGGAATCTTTTATGGAGCAGCGAAAGCGTTACGCGTCCCTGAAAAGGAGCGAGCTGGAAAGCATACCCGAGAACGAGCTTGTGTTTGCGGTAACGTCCTGGATAGAGGGGAAATTCTCAGAGGACTGGCGGAATATGGGCGAGGTGATAAACTCCATGCCCACGCCATGCATTAAAGTGTACTGTGCCAACCACATCAAAAACGAGGTGCAGAGCGGCGGCTTCGGGCAGGCTTTTTTCAACACGTCCCGCGATTTTATAGGTATCGCCGCAGAGGGGTTTCGCGCGCTTGAATATAATTCTCCTGCAAACATTATCGAAGAAGCGCTGAAGCTTAATTTCAGCGTCAAAAGCGGAGGAAAAACCACCGGACGCAGTATCGAGGATTTTCTGGAATTTGCCGCAAACGACGATTATAACAAGCTTGACGAGGATTTTCGTAATAAATTTTCCAATGAAAAATTCAACAGGCTTGCGCGGAGCTATATACTGAAATACGCAAAGTATTTCGGTAATTAAAACGCTTGAGCAAACATCTTAAAATTACATATTTGAGGAGAATTATTTTGAAAAACAAAATCAAACTTATTTTGTTCGCTTTATGTGCAGCTATGGTTTGCTTGGTATTTGCAGGCTGCAAGAATGAAAATATTGAAGCGTCGGATACGGGTGTTACAAGCTCTGCGGCAGCAGACGATAATACTGCACAGGGAGAAGCAAATGGAACGTTTGATATTGAAACTGTTCGGAAAAATATTGTCATTAAAGGTCAGCCGTTTGAAATCCCTATGGCTTTAAAAGATTTACCCGAAGGTTGGACATATGTTGAACAAGAAATAATGGCATATGATGGATTGGGTTTGGCTACATTTTATTATAAAGATAAAGAAATGTTTGTTGGCGCACTTGAAAACTTTTATAAGGATAATAAAAAGGACGGAATTATTTATAACACAACTTTAAGAACAGACGACTGTTCTATTGACGGAATAATTCCATTGAAAACTACATTGCAGGAAGTTATAGATAAATATGGTGAACCAGCAGAAATATCTGAATTAAAGAGATCTGAAGCGTATGTTTATTCGTATGGAATAAGAAAACCAAGGACAAGTCTTTTGGGCAGATCTAATAATCAGGCGCTGATTCTATCAATTGATAAGGAAACAGAAATTGTTTACTTAATAAGCATTACATATGCTGATTTTAGCAAAGACTATTCATATACTGATTTTAATACAGGAGGATAAAAAAATGTACAGCGATTCAATCAAAAACGGAGCCAACAACGCCCCACACCGCGCGCTTTATCATGCGCTGGGACTTACAAACGAGGAAATTTCCCGTCCTATGGTAGGAATTGTAAGCTCCTACAACGAAATCGTTCCGGGACACATGAACATCGACAAGATTGTGGACGCCGTTAAGCTGGGCGTTGCAATGGCGGGCGGCACGCCTATAGTGTTCCCCGCGATAGCGGTCTGCGACGGCATTGCAATGGGTCACAGGGGTATGAAGTACTCCCTTGTCACACGCGACCTTATCGCCGACAGTACCGAGGCCATGGCTCTTGCACACGGTTTTGACGCGCTGGTAATGGTTCCCAACTGCGACAAAAACGTCCCCGGACTGCTTATGGCGGCGGCAAGACTTAATATCCCCACGGTTTTCGTAAGCGGCGGACCTATGCTTGCTGGACGTGTTGACGGCAAAAAGACAAGCTTTTCCAGCATTTCCGAGGCGGTGGGACAGTTTGCCGCAGGTACTATAAATGCCGAAAAGCTTGAAGAGTACGAGAAAAAGGGCTGTCCAACCTGCGGCTCATGCTCGGGTATGTACACCGCAAACTCCATGAACTGCCTTACCGAGGTTTTGGGAATGGCTCTTCGCGGAAACGGTACTATCCCCGCAGTATACTCACAGCGTATAGAGCTTGCAAAGCACGCGGGAATGAAGGTTATGGAGCTTCTTGAAAAGGACATCAAACCCCTTGACATCATGACGGAAAAGGCGTTTATGAACGCTCTTACCGTAGATATGGCTCTGGGCTGCTCCACAAACAGTATGCTCCACCTGCCGGCAATTGCACACGAATGCGGAATAAACATCAATCTTGACATTGCAAATGACATCAGCTCTAAGACTCCCAATCTCTGCCACCTTGCTCCCGCAGGTCACACCTATATTGAGGAACTTGACGAAGCGGGCGGCGTTTACGCGGTAATGAACGAGCTTTCCAAGAAAAATTTGCTGAACCTTGACTGCATGACTGCAACCGGCAAGACCGTCGGCGAAAACATTTCCGGCTGTGTTAACAAGGACGCCGAAGTTATCCGTCCCATTGAGAACCCATACAGCAAGACAGGAGGAATTGCGGTACTGCGCGGAAATCTCGCTCCCGACAGCTGTGTGGTAAAGCGCAGCGCGGTCTGCGAGGAAATGCTGGTACACAGCGGTCCTGCAAGGGTTTTCGACTGCGAGGAGGACGCTATGGCGGCTATCACCGGAGGTCAGATAAAAGCGGGAGACGTTGTTGTTATACGATACGAGGGGCCCAAGGGGGGACCGGGTATGCGTGAAATGCTGAACCCAACCTCCGCAATAATGGGAATGGGTCTGGGCAGCAAGGTTGCCCTTATCACCGACGGACGTTTCAGCGGCGCGACCCGTGGAGCGGCGATAGGCCACGTTTCCCCCGAAGCGGCTGTTGGCGGCGTTATCGGAGTTGTTCAGGAGGGCGACACTATCTCCATAAACATTCCCGAAAACACCATTACACTTGACGTTCCTCAGGAGGAGCTTGACCGCAGACTGGCAGCGTTCACGCCCAAAACTAAGGAGCTTCACGGCTATCTGAAGAGATACGCGAAAATGGTTACTTCTGGGTCTACGGGGGCTATTTTAAAGGACTGATTTTATGAGTAAAAAACTAACTTTCGGAAAACTTGCGGGAACGATTTTCTGCATTATTGCAACGGCAGCGGCGGTTGTCCTGATGTTCGCAAACGCCTACTACGGCGGACAGATGAAGCTGATAGACAAATGCTTTACCGCTATCGAGCGCGACGATTATGACAGCTTTAAGTCCTGCTTTTCGGCAGAGGACAGAGAAAGCATTACCGAAGAATATTTTTCCGCAAACAAGTGGATACTTTCGTGCTTTACGGATAACGAGAACAACAAGGCGGCGGTCAGCTTTGTCTCCCGCGAAAGGTTAGACAAAAATGCGTACAACGTAACCTTCGACCTGACGGTTTATAATGACAGCGAAAGCTCTGAAGTTTTCAGGCTTTATTTTCCGTTTATGCGAGAAAACGGCAGGTGGGTCATTGTAATTTGACAAGCCGTGATATGCGTCAAAAAGGAACTGTTGCGGTTTGTGCAACAGTTCCTTTAATTTTACCATGAATATTTTAAATAAACAATATCAATATTTTGACAGTAAAGACAAAATTTTGATATTGTTTATTTAAAATATTTGTTATGCTTAATTCATCAAAGACGGTACGGAAAACAATAATTATTTAAGGAGGACTTTTGGTTATGAAAAAGACATTGAAAAGCATCGTTCTTTCATTGGCAATAGCTGTAAATGCTTTAGGCGTTTGCGCCGTTGACGCAGCTGCCGCAGCACCGAGATTTACGGGAGATTATTTCGGTGCAGGATTTGACTGTCACGAGAGCAACAAAATGGAAATAGCCGACGGCTGGTCAAACGGTGGTATGTTTGACTGTACGTGGAGCAAGAACAATGTATCCTTTAACGACGGTAAAATGAATCTTTCCATTCTCGGAAGCAGCTGGAGCGGATATACAGGAGCAGAATACCGCACGCAGCAGACATTTGGATTTGGTATGTACGATGTAAGCATGAAACCGATAAAGAACGATGGAGTTGTATCTTCCTTCTTTACCTACACAGGTCCCTCTGACGGCACCGTATGGGATGAGATCGATATTGAATTTCTCGGCAAGGACACCACAAAGGTACAGTTTAACTATTACACCAAAGGCGTCGGCAATCACGAGTATGTCTATGATCTTGGCTTTGACGCGTCGCAGAGTTTCCACCAGTACGGATTCTACTGGGATAGCGGCAGCATTACATGGTATGTTGATAAGAAACCTGTTTACACTGCAACACGTGATATTCCTCAGACACCGGGCAAAATAATGATGAATGTATGGAACGGAAAGGGCGTTGATGAATGGCTAAACCGTTACAATGGAGTTGCGCCTCTTACAGCGCAGTACGACTGGATATCCTACACAAAGCCTTCGTCCGTACAGACTCCCTCTGTCAATAATAACGGAGACTTTAAAGCAGGTCAGCTGTATGTTATCAAGTCAAAAAACAGCGGAAAGGCTCTTGATGTTTTGTGGGGAAGTAAGGATAACGGCGCAAATGTACTTCAGTACAGCTATTATGGCTATGCAAACCAAAAGTGGTATATTGAGAGACAATCCAACGGCTACTATATTATAAAAAGCAACACCAGCGGAAAGGTTTTGGACGTTGAAGCACGGTCCATGTCTAACGGCGGAAATGTTCTCCAGTGGGAGTACAAGGGCGGCGACAATCAGGAATGGAAAATCGAAAACGTTAACGGATATTACAGAATAATCAACCGCCGAAGCGGAAAGGCGCTTGACGTATCCGGCCGCTCCACCGCAGACAACGCTAATGTTCTTCAGTGGGATTATAATGGCGCAAACAATCAGCTTTGGAGCATTACTCCCGTTTAAAAGTAATCTTTAACAATATGTTTTAAAATAACTTATAAAATATTTGATTATATAATTTAGGAGCTGTTGCACGTCCGGCAACAGCTCCATTTTCAATTTTACTTCAAAGCCGCGGCAAATTCCTCTGCAAGCTTGTCGATTTGATTCAGGTCGTCCTCGGTGGGCTTAAGCAGCCACTTGTAGGGCTCGTGAACCTTTTTCAGTCCCAGACCCTCAGCGCGTGCTTCAAGCATTCCGCAAGCTTCACCGCTCCAGCCGTAGGAGCCGAACACTGCGTATGGCTTGCCTCGGTTGGTTATGGCGTCCACAACGGAAAGCACGTCCCAGACAGGCTTTAGCGCGTCACGGTTTATTGTGGGAGAACCGAATATAAGCCCCGCGGAACTGCCTATCGCCGCAGATATCTCGCTCATATCATGCTCAATAACGTTATAGCACTTTGCGGAAACTCCAAGCTCCTCCAGCTTTTTAGCGTAACGCTCCGCCGCAGCCTTGGTGTATCCGTATGCGGAAACATAGAAGATAGCCGCAGTCCTGCCCATATCCTTGGGAGCGGCAAACTCCGCATACTTATCCATAGCCCGCTGGATACTGTTTTTCAGCACCGGACCGTGGGAACAGCACACCATGTCGAAATCAAGAGCTTCAAGCTTTGCAAGTCCGTCCCGAACAAACTTGGGAAAAGGTCCGAAGATAGCCGCATAGTAGTACGCAAAAGCCTCGTCGTAAGCTTTGGGATAAGTTATCTCGTCGTCGGTAATAAGCGGTTCGCAGTAGTGCGCTCCGAGAAAATCGCAGGTAAACACGGTTTTTCTTGCGGGAACATATGTGAAAATACTGTCGGGCCAGTGGAGGTTCGGCGCAGAAATAAACTCCAGAACAAGTCCCTGACCCAGATCAAGAGTATCGCCGTTCTTTACGGTCATGCTCTTGAACTGAGTGTTTGCAACGTTTGTAATATTTTTTATCGCCGCCGCAGAGCCTACTATAGTCACATCGGGATTTGCTTTCATAATCTCGTCAACAGAGCCGCTGTGGTCAGGCTCTGTGTGGTTGAAAATAACGTAATCTATCTCGGACAGCTCGCATATTTCGCGGATATTGCCTGTCATAACGCCGCGGAAACGGTCGTGTACAGTCTCCACTAACGCGGTCTTGTCCCCCTTAATAAGATATGCGTTATAAGTGGTGCCGTACTCGGTCTTCATAATAATATCAAAAACGCGCAGATTGGGATTTACCGCGCCCACATAATAAATATTCTCTTTCAATTTAAGCATAAAAATTCCCTTTCTTCATTAAATTCGTCGTTTTAAAGAGATCAAAGCATCAAAGCGCGCGGCAGCCCGAAAGCCTGTACTGTTACACGCCGTCGGACTGCCGTCTGTAATTTGCAATTACAGCTTAGTGAACTCGCTTTTGCTCAGACCGCATACGGGGCAAACCCAGTCCTCCGGGATATCCTCCCATTTTGTGCCGGGAGCTATTCCGCCGTCCGGATCGCCTTTAGCCTCGTCATAAACGTATGAGCAAGGGCACTCGTACTTATCCATAATAAAGTCCTCCTTTTGTTAAATATACTAAATCGGTACAGTTTTGATTATATCACAACGTCCGATTTCTGTCAAGTATTTTGCCCTGAATGTACGAAAAAATTTATCCCTTGTATTCCTTGCGGAGCAGCTCGTTTTTCTTATCCCAAAGCTGCTGAGACAAATCAACATAGTATTTGTGTGGGTACTCGAACCGCTTTACCTCGTCCCATATAGTGTCGAGCTGAGCGGCGCAGTATTCGCGGATATCGTACGCCGAGGGTCTTTCGTAAACGCAGCCGCCGTCTAAGAATATAGGCTCGAGAAGCCTTACAGCGCTGAAATTCTCAAGCATCTTGCGCTTGTAGGTATGCTCCGGATCGAATATTTCATAAGGCTTTGTATCGTCGATTATCTCGCCGCGGCAGGTGATCACGTCGGCGATAGCCATTCCCGTGGAGGTGTCAAAAAGCCTCCACACCTCTTTAAAATCCGGGTTTGTAATTTTTGTACTGTTCTCAGAAAGCTTGATCTTCGGTACGATTTTATTATCCTTTTCCACAGCCACAAGCTTGTATACGCCTCCGAAAACGGGCTCGGACTTGGAGGTTATCATTCTCTCGCCCACGCCGAAGCTGTCAACCTTTGCGCCCTGCACAAGTATATCGCGGATAATGTATTCGTCCAGCGAATTTGACGCAACTATCTTCACATCGGGAAAGCCCTCGTCGTCCAGCATCTGCCTTGCACGTTTGGAAAGATAGGTTATATCGCCGCTGTCAATGCGTATTCCCGCAGGCTTTTCGCCTCTTGCACGCATTTCTTTAAACACTGTTATAGCATTGGGAACACCTGATTTAAGCACATTGTAGGTGTCCACCAAAAGGGTTGTGCCGTTGGGGTAGCACTTTGCGTAAGCTCTGAAAGCTTCAAGCTCGCTGTCAAACATCTGTATCCAGGAATGAGCCATAGTACCCAGTGCGGTGACTCCCATTTCTTTATCGGAAATGGTACAGGCAGTACCGCAGCAGCCGGCGATATAAGCAGCTCGCGCACCGTAAATTGCTCCGTCGCAGCCCTGAGCGCGGCGTGAACCGAACTCCATGACCGGTCTGCCGTCGGCGGCGCGGACTATCCTGTTAGCCTTTGTAGCAATAAGGCTCTGGTGATTTATGCATATGAGCACCATCGTCTCCACAAACTGAGCCTGTATAGCAGGTCCGCGGACGGTAACTACTGGCTCTCCGGGGAAAATAGGAGTACCCTCCGGTACCGCCCAAACATCGCAGCAAAATCGGAAATTGCGCAGATAATCAAGAAAAGCTTCGCTGAAAATGCCCTTTGCCCGCAGATAATCTATATCATCATCATCAAAGCTTAGATTATTCATATAGTCTATCATCTGGTCAAGACCGCACATTATGGCGAAGCCGCCGTCGTCGGGAACGCTTCTGAAAAACATATCGAAATAGGAGATCATATCCCCCATTCCGTTTTCAAAGTAGCCGTTAGCCATAGTCAGCTCGTAAAAGTCAGTAAGCATTGTAAGGTTTCTGAAGGTTTTATTCATATTAGCACGTCCTTATCACTTTATCTCGGAAACAAATTTTATGCCGCTGTCTTTCATTATTTTGTAGGCGGCGATGTTCATGAAATCCGCATTATGGCCGGGACTGTCGTAGGTCTCGACGCAGTTCAGCGGAACGATTATTTCCGATGTCCTGTTTTGAGCGGTAAACCAGGTTTTAAGAGTCAGACAGAACTGCATAACGCAGATATCAGTGCAGTCTCCGGCAACGATAAAAGTGTTTACCTTGGGCTTACGCACAAGCTCGTGCATAAAATCCTTTTCATGGAATCCGTTTGTGGAATTTTTTCTGATAAGGAAGTACCCTCCGGCCGCTTTAAGCTCGTCAACAAGCTCGCTTTCGCTTGTTCCGTCTATGCAGTGAGGGGGGAAGGACGCAAATTCCGCGCAGTTTTCACTGTGGCAGTCCGCAAAAGCCGCTATGGGTATCCCAGCGTCTTTGCATTTCTCGGTAAGTCTTACCGTATGGGGAATAATTCCCTCAATAATTGGAGACGACATCGCTCCCTCGCGGATAAATCCGTTAATAACGTCAACAACGATCAGCGCCGTCTTTTCGGGGACAAGCTCTGAAAGATCCATTGACGGCAGATCTCTAATCTCGGAAATAAGCCCGCAAACAGTTTCCCTGCAAACATCGGGGGTTTGTGTAGAAAATTTTCTCATTTCGACCGCGCTCCTTTTACGTTGATTTTAAGGACACAGATCACGCTGCTATCTAAGCTGAAACAAATGTCCTGCTGTAAATTTACAGAATATTTTGGTATATATATTTACATTATATAACATATATCCTGCCTTTTCAATATATTTTTTTAAAATGATTGCATTTTACCGTAAAATATTTTATAATATTATTGACAAATTTGTGAAAGGAGATATGCTTTCTCTTCCTTTTGGTTAAAGTATTGACAATATATGAAAAAAATAATCAGTTTAGTCATGTTAATCATGTTAGTTACGGCAGCGGCGGTATTTCTTGCAGGATGTTCAAGCGTCAGCCATGAACTTCCAGAAAAGCAAAACCTTTCGGCAGCGGAAAGACCTACTGAGACAAGCGCTCCGCAAACCGTGTCCGAAAGCGTTTCCTCCGAAGAGACAACAACGGCAAAACCCGTGCCAGAATTTGCAACGGTAAGCGTCGCCGCTGTTGGAGACAACCTTATACACTCAAGCCTCTATAAGCAGGCAGCCGCACGCTACGAAGCTGCTCACGGCGGAAACGCAGGCTATGACTTTGAGTACGCCTATAAGAATATCGAAAGCATTATCCGCCGTGCGGATATAGCGGTGATAAATCAGGAGACCCTTATCTGCAACGATGTGTTTGCACCATCCACATACCCGCTTTTCAACAGCCCCACGGCATTGGGAGACCATATGCTGAACATAGGCTTTGACGTGTTCACAATTGCAAACAACCATACTCTCGACAAGGGTACGGAAGGACTCTCAGCATGTCTCGACTACTGGGACAGCCGCGAATCAGCCGTTGTATGCGGAGCGTACCGAAATGCCGCTGACAGGGCAAATATCCGTACTGCCGAATTTAATGGCATAACGTTCTCGTTTCTGTCCTATACTGAATCCCTTAACGGCCTCCGTCTGCCTGCGGAAAGCGAGCTTTCTGTCGGGGACGCTTACGATATCGAAACTATGAAGTCCGAAATTGCCGCCGCCAATAAAATATCCGATGTGTGTGTAGTCGCTCTTCACTGGGGAGTGGAAAATTCCGACATTGTCAGCGATTATCAGCGGAGTACTGCCAAAATTCTTGCGGATGCGGGAGCAGATATTATTATAGGGAATCACCCCCATGTGCTCCGCAGTATTGAAGAAATAGAGCGGGGGGACGGCTCCGCAGCTTTGTGCGCTTATTCCCTGGGAAATTTCATTTCCGCCCAAAACGCGGGGCAGAACCTTATAGGCGGGGTACTGAAATTCGACGTTTCCATACGTATAGACGAGGAAGCGGAACAGGACAGTAAGCCTGTTATCGGCAATATAGAGCTTGTTCCCGTAGTAACACACTATGACGGGAACTATCGCGATGTAAGGCTCTATCCTCTGTCGGACTACACCCGCGAGCTTGCCGAGTCCCACGGAGTGAAAAATATGAGCGAGTTCGGCTACGACTATATTTTTGAGGTGCTGAAAAAGAACATCAGCGATGAATATTTTGATTCGAACGATTATTACAAAGCCGAATAATTTTGTGCGGCTTTTGCGTTTCCCCGCAATTTTGCGAGAGGTTACAATTTGGAACAAATACTCAAAAACTATTGAAATGCGGTTTTTTATAAGGTATAATAATTTGTAGACAACATAAAGCCGGTTTACGGCCGGCAAAAGGAAAGGAACTTCGATGATAAAAACCGTTTTCAGAGCTTTGCTCCAGTACTTCCGCAAGCTTGACAAGCCGCTTTTCATCGCGGTCTGCGGAGTATCGGCTTTCTCGGTGCTTTTAATGTTTTCGCTTGTGCAGAACGGCGTTACAAGCAAGGACAATATGATGTACAAAATGCAGTTTCTGTGCCTTTGCGCGGGAGCGGTCGCCGCGCTTATTATGTCCGCGCTGGACTACCATAAATTCATCAAGCTGTGGTTTTTGTACGTCCCAGGAGCAGTTGGACTTACCCTGCTGACTTTCACGCCGCTTGTCTACAAGCCGAACGAAGGCGCCGACGACGCGGCATGGATAGACCTGGGCTTTACCACCCTTCAGCCATCCGAGATACTTAAGATAGCTTTTGTAATGTCATTTGCCCTGCACCTTTCAAAGGTAGGGGACAAGATAAACCATATAGGTCATGTGGCAATGCTCTGTCTGCACGGAGCTGTGCCTACTCTTATAGTTGTTGCTCAGGGCGACGACGGAACGGCGCTGGTGTTTTTCTTCATGTTTGTCTGCATGATGTTCGCGGCGGGTATTTCGTGGAAGTACATACTTCCCTGCCTTATCGCCGCACCGGTAGCAATTTGGATACTGTGGGAAAAAATAATGCTTCCTCACCAGAAGCTGCGGTTTCTGGTTCTGTTTCAGGAGGATCCCATGAACGATCCCGAATTTGCGGCGATAGCCTATCAGCAGTACTGGGGAAAGCTTGCCTTGGGTTCGGGACAGCTTTTCGGCAAGGGTCTTTTTGCGGACGAATATGTCGGCGTACCCTACGTCCAAAACGATTTTATCTTTACCTATGTTGGACAATGCTTCGGCTTTTTGGGCTGTATCGCACTTATTGCCGCGCTGTCCTTTATATGCCTGAAAATAGTCGTTGACAGCAGGATCGCCAAGGACGATTTGGGGAAATTCATGTGCATAGGCGTGTTCTCAATGGTGTTTATCCACTGCATACTGAACCTTGGAATGGTGCTGGGAGTAATGCCCGTTATCGGCGTTCCATTGCCATTTGTAAGTCAGGGCGGCACAAGCATGGCAAGTATGTTTGTGTGCATAGGTCTTGTTATGAGCGTATACTCGCACTCGGAAAAGAATTACCGCCTTTTCTATGACGCGAATTAGCGGGAAATTTCCGCAAGCAAAAAGATAAGAAAGGAAAATATCCGAAATGAATGATACCGCCGCATTTGCCGCAATTGATTACAATTCGGAAATATGCAGAACCGTTCCCTTTTACGGGGAGCTGTACCGGCAAATTGCGGAAACGGCAAAACTTTTCGGAAATGCGCCTGTTTCATGGCTTGATATCGGCTGCGGCACAGGAAAAACCGCGGAAGCCGTACTCGGAAAAGTTCCTGTGGAAAAATTTGTTTTCTGCGATATTTCTGCGGAAATGACCGATATTTGCAAAAGCCGTTTTCCTTTTTCCGAAGCGGAATTTCTCGTTTCCGATATTTCCAATGCTGATTTCTGCAACGATTTTGAACCCGAAACTTTTGATATAGTTACCGCAATTCTTGTTAACCATTATTTCAAACCTGACAAAAGAAAATCCGCTTTGCAGAACTGCTTCCGTGTACTTAAAGCAGGGGGACTTCTCATTACAGCGGAGAATTTCGCACCGTCGGGGAAAGTACTTGAAAAGCTTTATCTGAAACGCTGGGAAAGCTTTCAGCTCAGCAGCGGAAGGTCTGCCGAAGCCTGCCGCAAGCATTTGGAAAGATACGGCAAAAGCTATTTTCCAATAACTGTTTCCGAAAGCCTTGATATGCTTCGTGAATGCGGCTTTGCTGAATCCGAGGTCTTTGCGCTGTCCTGCTGTCAGTCGGCTTTTATTTCTGTAAAATAATTTCAAAGGAGAATCACATATGAAAAACATTGACGCCAAGCTTGAAAAACTGTACGGAAAAAACGCGCTTAACGCCCAGAAAGAACGTTTCCAAAAGGCAGAAAAGGCTTTTGAAGAACTATTTGGAGCCGCTGGCAACGCTATGGTATTCTCCGCTTCGGGGCGTACCGAGATAGGCGGAAACCATACCGACCACAACCGCGGAAAAGTCCTTGCTGCGGCGGTAAGCCTTGACGTTATCGCATTTGTGATACCCACCGACGACGGTACCATCACCGTTAAATCGGAGGGCTTTCCACAGGATACTGTAGATACTGCCGACCTGTCCGTTTGCGAGAAGGACAAAAACACTTCTGCCGCCCTGATACGTGGCGTTGCCGACGGAATGAGCCGAAACGGTTTTTCCGTGGGGGGATTTAAAGCATATACTACCTCAAACGTGTTGAAAGGCAGCGGTATCTCATCGTCTGCGGCGTTTGAAGTGCTTATCGGAACGATACTGTCCCACCTTTACAACGGCGGAAATGTCAGCGCGGTAAAGATTGCCCAGATCGCTCAATACGCTGAAAACGTACACTTCGGCAAGCCAAGCGGTCTTATGGATCAGATGGCGTCCTCTGTCGGAGGATTTATCGAGATAGATTTTGAAAGTCCCGAAGAACCGATAATACGCTCCATTGATTACGATTTTGCCGCCAGCGGACACAGTCTCTGCATTGTGGACACCAAGGGAAACCATGCCGACCTTACTCCCGAGTACGCGGCAATTCCTAAAGAAATGAAATCAGTGGCGGAGTTTTTCGGAAAATCCGAGCTTAGGGACATTACACCCGAACAGCTTATGGAAAACGTTGGCGCTGTACGTCAGTCCTGCGGAGACAGAGCGGTCTCCAGGGCAATGCACTTTTTTGACGAAAATGCAAGAGTTGACCGTGAGGCTTCCGCGCTTGACAGCGGAGACTTCAAGGCTTTCCTGCGCGAAGTAACGGCAAGCGGAAACAGTTCTTTCAAGTATTTGCAGAATATTTTTGCCGTTTCCGACTCCCGCGAGCAGGGAATGGTTCTTGGACTTTACACTGCGGAAAAGCTTCTGAACGGACGGGGCGCGTGCCGCGTTCACGGAGGAGGTTTTGCGGGTACGATCCAAGCGTTTGTTCCCAACGATATGCTGGACGGATTTGTTTCTGGCATGGAAAAGCTTTTTGGCACCGGAAGCTGCTACTGCCTGTACATACGTCCCATCGGCGGAACGAAGATATGCTGAAATGACTGAATGCAAGTCCTGCAAATGTGCTTTTAAATCCAAGAAAACAATTAGCTGGTAAAGCCCCACATTATTTTAAACTGCTTAAAAATACACTAAAGCCGGTTCGGCACGGCTGCGCCGGACCGGCTTTAATCAACAGATTTCCACTATTAAACGTTCGATAATGTTTATAAATAACAGTCAAAAAATTTTATTCGGCAATTAAACCAATGTTAACAACAAAGCAGTATGCGAGGGTCCGCTTACGATTTTGGAAAAGGAGCTGTTTAGGGTCGGAAACAAAAAAGAACATATAAAAATCCCGTCCGAAACGGCCGACATTGCCGCCTGCATTCAGAACGAGTTTGGCATACACTCGGCATTACACCTTTCAGGAGGAGCAGAAATGATACATAAACCGATAAAACAGCGCAATATATTTATTCGTGAGCTTGAAAGTCTTACCAACGACATAGCTGTAAGCGGAGTACTGCTTACAGGCTCTGTTGCTTGCGGCTGTGCTTCTGAAAATTCGGACATTGACATTATTGTGCTGTGCGACAGGCATTGTTTTGAAACCCATTTTACCGACGGTATTCTTGTGGAGACTTCTTTTGTGACTTATGAATACGCCGTGGAAAAGCTTGGCGCCGAACCTATGGACGTTTATCACTATCTTGACGCTGAGATCGCGTTAGACCGTGACGGACGGTTATCCGAAATAATGGCTATTGCCAAACAAAAATATGAGAATTACCGCACTCCGCAAAAGGTCAGGAACAGTCTGTATCATTGGCTTATGACGGTGAAGATAAAGCTTGAAACGGCTGACGCGCTGAAAAAGAGATACCTTGCCCATATAAATTCGTGGAAAGTCCTTGAAGCGGTGTGGGCGGTCAACAACAAGCCGATGCCGCCTGCGGGCACGGCGTACCGCAAAAGAGGAGAATTGCAGACAGTCCCTTGTGAAAACTGGTTTGAGAAGCTTTTTTCCGAAGACTGCTGCGGTACGATGTCGGAAATAATAGATTTCCTGCTGCCAATTCTAAATTAGTGTTTAAAGTTTTTATCGGGGAGGGCGTACCCGTACCTCCGTTCTTAATTTTTTTATTGTATTTTGGAGGAAATATATGTCAGAACTGAATATCAAAGACTATATTAACAGGGAATTGTCCTTGTCTGACAGAGAAATTGCTTTGAAATTTGTTCGTTTTCTGGAAGATAAAAATTTGACATTCCATAAGGATAACTGCGATTGCTGGAAAGATAAGATTTACTACTGGGTAAAGCTGGGAGACAAATGCGTATGCTTTATTGCGGTAAACGACCCCGACGAAGCAGACAACCGCTGGACGGTCTGGTCTGACGATATGGGTTCGGAACGGCTTGAAAAATCACCTTATGCGGCGGAAATAAATGAAACGGCGTGGAAACACGTTGACCATTGCGGAAACTGCGGCTCCTGCGGCGGCGGGCGGCGCAAGGTGATTTTCGGAAAAGAATTCAACGACGTTTGCTGCTGTACTTTCCGAATTGACAATCACGATTCGGACGACCTGCTGTTTCTTGAAAAAATGACGGAAATAAGAATAAAGGAAATTCAAGGTTAAGGGAAGCGCTATGGGCGGAAAGAAAAAAGAACGGGCAAAAATCCCGTCCGAAACGACGGAGATAATTGACGAGGTTGAGTCTCTGAAATACCGCGCGGCTGCTCTTATGAAAAGGGACAATACGGAAATAACCTCCGATATGACCGCTTCGGAGATAATTGACGTTATGGACAATTACCTTCATCTGGCGGAAAAAAAGCTTGCCGAGGAAAGGCTGCAAAAAACCGAACAAAACGTTATATCGGAAATTTTAAGACTGCAAAGAGAAATTGAAGCTTTGCACCGTGATTTGGAAAATATAAAAAACAAAGGAGAAAACAAATGAAGCTGTCATCACTTTTTAACAACGGAAGAACCGTCCTGTCGTTCGAGGTTTTTCCTCCGAAAAAAACAAGTTCTATCGAGACTGTCTATAGCACCCTTGCGGAGCTTAAAGACCTTTCCCCCGATTTTATCAGCGTTACCTACGGAGCAGGGGGAAACGCAGCCGATACCACAACCTGCGACATCGCCGCTTATATCCAGCGTGAACTTGGCATACCCTCGGCGGCGCACCTTACCTGCGTTTACAGCACAAAGGAAAGCGTACTGACAATTCTCGACCAGTTCAAAGAGCGCGGCATTGAGAATATTCTCGCCTTGCGGGGTGACGTGAACCCCGAAATACCACGTCTCCACGATTTTGAGTACGCCAGCGACCTGACCCGCTTTATCAAGGAAAACGGAGATTTCCATGTTTCGGGAGCTTGCTATCCAGAATGCCACTTGGAGGCGAAAAGCTTTGCGGAGGACATAAACAGTCTGAAACTAAAGATAGAGGCGGGCGCGGAGCACCTTATGTCCCAGCTTTTCTTTGATAACGCCGTTTTCCACAGGTACCGGGAAATGCTTGCCGTGGCGGGGATAACCGTCCCCGTGGAGGCGGGGATAATGCCCGTCACAAACAAAAAACAGATAGAGCGTATGGTATCAATGTGCGGGGCGAGTCTGCCTGCAAAATTTTCCAAAATCATGCAGAGGTATGAGAACAATCCCGAGGCTCTTCGGGACGCGGGTATCGCTTACGCCGTCGACCAGATCGTTGACCTTATTTCCTGCGGCGTGGACGGCATACATCTGTACACTATGAATAATCCATATGTTGCGAGGAGAATAAGCGAGAGCGTGAAGTCGCTGCTTTGACAGTTTACAGTTGATAGTTGAAAGTTGTAATGTAAATCGACAAAAGTGGGTTGATTTAAATTTTGCGGGAGACTTAAAGTTATGCATTTATATCTTGAAACGGAACGGCTAATTGTCCGTCAGTATATGCTTAATGATATTGACGAATTGGTCGGAATTATGTCCGATATTAGGGTTCATATATATACGAAAGACAAAGATAATCCATGGGATAAACAGCGTACGGAAGAATACGTCAAATATATGATAAATAAGAACTTTAAAACGCTTGATTGTTTTCACGGAGCGGTAATAGAAAAAAGTACAAACCAATTGATTGGATTATGCGGATTAAATCCTTATAAAGATAATGAACCCGAAATCGAATTCAAAATCGGAGTACCGTATTGGGGAAAAGGCTATGCGACCGAACTCGGAAAGCAAATTATTAAGAGTTCATTTTCCGCTGCTAATATTAAGGGAATTTACGGAATGGCGCAGCCTGAAAATAAAGCCTCAAGAAAAGTATTGGAAAAGATAGGAATGAAGTATTTGGGCAATCGGGTATTCAGAGGTCACGAAGATTCATTTTACTATATTGCAAATTTGAATTAAAATTAATTTATCTGACGGTTTTTCGCCTAAATATATAAATGTGGGACGGTGATTTAATGGCTAAAAAATTATCCGAAATGAACTTGGAAGAGCTTTGGCGGCTGTTCCCCATAGTTTTAACGGAGCATAGGGACTGCTGGAAAAATTGGTACGCTGAGGAAAAATCTTTTTGGGAGAAAACCGTCCCCCAAGCCGTCAGAGTAAGTCATATAGGCAGTACGGCGGTGCGCTCCATTTGGGCAAAGCCTATTATTGATATTCTTATGGAAATGCCGAGGGAATGTGATTTGTCAGCTGTTAAAAATATTCTGACAGGAAACGGCTACATCTGTATGAGTCAAAATGCGGACAGGCTTTCTTTTAACAAAGGCTATACGGAAAACGGGTTCGCCGAAAAGGTTTTTCACCTGCATTTAAGGTATGACGGAGATAATGACGAATTGTATTTCCGTGACTATATCATTGAATATCCCGAAATTGCTCACGAGTACGAAAAAATGAAGCTGACGCTTTGGAAAAAATTTGAGCATGACAGGGACGGTTACACTGCGGCAAAAGAGGAGTTTGTCCGTAAGTACACAAACGAGGCGAAATTAAAGTACGGAAAAAGGTACTGATTTTCGGGGAGGAATATATGAACAGCGATATAATTTCAGCAATATTTTTTTCCTGCTTTAATAAAATGCCGCAGAAAACGGAACGCTGCGCGGTTGGTATAGCTAATTATGTTTATATTGTAAAATGCGACGACATAAAATATATTTTGAGGTGCAACGTCGATAAAAACGCGTATGAGGAAACGGTCTACTGGCTGAAAAAATTGTCCGCGATCGATGTACCCGTGCCAAAGGTTTTGTTTTGCGGACAGTACCAAAAATACAGCTATCTTATTTTGAATTACATAGAGGGCGAGGACATTGGTATAGTGTACCGCGGCTTAACGTCGGAGGAGAAAAAGGAGATCGCAAAGGACGTCATTGCGATACAGAGAAAGGTTTCCCGTCTGCCATTGGAGAACATTACAGACGAATGGTCTTGGGTAAGCTTCGTTGACGGAATGCTGGAAAACGCGGAAAAGCTTATTGCGCGGAACGGATATTTTGACGTACAAAAGGTTACACGGCTTCTGGAACAAAAAGTCTGTTTAGAAAAATATTTTTCTGCTGTCAAGCCTGCCGCGTATCTTGACGATATAAGCACAAAAAATCTGCTGATACATAACGGCAGGCTGTCGGGAATTATTGACATAGACCAAATAGGCGCGGGGGACGACCTTACTTATATTGCAATGACATACGTTGCGCTGCTGAATATGGACTGTGAAACGGATTATGCGGAATATCTCCTGAAAGAAAGAGGCTGCACCGCTCCGGAAATGAAAGCCTTTTGGTTTTACTCCCTGCTGTACTGCGTGGATTTTATGGGAGAAAGAGGTACTCAATTCGGAGATAAAAAAATTGAAGTGAACGACGAGATAGTAAACAATCTAAATAAAATTTACGATACGTTATGGGAAAAATGGCGTGAACAGCTTGCTGAAGAAGTATAAGAAGCAAATTTAACGTTAGCTTATTTTCTTATGTTATTTGGTTTACCTAAGATTTAATAATGCAAAATCGAAAGGAGCAAATTATGCAAATACTTATTATAAACGGAGGTCCGCATAAGGGCAACACATGGAAATTAACGGAAATATCAAAAAAGATGCTCCGTTCGTTTGATAAGACGATAATATTTAAAGAGTTGCATTTATCGGACGTTAAGCTTCCGTTTTGTACGGGGTGCAGCAATTGTTTCCGCAGAGGACATAAGACCTGTCCGCATAACAAAATTATTCAGCCGATAATGGATATGATAGAACAAAGCGACGCGGTAATTTTTTCTGTACCGTGTTTTCAGGGACATTTACCCGGGATACTAAAAAATTTTACCGACCATATGTCGTTTATGCTGCACCGTCCGCGGTATTTTACTAAAAAAGCTCTTATAATAAGCACCACCGGAGGGGTATCGGCAGGCAGTACGACAAAGGCTTTGGCTGCAACGCTTTCCGGATGGGGCTTCAATAAATGCTATCAGATTCCTATAACTGCGTTCAGCTGGAATTTCTATAAACCTACAAAAAAAGATTTGATGAAAACATACGACACAACTAAAAGATTTTATCTTGACGTAAGATCGGGCAGAATGCATACTCCGGGAGTAGACGTTCTTATACCCTTTAATCTGTTTCAGGCACTATGCGTAGGAAACAAGGGTGAAAAGGATTATCCGACAGAGGATAATAATTTCTGGTCCAAGTATCTTGGAATGAGATATGCGCCGGGGATACCGATGACCCCCGCAAGAAAATTTATAGGGTGGTTAATATATCTGATAGGAAAAAAGCTGTCAAAAACAATAGTTATTACATATAAAAAATAGTACATAGTTAAATATACTAAAAACACGCTTTAGTGATAAAATAAAAAATTTATGGGGAGAAATTCATAATGAGCGAAATACTGGAATTTGCCGACAGAGAAAATTTCAGGAAATGGCTTAATGATAACTGTCTGACAAGCGAGGGCGTATGGCTTTTATTCGGCAAGTCTGGAGGTCCCAAAACACTTAAGGCGGCTGAGGCTCTCGAAGAGGCTATCTGCTTTGGCTGGATAGACGGGCAAATGCAGAGCCTTGACGATAAGTCCTATAAAAAATATTTTTCCGCGCGCAGGAAAAAAAGCAAATGGTCGGAAAAAAACAAGAAATTAGCCCAAAGCCTTGAAGAACGTGGCCTTATGACAGACTTTGGCAGAAAGAAAATCGAAGAAGCCAAAAAGAACGGTCAATGGGACGCTCCCGACCTTATGACGCTTTCCGAGGAGCATATCGCTCAATTATCTGCATTGCTGGAGGGGTACGAGCCTGCTTTTACAAATTTTAAAGCCATGTCCTTATCTGTGAAGAAAACCTACACCCGCGCGTATTTCGACGCAAAGACAGATGCGGGACGTGAAAAGCGCCTTGCTTGGATAATTGACAGACTCAACAAAAATTTGAAACCTATGTAACAAAAAGCACAAAACTGCTGCGAGTAAGCGTATAATATAGTAATTTGAAATAAGTTGGTACTGATTTAGGAAAATTATATGAAATATTTAATAGAGTTATACTATGACAAAAAACGGAGCGAAATCTTTTCCATTTGGCTGAACGTGTAGCCGAGGAAAAATTAAGCACAAAGTTTTTGAAGTGTAAAACAAGACCGCACACGCTTTCGGAGGAAAAAGGATAAAATAAAAAAGTTTAAAGGTAGTGTTGCAACATGAACAAAAAACGTTTGGACAGGGACAAAAAATGGGGCTTTCAGGGATTTCCTTATTACCAGATGCGAATGGATAACGAGGATTTTCACGGACTTGTCAGCGTAATAAAATTAGCTGCGGGAGATTATTTCTTTTGGGAAAAGCCCAAAGCGGGGAAAACTCCCGTGTGCGGCGAGGGAATGTTGTGGTTACAACTGATTCCAGACGGTCAGTATCGGGCAATAACGGCGAAATTCCTCCCCGAATCCCGCATGGTTCAGGGCGTAAAATATTTCAAATCGGTTTCGATATGGTATGTTGACGTTATTGACGGTTGGGGATATGATGACGACGGTGTCGCTTATTTCACGGATCAGTATTTGGACGTGGTGTTTGATATTGAGGGTGATATTATTACAGAAGACCGCGACGAACTGGACGAAGCTTACAGGTCAGGGGAATTGTCCGAAGAACAGTACCAAAGGGCGATAAAAGAGGGAAACGACATTGTTTCGGAGCTATGTTCCGACACAGAAAAAACACAGCTATGGTGTGAAAATATTTTAAGGCTTGCAATGAAAAGAATTAAAAGTAACGATAACGTTTTTAAAAAGAATGTTTAATTGGAGAAATGTATGAAAATATGTCTGCCGTTTGAAATGTCCGAGTACAGAGAGTACCCGATATACAAGTCAGAAAACTGACGGAGAACAAAATAAAATTATTTTTGAAGGAGCACTTATGCAAATCGAAATTAGAAGCTATATAAGAAAATATCTTCCCGAAATGATTGAAATTTGGAACGAGGTCGTGGAAGAGGGCATAGCTTTTCCGCATGAGGAATTGCTGAACGAAGTCACTGGTGCAAACTTTTTTAGGGAGCAAAGCTACTGCGGCGTGGCGTTCGACATCGACAGGCAGGAGGTGATGGGTCTGTATATTCTCCACCCAAACAATGTGGGACGGTGCGGACACATCTGCAATGCCAGCTTTGCGGTGAAAAAGGCTTTCCGCGGCTATCATATCGGCAGAAAGCTTGTGGATGACTGCCTTGTTCAGGGCAAGCGGTGCGGATTCAGGGTACTCCAGTTCAATGCAGTGGTTTCCACAAATACCCATGCAAGAAATCTTTACGAGGGACTTGGTTTCAAGCAGCTGGGGACTATCCCAAAGGGATTCAGAATGAAAGACGGTCATTATGAGGATATTTGCCCGTACTATAAAGAACTTAGATGAGAAATAAAATTAGGATAAAAGATTTATGATAAGAGAATGTTCGTGGATACCAACGCTTGAAACGGAAAGACTTTTTCTGCGGGAACTGACTGCGGACGACGCGGTTGACCTGCGTAAATGGCTGGGACAGGATATTGTTTATAAATATTGGGGACGCGCCGCAAGCAAGGGCGAAAAAAATCCTGAGCTGTTGTTTATAGACCCCCGTCCCAACGTTAAGCGCAAGCCCTCCCACGATTTTATTTGGGGTATCGTAAGCAAGGAAAATAACAAGGTAATAGGAATAATAGAAGTATTTGATGTGGAAAACGACAGGCTTGGAAACGTGGGCTACAGGATAGACCCCGCCTTCTGGAACAATGGTATCTGTACCGAAGCGCTAAATCGCGTTATAAAATTTATTTTTTCCGAGACCAAAATAGACAGACTGCACGCGGAGGCTGACGTGGAAAACGCCGCGTCAAACGCTGTTCTGAAAAAATGCGGATTTACCCACGAGGGCTGTATTAGAAACGGAAAAATGGGCGGCAGATATTGTACCTATAATATTTACGGCTATATCAGGGAAGATTTTAAATAAAATGAGCGATACAATACAACGCCGCCGTAAAGTATACGGAAAATCAGGAAAATTCCGAATATGTTGAAAGCAGCAAAAAGTCGTTACAGACAGATTCAAGCGTTTTAACGGCGAGAAAATATTGGATCTCGGCAGCGGGTACGGCTTTTTCACCGATTATTTCAGAAGTATCGGCGCAAATGCTGTCGGCATTGACGGCTCCGAAAAAATAATTGAAATTGCTAAGGAACGCTATCCAATGGCAGACTTTTCCGTTATGAATATTACAAAGCCGCTTGATTTTGAAAGCGGTCCGGTTTGATATTGTGTTTTACAATGAAATATATGTATGAAAGGAAAATAGTCATAAAAATGAACGATACCAAATATTGCTTCAAATGTCTGGACAAAAGCGATTCCAACGAAATAAGTCCGCAAGGAGGACGTTGACCGTCTTATGTCGGTATTTCCAACGACCCGTCTGCACTATGTCGCTTCGGACGGTTGCTCGCGTCTTTTGCGTGAAGCTGTAGACAAAATGGATAACGATATCTTTGAACTGTTTTTGAAGTACCATTTTTCCACCTGCGAACGTGAGGATATGGTTGGAATTACAAGCAATTCCCTTGACATATTCAGAAAATAAAAGTTTTTGAGGAGGACAATATGAGTTATATCTCTGAACTGCAGAAATATGTGAAAAATATGATGTAAAAGATTTTATTTTAAAGGAAAATTTATTATGAAATTAACTAAGATCAACCGCACTGAAGCCTTTCGGTACATGGGTATGCAAGGAGATATCCCAGAAAATATGGAGCTTATCGCAGACGAATGCGAAAGCCGCCTTATTGTCGCCGCAAACCCGAAATTTCATTGGGTATACGCCGGTATAGCGGATATTTCCGATAGTACCGTCACCCTTGCGGAGCACAAGCTTATCCTGCGTGGAAAAGATATTTCCGAACATCTTAGCGGCTGCTTCGGGACTGCGCTCCTTTGCGCCACTTTGGGGGACGGCGTTGACAAGCTTCTGCGGCAGCTCCAGACTGAGGATATGACAAAGGCTCTCACTGCGGACGCTCTCGCTTCCGCGGCAGTAGAACAGGTCTGCGATATTGCAGAAAAGGAGATAGAAGAACGCTTTGCGGACAAGTTCACCACATGGAGATTTTCCCCGGGTTATGGTGATTTTCCGCTTGAATGTCAGAGAGATTTTCTCGCGGCTGTGAATGCTATGCGTACTGTTGGCGTTTGTGTCAACAACGGAGGGCTGCTTACCCCCACAAAGTCGGTAACGGCGGTAGTGGGAATTTCGGACAAGCCCATACCTCAAAAGCGGCGCGGCTGCGGAACGTGCAAATTAAGAGACAAATGCAATTTTAGAAAAAACGGAGGGCACTGCAATGGATAAAAAGGAAAGATTTTACAAGCTTTTAAAAGATAACAAGTTCGTCTTTTGGGACGGAGCAATGGGCACAATGCTCCAGGCAAAGGGCATGGAAATGGGCGGCATACCCGAAATGCTCAACTTTAATAAGCCAGACTGGATATACGATATTCATTCCGCTTACGTTACCGCAGGGTCGCAGATAGTCTGTGCAAACACATTCGGCTGCAACCGTTATAAAATGGCTGGAACAGGAAAAACCGTTGCGGAAATAATCTCAGCAGCTGTCGGAATAGCAAAAAAAGCTTGCGGCGAAAAGGCGTTGGTAGCCATTGACATAGGTCCCATAGGACAGCTTTTGGAGCCTACTGGAAGCCTTACCTTTGAGGAAGCCTACGACATTTTCAAGGAGGAAGTTGCCGCCGCCGTAAACGCAGGCGCTGACATTATTGCCTGTGAGACCATGACCGACCTTTACGAACTGAAAGCGGCGGTGCTTGCCGCAAAGGAAAACAGCGATCTTCCGATAATAACAACCATGACATTTGAGGAAAATATGCGGACATTTACGGGCTGTTCGGTATCCGCAATGGCTCTGACTATGGAGGGACTGGGCGTTGACGCTATAGGAGTAAACTGTTCTCTCGGTCCGAAAGAGCTTGAACCTGTGGTTGCCGAATTTTCCAAATGGACTTCCCTGCCCCTTGCCGTTAAGCCTAACGCCGGGCTTCCCGACCCGATAACCAACAAGTACGACGTTTCTCCCGAGGAATTTGCGGACAGTATGGCAAATCTTGTTAAGTACGGAGTGAAAATTGCCGGCGGATGCTGCGGAACGACTCCCGAATTTATACGCGCGGTGGTTGAACGTCTTGGAAAAATGCAGCACGCTCCTCAAACGCCTGCCATTGAAGCGGCGGTGTGCAGTCCTGCGAAAACTGTAGTTATCGACCAGCCGAGAATTATCGGCGAGCGTATCAATCCAACAGGAAAAAAGCGTTTTAAGGAGGCTCTTAAATCAGAGGACATAGGATACATTTTAGGTCAGGCTATCGAACAGGTAAACGTGGGCGCTGACATTCTTGATGTAAACGTGGGTTTGCCTGACATCGACGAAAAGGAAATGATGGTAAAGGTCGTAAAGGCTTTGCAAAGCGTTACCGATCTGCCTTTGCAGCTTGACTCCACACGTCCCGACGTTTTGGAAGCAGCTTTGCGGGTGTACAACGGAAAGCCCATTGTTAATTCAGTCAACGGTGAAAAGACTTCAATGGAAGCGATCCTGCCCCTTGTTAAAAAGTACGGCGCGGCTGTTGTGGGACTTGCTCTTGACGAGGACGGAATACCCAAAACCGCAAAAGGGCGGTTTGAGATAGCGGAAAAAATTCTTGAAAACGCTGAAAAAAACGGCATACAAAAGCGGGACGTTTTTATAGACTGCCTTACCCTTACCGCTTCGGCGGAGCAAGCCGCAGTCATGGAAACGGTTAAAGCTCTGCACCGAGTAAAAACCGAGTTGGGACTCAAAACAGTTCTGGGAGTTTCCAACATTTCTTTCGGTTTGCCGAACCGCGAGCTTGTGAACTGCAACTTCCTGCAAATGGCGCTGACAAACGGTCTTGACCTGCCTATCATCAATCCGAACGCAGCGCTTATGACCGGAGCTGTACGCACCTACAAGCTGCTTACAAACATTGACAAAAATTCGGCAGACTATATTGCCGCATATTCCGGCAGCAATTTTACGGCGTCGGTGAACACATCGGGACCGGCTGCCGCTCCAAAGTCCGAAGCAAACGACCTGCCCTCCGCAATTGCAAACGGTCTGAAAGAAGAGGGCGCAAGAATTACCGAAGAGCTGCTTAAAACAAAGGACAGCATGGAGATTGTAGACAAACTGCTTATTCCCGCGCTGGACAAAGCGGGTGCGGAGTTTGAAAGCGGTAAAATTTTCCTGCCGCAGCTTATCATGGCAGCCGGAGTCGCGCAGGCTGCGTTTGAAGTTATCAAGAACCACATGGCAAAAAGCGGCGGCGAGTCTGTCAGCAAGGGAAAAGTAGTCCTCGCCACAGTCAAGGGCGATATTCACGACATCGGTAAAAATATTGTCAAGGTACTGCTGGAAAATTACGGATTTGAGGTAATAGATTTGGGCAGAGACGTTCCTCCAGAAACTGTTCTGGAAGCAGCCGTCAAGCATAACGTCAAGCTTGTTGGACTTTCCGCGCTTATGACTACCACCCTTGCTTCAATGGAGGAAACAGTAAAGCTTCTGCATGATAACAAAGTCCCCTGCAAAATTGTGGTGGGAGGAGCAGTGCTTACTCCCGAATACGCGGAAAAGATCGGCGCGGATTTCTACGCCAAAGACGCAAAGGAAACCGTCGACGCCGCACGCGAGGTTTACTCTGTTTAAAAGTTCGTCAAAAAAATAGGACATGGTGCGATGCCATGTCCTATTTCCGTTTAAAAAGCTGTTTTTATTAAATTCATGCGTCATTGCGGCTCGTCCTGAACGGTGCAAGAGGGATACCGTTCTTGCTGAACAGGGTCACATCGCCGTAATTCGTCCAGTTATAGCGCAGGTAAAGAGGCTCTATAACCTCCTCCGAACGGACGAATATCTTATCCCCGCGTATCTCGGCGTCAGCAGGAGCATACTTTTTGTCAACGCCCGCTATCTCAAAACCAACAATCTTTTCGCCTTTCACGTCAAATCCGTCCTTAGCGTGATCAAAGCTCAGCAGGATACCGCCCTCGGTACAGAGACAAGACTTGTAGATCGCCCCGTAAGCCTCGTCCGCCGAAATTTTTCCGTACACATGATACATCGCCTGCAATGCAAGTCTGTATCCCACAGGCTCCTTGTCCAGAGGATGAATGTTGTTGAACTCGCCCTTGTCAAGAGCAACTGCGATTCCCGTGTTTGCCGTGGTCCGGTGCACCCTCATCTGAGCCTCGCGTATCTTGCACCAGTGCTTGAAATCCTCGTCCCCCTCGTTCATGAACATAGGCAGCTGCACAAATATGAAAGGCAGAGAATCGTCCTCCCAGTCGGTGCGCCACTGCTCTATGAGAGCCTTAAGAAGCTTGTAGTATGTATCAGCCTTGTGGTCGTCGCTCTCGCCCTGATAATAGATGAATCCGGCAAGAGTATAAGGACAGACTCTTTTTATCATTGTCTCGTAAAGTCCCGATGGACGGAACGGCGACTTAGGGCCGAGAGGCTCCGGCCAGCGGTTGGGACCCGCATATTCCTGCGCACCCTCCCACGTGGGGTTAGGAGTGGTTGCATAGTACTCGTTTATCTTCGGCTGCCATGCGTTGTACCATTCCTCATACTCCGCAAGCTCAGCAAGATAACCCTCGAAAGTCTTGTCCTCCATAGTCTTGTCGTATTCGTCAACATACGACCTTGTATCCGAATCCTGCTCCAGCATTTTTCTGCCTGTCCATGCGGAAGCGGAAGTGCCTCCCCAGTTGCAGCCGATAACGCCCACAGTAACGCCAAGCTCTGCCGCAAGCTTTCTTGCAAAGTAGAAGCCAACCGCCGACCAGCACTTTGCCGACTCGGGAGAAGCCGTCGCCCAGCTTCCGTTTCTCTCCGCAAAGTGGAAATAGTCGTCTATATAGGCAATTTTCTGAGTATAGTAGAACCGCACGTTTACGTCCTCAGTCAAAGCAGCAAGGTCTTCCTTGCCGGTAAGAGAATTTTGAAGCTCCAGCTCCATGTTGGACTGCCCGCCCGCAAGCCAAACTTCGCCTATCATAACGTCGCGAAGAATTATCTCGCTGCCGTTTCCGTCGGTCGCTTTAAGCTCATAAGGACCTCCCGCCTCCATAGGAGGGAGCACCGCCGTCCATTTACCGCCCACAGCGGTCGCCTCCGCCGAATTTCCGCCTATCTCAATTTTCACCTTGGTAAAATTATAGGCGTTTCCCCAAACGGTAATATTTTTATTCCGCTGTAGCACCATATGATCCGTAAAAATTGCTGCGACGTTAAAGCCTGCCATATCAAAAACCTCCGTATAGTTAATTATGCACACGAAAATCAGTTCCCGCGCATTACTTCCGATATGTACATTTTACCACAAACTTTTGTCAAAATCAATACGGCTTGAAAACAAAAGGCAAATATTTTATTGAACAAAAAGGAGATGCTTCGGCATCTCCTTTTTAGGGTCAAATTTTTGTTATCTTTGCAAAATTAGCCATAAGCTTTTTAGTACCCACGCTGTCGAACGCGACCTCAAGCATAGCGTCGTTGCTTATCTTCTTTACCGAAAGGACCGTTCCGTCTCCAAAAACATTGTGTCTTACCCTTTCTCCCACGGAAAAATCAGCATTCACACTCTTTTTGCTCTGCTCTGCTTTTCTGTTGGCAAGCTCGCTTTTCAGACTGTACTTGGGGGCGCTCTGAACAATGACCTCGTCCGCTCCGGAGGTCTCTTCGGTACGCACGGTGCTGTCAATTTTTTCAACATAGTCCTTGCCTATCTCCTTTGCGAAACGGGAGATAAGGTTCCTGTTCGTAAAGCCGAAAAGCATTCTCTGCTTGGCATAGGTAATGAACAGCTTTTCCTTGGCGCGGGTGATCGCCACATAGGCAAGGCGGCGCTCCTCCTCCATATCCTCCTGAGTATCCATGCTTCGGTTCCCGGGGAAGATACCCTCCTCGGCTCCCACAATAAACACCGTGGGAAACTCAAGACCCTTTGCGCTGTGCATTGTCATCATAGACACCGCATTATCGTCGTTATCAAGCTTGTCAAGGTCTGTGTAAAGGCTTATTTCCTCCAGGAAACCCGAAAGGCTCGCTTCATCTCCGTTGGCTTCCTCGTACTGGGTCATAGTCGTTTTTAATTCGCTGATATTTTCCAGTCTGCCGATACCTTCGTCTCCGAGAGCCTTCATGGCGTTTGCGTAACCCGTTTTATCCAGCAGCTCGTCCAAAAGCTCGCTCAGGGAATGAGTTTCCGCAAAATTGGAAAGATGTATGAACATATTAGCGGTTTTTACCAGCACCAGACTCTTTTTTGACAGCACAGGATAGCTTGCGCAGTCCCGCATTACCTCTATGGGGGAAATGTTCAAATCGCCGGATATCTGTTCTATCATTGAAACAGTAGCGTCTCCGATACCGCGCTTAGGCTCGTTTATTACCCTTTTGAACCGCAGCATATCCCTGTTGTTGTTCAGCAGGGCAAGATAAGATGTGATGTCCTTTATTTCCTTGCGGTCGTAGAACTTCATGCCGCCGATAACTCTGTAAGGAATACCGCTTCTCGTAAACGTCCGTTCAAGGCTGTTGGACTGGGCGTTCATGCGGTACAGAACGGCAAAATCGCCGTAGCTTGCGCCCTTATCCACAGCGGAGAGTATCTCGTCCGCCACATAAGCGGACTCGGCGGATTCGTCAAAGGCTCTGTAAACCGTTACCTTCGAGCCGTCCCCCGCAGACGTCCACAAACGCTTTTCCTTGCGCGCCTCATTGTTGGAGATCACTGAGTTTGCCGAGTTAAGTATATTCTGAGTGGAGCGGTAGTTCTGTTCGAGACGTATCACCTCGGCGTTTTCAAACTGATGCTCGAAGCCGAGAATATTCTCGATAGTCGCTCCGCGGAACCGGTAGATAGACTGATCGTCGTCGCCGACTACGCAGAGATTCTTATGACCCTCAGAAAGCAGGGACACAAGCCTGAACTGCGCCTGATTGGTGTCCTGATACTCGTCCACCATAATGTACTTATAAAGATTTCTGTAATGTTCAAGCACGTCAGGCTCTTTCTCGAAAAGCTCCACGGTAAGGCGGATTATGTCGTCGAAATCCAGAGCGTTGGCGTCCCGCAGACGGGTCTGGTAAAGCCGATAGAGCTTTGCTATGCCCATTTTGCGGTAATCCCCCTTAGCTGCGTTTTCAAACTCGTCAGGGTCTATAAGCTTATCCTTAGCCGAAGAGATCATGCTAAGCACCATTCGGGGCGGAAACGTCTTATCTGACAGATCGAGAGGCTCATAGCAGCTTTTCAGAAGCCGCTGACTGTCGTCGCTGTCATAAATGGTAAAGCTTGAGGTATAGTATCCCAACTTTTCTATCTCTCTGCGGAGTATCCGTACGCATGCCGAATGGAAAGTCGCCGCGCACACGCTGTCAGCGGCGTTCCCCAGCATGGAGGCAAGACGTTCTTTAAGCTCTCCCGCCGCCTTGTTGGTAAAGGTTATCGCCAATATATTCCAAGGCTTTACCCTTTCCGTTGCAATAATGTCCGCAAGACGAGAAACAACCGCTTCATCGCGGCTTCCGTCGTATGCTTCAAGGAATCCGATATCTTCTTCGCTTGCCGAAGCGGGAACGTTTTCATCACTGTAGGCGTTGCCGAACGTGACCATATTTGCAATACGGTTTACCAGCACCGAGGTCTTTCCGCTTCCCGCGCCCGCAAGCACAAGAACGGGGCCCTTTACCGTAAAGACCGCCTTTTTCTGCATATCGTTAAGCCGCCCAAAGTATTTTTCCAGAGCGGCTCTTTTTGCCCCTGTAAATTTTTGACCGTTAGTCATATTACCCTCCAATAGAATAATTACAGCAAACCAAAAAGGTTTAAAAATTTATTATTGTCTGCAATAACTTCAACTGCAAATTTATGTAAGCTTTTGATTTTCAGCGTTTTTGACCTCCGTCAATTTTCAGCAGCCGCCGTTTCCGACGACAGCTGACTGTCTGTGAATAAGCATATTATACCACATTGCGCGGTCAAAAGAAAGTCCATTTTTTATTTTTAACATTTTTATAATATTTATGTTCAGAAAATTCGGAATAAAACTTTTGCAGCTCATAAATACTGCATAAATAAATGATTTGCGGGACATACTCTTTTTTGAAAGACTCCCCTAACGGGGAACAAACTGTCAAACAGAAAGGAATTTTATTCCAATGACTAATAATAAGGAACAATGGTCGTCCCGCTTCGGATTTATCATGGCGGCGGCGGGATCGGCAATAGGACTGGGAAACCTTTGGAAATTCCCCTACATCACGGGAACAAACGGCGGCGCGGTATTTCTGCTGCTGTACATCGTTTTTCTTGTGCTTTTGGGTATACCTATCCTTTTATCGGAGCTTTCCATAGGCAGATTCGCAGGAATGAATGCCGTAGATTCCTGTAAAAAGATCAACTCCAAATGGGGATTTGCGGGAGCATTCGGAATAGCAGGAGCATTCGGCGTAATGTCGAGCTACTGCGTTGTCGGCGGCTGGGTAATACGGTACATTATCAACAGCGTTACAGACGCCAGCATGAGCGCGGAATATTTTTCCGAGTTTTCATCACGGAGATTAGAACCTATACTGTGGACGTTTGTCTTTATGGCTATTACCTGCTTTATCGTCACTGGCGGCGTAGCAAAAGGAATTGAAAGGGTAAGCTCCATACTGCTGCCAATATTAATAGTATTTCTTTTTGGAATAATGATCTACAGCCTCACCCTGCCAAATGCTATTGAGGGAGTCAAATTCTTTTTAGTACCGGATTTCTCGGAGATAGACGGTTTCTCGGGATTTATGAGAATAGCGCTCAACGCCATGGGCCAAGTCTTCTTCTCCCTTTCTCTCGGCATGGGTACGCTTATCACCTACGGAAGCTATCTTCCCAAAGAAAGCAGACTTTTGCAAAGCACCGTTACAGTAGTGATAATGGATACCGTTATAGCCATGGCGGCTGGATTTGCAATACTCCCTGCGGTGTTTTCGTTCGGACTTGAACCCGACGGAGGCTTCGGACTTATTTTCCAGACGCTTCCCGTGGTATTCAGCCGAATGAACGGCGGCGCCTTTATCTCTGCGATATTCTTTGTACTGGTGCTTTTCGCAGCTCTTACCTCGTCTATCTCGCTGCTTGAGGTAATAGTTGCGTGGGTTTGCTCAAAAACAAAGCTTACCCGCACATGGGCGGCAATAATAGTGTCCGCTCTGATATTTGCAACAGGAAGCCTTGCTTCCCTGTCTGTCGGAGCTATCCCTCAGCTTTCGGTAGGGGACATGACGCTTTTCAACTTTTTCACATTCATGTCCGATAAGGTGATAATGCCTCTGGGCGGCTTCTTCATCTGTCTGCTCACGGGCTGGATATGGGGCATACCAAATGCGTCTGATGAGATATCCAACTCCGGAAAACTGAAATTCCGCGCAAGAAAGCTTTTTTCCGTAACGGTCAGATATATCGCTCCTGCGCTGATCGCCATAATTTTTGTTACCTCCGTTTTCGGCGGGGAGTGATAGCTCTCCGCGCCGTTCTCCCATAAGCCACCGTTCTGCGGGAGAACGGTACATATTTTTTGTTAAAAGATTTGGTATTTTTAATAAAAATTGTTTACTTTTTTTCGGGAAAGGTGTATAATATGCTTATAGATTATCCTCCGAAAGGACGTGCCGAATTGAAAATCGACTTTAACCGGAAATATAACACAATTGCTGTCTACTGCATCCTGACTTTTGCGGTATGCCTCGCACTTGTTCTTGTATGCATTGGATTTCCGACAATAAGCGGCTACATAAAAACTTTTTTCAAAGTCATAGCTCCCGTAACATGGGGCGTCGTTATCGCTTATATCTGCAATCCGATAATGAAATCCTTTGAACGCGCCCTGACAAAACTGCTGTGCAAAAAGAAGAAGCTCCCCAAGCTTTGCCGTTATCTGAGCGTTTTTGTGAGTATGCTTCTGCTCATCGCGGTAATATCTCTGCTTCTGACACTGATAATAATTCAGGTCAGGGACAGTCTTATGGAAATTCTTTACAGTATTCCCGCTTATATTTCTCAACTGGAAAGTCTTGCCACAAAATTCTTGGGCGACTATCCGGAAATCATAGAGGCGCTGGAGGCGCAGCTCGAAACCATTCAGCCGAAGCTAATGGAATTTGCAAATAATATTATCCCAACGCTCGGCGATCTTTCCATAAAGGTCAAGGACGGCGCGATAGGCTTTGTAATAGCCCTTAAGGACTTTATCATCGGCTTTATCGTAGCCATTTACCTGCTCATCAGCAAGGAGACATTTATCGCTCAGGCACGCAAGGCCATGTATGCAATATTCCCGAAAAATGTGGGAAGAAGCGTACTGAGAGTTTCAGCAAGAATAAACAACACTCTTTCGGGCTTCCTTTCGGGAAAGCTGGTGGACTCGTTCATAATCGGCACGGTTTGTTTTATAGTGATGAGAATATTCAGCTGGGACTTCGCCGTGCTTATCAGCGTTATTATCGGCGTTACCAATATTATCCCGTTTTTCGGTCCGTTCTTCGGAGCAATACCCAGCGCGCTTTTGCTGCTTATGGCTGCACCCAGGCAAGTCATTCCATTTGTAATTTTTATCATTATTCTCCAGCAGGTGGACGGAAACATTCTCGGACCTAAGATTCTCGGCGACTCAACGGGTCTGTCGCCGTTCTGGGTAATGTTCGCTATCTTTGTGGGCGGAGGACTTTTCGGATTCGCGGGTATGCTTCTTGGAGTGCCTATATTTGCCGTGGTATACGCCCTTTTCAGCGAGTTTGTGGCGTATCTCCTAAAGAAAAAGAAGCTTTCTCACCGTACTTCAGACTATAACGATTTTGATATAAACAATCCTCCGCCGTCTCCAGCCCTTCCCTTGCAAAAGGAAAGCGAGTCGAAAACGGAAGCTCATGTAAAAAAATAAGAGCGGTTTTGATTTATCCCGAAAAAAATTTTTTAAAAATTTTTATTATAGTGAAAAAAATTACCTTTCTGAATTGTATTCATTATGAAAAATAAATTTTGCTTACCAATTTTTCAAGCGTAACTAGACATCATAGTAAAAGCGGAACGTCCTAAAAAGGGCGTTCCGCTTTTGTTCAGCGGTTATTTGATATTCCACACAAATCCTTGACGACCTCTCCTGCAATTATCAGTCCCGCTACAGACGGCACAAAAGCCGTACTGCCGGGGACTGTTCTTTTTCCGCACTCTTCGTCCGACGGAAGCGGCGTTATGGACGGTTCTTTGGAGTACACGACCTTTAGCTTTTTTACTCCCCTTTTCCGCAGCTCCGCGCGCATTACCCGCGCAAGAGGGCACACCGACGTTTCGTAAATATCCGCGGTCTCGAAAGCGGTGGGATCAAGCTTGTTGCCCGCTCCCATAGAGCATATTATCGGCACAGCTGCTGCCTGCGCTTTCATGACCAGTTCAATTTTCGCTGAAACCGTGTCTACCGCGTCCACTATATAGTCGTACCGAGTAAAATCAAATTCGTCCGAATTTTCGGGGAGAAAAAATCTTCTGTGCACCGTCACCTGCGCTTCGGGATTTATAACCGCGATACGCTCTTTCATCACATCAGTCTTATACTGTCCCACCTTGTCGAGAGTGGCTATTATCTGGCGGTTTATGTTAGTAATGCTTATTGTATCGCTGTCGATAAGGTCGAGAGCGCCTACTCCCGAGCGGGCAAGAGCCTCCGCAGCATGACCTCCCACGCCGCCTATTCCGAACACTGCAACGCAGGAGTTCCTCAGCTTTTCCATTCCCTCCCTGCCGATAAGAAGCTCCGTGCGAGAAAACTGATCCATAGTGCCGCCTCCAAATAAAACTGTACTTTATAGATATTATACAGCATTTTCCCCAGTTTGTACATATAAATCTCTATTCAGAAAAATATTTTTATGCTGTGACTTTTTGTCTCTGTATTTGTTAAATGGCAAAAAATACCCAAGAACGTCAAATGCGGCAAAGCTACGTACTTTGCCGCATTATCCATTAAAAGTATGAAACGCTGATGTTCTTTCCCATTGCTTTCAGCTTTTTGCTTACCTCGTCGATAAGCTGCATTTTAACGTTGAAGTTAATTGGCAGCGCAGGATTCTGATGCGCAGGATTTACCGCACGTCCCACGTAGAAGCTTATATCCGTAGCTTCCTCAAAAAGCATATGCGCGATCTTTGACGCGCCGTCCTTTTTCATGCTCAGGTCGCTTATGCTTATACTTCCGTTGAGGTAGCTGTCGGCGTACTCCAGAACCTTTGTCATGGTCACAACGCCCTCGGTAACAAGGTCTATGCCCTCTATCTTTGCAATGGGAGGAATTTCGGGGTCAAAATAGTCAAGACAGGGAACAACAGGCTTGCCCAAATATTCTGAAGCAAGCTTGGAGGTGGTTCCTCCGCAGACTATGTGCTTGCCCTCCTTGGCAAAGAACAGCGTCTGCATTTTTTTCAGGTCTCCCGGATTTGAAGGGGGACCTATCATTAGACTGACCGGTATCCTCTGGCGTATCTTTACCGCCGCGACGGTGGTATCGTCTCCCGGTTCGCCGCCGTATAGATCGTTGCACTCGTCCAGAAGAAGCTGGGAAATTCCTTTGGCAGACATCTTCTTATCGTAGTTTCCCACCATAAAGTCGATAATGCTGTCACGCTGCCAGCCGAAGTTGAGAGCCTTTCCAACGCCCGCGTAGATAGCCCCGTCGCTCATGGCGATGAACACATCGTTCTTTTCAAGCTGGAGCTTTGACTTGTAGATAGTTTTCCCGCCTATTTCCATGCTTGTGCGCGGGTACTCGAAGTTCTCGCCGCCGCGAAGCATTATTACATGAGGATTGTCGTACTGGATTATCTCAGCCTCGCTGTTGTTTGTAATGCGTATGATAGTAAACGTGGAATAAGCCACTCCCCGCTTTTCGCAGACGGGAAGAGTAGCGGCGATAGTGGAAACGCATTCCTCAACGCTTAGGTTGTTTGCAATCATTGTTGATATTATCTTAGAGGTCAGGGTGGACAGAATACACGCCTTTACGCCGCTCCCCAGACCGTCGGCAAGCACAAGAACAAGGCTGTTTTCGTTCTGATCCACGATCTCGATATGGTCGCCGCAGAGCTGCTCGCCTTTTTTGTTTACGCTTTTAAAGCCTATATCCGTACACAAATTATTCATCTGCAAGAGTCTCCTTCAGCTTAGTCAGCGCGATCTTTGTTTCGGCAGTAGTCTCACCCAGCAGGGACGCTATCTCCTGTACTACGCGCATCTGCTTGTCGATGACCTTATCGGTGATCTCAACCGCCTGCATATTTGTGTTTTCCTTTTTGACGCGGCGGTTCTCCTCTCCGGTTATATCGCGCATAATGCTCATGATTATATGATAGTTCCTGTCGTATATGATAGTTTCCTCCACATAAAGCTGATATTCCGCAAGGTAGGTTTTCTTTTCGTAAACGTTCCTGTTGTTATCCAGAACATTCATATACTCAGTTGGATTGAGTATCCTTATAACGGGACAGCCCAGCACATCGGACTGGTTCTTGATGTTCATCATGCTGCAGGCTGCCTTGTTGATAAGCTGTACCTCGAAGTCCTCGTTAAGCACAAGTATGCCGTTTGGAGTGTTGTTGATGATGTTGTCCGAGAAAGACTCGGCTTTCTCTTTAAGGTACGGCAGACACATGGTGAAGTCCGCTTTGCCCTGATATACGGCGACTGCCTTTTCACGGCAGGTGTTGTAACCGCAGCTTCCGCAGTTCAGCTCGTGATCGGGAGTGGTCTTGCCCATTTTCATGAGTATCTCCTTGATCTGAGCCTCGCTGGGGTAATCCTTGAAGCCGGATTCCACGGCAAATTCCTTTTTAATCTCCTCCGCCGCCGGGACGTTCTCAACGGTATCGTTTTTACCCGCGTATCTGTCTATAGCAAGGAAATTCCTTACAGGCTCAGGCTTTTCGTTCTCCATTACTGGACCGCCTATGCAGCTTCCCGCGCATGCGGACATTTCCACAAAGCAGCCCTTGATATCGCCGTTCCTGATGTCTTCAAGCGTCTTCATGCAGTTTTCCATGCCGTCCACAGTAATAAAGCTGTAGGGCAGACTATCTGTATCCATTGAACGGATAATTCCCCCCGTTGTGGGGAACAGCGCAGAGCGGTTATGCTCATTTTCGTCGGAACAGTTTTCTATTGTTATGCCCTCGCTTTTGAGCCAATCCGAAAGCTCGCCGTATGTAAGCACTGTGTCAACGTGCTCTCTGTACTTGTCAGCTTCTTCCTTTTTGGAAATGCAGGGGCCGATAAACACCGTGTAGGCGTCGGGGTTTTCCTCCTTAATGCGCTTGCAATGCGCCTGCATGGGAGACAGGATGTGAGCAAGATGAGCAAGCTGGTCGGGGTAGTACTTCTGTATAAGCGTGTTTACCGTGTGACAGCAGGAGGAAATAAGCACGTCTGCTTTGCCCTCGGCAAGAATTTTCTCGTACTGCTTTTTGACTATCTCCGCGCCTATCGAGGTCTCCTCGACAGAGTGAAAACCCAGCTTTTTCAGGGCGTTTGTCATCGCCGTAAGTCCAACGCCGTAATTAGCGGCAAAAGAGGGCGCAAGGCTCGCGATTACCTTTTTTCCGTCAGCAATGGCGTTCTTTACCCTGTCAACATCGTTTTTGATCTGCTTGGCGTTCTGGGGACAGACAACATAGCAGGTACCGCAGAGGATACAGTCGTTTTGCAGGATATGCGCCTGATTGCCCGAAAATTTGATAGACTTAACAGGACAGTGCCTTATGCACTTGTAGCAGTTCCTGCAATTGGAAGTTTTTAACTGGAGATAATTAACGTTTCCCGTCATAGCGTTCAATATCCTTTCCTATAAAATGCAAGAAATCAAGATGCAGGACTTCTAAGCCTGTACCTTTCCCATAACGTATTTATTGAATATCTCGGAGAAATTCTCGGGGGAAACTCCGCAAACAACTTCCTCGTCCACCTTTATGGTAACGCCGGTGGTGCACTTTCCGAGACAGAAAGCCGCCGCTAAGTTCACCTTGTCCTCAAGGTGGTTTTTCTCAATATTTTCTTTCATCAGCTCGATTATCTTGTAAGAACCCCTTAAATGGCAGGAACTTCCAACGCAAACGTATACATTCATAATTCAACACCCTTATCTGTAAAAATTTGTAACGCAGCAAATATTAAATTAATTAGGGGTGGTTTTTTCCACCCGATATCGGGCAAGGCTCAGCCTTGCAGGACGGAAAACCCGTCCGCTACAGTTCAAGAACGAAAATAGCGTCCCGAATGCTCTTTTCGGCAGCCTCCTTTCCGTACTTGTCAACGGCAAGCTTATCCTTGGGACCATGGGTAAGGCACGCCGCGCCGCCGATACAGCCGTCTATGCACGCCATTCCCTCAATAAAGTTCTCTCCGCCCACGCCTTTCTGAGCTTTCAGCAATGCGGTGCGGCAGTTGTCAATTCCGTCGCATACCGCAGCTTTCAGCTTAAACACATCGTCGGGAATATCCATTTCTTTAAGCGCATTTGCCACCGCGTCGGAAAGTCCCCCGCTTCTGGCAAAAATTCTTCCGTAGTAAGAAGCGTTGTCCAAAGGCTCGGATTCCAAACTTTCCAGCTTGACCTCCTTCGCGTCGAACAAAGCCTGAAGCTCTTCAAAGGTGATAACATTGTCTATATAAGGACTTACCGTCTCCTTTTTGCACTCGGCTTTCTTTGCCGTGCAGGGACCTATGAACACGATCTTGCAGTTAGGCTCGTGCTTTTTCATATATCTGGCAATTTCAGCCATAGGAGACAAGTTATGGGATATCTTGTCCTTCATATCTGGGAACTGAGTCTCTATGTACTTTACGAAAGCAGGACAGCAGGAACTTGTAAGGAAACCCTTTTCCACCAACTCGGAAGCCTCCTTGAACGCAACCATGTCCGCACCGAGAGCCGCTTCCATAACGCTTCTGAAGCCAAGTTCCTTGAGTCCCGAAACTACCTTTCCGAGGGGTACCGCAAACTGTCCCGAAATGGACGGAGCAACTACCGCGTGTACGTTGTATTTCGTATTGTTTCCGGAATTTTTCAGCATTTCAATAGTATCCAGAATATAGGACTTATCGCTGATCGCGCCGAAAGGACACTGATAAACGCAGGCTCCGCAGGCTATACACTTTTCGTCGTCTATCTTTGCGCAGCGGTTCTCGTCAATTGAGATAGCCTTGGGTTTGCAGGCTCTAACACAGGGACGCTCGCTCTTAACTATCGCAGAGTACGGACACGCCGCAAGACATCTTCCGCACTCAACACACTTTGATTTGTCTATGACTGCCTTGTGGTTCTCGATCCTGATAGCGTCCTTAGGACAAGCGTTCATGCAGCGGTGAGCGATACAGCCGCGGCACGCCTGGGACACCTGTATGCCGTCAACCGGACACTCGTCGCAGGCTATTGGCAGCACCTCGATAACGTTTCTGCTTTTGCCCTGATTCATGGCGAACTTGACCCGCTCATTCACAATGGCACGCTCCTTGTAAATACAGCAGCGCATCGTGGGCAGGGGGCCGGGAACTATGGTTTCCGCAATTCCGAGAAGTCCCTCTTCCAGCCTGTCTTCAAAGGCAAGCCTTGCCACTTCGCGCAGAACTTTGTATTTAAGCTCCTGCACACTGGTATCAAACATCATTGTATATCATTCCTTTCAAAGTATATAAGTGATTTTATTTACGCCTGTACGCCGTGAAAGTTACAGCTTTTCCTCATTGCGCCATCCCTTGCATACGTCCGCCCAGCCCACGGGCTTAGCATACCGCTCCAGTTCTGCGCAGGTAAACTCAGCCGCGCTGTTGGAGCTTCCACAGGCGGGAAAAACCGTCTCGAACCGTCTCAAGGACTCGTCCAGCCAGACCTGCACGCCATCGTTTACCGCAAAGGGACAGACTCCTCCCACGGCATGGCCGATAAGCCTTTCCGCGTCCTCAAAGGAAAGCATTTTCGCCTTTAGACCAAAATGCTCCTTAAAGCGTTTGTTGTCGACCTTTGCGTCTCCCGCAGCGACCACGAGAATAACCGCTCCGTCCTCACCGTAAAAGGAAATTGTCTTTGCGATCCTTTCGGGAGCGCAGCCCAGAGCCTGAGCCGCAAGCTCCACCGTGGCGCTGGATTCAGAAAATTCCGTTATCCTGTCCGCAATACCCATTTCCTCAAAATATTTACGTACCTTTTCAATTGCCATTATAACTCTCCGTTCGATTTAACGTTGCAATACTATACATATTAATTATACAACTTCCGACGGAATTTTGCAATATCCGCAGGATATAATTTTCAGGAAATATTTTAATTTGCCCTGAATCTCCCGTTAAAATTTTATGAAAATATTTATGAGGAAATTCTATCGCCGGGAACAAATCAACAAAAGCGTTGACAAATCATGACCACGGTAGTATAATATTGCCTATGCAGGAAAGGAGCCTTGCCATGAATAAAAAAAACGCCGCGTCTTCGGCAGTTACAGCTTCAGCGGCGGCATTGATATTTACATTAACAGTATTTTTTTCGAGCTGTTCCGACAGTGCAAACAATAAGCCGGAAAACATTTCGGAATCGTGTTCCGTTACCGGAACAGAAACCGCCAGCCCCTATCTTTTAGTACGGGGCTGGGAGGGACGTGAGCTTCTTGACAGCCTTTTTTTCTGCGGGAAAAACCGTACGCTGCCGTGTACCCTTGAAGACGAGTCCGATCTCATTTTTTCGGACGGTATGCTTATCCTGCCCGACGGTTCGTATGCGGAAGCGTCCGTAAGCGCTGAAAATAATGGCGATATCGAAAACACCCGAACGGTAATAACCGCCCTGCGATTCAAGCGTGAAAGCGCTCCTGCGGACTTTTCACTGTACGGAGTTGATTTCAGCGCAAAACCAGAAGATATACCCGATATTATCGGCATTGCCAACAGCGTTTACGGAGACGAAGAAACTACTCTCACCCACAGCTTTTTTGATGGAGGCATAACCGAACTTACCTTCGTTTTTAACGAAAAAACCCTGTCGGAAATCTACATCGCAGCATGACCGTTTTCCTCGCTGAGAACAAGCTTTATGTCAATCTTTTCCTCCCCGCGGAAAACCGTAACCGTCATATTGTCTCCGGAGCCGAACCTTTCTTTGACCTTGTTCAGCTCCGCCATGGTCTTGATCATCTCTCCCTCTGCGGCGACAATGATGTCCCCCACTTCAATGCCCGCCGCATCGGCTGCCGAGTTTTTCTCAATAAATCTGACGTAAACTCCCTCCGGCAGATCGTAGTACCGTGCGTTTTCCTCGCCTATATCCTCGCCGCTTATGCCTATGCGTGGTCTGCCTGTAACGTAACCGTTCTCTATCAGATCGTCGATAACCGGTCTTGCGGAGCTTATTGGTATAGCAAAGCCCAGTCCCTCGGCGTGATCAGAAATTATTTTGCTGGAATTTATACCCACCACCTGTCCGAAACGGTTAAGCAGCGGACCTCCGCTGTTGCCTGGATTAATTGCGGCGTCGGTCTGGATAAGGGTCATTTCGTACTCGTCAATGGTGATAGTGCGGTCAAGAGCGCTGATTATCCCGCAAGTGATCGAACCGTAAAGCTCAAAACCCAGGGGATTTCCGATAGCTACAGCCAATTCTCCCTCGGCAAGCCTGCAGCTGTCGCCAAATTCAGCAGCGGAAAAGTTTTTTCCGTTTCCGTTTATTTTCACCACAGCAAGATCGGTACGACTGTCCGCTCCGATTACCTGCGCGGGATACTCACTTTTGTCCGCAAGCACCACCGTTACGCTTTCCGCAGGGGTATGCTTTCCGTCTGACGAATCCTGCACAACGTGCGCGTTTGTGACAATGTATCCGTCCTCCGACATGATTATGCCTGTGCCCGTCCCTACGGAATCCTCCCCGAACGCGGAGGATATTCCCACAACCGACGGTTTGGCTTTTTTCACGATCTCCGGTACGGACAGCTCGGTATCTTCTTTTGATAAAGTAACGGTGCTTTTCACGTCTACGCTTTCAGCGTCAAAGCTGTCCTCCGCAAACCTCAGGCAGAAAAGCCCGCAGACCGTCAGTGCAAATGCCAGAGCGGATACCCGTCCGAATGCGGATACCCGCTCTATGGCGGGCGAACCGCTTTTATTTTTTTCTGAAAATACAAAATTTTTCATAGCACATTCTCCCGAACAATTTTTTATACGGAAATATCTTTCCCGAAAAACTTTTGTTTATGATTTCAAATGCAAAAAAACGTCCCGAACGCAATGTTCGAGACGTTTATTTTATCAGGTCTTTATATTAAAAGACATCGTATCACCAGTGTTTAAAAACAAATCCCACAAGGAGCGAAGGCACGATCATAGTTACGGAACAGGTATTGAAACATTCCTGCCTTTGTACGAAAAAATAACGCAGTTCTTGATTATGACGTTGCAGGTGAATGGTTCAAGCTGCGAATAGTACTTACGAACATAGGAAAATGATTTAAATTATACAAACAGCAGATTCCCGGCGCTATTTGCATAGTACCTGAAATCTGCTATTTGTATAAACAAATAATACTGATTCTGACCAAACAAAACAACGGACAGCCTGTGACCCGATTGTTACGGCTGTCCGCCGAATTTACATTCTTTCTCTTGAATAACCGCGGTGCATACGGTGAATGGCTTTCTGAGCATACATAAGCTCGTCTGCCGATTTGATAAACTCGTCTATGGATTTCTCTGAAGCGGGCGACAGAGAGCAGGTGCCGCAGCTTGCCTCGATAAGATAAGGCTTGCCGGACGACGCGTTGTAATTATCCAAATACTGCTTGAAGCGGTTCAGGAAATCCTCGGCATAATTATCGGTAAGACATATCCCTGCTGCTATGTATTCGTCTCCGCCAAACCTCGCAACAATATCGTTCCTTCCGGAAGCCGCGCCAAGAGCTTTTGCAATGGTCGTGATAGCGTTGTCACCCTCGTGATGACCGTACGTATCGTTTATTCCCTTAAGGTTGTCAAGATCGACCGAAACTATCATAAAGCCTCTGCCGTCTGCAATGCACTTATCGTAAAGCTTTGGAGTAAACTGATAAAAGCCGCGGCGGTTATAGAGATTCGTCATAGAGTCGCGTATGTACATTTCCTCAAGTCTGCCAACCACATTTTTCAGCTCGGACTGTATGCGCGCATTTTCAAGTACTCTGCTTATATTGGTTATCAAAGAATGGAGCAGATGGAAGTTCCTGTCAACAGATTTAAACTCAAACGCTACATAGCCGATAGCCCTGTCCTGGAAATGAAGTGGCAGGAACGTGAGGTTGTCGTACTTTTTTATAAGGCCTTTAAAATCGGGAAGAAGCTCCGCAGTATTGAACGGTTCCGCAAAATCATAAAATTTATCATCGACGCCGTGCAGTACATAACCTATTCTGTCGCTGTAGCCATCCTTCTGGTAAACATCATAGGACCGGTAAACGTCCTCAAGTCTTTCAACCCCCGACACAAAGTTGTCGCATATACACAGCCAGCACTCCTTTGTCCACATATCTTTCAGGAACGGCTTTATCCTTTCGAGCGTTTCATCAAATGAGTAGCTGCCTGTAGCCGCCTCGGACATATGCACGATAGAGTCGGAAAAACCGTTCCACAGATCAACCTGTTCGTACAGCTCGTGCTTAAGCCTGTTATCTTCCGTTGAAAGCCTTGCTGCCTTGCAGCCGCAGGATTCGCGGTACAGTATAGTGCCGTCAACCGTTTCGCTTCCTGCGCAGGAAAGCTCTCCCTTTATGAGCTGCAGGGCGCGCTGCGCGGCGATTTTTCCTGTTTCAGCTATATTTCTTTTCAGCGTGGTTATGGAGGGGAAATGCGTATCTCCCTCCGGAATACCGTCCATACCGGTAACGATAACGTCGTCGGGAACAAGGTATCCCAAATCATTTAGCTTTGAGCATACTCCCACAGCCATTGAATCGTTGGCGCAGATAAAGGCTTCGGGCATAGAATGGAATTTATCATAATATCTTTGTACAGCTTCAGCGGCTGAAGCCCACCAGAAGTATCCGTAATCGATGCTGTCCCCGGTCACTTCGAGACCGTACTCCGCCATAACGCTGCGGAAAACCTCTTCCCGCGCGTCTGAAACATCGTTTCCCTTCATTGCGCTCATGAACTTTATATCCTTTGCTCCATGCTCTGTAATAACATGGCGTATAACCTCTTTCAGCGCTTCCTCATAGCCTTGGGAAATACAGTAAGCCGAATCCAGTTCAACGTCCATGGAAATGATCGGGATATTATGGCTGCGCGCCTTTTGGATAAGTTCGTCCATAACGGATCCCTTATCCACCAATGTGATAGACATAAGCGCAAGAGCGTCTATAATATCAAAATTTATCAGCTTGAATATATTCATTTCGCCGACGTCGTAAGCGTCGCCGTCATATTTATTTGACAGGGATTGAAACCAGAGCACGTTAAGACCAAGTTCCGCGCATTCATCTGAAAAGCTTTGCACAAACGGATTATTGTACAGATTGTCTGTACCGCACGAAACCAGAGCAACAATTCCGTTTCTCTCCATTTTCTCCCCTCCCGAAATTTTCTGTAATAATTATATCATAAGCGGACAAATCTAACAATGTACAAATAATTAATAAATTAAAAACAATTAATTAATTAGCTTGAATTTGTAAAAAAAATCACAGAATTTCATATGAAATCCTGTGATTTTTGCATAGAGGTTTAACAAAAATTTTACTGCCTTGAAAGCCATGCGTAAGCGATATCCAAAGCCTCATAAAGGCTGTTTTTCTCGCTTTGTTTTTTGATAGCCTCCATTGGCGAAAGCTTTTCATCGGTAGCCATTTTGTAGATCTTGACTCTGCTTGCCACATCCAGATCGCCGATCTTGGTTTTTTCGGTTATCTGCATCCATATGACATATTCGTCGTTCATGTTTCCGTAATATATCTCGTCCTTGTTTCTTACAAGAGGATATCCCTTATAGCTGAGAAAGTTGTTTCCCTTGGCGGTCTCCTCGTTTGTCTGAACAGTTTTTGTTTCTGCCATTGCGTTTCCTCCTTTTCTTGTCGGTTAGTCGATTTGTGCAGGCATTTATATTCCGTATCAATGTGTTTAATAATATCGAAGGCTTACTGCTTTGCCGTCTGATATTCTTTTTATAAGCCTCCTGAAATAATTATAACATATTATTTTCATAATTTCAACAGAAATTTATAAAAAACCTGCAAAAATTTTCCGCATAATTCTGCGGGTCGGCGAAAAGCAATCAGGGATTCGGCCGTCCTTGTTTTTCTGCCGTTTTGCCTCGCCCTGAACGGGCAGCCTTACCAGTATACCGTGTTTCGGACAAAAAGCACGTCGAAATCCGTTGTCAAACTAATTTACCAGTTAATTACAATTTCTTGGCCGTTTTCATAAAGCTCAAGGTTTTTGATGAACCTGTCAACGTAGGATTGCTGACATCTGTACTTGGATTCTCCGTTAAGGCGTACGACCGCCTGTCTGTTTCCGACGGGGATAAATTCAATAAAGTCTCCGCCGCCGTCCTTTGTGACGATCTCCACAGTGAGCGCGGGTTCTGCTGAAACGTCCTCGAAATAAAGCTCGCTACTGGGAGCGCGCAGGATAAACTGGTAAAGATTTTTGAAAGCGTCTCCGTCAACCGCTTCGCCGTTGAGAGTAACCGCGAAATCGTCTGCGCCTCCCGCAAATTCAAATCTCATATCCTTGCTTTCGCACATAATATTCAGCTTTTCGAGGTCGTACACATAATTGCTTGTGTACATCGTGGTAACAATATCCAAAGGCTTTACGGTCAGCCACGGCAGACTGCTTTCCGTAAAAATATAGATAATGTCGATTCCGTCCACATAAACGAATCTGCCCTCTTTTTTTCCTTCCTCATTGATAAACTCGTTTCCTATTCTGAAGTGGAGAACGTCTCCGCCGTTTATTTCAGCTGTTACCTCAGCCGCTGGAGTGTTCATGCCGCTTTTTTCAAGGTCATCCTCGTTGGGATTGAGCACGGCAAGATCGCTTGCGGTGAGTCCGAAGATACCGCTTGTAACACCCGAAGACGTCTCGGGGTTAAGGTCGCGGAAAACAGGCTCGCTCAGAACATAGGTCGAAGAGTTTGCCACCATGCTGTCTTCATCGTCAAGACGCACGTCGTACTCGATAATAATATCGTAATCAATGTCAGCGCGGCTTACCGTCAGCTTATTTATTCTGCTGTAGTCGGTAGTATCGTTCTCATCCTTGGAAGCCTGAACACTGTAAACGGTTTTGTTTATAAGAGCGTACTTGTCTTCAAGAAAACAGCTGAGAGCCGTGTTGAATACGGTGTAGACCTTAGGATCGCCCTCAAGCATAACGTAACGTTTTGTTTCCTCCGGAGTAAGGTTTCCGATGATAAGCTTTTTAACGGTATTGCTACTGTCGGAAAATTCTGCGGTAAAGGTAGCCGAGGGAGTATCCAGACCGTAAATGGAGATGTCCTCGGGAGCTTCGACTACGGTCTGCTGCGCGGTAAGGCTCGAAGAATTTTCCACAAGCTTTGTCATAACGCTTCCGCTGAGAGGGAGATTGGCTATCGAAGCCACAGTCCATACCGAAGAGTCGCCCTCTCCCACGCGTATCACCTCATATGTGCCTTTCTCGTTTTCGATAGTAAGCTTTGCAAGATCGCCCGGAGCCTTGTCGTACAGAAGAGAAGTGGTTACCTCCTCCTCGCCGGAGTCAGCCTCCTCTTCCTCCGGAGCGGTTTTCATCAGCAGGAACGCCGCTCCTCCGAGAACCGCCGCGATAACGCAGATAATAATTATTAACCTGATATTTTTTTTCATTACTTGTGTCTCCTCCTGAGCCATACGGCGATCCCGATAACAGCCGCCGCTCCCGGAACAACAAACATAAATACTACTCTCATAGCCGAAATCTGGGATTCGGTAGCCTGATATGTCTGTCCGGAAAGGTCTTTGTCAAGAATGTCAATACCGCTTTCCTTTCCGGAAACCTTATTTATTATTGAAATGAAATAATCGCCGTTGTTGAAATAGGTCTGGCTTGTATAGCCGTTGTTGAGCACATAATCCGAACCTATAACAAGAATATTGGAGAGAAGCTGCTCGTTGTCCTTGAAAACGTACTTGCTGGAAAGAGTCATAAGGGGTATGCTTTTTTCCTCGATCTCGGGCATAACGCCTGTTTCAGCATACTCTCTGGTCATTTCCTCGGTCAGGTAGTAGCCTGTCTCCGCGGTATTAAGCAGCGAGTACGCCGAAACATTTCCGCGGTGCTCAAAAAGAATTTCAAGAGGTCTGACATAAGCGGCTGCCACGGGATTTTCAAGAGTCTCGTCAGGAATGCCTCCGGTATAGTTTGTCTCCGCACCGTCGCCGGTGGAGATAGTGCCGCTGTCGCCGATATAGGTCACAAAGCCGTAGCCTCCAGAACCCCCAAGTATATTCTGCTGATTGCTGTCGCTGACAATACCGCTGACTACCTTGACTCCCCATTCAGCCAGGAAAGCGTCGATATTCGGTGTGGGATTCTGGGACGTGCTTGCAAGGTATATCATGTTTTTTCCGTAGTTTCCGTCGTTTTCCATGAAGTTGTAGAGCTTGTCCACCAGTTCCTCGGAAAAGTCGTTCAGCGGAGAATTTACAATGATAAGCGAAGCCTCCGCGGGAATTTCCTCCGTAAGAGGGTCAATTTTCACAACGTCGAATCCGTCGTCCTCGAGCATTGACCGGACGTTTCCTTCTACTGCGCTTTCGGTGATGATATCAAGATAAACCGCAGTTTTGGGATCCGGGTCGGTGATATACATTATCGCCGACGTAAGGGTCTTTTCCGCCTTTGAGGAAACGATACTCTGGGACATTGTGTAGTAGTTTATCTCGGTATTGAACAGGTCGTTTACAGAAATAACTCTTATACGCTTGGTGTCCTCGTTGAAAAGCACGATGCTGTTCTCGGAAATGCTTCCGCTGTAGTACTGCTTATACTTGTCAACGTATGTCGGGTTTACTGTCATATCTATAAAATTGAGGGATATTTTATCGCTTCCCGCAGCATACTTTTTCAGCACCTCGTACGCCTGCTTGATATATTTGCTTTCCGAGGTCTGGAAGTATGTCTCGTCAACGGTAGTGCATATTTCCACCTTTTCGTTCAGCTTTGCAAGATAATCCTTTGTCTCATCGGTAATAGCGAAGTCCTTGTTGGGAGTAAGGTCAAGGTTCATGTTCACCCTGTCCGAAAACAGCGCGACGATCACGTTTATAAGGATCACAAGCACGATAACCGCAACGGTTATCGCCATTGCAGCCGTACCGTATTTAAGCTTTTTGGTATTTATTTTCATAGCAATAGCTCCTTTCTCAGTTATGAACTGTCACGCCCAGCGGCGCTTTTCAAGAGCGCGCACCGTGAGAAAGTTAAATATGAAAATTATGCTGACAAAGAAAATAATGTTTGGCACGCTGAAAAGTCCCGTGGAGAACTCGGCATACCTGCTGTAAAATCCCAGCGACACCATAACAGTTCTGAGCCATTCGACCTGAACGATACCCGAAAGCATATCTATCATAAAGAAAAACATTATTATGATGAAGCTGATTATTGCCGCCACCACCTGACTTTCCGTCATTGCGGACACAAACAGGCCGATAGCTATAAAGCTTGCGCCGAGCATAACAAGAGCGGCTAAATTTCCGATAACGGTAGCCCACGCAAGATATCCTGAAAGTCCGAAAAGAACTACCGCATACACCGCATAAACAGCTATTGCGCAAAGGAAAACACAGGTCGCCGCAAGAAATTTTCCCATTACCACGGAGAAAAGATTTACGGGAGCCGTAAGCAGACACTGGTCGGTTTTCTGCCGTTTTTCCTCGGTAAACAGCCGCATGGTAAGCAGGGGCAGCAGTATCATCAGGATATTGAACGCGCACTGGAAAACATAGGACATATCCGTCAGACCGTAGTAAACATTATAGTTGACAAAGTAAGTCGCCGTGTAAAGATAGAACACGGTAATGAAAATGTAAGCAATAGGCGAGGTGAAATAAGCCTTCAGCTCGCGCCTGAAAATTGCGCCCATTATTCCTCAGCCTCCTTTGAATTTTCATCTGCGGTTTTCCCGCTGTTTTCCTCAGCAGAGGATTTTTCTTCATCTGCGGAAGCCGTCTCCGCTTTATACCCGGAGGACTTTTTCATTTTCAGCTCAAAGCTGTCGTCCATTGTTATTTTCAGGAAGATGTCCTCCAAAGTCATCTCGGAGGATTTGAGCCCTAAAATTATCCAGTTTCTTGCCGCAACTCTCTTAAATAGCTCGCGGCGGATATCAGCGTCTTCTTTTGTCTCTATCTCGTAGTCGTACACGCCCTTTTCCCGCTCCATATCTGCTGAAACGGAAATTACCCCGGAAATGCCCTTTATTGTTTTCAGGACTTCCTCACGCGCTCCGTCGATACGTGCTATGAGCCTGTAGTCGGTAGTAATGTTTTTGGTAAGATTTTCCGTGGTATCGTCCGCAGCAATCTTTCCCTTGTTGATGATTATTACCCTGTCGCACACCGCCTGTATCTCGGGCAGAATGTGTGAGGACAGAATAACCGTGTGCTTTTTGCCAAGCTTTTTGATAAGCGTCCTTATCTCGATTATCTGCTTGGGGTCGAGACCTACCGTAGGCTCGTCCAGGATAAGGATAGGGGGATTTCCTATCAAGGCCTGTGCAAGACCCACTCTCTGCTTGTAGCCCTTTGAAAGATTGCGGATTATACGTTCGTAAACGTCGGTTATCTTGACAAGTCCGCAAACGTCTTCAAGGTGAGCTTTGCGCGGAATTTTGCATTTTTTCAGGTCGTACACGAAATTGAGATAATCCTTGACCGTCATGTCAAGATAGAGGGGAGGTATCTCGGGGAGATAACCTATATTTTTCTTTGCGTTAATGGGGTCGTCAAGAATATCAACACCGTTTATCAGCGCCTTTCCCGACGTTGAGGAAATGTACCCAGTAAGCATATTCATTGTCGTGGACTTGCCCGCGCCGTTTGGTCCGAGGAAACCGAGTATCTCCCCGTCGTTCACGGTAAAGGTAAGGCTGTCCACAGCTTTTTTTGCGCCGTACTGCTTTGTAAGGTTCTGAACTTCTATCATGCAGCAGACCTCCTTTTAGGATTTTTTACGTTATCATAATAATACGTTCCATATTTTATCAGCATAATGTGTATAACCTGTGACAGGTTAATAAAAATTAACAAACTTAACGGAACAAATTATCTGTACACACAAAATACTCAGGACAACTGTTCCAAAGCTTTTTTAATACGCGCGATACTGTCGTTTTTACCCAGTATCGCCGCAAGCTCTATCCCTCCGCCGGGAGTCATTGCCTTGCCCGAAAGAGCGGCTCTCATAGGCAGGAGCACCCAGCCGTTTTTTACGCCCAGCTTTTCTATCTCGGCGAATACGGCGGCGTGGATATTTTCCTCGTTCCAGTTTTCCCCGGAAATATTCTCCAGTACGGGCAGTACCGCCTGCAAAGCCGGCAGGGCCGTTTCCGCGCTGGTTTTCATCTTCTTGTTAAAGAACAGCTCGTTATCGTATTCACGAAGCTCGTCAATAAAATCAACCTTTTCGGGGATATCTGACAGCAGCTCGGTACGGGGCTGCAAGGTCTTTACAAGCACGTCAAGGTCAATATCCTCCCGCTTGCAGGTCTGCCTGATATAGGGCAGAGCCAAAGCCTTGAACTCCTCATGGGGAAGCTTTCTCAGCCACTCCGCGTTGATCGCGGTCATCTTGACGGGGTCGAAGATAGCGGGGGATTTTGAAAGTCCGCCGATGTCAAATTCCTTGATAAGTTCGTCAAGAGTGAAGATTTCCTGTTCGCTCTTGGGAGCCCAGCCCAAAAGCGCGATATAGTTCAGTATTGCGGGAATATAGTAGCCTCTTTCAACAAAGTCGCCGAAGTAAGCGTCGCCGTCCCGCTTTGAAAGCTTATGTGTAGCGTCCCTCATGATACGCTCAACATGGATATATTCGGGAATTTCCCAGCCGAAAGCCTCATACAGAAGATTGTATTTCGGCGCGGAGGACAGGTACTCGTTTCCGCGTACAACATGGGTAATTCCCATTAAATGGTCGTCCACAACGTTTGCAAAGTTGTATGTGGGCATACCGTCCGCTTTCAGAAGTATCTGGTCGTCCAGGTCGGCGTTGGGGACGGTTATGTCTCCGTAAAGCTCGTCGTGGAATGTTGTCTCGCCGTTAAGGGGTATCTTCTGCCTGATAACGTAGGGAGTGCCCTCTGCAAGAAGCCTGTCAACTTCTTCCTTGGGCAGGTCACGGCAGTGACGGTCGTAGGTGGGCGTAATGCCCTTTGCTTTCTGCTCCTCGTGAACCTGCTCCATGCGCTCCTTTGTGCAGAAGCAATAGTAAGCGTGACCCGACTTTACAAGCTGCTCGGCGTACTCCTTGAAAATACCCATTCTCTCCGACTGAACATAGGGACCCGCGGGTCCGCCGATGTCGGGACCTTCGTCCCAGTTAAGGCCGCATTTTCTCAGGGTATCGTAGATAACGTCGGTAGCGCCCTCCACATAACGTCCCTGATCAGTGTCCTCAATGCGGAGTATAAATTTTCCTCCGTATTTTTTTGCGATAATATATGTGTACAGCGCGGTGCGCAGGTTGCCTATGTGCATAAAGCCAGTAGGACTGGGAGCAAACCGCGTTCTGACGTTTTCTGTTTTCATTCCGGATCATGTCCTTTCAGTTTTATTTCTCGGCAGCGTCTGCGTTTGGTTGAGTCTCGCAAAGAAGCCGTACCTTATCGGGAACAGTGCGCGCTTTTTCAACGTCCGCGGCAATACAGGCTTTAAGCTCGTCCACGTCTGCAAATTTCCGTTCAGGACGCAGAAACGCAGTAAGAGTTACCTTGGCCGTTTCGCCGTAAAGCTCCTCTCCCGAATAGTCTATTATGTAGGTCTCCGCAAGAGGGGCGTCACTGCCTACGGTAGGCTTCACGCCAATGTTTGTAACGCTTTTGTAAATACCTCCGCAGACCTCCGTCCGCGAAGCGTATACGCCGTATTTGGGTACGATCTGCCGTTTTGGAAAATACTGGTTTATGGTAGGAAAATCAAGAGTCCTGCCCAGCTTTCTTCCGTAAGCAACGGGCATCTTCAAAGCAAAACCCGAACCCATAAGCAGATTGGCGCGCTCTATTTTCCCCTCGCGGATAAGACCGCGTATCATTGTGGATGATATCCTTTCGCCGAAGTTTTCCGTTACCTTTGGCACGGAGTACAGCTTTATGCCGTGTCTTCTGCAAAGTACGTCAAGCTCTCTGACTCCCCATTTCGCGCCATTGCCGAAGCGGAAATCCTCTCCGCATACGGCACATTTCGCGTTAAATTTATCGCACAGAACAAGCTGAACGAACCCGTCTCCGTCCAAATCCTTAAAATTGGCAAAATCGGGGGAGTACACATATTTGACCCCGAGACCCTCCAGCAGCTCGAACTTCATATCGCGGGAAAGGATATAGTCTACACCGCCCGTTCCCTTTGACGTAACGCTCGATGTATCGAAAGTAAACACCGCAGGCTCAGCTCCGGGAGTTCTGCCCGCGATATCCGCCGCGTACCGTATAACTGTGCGGTGACCGTAATGAAGTCCGTCAAAAAGTCCCATGGCGACGACTGTTCCGCCGTCGGGAACGCTGTTTGTTCCCGTCAGATCTATCATAAACACGACCGCTTTCCTATTCGGGAAAACGTGCCCTCCTCTCTCGGAAGTTTATACTATAAATAAAAGTTTCTTTCAACTTTCAAAATACCGTTTTCATTGTCGGGTACGGCTGTGCCTATAAAGCCGCTCTCGCCGTAAACCCTTATCCGCTCCGATTTTGCGGGGACGCGTATCCTGTCAAGGTCAAGCTTTACGCCGTTTCTGTACATTCTTTCCTGCGCACCTTTAAGGTGCAGCGCGGGTAAGTCCGCAAACACGTCCTCAATAGGCTTTATAAACGGCAGGAAATCGCCGCCGTTCTCCGCCGCCTTCTGGAGCTGCTCAAGTGTAACGCAGTCCTCAAGGGAAAATCCACATGCGTGAGTTCTCACAAGAGATGTCATTATCCCTCCGCACGCTAAAGCGTCTCCGATGTCATTTATCAGCGTTCGGATATAGGTACCCTTTGAGCAGGAGACCTCCATCGTGCCGCTGCGGCTCTCATCATCGTAGTCCGAAAGCTCCAGCGAATAGACCGTAACAGTCCTTGCGGGACGTTCCACCGTCTTGCCCTCTCTGGCAAGCTCATAAAGACGCTTTCCGTTCACTGACACAGCCGAATACATAGGGGGTATCTGTTCAATGGTTCCCCGAAAGCTTTCCAGCGCGGACAAAAGCTTGTCCATAGGAACAGCGTTACCGTTTTCGGACAAAACTGTTCCTGTACTGTCCTGCGTATCGGTCGTAACGCCTAAGCGGAATCCCGCAAGATAGGTCTTGTCATGATCAGGGAGGATATCGCAGGCTTTCGCGGCACGTCCCGCAAAAACAGGAAGTACCCCCGTAGCCATAGGGTCGAGGGTACCTGCGTGACCGAGACGCTTCATTTTAAGTATCCCCCGCATTTTTGCGATAACGTCAAAGCTTGTGAAGCCTGCTGGCTTATTCACGCAGATAATCCCGCAAAACTCCGTGCTCATGGTTACGCCAGCCATAGGTCTATACCCATTTCTGGAGCTATTCCCGACAGAAGCCGCAGCTTAACGTCTGACAACGAACCTTCCAGAGTGCAGCCCGCCGCCTTGACGTGACCTCCCCCGCCGAACTTGGCGCATATTGCGGACACATCTATATCCGACGCGGAACGCATTGATACCTTGAACTTGCCCTCGTCCTTTTCCTTGATAATGACGCCCACCTGAACTCCCTCAAGCTGAACGCTCATTCCGGCAATTCCCTCAAATTCCTCTTGCGCAAGACCCGCCTTGCGTATAGTATCCAGAGTTACCGCGGCCATAGCGCACTTGTCGTCCAGATAATATTCCATTGCGGAATTTATATACTGCTCTACCTTGAGCCTCGCTTTGCTCTTTATGTCAAACATTTCGCGGTTTATGCGCTCGATATCTACACCCTGCTCCATAAGCTCCGCAGCGATAATGTGCGCAAGCTTTGTAGTATTGGCGTACTTGAAACAGCCTGTGTCGGTGGCTATCCCCGTGTAAAGACATTCGGCAATGCGCTTGTCAAGATCCGCGCCCATTTCAGTCAGTACCTGAAACAGCACCTCGCAGGTAGCGGAGGCGTCGGGGTAAAGCAGCAGACTTTTCGCATAACGCTCGTTTGAAACATGGTGGTCTATGCACAGATCAACGTAATCCGCATAGCCGTTCAGACGCGTTCCAAGCAGCTTTCTGTCCGCAACGTCCACCGCCACGATAGTTTCGGGAGTGAATTTCTGAGGTTCGTAGCCCTCGTACATAAAGCTGTATCTTTTGGGAAAATCGTCGGAACACAGCACGTTTGCCTTTTTCCCCGCCTTGCGGAGAGCATAGCACAGCCCGAAGCCGCTGCCCATAGTGTCTCCGTCGGGGCTTTGGTGGGTCAGGATATAGAAATTATCACGGTTTGCGAGAAATTCCGCAGTTTCTTTAAGACCGGCAAGATCAGCGGTCATAACGTCTCACTCCTTTATGTGCAGACCGAATAACCGGTTCGGTCATTCAGTCCCGCCGTCGTTTTCGGTTTCCTCGATCTTTTCAAGCATTTTGGCTATTTCCGCCGAATGCTCTATAGAATTGTCGGCAATAAATTTCAGCTCCGGACATTTTCTAAGGTGAAGCTTATTGGATATCTGCCGCTTCATCATTCCCGAAGCGCTTTCCAGACCCTTTACCGCCGTCCTTGCAGCGTCCTCGCCGTCAAGGCTGGAAATATATACCTTGCAGTGGGAATTGTCGCCGGAAAGCTCGGTTCTTACCACAGAGACAAGACCGGAACTTACGCGGGGATCTTTTATCTCCTCACGGATAAGACCTGATATTTCACGCTTTATATCTTCGGACAGCCGTCCGTTTCTAAAGTTCGGCATTAATGCAAAACTCCTTTTTAATTATTGAATTGTATACGACAAACCCTGCAGCCCCCCTTTAGGGGACTGCACAATACCGATGATCTCAGTATTTTATAGCGGGATGTGACTTTCCTGCACTGTGTGCAAGTGCCCGCGGAGGCTCCCCGCTTAATCCGGGCGGTATTCCTCCATATAGTATGCCTCAAAAATATCGCCTACATGAACGTCGCTGAATTTTTCCAGAGTTATACCGCATTCGTAGCCCTCGGCTACTTCCTTAACGTCGTCCTTGAAACGCTTCAGGCTGGACATCTTGTCGTCAGCCACAATGATTCCGTCGCGGACAACGCGTATCTCCGCGTTTCTGGTGATCTTTCCGCTGAGCACGTAAGAACCCGAAACCATGCCGACGTTAGATATCTTATAAACCTGACGTACTTCAACACGGCCAAGATTTACCTCGCGGAACTTGGGAGCAAGCATACCCTTCATAGCCGTAGTTATTTCTTCGATAGCGTCGTAAATGATTCTGTACAGACGGATATCCACACCGTCTCTTTCGGCGCTGTCTGCGGCAACGGGGTCAGGACGGACGTTGAATCCGACGATAATAGCGTTTGAAGCGTTTGCGAGCATAACGTCTCCCTCGGAAACAGCTCCAACTGCGCCGTGGATAACCTTTACGCGGACTTCATCGTTGGAAAGCTTTTCAAGGGACTGCTTAACAGCTTCGACCGAGCCCTGAACGTCAGCTCTGACGATAATGGGCAGTTCCTTGATCTCGCCCTGTTCGATCTGGCTGAACAGGTTGTCGAGAGTAACTTTCTGGTACTGCTTGAACTGCTCCTGCTTGGCCTCGTGCTTACGCTGTTCCACAAGCTCTCTTGCAAGACGTTCGTCCTCAACCGCGTTGAATGTGTCGCCTGCAGAGGGTACTTCCGCAAGACCTGTTATCTCAACAGGATATGAGGGACCCGCTTCCTTAACGACCTTGCCGTTGTCGTTTGTCATTACGCGGACGCGTCCCACGGCAGTACCCGCAATAATGATATCACCGGTGCGGAGAGTACCGTTCTGAACAAGCAGCGTTGCAATAGGGCCTCTGCCCTTGTCAAGGCGCGCTTCAATTACCGCACCCTTTGCAAGGCGGTTGGGATTTGCTTTGAGCTCCGCTACCTCGGCAACAAGAAGCACGTTTTCAAGCAGCTCGTCAATACCCTCTCCTGTCTTTGCGGAAACGGGAACGCAGATTACATCGCCGCCCCATTCCTCAACAACAAGATTGTATTCGGTAAGCTTCTGCTTTACCGCGTCGGGATTTGCGCCCTCTTTGTCCATTTTGTTAATGGCAACGATAATGGAAACTCCCGCAGCCTTTGCGTGGTTGATAGCTTCTACCGTCTGGGGCATGATACCGTCGTCGGCGGCTACCACAAGGATAGCGATATCCGTAACGGAAGCGCCCCTTGCCCTCATGGAGGTAAACGCCTCATGGCCGGGAGTATCAAGGAATGTGATCTCCTTGCCCTTGCAGGTAACGCGGTACGCGCCGATGTGCTGAGTAATGCCGCCCGCCTCGGTGGAAGTAACGTTTGCGTTTCTTATCTTGTCAAGCAGGGACGTTTTGCCGTGGTCTACGTGACCCATTACAACTACTACGGGAGCGCGCTCTATGCCCTCTCCGTCGTCGTCATTGTCATTTATAAGACGCTCCTCGATTGTAACGATGACTTCCTTTTCGACCTTGGCGCCCAGTTCTTCCGCAACAAGAGAAGCGGTGTCAAAGTCTATTACCTGATTTATTGTGCACATTTCACCCAGCTGCATGAGCTTCTTGATTACCTCGGTAGCGGTAACTTTAAGTCTCGAAGCAAGCTCAGAAACAACTATCTCATCAGGAATAAGCACCTTGAGCTGCTGCTTTCTTGCACGCTCCAGCTCCAGCCTGCGGAGCTTCTCCGCCTCGGTCTCGCGCTTGTTGGAGTACTGCTGGTTCTTTCTCTGCTGGGACTTCTGGGTAAGCTTCTGCTTTTTGGAGAAATTGTCTTTCTTTCTGCCTCCGCCGCCCGAAGCGTTTGCCATATTGTCGTACTTTTCGTTGTACTTATCCATTTCAACATAGGAGCCGCGGGTGTCGATCTTGTGTATCTTCTGATCCACAACTGCGGAACTGTCCGCAAACTTAACGTCCAGCTTCTTCTTGTTGGACTGCTCAGCAGGCTGTTTAGACTGCTTCTGTTCCGGCTTTTTCTTCTTGTCGCCGCCCAGTACCTGCTGGGTGTTGAAGCGTTCCTTTTTATTTTCGTTCTGCTTGCTCTGCTGTACGGGAGTCTGCTGTGCAGCGGGTTTGGAGTGGTTATTCTGCTTATCCTGTTTTTCTTCTTTTTTGGATTCTGGCTTAACTTCCGGCTTTGCAGCCTGTTTCTCACGTTTTTCTGCCGTTTCCGTTTTAGTAGCGGACTCGGTTTCGGGCTTGCCGGACTTTATTGTCTCAGTCTTTATTTCCGCCGATTTTTCGGTTTTGGACAGCTTTTCCGAAACAGGCTTTACGTTCTTGCCCTCTGTTTTTTCCTCGTTCTTTGCAGCAGACTTTTTAACGGTTTTCTTTTCCGGTTTCTTTTCTGTTCTGGGAAGATTCCTCATGGCAAAGTATTCGTTAAAGGAATCCACCTGATTGTTCTGGGAAAAGTGTTCCAGAACGACGTTCATTTCTTCAGGCGTAAGCGAAGCCGCCGGCTTTTTTGCAACATCAAGTTTTTCTTTAAGAAAATCCGAAAGCGCCTGACCCGTTATCCCCAGATCCTTGGCGACGTCGTTTATTTTAAGCTTTGTCTGTTTAATTGTACTCATAGGCTGTATACCCTCCGTTTTGATGAGTTTTGATTTATGTTATGCGCTTTTATTTTATCGGTTCGGAACCTGAACGTTCCGTCATATACGCTGACTCAGTTTTCGCCCCCGCAAATTCTCAGTATTTTTTCCGCGAAGCCCTCTCCGCATATAGTAAGAATACCCGCTTTTTTGCCGAGAGCGCGGTTTATTCCCTCCAGCGTCATTTCCGTTTTCCTAACGGGAACCCCATGCTTTTCTGAAAAGAAGCGTACCTCCTTTTCGGTTTTTGGGGAAATGTCAGCCGCGATAATGACCGCGTGTGCCTTTCCCGCGTCCAGAGCCTCTTTCATGGGATCAAAGCCCATTGCAAGCCGTCCTGCTTTTCGGCATATCGTAAGCGATCCGAACAGTCCGTTAAGCCTTTCCGCATTGTTCATCTTCGGTCAGCTCCTTTTCCATTCCGTCGTACACCTCGTCGGAAATACGGCAGGAGAACGCTTTTTCAAATCTTCTTGCCTTTCTTGCTTTTCCGAAGCATTCCGTACTGCGGCAGATGTAAGCGCCTCTTCCCGATTTTTTTCCCGTCAGGTCTATTGAAACGCTTCCGTCCGGCGCTTTCACCGCCCTGATAAGCTCCTTTTTCGGCTTCATCTCTCCGCAGCCGAGACACATTCTCATAGGTATTTTTTTTATTGCCGCCATTGCATCACGACCTTATTCCACGGGATTTTCGGGCTTTATGTCGATCTTATAGCCCGTAAGCCTTGCCGCAAGCTTTGCGTTCTGTCCCCTGTTGCCTATGGCAAGAGAAAGCTGACTATTGGGAACTATCACTGTGCAGGTCTTCTGCTCGCCCTCCTCAACAGTAACGCTTACCACATCCGCGGGAGAAAGAGCGTGTGCAATAAACACTGCGGGATCTTCGTCATAAACGATAATGTCTATCTTTTCACCGCAAAGCTCGTTGACGATGTTTCCGATACGGCTGTGCTTGGGACCTATGCACGCGCCTACGGGATCGACGTTCTTATCCTTTGACCAGACGGCTATCTTGGTTCTCGAGCCTGCCTCGCGGGATATCGCTTTTACCTCCACCGTACCGTCGTATATTTCGGGAATTTCCAGCTCGAAAAGCCGTTTTACCAAGTCCTTGTGAGTTCTGGAAACCTTTACCATAGGTCTCCTTTCGGGATTGATGATGTCCACCAGATAAAGCTTTACGATGTCACCCTCTTTAAGGACTTCTCCGGGTATCTGCTCATTTTTGAATAAGTACACCTCGTTTTTGTCGATAGCGAGAGTAGCGTTGCCGCTTTCCGGCTCAACCCTGAGAACGGTAGCCGAAACCGCCTCGTGTATCTTGTCGCTGAACTGATTGATGTATTTTTCCCTCTCGAAGCCTTTAAGCTCTGTTCTGATAGCCTGCTTTGCGTTCTGAGCAGCGACCCGTCCGAACTTAGCCGTGGAAAGCTTGAAAGGAACAACGTCCCCCACAGCCGCATTTTTGGAACATGACGCTCTTGCTTCGTCGATGTGTATTTCGCTCATATCCAGCGGTTCGTCATCCACAACGGTTCTCATCAGCGAAACCTCGAACACCTTTTTGTCGGGGTCAATCTCAACGTTGAAATCCTCGCAATCGGGGTACTCCTTTTTAACAGCCCTTGAAATACCCAGCTTTATCTTTTCCGTAAGAAGCTCCATGGGTATGCCGTTTTCCTGCGCAAGCTTTTCCAGCGCCTCAAAAAATTCCTTGTTCATTTTTGCGAATTCCTCCTATTATAAATTAGAGAATAGAAGATAAAAGATAGATTTTTAAGATTATCCCCTGTTCCGAAATTATTCATCATCGTTATCATCATCACCGAAAAGCTCGTCGGGATCGTCGTCGAAAAGACGTATAAAGGCCGTATCGGAAAGCTTTACCTCGATGTCGCCCTCCTCGGCAGTTACTGAGACCGTATCCTTTGAGTACCCTTTAAGTATGGCTATAAACTCCTTTTTGCCGTCTGTTTCGCGGATATAGCGTATCCTTACGGGACACTCCAGAAATTCCTCAAAGTGTTCGGGACGCCTCAGCTCCCTGCCCAGACCGGGGGAGCCCACCTCAAGCATATAGTTCTGCTCGATAGGGTCTGCGTCGTCCAGAGCTTTTGAAAGCGGACGGGTCATATTTTCGCAGTCGTCCATGCTTACAGCACCGTCCTGCCTGTCAATAAAGACTCTCAGGTACCACATCGCACCCTCTTTTTCAAAAACCACGTCCCAGATCTTAAGACCCAGACTGTCGGCTATGGGCTTGGCGATATCGTATACTGCGGAGACTGTGCTTCCGCCCCTGCCTCCTTTTTTTACTGCCATTGAATCAATCCTTTCAATATCCGCATACAGCACAAAAGACCGGAGCTTTCCGGTCTTTTGTGCTTAATATTGTGATGTTAATTATTATACCACACTTTTTTACGGATTGCAAGCTTTTTTTGAAAAAAATGAATAAAAAATTCCCGGAATTATGCCGCTTCGGGTATTTTCAGTGAAAAAACATCTTGAAAATAAAAGCAGTATATGCTATAATGTCATTATGTTTGCATAACACCCTATATAATTATAGTAAAAAAACTACAAAAAATTACAGAGGGATTTAAATGAACGGCAATATTTTAACCACTTCGGACGAAAAAACCACCCGAAATATTTCAAATATACTTCTGCTTTGCATAGGATTTTTCAGTATTGTCCTTGCGCTTAACGAGCTTGGCGTGTTTATAATAAACAAAACCGCTTTCAGGATCATTGCCGCAGCGTTTGCGGTAATAATGGCTTTCCCGAAATCGGCGCTCATTATACGCAGAAAGTACGAAAACTGGATGAAATATTCGGTAATGCTGTGTTCGTCGGTGGCAATATGCCTTGCCTACAGTGTGCTGACGTTTCACATGATAATGCCGCTTGTTTTTCCGCTGATACTGTCTGTAATGTACTTTGACACAAAACTTACGGTTTTTACGACTGTAGAGACCGCCGTATTTATAACTGCGGCGCACTTCTTGAGCTCAGCTCTTCTCGTAGTTCAGGACGATCCGCTTCGCACTCTACCTCAGATACTTATTTACGGACTTCTCCCGAGGCTTATTCTCTTTATTGTGTTTGCAGTCGTTTGCATTGTTCTCGGAAACATGACCCAGAAAATCTTTGCAAGGCTTAACGACTCTATAGAAAAGATAAACCGAACCAAGGACAGCCTCGATACCATTATTGACGCATCACGGAAGCTTTACGGAGCAATGGATATGCTGGAGCTTGCGGGACTTATAAAATACGCGGTTTACACCGTTACGGCAAAAGTACAGGGCAGCTCGGGAATACCGGTTATAGCAATGGGCGTTCACACTGAGGACGGGGTTTTTCACCACATAGACGACAACCTCACCTCGGGACTTGCCCACGCCGAAAACGGAATGGTGACCGTTCAGCTGCCGAACATAAGCTTTGCTTACCCTCTTGTGAAGCAAAAGGCGCGTGACGATATCCAGATCACGCCCAGCGGCATTGGCATGAGCTTTTATCAGGACGACGATCTGCTTTTTTACATTTCAATGGAATTTCCCGTTGTTGTGGAAAACACACTGCTGAGAAGCTCCCTGGATATACTTTACAGCAACATCGACACCGCCATGCGGCAGACAAAGGTAAACAGCGACATATTCAAGACTCAGGAGGCGGTAATACTCTCCTTTGCGGAAATCTCCGAATCCAAATCAAGACAGACCGGTCAGCACGTTAAGCGCGTTTCGGAATATGTCCGCATTATGGCGCTGAACACAGGCTTCGATGAGGAAAAATGCACAGAGATCGCTTTAGCGGCAATGATGCACGATATCGGCAAGCTGCTTATTCCTCCCGACATACTCGAAAAGCCCGGCAGACTCACAAATGACGAATTTGACGTTATCAAGACCCATGTCACCGTTGGCGAGGAACTGCTGAAAAACTCGCCCGGCGAAGTCATGTCAATGGCGCGTAAGATCGCGCTTTTTCACCACGAACGCTGGGACGGAAAGGGCTATCTCGGCTATTCGGGAGAACAGATAGACTATATTTCACGGTTTGTTTCCGTTGCGGACGTTTTCGACGCTCTGGTGTCCAAACGTTCCTATAAGGACGGATGGCCTCCCGAAAAGGCTTACGAGGAAATAGTGAACCAGCGCGGCAAGCAGTTCGCTCCCCATGCGGTGGATGTTTTCATGAAAAGCTACGATAAAATTCTGGAAATACTGAAGCAGTACCCAGATCAGGTGGCGCAGTCGGCTGTGGAAACTGCCGAAACTGCAGAAGCCGCCGAGGCGTAACAGTTGTTGTTTACAAAACGGTAAAATTAACAAAAAACTCTTGAAATCGTTGAAAAATATGTTATAATATTCATAATAGCAGATATACAGATTTTGAAAAAAGGGGGAGAGATCATGCCGGATATTATGTCGATCGGCGAAATGCTGGTTGATTTTACAGAGGTTCAGGACGTTAAGGACGGAGAAAACGGTAAATCCGGAGATATTTACTATAAACAGAATCCGGGAGGAGCTCCCGCAAACGTTGCCGTAATGGCGTCAAAGCTTGGAGTTTCAAGCGGCTTTATCGGAAAGCTTGGCATGGATATGTTCGGAAAATATCTGCGTGACACCCTTGCCGCAGAGGGCGTGGACACAAAGGGACTTATCCTTGACAAGGACTTTTCCACAACGCTTGCTTTTGTCGGAAAAAGCAGCGAGGGCGAACGGGATTTTGTTTTCTACCGCAAAAACAGCGCGGATCTCAATCTCAGCTTCAGCGAGGTCAATCTTAAGCTTATCGACAGCTGCAAACTGCTTCACTTCGGCGCACTGCTGCTGACCTCTGAGCCGTCCAAATCGGCGGTGATAAACACCGTGGAGTACGCAAAGCAGCAAGGAAAGATAATATCTTACGACCCAAACTGGCGCGAACGTCTCTGGGAATCAAAGGAAGCCGCTGTCAAAGCCATGCGCAGCGTGCTTATGTATGTGGACGTTATCAAGGTGTCGGAAGCGGAGCTTCAGATCATCACGGACTGCGCAAACCTTCTTCCCGCTATTGCAAAGCTGCTGAACGACGGTGTAAAGGTCATGTGTATCACTCAGGGGGCTAAGGGATGTATCGTTGCCACAAGGCACGGGATAGAACGTCTGCCGACCTTTAAGGTGGATACTGTAGATACTCTCGGTGCGGGAGACAGCTTTTTCGGAGCTTTCCTGTCGAGGCTCGTGCTTTCGGGCAAATCCATGGACGAGATAGAAATGGACGATCTGCGGGAGTTTGCAATGTACGCCAATGCCTGCGGAGCATTAAGCTCCACAAAGGTGGGAGCAATACCAGCCATGCCGGCTCACGAGGAGATACTTTCGCTTATGGAAAAAGGACGGAACGCTCCCGAGGGCAAAGTCTATCCTCAGCTATAGTATGCCGAAAACAGTGTACGGGCGGATGTTCGTACACTGTTTCATTTTATTTCGGAACAGTATCGGATTTTTCTAAAAAATTTATCGGAAACTTACTGGCTCTCAACCGCGCTTTAAATTTATACTATAATATAGAGTGCGCGCCTCGATGTAAAATTCAAATCGAAGATAGGAAAGTTTGCAAAAGTATGCAGGGATAGCCGTTTCTACGCTTCGCTGCTGCGGCGAGCAGAGGCTGTTCCGTCCGGCGTACATTGGATTATCCATAACATTTGGAGTGTGAAATACACGATTTTATCCTCATTGACTCTTGTCGTTAATCGGCAAAAATGTACCCGTAGATTTGTCCGGCAAGATAATTGCTGTCCTACGCGAACAGAGTTCCAATTTCATCCAGACGCAGTTATTGTTGACAGGCAGCGGCGGCGGCACATTTTATGCTCTTTTAAGCGGTACTTCAGAAAATAGCTGTAAGACAATATCAGAATTAGCCTGTGCATACAAAAATATCCCCTTGCTTCCATAATAAAGCAAGGGGATTCCCCTTTCCCGCCCTCCGGCAGACGGCGTACGGTAGTAAAAATAATGAGTAAAAACGCGGCTGTAACAATGCTGAGCGTTAATATGCCTGTGCGATACGCTCCGTTCCGCATTAGCTGAGTCTTGAAAACGTCAAGCCGTTTACACCCTCTTCTGCCGGAAAAACCAATACTGCAAAGACAGCTTTTAAATCAAATCGGTCGACCAGTTAAGTTCCTGAATCTTAACATTAAGCTTCCGTATCTCTTCGGAAAGCTCGTCGGATTTTTTTTGCAGCTCCCTGACGCTAACAGTGCTGACAACACGTATTTCCTTGTTGGAGTACCTGTCGGTCTTTGCACTGGCGGATGCAAGGAAATTTCTGAGTATGGAGCTTTTAAGGGACAGCGTATCCTTGGCAGCTATCATTTCCGTCAGTGATTTTCCATTATGCATGGTCTTGCTGTTGGTAAGATTTATGCGTGAGATCAGTTCTTCCAGCTGACCTGTGAGACGGTCAAGCTCCCCGAGCAGTTCCGCTGGGTCTTCTGCAGGAGAATCGCCCTCCTGTACCTTAGCGTTTGCTGTAAGACGTTCGCTTAACTGCGACAGACGTTTTGAGACATCTGCGCGAAGATTTAAAGCTTCCGCAAGTTTCATGCGCTTCACTCTCCTTTCAGTGATACAGTTACTGTGTACAGTATAGCATTAAGCGAGAAAAAAGTCAATGTTTCCCGCTTTATCGGAAAAATTGATTTTTATGCCTTTTTTTATTATGGTATTGACAAAACCGCTTTTTTCTGGTATAATATAAATACTTTATCGCTTTAAAGCTTACCAGATTTTATGTAATAAAGCAAAGGAGCTGTTTTTTTATGATCTACGCAATACTTATAGCATATCTGGCGGTGATGCTTGGTATAGGCGTTTACTGCCGCAAAAAAACTTCGTCGGTATCGGATTTCGTCCTCGGCGGAAGAAGCCTTGGCGGCTGGTTCACGGCATTCGCATACGGCACATCCTACTTTTCAGCAGTAGTGTTTATCGGCTACGCTGGACAGTTCGGCTGGAGCTACGGGGTTTCTGCCGCATGGATAGGCATAGGAAACGCCGTTATCGGCTCAATGCTTGCATGGATGATTTTGGGAAAACGCACCCGAATTATTTCCAAGCACCTTAACGCGTCCACAATGCCGGAATATTTTGAAAAAAGATATTCCTCAAAGAGCCTGAAAATCGTTTCGGCAATAATCGTTTTCCTGTTCCTCATTCCCTATACCGCCTCGGTCTACAACGGACTTTCCCGCCTGTTCGGAATGGCGTTCAACATTCCGTATTCCGCGTGCCTCATCGGTATGGCTGTACTTACGGCGGCATACGTTATCCTCGGCGGCTATAAGGCTACTGCGATAAACGACTTTGTTCAGGGCATAATAATGCTTATAGGCATTGCTGCTGTAGTCATCTGCGTAATAAACGGTCAGGGCGGCTGGGGTGCAGCTCTTGATTCTCTCGGAACTATATCGGACAAAGGCGTACCAGAAAACAGTCTGAACAGTCTGTTCGGACCGGACCCCATAAACCTTATCGGGGTGATCATACTTACATCTCTCGGCACATGGGGACTTCCCCAGATGGTGCAGAAGTTCTACGCTATAAAGGACAACAAGGCTATCACCCGCGGAACTATAATCTCCACGGTTTTCGCCCTTGTTGTAGCTGGAGGCTCCTACCTTATGGGAGGCTTCGGAAGACTTTATGGAGCAGCTGACGCGGACACCGCCGCCGCAACGGGACGCACTCTTATCGAAACAGGCTCAAACGGAAAGCTTGCCTTTGACTCTATCGTTCCCGCAATGCTCCGTTCGGCTCTGCCTGAGATACTTATAGGAATAGTAGTTGTGCTGGTGCTGTCGGCTTCAATGTCAACGCTGTCCTCGCTGGTACTCACGTCAAGCTCTACACTTACTATCGACCTTATCAAACCTTTCATGAAAAAGGAAATGGACGACAAAAAGCAGGTTTTGGTAATGCGCATTCTTATAGCGGTATTCCTAATAGTATCAGTAATAATCGCGCTCAATCCCAACGCATACATTTCCACGCTTATGTCTATCTCATGGGGAGCACTGGCGGGAGCTTTCCTTGCTCCGTTCATGTACGGACTTTTCTCACGCAAGGTGACCTCTGCCGCTGTGTGGGCAAGCTTTGTCACGGGTATCGGCATAACCGTTGTACATATGATAATTTTCAGCCTCGGATTCTTCCCCGAAGCTACGAAAGCGGCGGCTTCCTTAAAGCTTAACATGGCTTCCCCTATCAACGCCGGAGCTATTGCAATGATAGTGGGACTTATCGTAGTACCGGTCGTAAGCGCATTTACAAAAGTAAAAAATCCCGAAAAGGTGAAGGAAATTTTTGCCGACTGCGAAAAACAGCTTGCAACAGATTCCACAGAAAAGTAGATTTTATACCCTTTTTATTGGACTCGTATTTTTGGGATAATTGCCGTAAAATGTCAAAAACAGTTTTAATAATGAAATGTATAATCCAAAATCTCCGTGAAAAACTATTAAAGCAACAAAATTAATGCTATAAAAATTAAAACGGAGGAATATAAAATGAAAGCAACGGGTATTGTCAGAAGAATTGACGACCTCGGGCGCGTGGTTATTCCCAAGGAAATAAGACGTACCATGCGTATCCGCGAGGGAGACCCACTTGAAATCTACACAAGCAACGACGGCGAAGTCATCTTTAAAAAATACAGCGCGATAAATGAAATGGCAGGCTCTGCGGCTCAGGTCGCTGAGGTCATGACAAAGCTTGCAAACTGTCCAACCGTGGTCTTTGACCGCGATCATGTAGTAGCGGTCGCAGGCGTTCAGAAAAAAGAGTTCAATGAAAGACGCGTTTCCCAGGCTCTGGAGGAGTACCTTGAAAGCCGCAAGAACTATCTTTACACATCTCATAACGACGCAAAGGTCTTTCCAGTGGAGGGTATCGACCGTCCCGCAATAGCCTGCTCGCCCATACTTGCTTCGGGCGATGTTACAGGTGCGGTGGCTTTTCTTGCTCCCAACAACGAAGCTGTGGCAAGCGAAGTTCAGCAGAACCTTATTCAGGCAGCAGCCCAGTTCCTTGGCAAACAGATCGAAGAATGACCAAAAACCGGATTCCCCAATCGGGATATCCGGTTTTGTTTTTGCATAGTAAGCTTCTAAATTTTGGCAAATTAATATTAAACGGAATCTGCCCCGTCAGAGGCATATCCCGTTTTCTGCAATTTATTTTCTCCTGGACTGACTTCTGCGCTTGTTATCAATGACCTTTTTAAGATCTCCCATACGCTCGTCGGAGCTTTGCTTAAATTTATTAAGCATATCCTCAAACGCCGCCTCGGGGGTCTGCGGAAGCTTTTCCTGCTGTGGCTGCTGCCTTGCGCCGTCGGAACGTCTCGGTCCTCCTCCTCGTTTAAAATCCTTTCGTCCGGGGGGAGTGTCCAGCGCCTTTTTGATAGAAAGAGATATCTTGCCGTCGTCGTTTACCGCAAGAACTCTTACTTTAACGCTCTGTCCCTCGGTAAGGTGATCCTTTATCTCGCTGACAAAGGTGTTCGCCACTTCGCTGATATGTACCATTCCCGTGGTTCCCGGTTCGATCTCCACAAACGCGCCGAATTTTGTAATTCCCGTAACCTTTCCCTCGTAAATTTTTCCTACATCCAACTGCATAAAAAACTTTTTAATCCTCTCGTTTGAATATTTATTTGACCCCGCATGGGGACAATTTCCTTATCATTTTATTAGGTATTATTTCCCCGCAGTATCGTAAAACCTGCGCTCATTGGGATAGGCGTAGCCCAGAACCTCGACGGCGTAACGTTCCATAAATGCACGCTCGTCCTCCTCGGAAAGAATACTGAGGTATTCTGCATTCTGCTCCTCAAGCTTTTCTGCCTGCTCGTAAAGAAGATTGAGCTCCTGCTTTTTCTCGGCGATCTCAGCCTGAGTCATAATTATGGAGGTAACGCAGTACATAACAAAAACGAAGCTTGTAATTGTGATAATAAACCTCATCAGCGGACTTGTCTGTCTTTTATTTATGCTCAGTCTTTTTTTCCTTACCGCCTGAGCGTTTTTTCTGATTTTTTCAGCTTTGCGGGCTTCAGCCTCGTTCACCTATGTCACCTCCGACCTTTCTGCCTGCTGCGCACAAACTGCAAACCCAATTTTGCATTCTTATTATACACCAACCTCGGGACTTTTTGCAAGGGTTTTTTAATACTTCTTTCCGTTTTTTTCGATTTTCTATAAATTTGTATAAAAAAGAGGCGGACTTTTTGACATAAATTTTTTAATAATTTTACGATCGGTTCAAATAGTACGGAATATACTTTGCGTAAAACTTGTCTTACAGATTCAGCTGTACGCCTTAGGACTCCCGTGATAAGGTTCCCTATTGTAAGTATGTACAGCGCAAACCCCGCCAGCGAACCAAAAAACATAAAAAAGCGCAGACTTCCCCCGCATACCGCTGTGGAATAGCAGAATATGCAGAAGCCGTATATAAGCCAGAAAAGCACGTCCTGAACAGCCAGAGGCGTCCTTTTAGCGGCGGGAGGGAAAAGTATCCTAAACACGCGGAAGACGTCGTACACAATGCCCAGAGCCGCACCAAGAACCACGGACAGCAGAAAAAAAGCGGTCTGCTGGGATACGGAAAAGAAAGTTTCTATCTGCAAAAGCTCACCTCGCCTCTTATCAGCGGAAAATTTTCCCGACAAAGGACAGCGGAGAACGGCGGTCGGGATCGCCGTATACAATACTTTTTATTTCACCCTCAATGTTCATCTCGCCGCTTTCGACCGAGAGGTCGTTTACGTGCAGATCGCTGCCGCGGACGGTCAGCTCACCCATCGTGGTGTACAGCAGCACTGTGTTTTCATCGAAGCTGTCCACGTCAGTAACGCCGGAAACGGACATTTTTTTGCGTCCCTCAAGAATAATATTGTGTATGCTGTTCTGAACCTGAGTTTTTTTGTTTACTTCATTCATCATAAGCGCTCCTTTATATTGTTGTTATCCGAATTTCCCGCAGCCCTGCGGACTGATCAAAGATCAAACTGCTTAATTATATGCTTTGTCCCGAAAAAAAAGAACGTCCCCCGCCTATGTGACGGGGAACGCCGAAATGCTTGGTTATATCTGTACCGAATAGTTGGGAGCTTCCTTGGTTATGTAAATATCGTGAGGATGGGATTCCTTAAGTCCCGCTCCCGTTATCTTCACAAACTGAGCCTTTTTGTGAAGCTCCTCTATAGTTGAACAGCCGCAGTAGCCCATACCCGAACGGATACCTCCCACAAGCTGGAAGATAGCGTCTGAAACAAGTCCCTTGTATGGAACTCGTCCCTCAACTCCCTCGGGAACAAGTTTTTTGCTGTTCTCCTGGAAATACCTATCTTTTGAACCGCACGCCATTGCTCCTAATGAGCCCATTCCGCGGTACACCTTAAAGCGTCTGCCCTGATAAATTTCCTCCTCGCCGGGAGCTTCGTCGCAGCCCGCAAGCAGAGAGCCGAGCATTACCAGATTTGCGCCCGCAGCCAAAGCCTTTACAATGTCTCCTGAATACTTTATACCGCCGTCGGCGATAACAGGTATATTGTGCTTTGCGGCAACGCAGGCAACGTCGTACACCGCAGTTATCTGGGGGACGCCTATACCTGCAACCACACGGGTCGTACAGATAGAGCCTGGACCGATACCAACTTTAAGAGCGTCCGCACCCGCTGCTATAAGCGCCTCAGCAGCAGCCGCCGTAGCGATATTTCCTGCAATTACGGGAATGTTGGGGAACGCTTTTTTGACTTCTCTTACCGAGTTCACGATGTTTATGTTGTGACCGTGAGCAGAGTCAAGTACGAGCACGTCCGCCTGAGCGTCAATAAGAGCCTTGGCGCGCTCCATCATGTTTTCTGCAACGCCTATCGCCGCCCCGCAGAGAAGCCTGCCCGATTTGTCGCGGGCTGAATTGGGGTACTGAACCGCTTTTTCGATATCCTTTATTGTGATAAGTCCTTTGAGGGTACCGCTTTCGTCAACAATAGGAAGCTTTTCTATCTTATGCTTCATTAAAATTTCCTGAGCGCCTTTGAGGTCCGTACCTACGGGAGCTGTAACAAGATGATCCTTGGTCATCACGTCTCCGATGGGGATATCAAAGTTGGTAAGGAATCTCAGGTCACGGTTGGTAAGTATTCCCACCAGCTTGCCTACCTTGTCAACGATAGGTACGCCGGATATCCTGTATTTGCCCATAAGCTCGTCAGCTTCGGAAACAAGCCTGTCCTCGGTAAGAGAAAAAGGGTTCACTATAACGCCGTTTTCGGAACGCTTTACCTTGTCAACCTCGTCAGCCTGCTGTTCGATCGACATATTTTTGTGGATGATCCCTATGCCGCCTTCGCGCGCTATAGCGATAGCCATGTTCGCCTCGGTAACGGTGTCCATAGCGGAGGTCATGATAGGAGTGTTGAGCATGACGTCTCCCGCAAGTCTTGTGGAAAGACTTACCATGTTGGGAGTGCAGTTGGATTCGGCAGGGATCAGCAGCACATCGTCAAAAGTAAGACCTTCCTTTACAAATTTTTGCGAGTAGTTTGTTTCCAGCATAAAATTACCTCCCGTAAGTTTCTGACATATAACATATTTAAATATTTCTAATAAGCATAACACTTTACGGGCATTAAGTCAATAGAATTTCCGCAAATTCCGGTATAAAAAAAAGCTGTTAATCCGACAAACTTTTTGTGCATTTTTTCGTATTAAAAAAAGCTGTATTCGACCGTTGGTCAAGCAATCTTTCCGCTGTCTTTCAGAAGCTTGTAAAGCATGGGCTCAAAGGAAAATTCCTTCATAAGGTTTTTCACCTCGTCCAGATATTTTTCTTTGCCCTTTACGGTACCGCCGCGCTTTACCGCCCGAATCAGAATATTTTTCGGAGTATGCTCAAAGTCAACAAATTCAAGAAGCTGGGTCTTATAGCCGCAGTATTCGAGCAGGTTTGCCCGCACCGCGTCCGTACAGAGTGCGGCGGTACGTTCCTTTATAATGCCGTACCGCGTAAGAATCGAAAGCTTGCCGGACTTCATCTGACCGTTAAGCTCGTGCTGACAGCACGGTACTGAGAATATCATGTCCGCGCCCCGCATGACCGCGTTGTGCAGAGCGAAATCCGTGGCAGTATCGCAGGCATGGAGCGTTACCACCATATCAGCCTTTCCCTGCTCAGAGGCATTGCCGATGTCCCCAACCTCAAATCGAAGACTTTTGTAGCCGTATCTTTCCGCAGCTGCATTGCAGTTTCTGATAACGTCTGCTTTCAGATCGAGACCCAGCATTTCCGTTTCAATGCCGAGTATCTCTGTAAAGTAATGGTACAGCACAAAGGTCAGATAAGACTTTCCGCAGCCGAAATCTATGACTTTCAGAGACTTGCCGCCTTTCTCAAAACCACGTTCTTTCAGAGCGTCGCCGATAATTTCCGCAAAACGGTTTATCTGGCGGAACTTTCCGTACATAGGCTTTGCAACCCTGCCTTCCTTGGTAAAGACGCCCATATCCACCAGCGCGGGAAACGGCTTGTCCTCGGGGATAATATAATTTTTCACCTTGTTATGGGACAGCTCTGCTTTAGGTGCAGAGCCCTGCAAACGTTTTTTACCAAGCGAAACAGCACCTTTTTTGGACACCATAAGATTGTATTCAAACGTGTTTCCCCATGAATTAAGCTGCTTCCAGCCCTGCTCCAAAAGCTTTCCGCAGCAGCTTTTGACAGCCTCGCCGTTGGGCAGGTTTTCGTGAAAGACTTGCTTTTCCGTGTATTTTTCCGCCTGATACCCGCGTTCCTTTTTAAGAAGGTTTATTTTAATATACTCACAGTCTTTAGGCGGTTTGCTGACGACTATTTTAAAGGGACTGTCCGATTCAAAAATATTATCAATATACGATGAAAATTCGTTCATATTTACTGTTATTTCCACAGCAGGGAAATGCGTCCTCCTTTCAGGCGGGAACTTGCAGTCCGAACACCTCTTGACGGTCACGGCTGCAACGGATATGCTTTACTCTTTTCGTATACCGTATCCATAAAATACGGTATACGAAGAAAACATCTTGAAATATACAGTTGTGTCAGCGAACCATTATTATTCGTACCTCAGAGCCTCGATAGGATCGAGCTTCGCGGCGCGGTTTGCAGGGTAGTAGCCGAAGAAAATTCCTATCGCCATGGAGAACGACACCGCAAGCACCATTGCTCCGGCGGAGGGCGGAGCCACAGTTCCGACGATGATACCCGCAACGTTTCCAAGCAGGATACCGCCGATTATTCCGATAAATCCGCCTATCAGACAGATTATTATGGACTCGATGATAAACTGGCTCCGTATCGCCGAATTGGGCGCGCCCAGAGCCTTGCGGACTCCTATCTCACGTGTACGCTCCGTTACCGAAACCAGCATGATGTTCATAACGCCTATGCCTCCTACGATAAGGGAGATTCCCGCAATTATGGAAATTACCATGGAAACTATTCCCATGACTTGATCCATCATCGCCATTTCGGCTTCTCCAGTCATATAGCGTATCTCTATGCTGTCGTTGTCGCGGTAGTATCGACCGTTCATGTAGTCGCGCACTCTTTCGCAGAAATCCGTAGGGTCAACGCCGTCGTTTACGAGAGCGTAGTACACGAAAAAGGTCTCTTCGCTCCTGCCGTAGATTTTGGTCAGCGCCCTGTACGGAACGTAAATGTCCGTAGACCAGTCCGCAGCCGTGGTGTTCAGGGAGTTCATTGCGCTCATCATGGCGGTCATCTTCGTTTCAAAAACGCCGATAACGGTAAAATCGTAGCTCTGTCCCAGAAATTTTACTGAAAGCCGCTGTCCCAGGGCTTCTTTTATCCCGCCGTAAAGCTTTAACGCCTGCTTTTCGCCGATAACGCAAACGTGCGCACCCTTGGCAAGGTCTTTGTCGTTTATGTACCGTCCGGCGATTATCTCGTCCGACGTGCGGGAGATATAGCCGGGATTTACGCCGTTTATAAAAACGTCAAGGTCTTCACGGTTAAATTTTACCTTTCCGCTTTCGTATCCGCCGCTGATTACAATATCCTGAATATCGTCAGCAAAACGCTTTGATACGTTTTCTATCATTTCCTCGGTTATCAGATCCTCGGTCATATAGTAGTCGCGCACATAGTCGGGCTTCATTGATATCTGGAAAGCTACAAGCTTTGAGCCTCCCTGTGAGTTAAGCGTGTCGGTAAGGCTTTTACGCAGAATGTTGCCCAGCGTGGTTATCATTATAATTGAACTGATACCGATGATGATTCCCAGCATGGTGAGTATAGCTCTCATTTTGTTGGACTTCAGTGAGGCAAGCGCCATTTTGATGTTTTCAAAAAGATTCATTCTGCGGCACCTCCGTTCTGTTCGTTGAGTATTCTGTCGCTCACGATAGAGCCGTCCGAAAGGGTGATAACTCTGTCGGTCTCTTCGGCAAGGTCGGGGTTGTGTGTGATGAGGACGATAGTTTTGCCCTGCTCCTTATGAAGCTTGTGGAAGATGTCCATAACAAGCCGTCCCGTTTTGGAGTCCAGCGCACCTGTAGGCTCGTCGGCAAGAATTATGGCGGGATCGTTCGCCATTGCCCTTGCGATAGCCACTCTCTGCTTCTGACCGCCCGAAAGCTCGTTGGGCATATGTCCCGCTCTGTCGGACATTTCAACCAGTTCGAGGAGTTCTTTCGCCCGCCTTGCCCGTTCCCTGGAGGACACTCCAGCGTACAGCATTGGCAGTTCCACATTTTTGAGCGCGGACGTTCTTGCAATAAGGTTAAAGGTCTGGAAAACAAAGCCTATCTTTTTGTTGCGTATGCTTGAAAGCTCGTTGTCGTCTATTTTAGTAATATCTATGCCGTCAAGACTGTAGTGTCCCGCGGTCTGCCTGTCAAGGGCGCCCACAATGTTCATCAGAGTAGACTTTCCAGAACCTGACGCGCCGACTATGGATACGAACTGTCCCTCCGGAACGGAGATATTCAGCCCGTGAAGTATCTCCAGCTCGTTGGGAGTACCGATATAGAAACTCTTGACAATGCCTTTCATATCAATGATAGTTTTACTCATGCCCGTGTCACCTACTCTGCTGCCGTCTCGCCGCCGTCCGTTTCGGCAGCCTCGGGTTCTTCATTTACCATAACGACTGCACCGTCGGAAAGCAGGGTCGTGTCGGTGAGAACAAGCATACCTGCTTTAAGCTCGCTTGAAATCACTTCTATCTCATAATCCGTTTCCAGACCTATCTGCACACGAACAAGCCTTGCTCTCCATATGCCGTCATCTCCTTTTTCCGCTATGTAGACCGCATCGTTACCATTCTCATCTGTTGTGAGGGAATCATATGTAACCGTAAGAACGTTTTCCTTGCGCTCGCTGACAATATCCACCTTTGCGCTCATGCCCACGCGGAGATTTCCGTCCTCTCCGTCCACCTCGGTCTCAATCTTGTAGTTTACGCCTGTATTTGATGCGGACGCGTCCGATGTCGGAGCAACGGTTATTACCTTTCCGCCATACTCCGTACCGTCAAGAGCGTCGCATCTTACTGTGGCGCTCATACCCTCGCTTACATAGGAAATGTCGTACTCGCCTACATAGGAGCTTATTCTCAGGTCGTTAAGGTCTTCGATAACGAACAGCGGGCCCTCGGCAATAAGCCCTTCCTCAGCGCGGACAGAAGTTATAATACCGTCGCATGGAGCGGTTACTACAGCGTATTCAAGCTTATCCTTAAGGTTCTGGAGTATTATCACCTGCGGATCGTTGAGTCCAGAAATAGTGCGCTGCTGCTCCGCCTGTTTTTTCAGAGATGACAGCTCGGATTCCACCTGCTTTACTGCGTTTTCGTAGTCCTTTTTGGCAGTTTCGAGAGCGTCCTCCGCGTTTTTCACCGCAATGCCGTAGCTTTCCTCGGTATCGCTGCTCTGGTTTTTAATGTTGTCCAGATCGGCAACAGCCTTGTCGTATGCCATTTTGGCGTTATCCATAGCAATTTCAGCGCTGTCCCTTGCGGCTTCCAACCCCTCTATCAAAGATTCAAGCTGATTTTCGGCAGTCTCTATCTGCTTTTTGAGGTTCTCCTTGTCATATTTGTTCTTTATCGTTTCGTACTCCTGCTTTGCTGCAGTGTATGCTTCCTGAAACTCTTCAAGACTGCTTGTTCCGCTTCCGTCGCTCATATTTTCTTTTGCGGATATAAAGTTGCCTTTGGCAGTATTGTAATTTGAGTAAGCAGTTTCAAGCTCCTTATTGTACAAACCGTTTTCCACGATCTTTAAACATTCCTTATATTCGTCCGCCGACTCGGAGGCCGCTCTTACATTGGCAGGATAATTTTCAGGTTCAAGCTCTTTTACAGCCTTGTCGTAAGCTTTTACAGCGTTGTCGTAGTTAGCCTTTGCGCTCTCTGCGTTTGTTTCTGCGGATTGAATGTTCACCGGCAGCGACGAACTCAGCCCGAGCTTTTCCTGACGTTTAGCGTCCTCAAGAGCTTTTTCAGCCTGGTCGATACCCTTTTGTGCGCTGACCAAAACGGAGTTTTCCCCGTTTTGGTAATTTTCCAAAGCTTCGGTGTAGCGCTCTTCCGCTTCGGAAAGATTGTAGTCGGAGTTTATTCCGCTGTTTTCGACGGAAGCCTGCTGCTGAAGTATCTGCTGCTGAAGGTCGTCGGTATTTATAGTACAAAGCACATCTCCTTTTTTTACTGAATCGCCCACGGAAACGCTTACGGTTTCAACGGGGTATACTAATTTAGAATATACCTTTCTGCTTTCTGCGCTCTGAACCGTTCCTCCGACGGAAATGGTGTTTTCAAGCGTTTTAAGCTGAATTTCGGAGGTTTCCGCATAAGATACCGATGAAGCTGAACTGCTCAGCGCGGCAACGGCTGCTCCTATTGCGGCGATACCCGCAATTATCGAAACAGGAATAATTATCTTTCTGGCTTTCATAATATTTGTCCTTTCTTTATTTAGAGTTTAATATTATACATAATATAATATCATATAATTTTTATGTTGTCAAGAGGTTTTTGCAAATTTCTGTATTAATCATCTAATACAATTATACAAGCAGCATTTATAAAAGTCAATTGGAATATTTGTACAAATCTTATAATATAGGGAATCTAAAAATGTGCAAATTAACTTACTAATGTTATTGCTTTGTCAGGACAAAAGCTGTTCGAGCCAAGTCCAGCTAAACCCTTGACGGAACAATAACATTTGTGCTGTTTGTGCGCTAAACATAAATATAAACCGGCAAAACCTGTATACGCAAAAAATCCGAAGCGGCTCTATGTACCGCTTCGGATATAGTCTTATTCCAGCTCGAACGCGCCTGTGTAGAGCCTGTAGTACTGCCCCTTTTCGGCGATAAGCTTTTCGTGGCTTCCGCGTTCGATAATGCGTCCCTGTTCCAGAACCATTATCACATCAGAATTTTTTACCGTAGAAAGCCTGTGAGCGATAACGAAAACCGTCCTGCCTTTCATAAGAGCGTCCATGCCCCTCTGGACTACAGCCTCGGTGTGTGTATCTATGGAGGACGTAGCCTCGTCCAGTATCATTACCGGAGAATCCGCAACAGCCGCGCGGCTGATAGCGAGAAGCTGCCGCTGTCCCTGAGAAAGATTGCTGCCGTTTTCGGTAAGCTCAGTATTATAGCCCTTTGGCAGACGTGTGATAAAGTCGTGAGCTCCCGCAAGCTTAGCAGCCGCAACGCAGTCCTCGTCGGAAGCATCAAGCCGTCCGTAGCGGATATTGTCCATGACCGTGCCCGTGAACAGGTTTGTATCCTGAAGAACAATACCTAAGCTGCGGCGAAGATCGGCTTTTTTTATTTTGTTGATGTTTATACCGTCATAGCGTATCTTACCGTCCGCAATATCGTAGAAACGGTTCAGCAGATTGGTAATGGTGGTTTTTCCCGCGCCTGTAGCGCCTACGAAAGCAACCTTCTGCCCCGGCTCGGCAAACAGCGTAACATTGTGCAGAACGGTCTTGTTTTCCTCATAACCGAAGTCCACGTCGTCCAGAACAACGTCGCCGCAGAGCTTCGTGTAGGTAACGGAGCCGTCCGCCTGATGAGGGTGCTTCCAAGCCCACATCCCGGTTCGCTCGGCGCATTCGGTAATAACACCGTTTTCCTCACGGGCGTTTACCAAAGTAACGTAGCCGTCGTCCACCTCCGGCTCGCGGTCAATGATATCGAAGATACGCTCCGTACCCGCAAGACCCATAATTACCGAGTTTATCTGGTGAGACACCTGACCGATGTTTCCCGCAAACTGCTTTGTCATATTAAGGAAAGGCACAACAACACTTATGCTTACAGCCATTCCCGAAATGCTAAGGTTGGGAACGTTGTTAAGGTACAGAAAGCCGCCGACGATCGCAACCGCAACATAAAGAACGTTGCCGATGTTATTGAGGATAGGACCGAGAATATTAGCATACTTGTTGGCTTTTTCCGACTCACGGAAAAGCTTGTCGTTGATACGGTCGAAGTCAGCCTTGCTTTCCTCCTCATGGCAGAAAACCTTAACGACTTTCTGACCGTTCATAATTTCTTCGATATAGCCCTCTTCCTTGCCGAGAGCTATCTGCTGGCTTACAAAGTACCGCGCAGAGCCGCCGCCGACTTTCTTAGTAACAAGGAGCATTATCGCTACGCCCGCAAGTACCACAATTGAAAGCCATACGCAGAAGTAAAGCATTATGAAAAAAATAGTTATGACCGTCACTGCCGAAATAAGGAGCTGTGGAAAGCTCTGGGAAACCATCTGACGGAGAGTGTCGATATCGTTGGTATAGTGGCTCATGATATCGCCGTGATTGTTTGTGTCAAAGAACTTAACGGGAAGATTCTGCATATTGTTAAACATCTTGACACGAAGCTTTTTCAGCGTACCCTGAGTTATGACCGCCATTGTCTGATTGTAGATAAATCCCGAGGTCAGCGACAGCACATAGAATACAGCCAGTATCAGTACGGAACTTATGATAGCGTTGCCTACAGTCTCCCAGACCGCTCCGCTGTTCCAGCTTTCCTCAACCGAGGAAATTACCTTCTGCATAAACACCGCAGGAATGGAGCTTACAACTGCGTTGAAAATTATGCACGCAAGCGTCAGCGGCATCAGTACGGGATAGAATCCGAACAGTGTCTTTATCAGTCTGCCGGCAGTTCCTTTTTTTACTTTTACGGGATCCTTTTTCATTTCCTTGCTCATTCCTTATCGCCTCCCGTCTTATTCTGGAGCATATAGAGATCCTTATAAATCTCGTTTGTTTTCAGCAGCTCATCATGAGTACCCGCCGCGCTTACCGTACCGCCCTCCATAACGATTATCATGTCCGCATCCTGCACGGAAGATATCCTTTGGGCGATAATGAATTTAGTTGTCTCGGGAATAAAGTCCCGCATAGCCTTTCTGATAAGAGCGTCAGTCTTGGTATCCACCGCGCTTGTGGAGTCGTCCATAATAAGTATTTTCGGTTTTTTCAGCAATGCCCGCGCGATACACAGACGCTGCTTCTGACCGCCGGAAACGTTGGCTCCCCCCTGCTCGATGTAGGTGTCGTATCCGTTGGGGAAGCGAGTTATAAACTCGTCCGCCTGCGAAAGCCTGCAGGCTTCTATCATCTCCTCATCGGTAGCCTCCTTGTTGCCCCATCGGAGATTTTCTTTTATGGTACCCGAAAAAAGAATATTTTTCTGAAGTACCACCGCTACCTGATTTCTAAGAGTCTCCAGGTCGTATTCGCGCACGTCCCTGCCGCCTACCTTTACCGTACCGCTTGTAACATCGTAAAGTCTTGAAATAAGCTGCACCAGCGATGATTTGGAGGAACCGGTTCCTCCGATTATACCCACGGTCTGACCCGATTTGATGTGCAGGTCAATGTCCGCAAGAGTCATTCTCTCCGCCGTGGCGGAATACTTAAAGCACACGTTGTCGAAGTCAACGGAACCGTCCGCAATCTCGTAAACGGGATTCTCGGGATTGCTGAGGGAGCTGTTCTCGTCAAGCACCTCCACAATACGCTTGCAGGATTCAAGGGACATGGTTATCATAACGAAAACCATGGATATCATCATCAGGCTCATCAGTATCATAAAGCTGTAGGTCAGCAGAGCGCTGAACTGTCCCACGTCAAGGTCTACGCCCTTTGTAGTAATAATAGTGTAGGAACCGAAAGACAGCACAAACACCATAACTGAATAAAGGCAAAACTGCATAAGGGGATTGTTAATAGCCAGTATTCTTTCCGCCTTTGTAAAATCTCGGCATACGTCCGACGCCGCCGCGCCGAACTTCTGCTTTTCATATTCCTCCCGGACATAAGATTTGACTACTCTAATACCCTTAATGTTCTCCTGAATGGAGCTGTTAAGATTATCGTACTTTTTGAACACACTTCTGAAAAGGGGCATTACCTTTGCAGAGACCGCGAAAAGTCCGAAGCCGAGAATAGGAGCTACAATAAGGAAAATAAACGCCATTTTACCTCCCATAACAAAAGCCATGGTAAAGGCAAAAATGAGCATCAGCGGACATCTTATTGCCATTCTGATTATCATCATGTACGCCATCTGAACGTTTGTCACGTCTGTAGTAAGACGGGTCACAAGGGAAGATGTGGAAAATCTGTCAATATTTTCAAATGAAAATCTCTGAATATTGTAGAACATATCCTTGCGGAGGTTCCTTGCAAGACCGCAGGAAGCCGTCGCACAGGTAGAACCCGCCAGTGCGCCGAACAAAAGCGACAGACACGCCATTACCACAAGAATAAGACCGTAGGTAACAATTGTGTTCATATCGCAGTCGTCCTTGATCTTGTTTACCAGCTCGGCGATGATAAACGGTATAATACATTCCATTACCACTTCCAAGGACACAAGCAGGGGGGTGGCTATGGAAACCTTCTTGTACTCGCGTATACATCCGGCTATTTTTTTAACCATACGCATTTACCTCTCTTTCATAAAATCACTTTATGATTATAGCACATTCTGACAAAAAAGTCAAAGAAAGTTTGGTGAAATTTTTGTTTTTTGGAAAAAACAATTTTTCACAGTAACTCCTGTCTGTCCTCAGCTGGATATAAAGATCCCCCTTAAAAGGAACGGATTTAAAAAGTTTTGCAATAAAGACCAACCGAAAACCAAATTGAATTTGCAAAGTCTGTAAACGCCGAAATACCGGCATTTGTGTTATATGTGTGTCATACCTCACGGAATTTCACACTGTTTTACAGCAGTTTATATTTTGAACTATATTTAAAAACCCCGAAAACACAAGGTTTTCGGGGTTGTAAAAATTCTCTGATATTCGATAAATTTATCTCTTTGAGAACTGCGGAGCACGTCTCGCAGCTTTGAGACCGTACTTCTTTCTTTCCTTCATTCTGGGGTCACGAGTGAGGAATCCAGCTTTCTTCAGAACAGGACGAAGCTCTTCGTTTACCTGAAGGAGAGCTCTTGACAGGCCGTGACGGATAGCTCCCGCCTGACCCGTAACGCCGCCGCCGGCAACTGTGCAGACGATATCGAACTTATCGGAATTTTCGGTAAGGATAAGGGGCTGCTTAACGATCAGCTTAAGGGTCTCAAGACCAAAGTAATCGTCGATATTTCTGCCGTTGATCGTGATATTACCGCTGCCCGCGTAAACTCTTACTCTTGCAACGGAGCTTTTTCTTCTGCCTGTGCCGTAAAAATAAGGCTGTTTAGATTCGTACATTTACTCCGCCTCCTTATATCTCGTAATTTTCGGGTTTCTGAGCTTCATGACCGTGCTCCGCGCCTGCGTAGGTTCTCAGACGCTTCAGAGCAGCTCTGCCCAATGTATTGTTGGGGAGCATTCCGTTAACCGCGATCATCATGGCTCTTTCGGGCTGATTTTTCATCATATCGCTGTACTTAATCTCTTTCAGACCGCCGATCCAGCCGGTGTGCCACTTGTAAGTTTTCTTCTCAAGCTTCTTGCCTGTGAGCTTAGCCTTTGCGCAGTTGATAATAATAACATGGTCGCCGCAGTCCGCATGGGGAGCGAAAGTGGGCTTGTTTTTACCGCGGAGTATTGAAGCAGCCTCAGCGGCAACACGTCCGAGAGACTTATCCGCAGCGTCAAGCACATACCATTTACGGCTGATTTCGTTTGCCTTAGGCATATAAGTTGACATAATCATTCTCCTTTTAATAATTTTTCCTCCCGCATATGCAGTTCACAGCGGAAGCTCGCATCGGATACGGGAACATCGGTGCGGACATACATACGTCCGTCCGACACAACATTGTCAATTATACATGAATAAAAAACCAAAGTCAACATTCAAATTGCCGAATTTTTAAAATATATTCCTGTATCTCTTTAAATCTCTGCAAATTGCTCTATTTCTCTCTGATTCTCACATTTCATTTCATTTTTTAATGTGCTTAATCTCTTGAAACAAGAAACTTTATGGCGCGCTCAATGCTGTCGCGGGAATTTCCCCAGTCAGCGTCCTTGCCGGCGTTGCGGTAGTCGTACATGGAACAGTAATGTGAAACGTCCTCGTAAATCGAAGCGATATACTTTTCCGTAAGACCTCCGATAAGCTTGTTAAAGCTCTCCAGCTCCGATTTTTGCAGGTACGCGGGGGCGAGGGACAAAAGCAGGTCGTAGTGAGGCAGACAAACAAACTCCTGCTCGGCTAAAAGCGTGCGGAAATCCTGCTGACCATACATCTCAAAGAAAGTCCGCATAAGCCGCTCCATACCCCAGTCCACCTTTTCGCAGACAAAGCAGGTCTCGTTTATTTCGGACAGCTTTGCCTTTCGGGAGTTTTTGGGTTCAAACAGCTTCTTGCGTGAAAAGAGCTGCCTGTCCACTTCCTCAAGGTGAGTTTGCAGCATAAGCGCAAGGGAAAGACGGTTCTTCTGCTTCAGCATCTGCTGAAAGTGAGTGTGACAGAAGCCCGCGCGGTTTGTCTCAATACGAACGTCCGGCTCCATCATAGCCGCGCCCATGATGTATTCAACAGTACGCTGCTCCAGCATATCCCTCATTCGGCAAATGGGACAGCCCTCCTTGGGGTCGAGAATCTCGCTTATCGGTATTGTCAGAATACTTTCACGCATGATTATTTTCTCCTTTTTCATAAATATCTGATTATGCGTTCAGCTTACATCTTAAATTTTAGCCCAGCATACTTTTGAGTTATTCCGTACCAATGCTGCTGTCATAAAACTTCGACATCTTTTCCATAAGCTCATAGTCCAAAGCGTAACGCTGTTTTTTGTCAAGATGTTCTTTCAGATACTCCGCCTTGCGCTCTGGAGTAAAGCCACCGGCGGATTCCATATATTCGTCAAATTCGCTGTTGAATCTCTCTCTGTACTCTGTCACCGAATCCGCATACCAAATATAATTGTGTCCCCTGTTTTCCAGCGAAACAAACTCAAACCGAGGATTGACCCCAAATTTCTCCTGAAATACCCCGAAGCTGTCACCGTATGGTATCATTTCATCGTCCCTGCTGTGAATAAGCATTACCCTTGCTTCGGAGCTTTCAAAACCCTCGGTGCAGCTTGAGGAGGCATATTTACCGAATTTTTCCTTTTCAATATCGAGCATATACGGGAGTATAAACTCAACAGCGTCACCCGCTATTTGCCTTCCCTGATATCCAATTATATCAGCGGAACTGTCAAATCCGGCAGCCATGATCACAGCCTTTACATCAGGGTGATATTTCAGCACGCTTCCCACGGAATACGCCCCCCAGCTATGACCCCAAAGCATTATCGGAAGCTCCGCAAACTCATCGGTACTCTTTACAAACCGCAGCGCATAGTCAAGGTCGATAACGCCCTGCGGCATACCGCCCACAGCTTCGCCGCCGCTCTTGTCGTTGCCTGTGGCGTCGTACGCAAAAACAACGTATCCGCATGACGTAAAATAGTCGGCAATATCCATATAGGAATTGTGGCCTCCCCCTCCGAAGCCATGAGCAATTACGATTGCGCCCTTTGGTTCTGTATCTCTATAGTACTTGTATCCTGCCAGCTTCTGTCCCTTGTCCGATTTAAACGTATACTCTGAAACACGCAAGCCGTCAAATTCGTCAAGACTCCTTGCCATAGGCTCGTAGGTCTCAAACCGCTGTTCAAAGTTGTCCTTGTATACTGCCGATGCGATAATTTTCGGCAGGAACAAAGCCGCCGCCACAAGCAGAAAGATAGCTGCGGCTACAATTACAAGTGTTATTTTAAGCGTTTTATTCATTTGGCTATCTCCGTCCTCATATAGTGGAAAAGATACTGCTGAGCGATACCCGCATAGGGCAGCACAAACCCGGGAAAGCCCTCGTGGTAGAACTGCTCCATGACCCTCTTCATCCACACATCCATGGGAACGCAGTCTATCCTGTACATACCGTACAGAAGAGCGCAGTCCGCCACCTTGGGACCCACTCCCTTTATTGTCATAAGAACTTTTCTTGCCTCGTCAACCGGGAGCTTCTTTACCTCGTCAATAACTATCTTTCCGCTGTTAAGTTTTTCTATACAATCTGTAATATATTTTGCTCTGAATCCTGCGCGTAGCGGAGCAAGGTCATCCGGAACAATACCTTTCATCTGCTCAAAGCCGGGGAAACCGCCGTACATATCACACAGCCGCCCGATTATTCCCTTTATGCGGGGAATATTATTGTTCTGTGAAATGATAAAGGAGCAAAGAGCCTCCCAGCTGTCCTGACGGAGCAAGCGTATCCCGCCCGCATAAGCGCAGGCTTTTGCAAGAGTACCGTCCTCGGAAAGCCGCTCTTTTATCTCCGTATAGTCCGTCTCCAAATCAAAATAAGGTATCCATACTTTTTGGAATGTTTCCTCGTCGGTATCGTGAAAACGGAAATAGTCCTTTTCCGCAGAGACCGTCAGCGGCGTATTAAGCATAAAACCGCGGTATGTACAGTCCGAACCGCTTCCGATACGCTCCCAGCGGAACGCCTGACCGCAGTCCAGAGTCTCGTCCAGATCAAGGTCGGGGGTTTTCAGTAAAATATCCCCGCCGTTTTTTATATATTCCATGTCATATCTCCTTTATGCAGGGACAGATTTCCCGTCCCGCCTTTTTAACGGTAAAACGTAACGCGCCCGAACTGACATACAGGCGCGTTACGTACATGGTCACAGCAGACTCTTGGGGTCGTATGCTGGCTTTCTGTAAAGCGTGCCGGATTTGCCCTCGATGTCTTCGGCGAAAACTTTCTGCCACTCCTCCGGGGTATAGTCCTCAATGCCCACTGTAACGTGACCGTCTCCGCAGCCTAAAGCCTCGCAAAGCGCGGCTGTAAGCTTGTCCGCTGCAAGCTTTTTCTGTTCCTCAGTACGCCCCTTTAACATTTTTAACGAAATGTGCGGCATAAACAAGCCCTCCTTATTAAAAATTAAATATCAAAGAATATAAAAAATCCTACTTCTTTTTTAACTCGGTACTTATGACCTCAACATCATCAAAAAGACATTGATATTTTGGCGGGATAGTCTTGTTTTTATGTACCTTTCCGAAAAACCACTTACTGAACTCGCACTCATCCTTTACCCTGTCGAAAAACGTGTGCATATAGCTTATCTGACGCACCTCGAAGTTCAGGAACTCCTTTACGCTTGCGGGAGGCTCGTGTGTAACTATGTAATCCACCTTGTTTCCGCACCGCTTCAACGCCTGTGCTCCCTCGTCCACCTCTTCCGAAGAGGGAAGCTCGTGCTCCCACCAGGTCTTTGATTCGCGGCGTATGTCTATCTCCTTGGTCTGACCGCCTCCGAAAGCAAAAAAGGTCTTGCCCTGAAGATTGAACACGCCGCCCCGCTTCATGTGCATGAGCCTGCCGGAAATAACGTTCACACGGCCTCCGCAGAAATCCTCCTCGGGGTACTGTTCCAAAAGGTCGTAGTTTTCGTGACAGCCCTCAACAAACAGCGTGTAGAAACGCTTCTGGCCAATCCTTTTCAGTATCTGCTTCTCCCGCGCGGAGTCGTCCCACAAAAAACCGAAATCCCCGCAGACAATAAGGATATCGCCCTTTTTGAGCCTGTTTATCTTACTGTTGTTAAAGCGGCTGAGATCGCCGTGCATATCGCCTGTTATACAAATCAAAACCATAACCTCCGAATAAAATTAATTATTCAACTGTTTATCCCGATTCATGATAAAAGTGCATACAAAAAATCCTCATAAAAATTATTAATGTAAATTTTCACTTGATGTTTTACGTTTTACGCACTTTATGCACTTTTTGACCGTGGACCAGTATTATTAGTATAGCACAAATTTTCCGAAAGGTAAAGAGAAAATTTTATTTTTAAAAACACTTCCATTTTCCAGAAGAATCTGCTATAATAAAACATAGCATTGTAAGCGGACGGTCATAATGCCCGATAATGAAATAACGCCTGCATTTCTGGAAAGGAGAATACCCGCGGATTTTAAAGCTCTAAAGCGCGGGACATGGATATATGAACATATTAAAAAAAACGGCGGTACTGCTTGCCGCCCTTATGATATTCGGGACAGCCTCACTGATCCGCGTTTCTGCGGTGACGTTCACCCCGAATTTTACCGTTTCAAGCGAGGCTGCCGTACTTATCAACCTTGACAAAGACATCGTAGTGTACGAAAAGAATCCAACCAAAAAGATGTACCCCGCCTCTCTGACAAAAATAATGACGGCAATAGTCGTTCTGGACAACGTTTCAGACCTGGACAAGACCGAATATGAGGCTCCGCTGGCAGTTTTTGACGATCTTTACGGCAAAAACCCCTCCTCCGTAGGCTACGAAAGAGGCGAGGTCATTACCGCAACAGACCTTATGTACTCCATGCTTATGGCGTCCGCGTGCGAATCGGCCGGAATTTTAGCCTACAACGTGGGCGGCGGAAGCATTCCAAACTTTGTTGACATGATGAACCAGAAGGCTGAGGAGATAGGGTGCACGGGAACTCATTTTGTGAACCCCCACGGTCTTTACGACGACGAACAGTACACCAATGCATACGATATGTCTGTCATTGCAAAGTACGCTGTTGACAATTACCCAAAATTTGTGGAAATTGCCACCACTACGGAATACACACTTCACGGCACGAACTACAAGCAGAACGGCTGGGCGACTATCCACCACACAAACGCCATGACCCTCAAAGGCGAGTTTTACTATGAGCCGGCGCGCGGACTAAAAACTGGCACGCTGGACGAATCGGGACGCTGCCTTGCCTCAATGGCTACCCGCGACGGAAACAACTACCTGCTCGTAACGCTGGGAGCTCCCATGTACGACGCTGACGGAAACCGCACTTACGACCACTATACCGACCACGAAAATATTTACGAATGGGCGTTCAATACCTTTTCCTATGAAAAAATACTCAGCGTGACAGACGAGATAACAGAGGTACCCGTAAAGCTTGGCGACGGCGCGGAGCACGTTATTCTTGTCCCGTCTGAGGACTTTTACACGCTCTGGCCCAACACCCTTGACTCCTCAAGCCTGAAAAAGGAGATCGTCACAAAGGGCTACCTCGATTCGGACGAATCCATTACCGCACCCGTTGAAAAAGGCCGTGTACTCGGAAAATATACCCTTTCCCTTTCGGGCGAGACTCTCTGTTCCGTGGATCTCGTGGCAAAAAACGACGTGGCGCTTTCACAGCTTGAATACAATATCATGAAAGTCAAGGCCTTTGTAGGCTCGTTCTGGTTCAAAATGGCTGTTGCAGCCGCGGTTTTACTCACCGCCGCCTATATTACAGTCTACATTCTCGCAACAAAAAAGCGCAGAATGAAGATGAAAAAGGTTTCCCAAAAGGGAAAACGCAGGCTGTAACGGTTTATGCGTTTAACCTAAGGAATTGTTGACAAAATAATATCAGTATGATAAAATTGCTTGGTAAGGGCATTGTTCCGAAACTTTGCGTTCTGAGACAGGAACGCGCCCCTGCGGTCATTTCGGGGACAAGCCGGAAAAACGCTTTCGTCTGAGTTATATACAAATTTTTATAATTTATGGAGGACTTTCATATGTCGGGAAAAAAGCTTTGCATTTCAAGTCTCGTCCTTGGTATAGTAGGACTGGCATTCTCTTTCTTTCTTCCTGTTATTTCCTATGCCTGCGCCATTCCGGGACTTATCATCGGAGTAAAAAAGCGCAGAAAAAACTACAGCTCCTCGGCGGGTATATCCCTGAGCATCGTTGCTTTGTCAATAGCCATGATCAACTCGGTTTTGGGAATCGTTATGACGGTAAAAATGTTCTTTTCGGGAAAAAGCGACGAAAATTGATCCTTGTCCTTCCGTCCGTTGACGGTACACATTTTGAACAGGGTGGTTATGTTTATGAATAAATTTTCACTGAACCGCAGAATCGCACGCTGCGCCGCGCTGATTACGGCTGCCGCGGCTGTCCCCGGAATTTTTGCAGGCTGCGGCGGAAAGTCTCCGTCTGACGGCGAACCATTATCCATTGAGATATGGCACTACTACAACGGTTCGCTCCAGAATTCCTTTGACAAGATGATAGAAAATTTTAACAACACGGTAGGCGCAGAAAATAATATTACCGTAAGCGCCCACTCTCAGGGCAGCATTGCCGATCTTGAAGCGGCAGTTCTGAACTCAGCACAAAAACAGGTAGGCAGCAGCGAACTTCCAGACATATTCGCTTCATATGCGGATACTGCCTTTGAGGTCAAAAAAATGGGCATTCTCGCCGATCTGGACGCGTACTTTTCTCCGGATGAACAGGCTGACTATATAGACTCCTACATAGAAGAAGGCCGTATCGGCAGCAACGGCGAACTGTATATTTTTCCCATTGCCAAATCTACTGAGACTTTCATGCTCAACAAGACCGAATGGGACGCTTTCGCCGAGGCGACAGGCGCGTCCGCAGACGATATGCGCACTATGGAGGGAATCACGGATACCGCCCGCAGATACTACGAATGGACCGATTCCCTTACGCCCGACGTTAAGAATGACGGAAAGGCTTTCTATGGCAGGGACGCTCTTGCAAATATGTTTATTATCGGCTCAAAACAGCTCGGACATGAAATATTCCGCGCGGAAAATGGTTCAGTTACCGTGAATCTTGACGAGTCCGTTATGCGTAAAATATGGGACAATTATTACGTTCCGTATATAAGCGGCTATTTCCGCGCCGACGGAAAATACCGTTCCGACGACGTTAAGGTGGGAAATATCATCTCCCTCATCGGTTCCACTTCGTCTGCTGTATACTTCCCCGAGGAAGTTACCGACGACAGCGGAGCGCACCCGATAAACGCTGAGATACTGCCCATGCCCGTATTAAACGGCGGTCAGTCTGTAAGCGTTCAGCAGGGCGCGGGAATGGTCGTAACAAAGTCCACTCCCGAGGAAGAAGCCGCAGCGGTAACGTTCCTGAAATGGTTCACCGAACCGGAAAACAACATCGCGTTCTCTGCCGAGTCCGGATATTTGCCGGTGAAAAAACAGGCAAATAATTACGATTACTACATGGAAACCGCCCAAAAGCTGGGACTGAACGTTACTACCACAAACGATATGGTAATAAAAGAGGCTTTCAGCCGGATTTCCCAGTCGGAACTTTACACAAGTAAGGCGTTTGACGGAAGTCAGGAAGCACGCAAGATACTGGAATACGGTCTTGCGGACAAAGCCGCCGCAGACAGAGAAGCTGTTGCGGAGCTTGTTGCAGGAGGCGCGTCTCTTGATGAAGCGGTAGGTTTGTACAATACCGACGAGAACTTCGCCGAATGGTACTCAAAGCTGAAAGACGACATTAACGCTGCCGTAAACAAATAGGGAAAGGAACTTTAAAATGATATACAAAACCGTTTCGCTTGATATTCCGTACGAAAAGGCTGGACTCGGCACGGCAGGATGCCTTGCCGAGCTGGATATGTACTGTGCAGGTCCCTATGAAAATATGCTTCTTACCAAACGTCCCGCGGTAGTCATCTGCCCGGGCGGAGGATACGAATACTGCTCCGAAAGAGAGGCAGAACCGGTAGCTATGCGGTTTGCTTCCTATGGGATACAGGCTTTTGTGCTTCGCTACAGCTGCGTGAACAAGAGATTTCCCACCAGTCTGCTGGAGGCTGCTCAGGCGGTTGCATATGTGCGCAAAAACGCGGCGGAGCTTGGAGTCGACCCCGATAAAATAATGATATGCGGCTTTTCCGCCGGAGGACATCTTGCAGCAAGCCTTGCGGTACACTGGAAAAAGGATTTTATTGCCAATGCGCTTGGCGAAGAAAGCTCTCTTTATAGACCTAACGGCGCGGTTTTGTGCTATCCCGTTATAACGTCCGGAGAAAAACGCCATGACGGTTCTATAGTAAATATCGCAGGAAACGATGCTGAGCTAAGAGAGCTTGTTTCCCTTGAAAAGCAGGTGACAGCGGACGTTCCGCCTGTGTTCCTCTGGCACACCGCAGACGACGGCTGCGTACCCATTGAAAACACTCTGATGTTCGCAGCGGCTCTTGCTGAAAAGAAAGTTTCCTTTGTCTGTCATATTTTTGAAAGGGGAGCTCACGGTCTGTCCCTATGCGACGACAGCACCGCAAGCGGAAACGAGCATTTCAATCCCGACTGCGCAAGATGGTTCAATATGGCTGTGGAATGGATAAAGGCAAGGTAATACGCTTATAGAATAAAAAACGCTCAAAACCTACTGCGGCTTTGAGCGTTTTCATATTTTACATTTTGAAGGTTTTAGGTTCTGCTTTCGGTAAGCGAATCCCGCCTGAAGAGAAGCGTTATGCACCAGATCGCCGAGAGGGCTACGAGCACATAAACCACTCTGCTGAGGATCGCGCCTGTTCCGCCGAACAGCCATGCCACAAGGTCAAAGCTGAATATCCCCACGAGACCCCAGTTAAGACCGCCTATGACAAGAAGCGCAAGTGCGATTTTATCAAACATTTTTTACCAATCCTTTCAGATTTCTGCGCTGTAAACAGGCAAACCCCGCACTGTTTACGGTGCGCCGAAAAAAAGAAAATAAAAGAAGATACTCCCGGAGAATATGTTTCCGGAACTCTGAAAATGCGTCTCCGAGTTCCGGAGGGTGTACCTCCGAGAATATTATCCGCAGTAATATTTGATTTATTCAAAGCGCGCCTCATTACTCAACAGCAAGCAGGCTCATTTCCGTTTCAACGCTTTCCATATCGGTATCGTACAGCTTGAAACGCTCGGTCAGGGATTTCAGAAAATTTTCGTCAAGCACGAAAAGCCCGTCCGCGTTGTAAGCCCCCGTAACCGTCACAAGCTGGGATACCCTGTCGTCGCTGGAAGCAACATATTTCATCGCTTCGGACTGTTCCTTGTAGTCGTAAGCGGTAAAATTTGTCTCAGCCGCAGAATTTATTACTGCGCTGAAATAGTCGTCCACATGGCTTGAAAAGCTTTCGTCAATGTTGCGGTTGATAAGGTCGTTTATCGCCACTCCGGTTATTTTTGCGCGGTATTCCTCTCCCGAATTATAAAGCGGAAAAGTTATTACCTTTCTGAGCATTTCGGAGTCAAGATATGTGCTTCCCTCGCGGATTATTGTCTCCTCGCCCGTGTCGGGATTCGAATAGATGAGGTTATAGGGAACGTCAAAATCCACTCCGCCGAATATGTCCGCAATTACAGAAAAGCTGTCGTTGTTTAGCTTCATGTAGTAGTCTATCTTTATGCCTGCGGCGTTCTCAACCGCAGATACCGCCTGCGGAGCTCCGCCCCTGCGGTAAAACTCATAAAGACTGTCCTCTGTGCCGTCCGCATAAGCGTAGGTGTCCGCAGGTACAGGCATTATCACCATTCGCTGCTCGTCGGCTATCATGCGTACTATTAAAAAACAGCACCCGCTCAAACGCTTTTCCGAATCAAATATGAACAGAGTGGTCTTGTTATTTGCCGACGTAGGAATGTACTCCTCCGCAACGAGCCGCTCAATATTCGGTTCCGCAGCGGCGTCAGGTTCTTTCGGGGCAGTAAGATATCGGAAAAGCATAAAGCATATCCCGCCGATAATTATCAGGGTAACAATTATCGTTATAAAATATGTAAGGGCGATCTTGGTTCCTTTTTTTGCCATTTTAGTGTTTCCTTTCAAAAAAATTAAAAAACTGTTGAAAATTTTTCTGGTAAGTGGTATAATTATTTAAAAAGCAAGCTGTTTGTTACCGAAACTGCCGCCAAGGTCGTTTTCTATCTTTTCAGCGTTGATTATCCTGACCTCTATGCGCCTCTTCTCGGCGTACCTGATGGTCTGTCCCGTACCGCTTCTGTAATCTGACACCACAGCTATCAGCTTGTCGGAACGGTTTACCATATATTCGTTTCTCAGCCTCATGCAGTCGCGGGAATAAATTTCGCTTACATAAACTATCTCATCGGCTTGCAGAAATATATTTCCGAGAGTAAATTTATCCCTGCCCCTAAAGCTTTTTCCGTGTTCGCGGTAGGGAGCGGCTGCGATAAGCTTCAGCGGCATTCCGCGGGCTTTAAGCTCCATGACCATTTCGCCCGCCCAAAGATCTACGCCCCGGGCAAGCCCTGTTATAAAGGAAGTATATCCGTTTTCAGCGCTTTCAAGTATTTCCCTGTAAAGTATGCTTTTTATCGTCCGTACAGCCTGAGAGCATTCGTTTCCTCCGTCGGGAAGCTTTTCCGGACGGTGTCCCGAAAAACACACGGTTTTCCCCAAATCTGCCATATTATCGCCAAAAGGCATGATATCATATCCCCGTTTCAAAATATTTGTGCGGTTCAGCAGCTTCCGCTGAATTTATGCTTATTTAGTTATTATAGCACAAATATTCCGTTTTTACAACAGCAACTTGATATTTGTAATAAATTTGACACAATTACCAAATTTGAAAGGAGGAGCGTCCCCTTAGGGAATATCGCCGAATAAACTCCCAGCGCAGCTAATACTCAAGGAACGGCATATATTCCCGTATTTGAGCGGGACGCGGAAAACAAAATGGAGAAGCAGTTTCTAAACCGTATCCGTGCGGAGATAGACCTCGGCGCGGCTGAAAAAAATTTTACAGCGCTTAAAGGATTCCTTTATGATGATTTTACAAAGCCTGCCTGCGTGATAAAGGCGGACGGCTACGGTCACGGCGACCTGCCGCTGATGACGCTTTATCAGGAGCTGGGCGCGGACTTTTTCTGCGTATCCAATACCGAGGAGGCTCTGAGGCTCAGGAACGGAGGCTGCAATGGGGATATACTTATCCTTGGCTGGAGCAGTCCCGAGGACGCCGATGTTCTCTCTGAAAACAATATCATCGTTACACTGGTTTCCGTGGAAAACGCCCTCGCTTTCTCTGAAAAGGCTTCAAAGCCTGTAAGAGTCCACATAAAGCTTGACACAGGCATGGGCAGAGTTGGCCTTGACGCAAGCGACACGGAGCAGTGCGCCTCGGATATCGCAAAGATAGCCGTACTGCCGAACATTTCCGCAGAGGGAGCGTTCACCCATTTCGCCGCCGCGGACAGCCGGCTTGACGACGACGTATCCTTTACAGAGGATCAGAAGCAGAAATTCCTGGCTGCGGTAAATGCCTCCGAACGTTTCGGAGTGCGGTTCAAGCATATCCACTTCCTTAACAGCGCGGCAACTATCTACGATTACGACAGCCGCAGCACTCTGGCGCGCCTTGGTATTCTTCTGTACGGTCTGAGACCCGCGTATTCAATGAAGATACCCTTCGCTCTCCGGCCTGTGATGAGCCTGAAAACCGTCGTTTCTCAGGTCAAGACCATACATAAGGGCAATACAGTAAGCTACGGCAGAACATACGCCGCTCCCGGAGACAGGATCATTGCGACCGTTCCCTGCGGCTATGCGGACGGGTACCCCAGACTGCTTTCGGGCAACTGCGAGGCTATTATCCGCGGCAAGCGCGCAAAAGGCGTGGGCAGGATATGCATGGATCAGATGATGTTTGACGTTACTAAGATCAAGGGGGTATCCGAGGGCGATGAGGTGATACTCATAGGCTCTGACGGTACAGAGACCATTACTGCCGACGATCTTGCGGAGGCATACGGCTCTATCGGGTATGAATTGGTATGCGGAATAGGAAAACGGGTTCCGAGAGTTTATATCGGCGGAAAACAAAAAGATTGACAAACTACTTCAAAATTGTGCAAAATGTCTAAACTGATAGTTGTAAATACGTTAATGTAAACGTTGACACAGACATTGGTTTTCTGTTATAATAGTGATATTGAATAAATTCATTTTACCCGAAAGGACGGTTTTTATGAAAAACTTGAAGAAAATTTTTGCGGGACTTACCGCGCTTTCTATTGCAGGTTCCTTTGCCGCTTGTTCAAGCGAGGGAGACCCCGCTGAAACAACCACCGCAGAGATTACCACTACACCCGCCGTTACGGTAGAGATCAAAAGCGAAACGCTTTCTTCCGAAGCGCAGGAGCAGATCGGCAACGCTGCCGACCAGCTTACAGGCGAACTGGAAAACAAAACTATCAAATGGTTCTCTTTCTACGACCCGTTCCACGCAACTACTTCCGGCAACACAAAGGCTCTTTCGCTGGAGCTTTTTGAGACCAAGTACGGCGGTGAGATAGAATACATACAGACGACATGGGAAAACCGCTTCAATGACCTGTCCACAAAGATAATCGGCGGCGACGGCGTTGACTTTATCGCAGGCGGCGACCTTGACTCTTTCCCCCGCGGCGTTCCTAACGGACAATATCAGTCTTTCGATCAGTATATGGACTGGTCAAATCCCCTCTGGGCTGAACAGCAGGCTCTCAACGATCAGTTCCGTATCGGAAATAACCACTATCTTATCTGCACTCAGTCAACCGCTTACTACGGAGTAATGTACAACAGAAGCACCATTGAAGCTAACGGCTTTGACGATCCCGCAGAGCTTTTTGATAAAGGCGAATGGAACTGGGATACGTTCAAGAGTATGCTCACAGACTTCTGCGATCCCGACAACGCTCAGTACGGTCTTGACGGCTGGTTCAACGAAAAGCCGCTCATGATGTCGGCAGGCGTTCCGTCGGTATCTCTCAAGGACGGTAAGCTTACCACAAACCTGAAGGACCCCAACCTTGAACGTGCAATGAACTTTATGTACGACCTGAACACTTCGGGACTCAAGTACGATATGAATATTTCCGGCTGGACAGAACACCCTGAAAATATCGGTTCCGGAAACGAGCTGTTCTATATCGGCGGTCTGTACACTCTTGAAAGCGACCCCGAGATTTGGACAAAGACCTTCGGAGAACAGGAAAACGTTATGTTCGTTCCCGTTCCGAAAGATCCTAATGCAGATAAACATTACGTAGCTGCGGGTCTTGAAGCTTACCTCCTCTGCAAGGGCGCTCAAAACCCCGACGGCGTTATGAGATTCATGGAATGCGTTCTTGTTGCCAACGCCGATCCTCAGACTCAGGAGCTTGCTATCGAAAAGCGCAAAAACGATTTCGGCTGGAGCGATGAAATGATAGAAATGTACAACAAATCTGTACAGCTTGCCCGTGAGAACCCTGTGTACGATCTGTGCGTAGGCGGTCCCCAGGATCTTGCTGACATCGTTGACAGCGCCGAATACGGTATCCGTGCGGCATTTGCCGGAACCGAATGGGCTACGGTACGCGATGAGGTTTCCGATGTTGCCGAAATTTACATCAATGAATTTAACGAACAGGTTGCGGCAATGGGCTGATAAGCTCAATATGTAAATTGCAAACGGCAAATATAATACGGTAAAATAAAAACTGTCCCGTTCCGGAGTGATCCGCAGCGGGACGTTTTTTATTCGACGAGGACTTTTGAGCTGTCCTCCTCGCGAAGAGCAATTACCGCTCCCCTTATCAGATAGGCTATAGGGTCTCCTGCGGGGCTTCTTTGCAGACACAGGACGGACGTACCCTCTATCAGACCTATATCCTGCAAGCGGCGGCGCATACCGCCCTCGTTAAGCAGTTTACTGACGATGGCTGAGGTACCCTCGCGCATATTAAACAGCGTCTTTGCTGTATTCATAGTTTTCTTTGCTCCTTTAGTAAGTACTCGGAAACCAAACAGGCAGCGCCCGGCTTTAAACGATACCGGGCATAAAACTGTCCTTATTACCAATTTATGCGGTAATATTTTTTATGACACTGTTTTTGGCCAGCCTGTACTTTTTTCGGACTTGCCCGCATAAATATTTAATACTAATTCACGATAAAAGTGCAGACAAAAAATCGGAGTAGGAATCATATACGCAAATTTTCACTTGATTTTTTGTACACTTTTTTATTGCGAATTAGTATAACAAAACCTGCAAAGGATCAAAGGAGCTGTTTGACGTGAGCAAAGGTTCGTCTAAAAAAGGAATTAAAATATTTTTATTTTTTATTCTTGCGGCTATAGCTGTGGCAGCGCTGTTTTTATTCTCCAAAGCCAAAGAAGAGAACGAAGCAGACAAAATGTTCACAATGGCGGCAAATGCCGAGAGAATTGAGTTTCTCAACTCGCAGGGCTGGATAGTCAAGCCCGAACCTGTTTCAAAGGAAGAGATAACCGTTCCGTCCGTTACCGACGCGGCATACGCCGACTATGCCGCTTTACAGAAGCAGCAGGGCTTCGACCTCGAAAAGTACCAGGGCAAACCCGTAACAATCATTACCTATCAGGTGCTGAACTATCCCGACCACCCGGAAAACGTTACCGCAACAATGATGATGTCGGGAGACCGTCTCATCGGCGGGGATATCACTCTCACCGGAGAGGGAGGCTTTGTCGAACCGCTGCTGTCTCCGACGGTACAGACCTATCTTGCCGCCGATGCCGAATAAGAAAAACGCTGTCACAAGGGCTATCCCCTCGCGGCAGCATTTTTTTAATATTTTTAAGTTACTGATCCTGCTTTACTATCCTAACCGTTCCCGACGTCAGCGCTTTTTCCTCGCCGCTGTCAAGACGCACAAGCAGTCTGCCTATCTCGTCTATGCCGATGCAGTCCATTTCCTCGGAAATCTCATTGTGAGTGACCTCGATACGCGTTCCTATAACGTTTGAACGCCTGCGGTACTCTTCGAGGAAGCTCTTGTCCCGGATAGTTTCAAGGCACTCTTCAAGGCAGTTTAGTATTTCTGCGGCAAGCTGGCTTCTCGACACGGACTTACCCGACTCCATTTTTACGGACGTGGCTACATCCGCCAAATTCTTCGGAAACGTAACGTTCTGCACATTGATTCCCATGCCTACGATAGCGTACTCCAGACCGCCCTGCTCCACGTCAACGGAAGCTTCGGTAAGTATACCGCAAAGCTTTTTTCCGCCTGCGTAGATGTCGTTCACCCATTTGATCTTACACTCGATACCGGCGACCTTTTCTATCGCCTCAGCCACAGCTACAGCTGCGCAGGACGTGATGAGCAGCGAATGCTCAACGGAAAGCTTAGGTCTGAGTATAACGCTCATGTAAACACCCATGCCCATAGGAGAATAAAAGTCTCTTCCCATGCGTCCCTTGCCCTGAGTCTGGACTTCAGACACCACGGTCGTACCGTGCACTGCGCCAAGCTGGGCAAGACTTTTTGCAAAATTATTTGTAGAGTCTATTGTCTTAAATACGTCGATTTTCCGTCCCAAAGCCTTAGTTCTGAGGTTGGGTACAATAGACGGTTCGCTTAAAAAATCGCTTTCCTCTGACAGACAGTATCCCCTGTTTGTCACCGCGCATATGGAGTAACCCTCTTCCCGAAGGGTCTTGACAGCTTTCCATACCGCGCTTCTTGTCATACCTACGCTGCGGGCTATCTCGCTTCCCGACACGCTTTTTCCCTTATTTTCTTCCAGGACGGCCAACACCTTATCCTTTAAAGGCATAAAACGCACCTCCGTTTTGAAACAAATTATTTAATCTGAAGGGGCAATCCGACACAATTACTCCAGCCTGTAGAGCCGTCCAAACCAAGGCAATACGCCTGTATCTGCGGAAATACACGTATTCCGCGCTGCGGCATACTGCAAAAGCATAATATAAGGATACCACAAATCGACCGTTAAGTCAATCACATTTTTTCAATTTTTTCATAAACTGTCAAAGAGAATACTTTCGGAAAGTGGTTGACAATGCTTAAAATTCTTCTTCTGACGGCTGCCGTCTGCACCGACGGATTTGCCGCAGCTGCCGGCATAGGTGCAGCGGGAATAAAGATACCCGTCCGCTCCTCGGTAATAATCAGCTTTACAGGAGCGCTGTTTTTGTCGGGTTCTGCGGCGTTTGCCGATCTTATCGGACGTTTCATTCCCGAAAAGGTCTGCGGAGCCGTTTCATTTGTCCTGCTGATACTTTTGGGACTGTTCAACCTGTTTCAGGAATATTTCAAGCGCCTTGCGGAACGTCTGAAAAAAAGCGGAAAAAATCAGAACCCCGCTGTGCTTTTTTTCGACGGTGCGGCCGCGGATACGGACAATTCCAAAAGCATTTCCCCACGTGAGGCGGTAGCCCTTGCAGCCGCCTTATCCGCAGACTCTCTTGTCACGGGAGTCAGCGCGGGTCTTGACGATCTTAACGTTCCCATGCTTGCGGCAGTCTCTTTCGCTGCAGGACTGCTCACCATATCCATCGGCTGGCGGCTGGGGCAAAAAATAGCGTCCTCCCAAAAGTTAAAGCTCGGCCGGCTCTGCGGAGCCGCGCTGATCGTTCTTGCGTTTCTCAAATGATTACGGCTGCCGGAACTTTGTCCGACAGCCGTAAGGCTTTTATAAAATTACATTTCGGCAACCTTAGCCTGAAGCTCGGTATTTACCTCGTCAACAAGCATTATTATAGTATCCGCAATGGATTCTCTTGTTGAAGCCCAGTCTGTACCGTGCATTGCAGCTCTTACACCAACATCATCGCCGCCCTGTGTTGTGTAGGAAGCGATGTCAGTGGAGCAGCCGGAAGCAAGGTCGTATACGGGGTACTGAGTAGCAAGACCGTGGATCTCCTCAAGCTGATCGAAAATCTCCTGAGACCACTGATAGTCGTCGAGAGCCTTTCTTTCGGAGATAGCAGCCGCACCTTCGTCAACCGCGCCTATTATGTTACACTCCGCGAACAAAGCAACGCCCTGAGGATTGGTCGCACCCTTACAAAGCGCAAAACCGCTTACCTTTGCCACCTGATACGGGTCGGAGTCTGCGGGAGACGGAACGGGAGCAATACCCAGATCAGCAGGATCAATCTTTGTAGTCCATGTGGCAGGATCCGATCTTATAGCGTATGGTCCGACGATGTAGAAGAGCTGTCTGCCCTCGCCCATCATCTGAGGCTGCTCAGCCCAGGAGAACTGCTCTCTGGGGAAAATAAGTCCGTCTGTGAACAGTTCGTACTGGAAGTTCATCTCTTTTTCCATGCCGGGATCGTTGAGGTTGCAGACAAGCTGTCCGTCAACTGCACTTACGGTAGGAACACCGCCGGAGCAAAGAAGTGCGTTTTCAGACCAGTATCCGTCGAGACCCCACTGGTCGTTCTCCTCGTCAACGAAGTCCTGAAGCATCTTTTTGAAGGAATCCCAGTTCCAAGTGCCTTCCTTGTACATCTCCCAGGGATCGTCAAAGCCGTTAGCCTCGATCGTAGCCTTGTTATAGATAACGATCTCCTCAGCTTCAACGCCTGTTACGAACTGGAAGTGCTTTCCGCCGAAGTTGAATATTTCCATGGCGTTCTTGGTATTCTGCCAGATAGCGGAGTTCATGTCAATGTAGTCGTCAACGGACTGAAACATTCCGCTGATTATTCCCTTGGGGTAGTTGTAAACGTCGTCTCCGGGGAAGAAGTCGATTCCCTCGCCGCCGAGAACAAATGTGGAAAGATCATTGTAGCGGTTCTCCCATGTGGTCTGATAATATTTAACTGATCCGCCGTATTTCTGCTCGAACATTTCAAGCGCAACCGATTTGGACGCGCCGTTGCCGGAGGGGTTAATATCGTAATGGGCAAGCCATTTGATCTCTTTGTTTTCAAGCTCTACGTCCTGAAGCTGGGACATAGCGTTTGCAAGGACTTCGTCCTCGCCCTCTTTAAGGCCTTCTTCGTTTATAGCGACTGTAGCCGCCGTTGTTGTGACAGCCTCGGAAGTGGTGGTAACTTCCTCAGTGTTTCCGCCGCCGTTACCTCCGTCGCCTGTTCCCTGGTCGTCGTCGCCGCCGCAGGCAGCAAATCCTGCAGTCATTGCGAAAGCCATGATTCCTGCAAGAATTTTCTTAGTGTTCTTCATTTAATAACCTCCTATTTTATTTTGCTGAGTCAACATATCTGCACTTTTTATTATAGCAAAATCCGTCATAAAAGTCAACCAACAATTTAGATATTTTAGCAGTCATATATTATATGTTTTAAACAAAAAGACGTTTATTTTTCCCTTATACTCTGTCAATTTAACAAAAATGTAAAAAAAATAATGAAAAAGCTTATCACTTTTGTGCATAAAATAATGTATAATTATATCAAAGAAAAAATCAGTCCGCACCGTATACTTTAAAAAGCATACGGCGGATCTCCGGTACACGGAAAGGGGGTCGATCTATGAGTAAAAAAATTGTTCTTAATCAGATCGGATATTGCCGCACCATGAACAAAACCGCCGCTTTTGTCGGCATTGCGGACGACTTCTCAGTTGTGGACGCTCTGACCGGCAGAACCGTATTTCAGGCGGCGGCTGCCAAACCCGTTTCCGACAAAGCTTCGTCCGATACTGTTTCGGTCATGGACTTTTCAAAGCTCGACCGCTGCGGAAGCTACTATATCCGCGCCGGCAGACGGCGTTCTCCCGTCTTTTCCATATCGGAAAAGCCTTACAGCGAACTGAAAACCGCGCTGCTGAAAGGGCTTTACTATAATCGCTGCGCTTCACTTGACAAGCGCTACGCGGGCGAATACGCCCACGAGTCCTGCCACACTGAACTTGTGCCCCTGTTCGACTCACCTGCGAAGCGGCTTGATGTAAGCGGAGGCTGGCACGATTCAGGAGGATACGGCAAATACACTGTTTGTACCTGCGTTACTCTCGGACATCTTCTGTACGCCTATATGCTGTTCCCGGAAAGCTTTACCGAAAGCACGGATATTCCTGAATCCGGCAGCGAAGTACCCGACATACTCAGCGAATGCCGCGTGGGGCTTGAATGGCTGCTTAAAATGCAGGCGCGGGACGGAGGAGTTTACCACAAGGTATCTTCCGTGAAAACAGTTGCCATTATTATGCCTGAAGACGACATTACGGAACAGTTCGTTTTCCCACGTTCACATCAGGCTGCCGCCTGTTTCTGCGCGGTAACTTCCCTTGCTTCGAGAGTGTTCCGAAGCGTTGACGGAGAATTTTCCGGCAGACTTCATGAGGCTTCCATAAACGCTTGGATATGGCTCATGAACAATCCGCACTACGAGCCTTTTGAGCCTCCTCCGACAACGGCGATAAGCGCGGCGGGCGACTTCTACGACAGCGATCCCGACGATGAGATGTTCTGGGCTGTGTGCGAACTGTACGAAACTACTGGCGACAAGGCTTTCCACGATAAGATAATGTCTCTTTACGGGCACGTCAGCGCCACAGGCTTTGTGAACCGCGCAAACGGCGGCTTCGGAGCAGCTGCTTACCTTTTCGGAGAGCAGCCCAAAAACGAATTTGTGGAGCAATCCATAAGGCTTCAGCTCAGGATAAGAGCGGATAATCTGTACAGCCTGAGCCGCAAAAGCGGCTACGGTACGGCAAAAACCAAGGACGACTACATCCGCGGCAGCAATATGTACTCCATGACAGACAGCATCGTACTTATACTTGCCTATAAGATATTCAAATGCGACGAATATTTACAGACCGTATGCGAGCAGCTAAATTACATTCTGGGGAAAAATCCTATGGACATATGCTATGTTACCGGTTTCGGAAGCAAATCGGTAATGCACCCTCATCACCGTCCCTCAGAGGCGGACGAAACCGAAGAGCCTGTTCCAGGACTGCTTGTGTGCGGTCCGAACAAGGACGCCGACGACGATTTCACCCACTGGAACATACCTGCGGAGGCTCCCCCCGCAAAATGCTATTATGATATCCTGTACAGCTATTCCACCAACGAAGCGGCTATATACTGCAATTCCGCGGCAATCTTCGTTACAGGATACCTTGAATCTCTGAAAAGCTGATATCCGTCAGAAAACAAAAGCCGTCCGCCGGAGCATACCTGCGGACGGGCATTAAAGATAAAAGGAATGATACATTTGAAGACAGTAACCAAAAAAAGGCTGTCCGCAATCGCGGCAGCGGCAATATGCGCGGCTGTGTTTGCTTCATGCAAAAGCGGCGCTCCCGACAGCGGAGACGCTTCTCAGAGCGTAACAGAAAGCGTCTCTGCCGGCACTCCCGAAGCTGTGACTATTGCTGCCGACCCTAATGCGGCGGAAACGGGAGTACCAGTAAATTTAGAGGAGGGAGTGTCCGATAAGATGTACGGCAGAGCGATCATGAGCGAGGGAAACAAAGTGCGGCTTGCCCATGCGATGAAAAAAGCCCAAAACGGCGAAGAAGTGACTGTGGGGGTTATCGGCGGCTCGATAACCCAGGGAAGTTTGGCTTCATCCTCTGAGACCTGCTACGCTTCACTGTTCAACAACTGGTGGCAGACTAAGTTTCCCGATGCTAAAATAAATTTTGTTAATGCCGGTATCGGAGGTACAAACAGCTACTTAGGCGTTCACCGCGTGGACGAACATCTTTTAGCTTACAAGCCAGACGTGGTAATTGTGGAATTTTCTGTAAACGACACGGACAAGACCATGAATAAGTACTCCTACGACAGCCTTGTGCGGAAAATTTTGTCCTGCGACAGCAACCCCGCTGTAATGCTTCTGTTTACCACCATGGAGGACGGTTCAAGCTTACAGGACGTCCACAAAGAGATAGGCAAGGCTTATGATCTGCCTATGCTGAGCTACCACGACGCGGTCTACCCCGAGGTCGCGGCAGGAAATCTCATCTGGAAAGACATTTCGCCCGATAACATTCACCCCAACGACGCGGGTCACGATATCATAGGTCAGATAATTTCACGCTATCTGGACGGCGTTTACGACGAGCTTGACAGTATAACCGAGGAGCCTTCCCCATTTGCTGCGGAAGCTCTCACAAAAGATTATTACGTCAATGCAAAAATGCTCAGCGCGGCTGATGTCCCGTTGACCTCCTCCGAGGGCTTCGAGGTTGTGGAAAAGGATTTCTACGACCAGTTCCATAACAACTGGAAAACAACGTCGGGAGGTACGCTTACCTTTGACATTGAATGCAGGAATCTCGGTGTGTTCTTTTTGTGCACCACAGACGGCAAAAGCGGTACCTACGAGGTCTATGTGGACGGCGTACGCAAGGGCAAGCTTGAAGCCGATTTCACAGGCGGCTGGGGCAGCTACGGCATTACCAAGCAGGTAAAGCTTGCCAACGAGGTTGAAAAGCATACCGTAGAGATAAAGCCCGCCGAGGGCAGCGAGGACAAAGGCATAACCATTTTCGGACTTATGGTTTCGTAGAGAACAGCTGGCAAACCAAAGAGGATAGATTTTTACGTTCTATCCTCTTTTTATTATTTCCCGGATAGACTTTTTGCTCGAATACAAACAGTAAGCTATGAATACTCCCGAATTTATGCACGAATTGATTTGGCGGATTGCAGTCCATGCTCACAATAAGTCAAGCGTACGCATAGTACAGCAGATCGGCATTTATTATCGGTTCAATATTGCGGTTCCCACAGCTATCGCAGACAACCAGGAGTATGGCAAAAAAGGCTGCGCAGCAGTACGCAGCCTTTCAAATTTAAAAAATACTTCTTTATCGTTTTCAGACTTTGGAGTACTCCGAATCATTTATTTAAGTATGCATTGCAGCAGCGGCGCAAATACCGCAAAGCCCAGTCCAATTAAAAGCTGTTTTCCCGTCAGCGGAACGGTGCAGAAAATGACCTGCAGCCACGGCAGGTACAGCGCAGCAAAAATTACCGCCACCGATACCATTACCGCCAGTATCAGCTTCTTGTTGTTCCCGTATGGGACTGTAAATATATTTTTCCGTTCGGATTTACACTCGAACACATGGAAAAGCTGGGACATAACAAGCGTGAACAAAGCCGCAGTCCGCGCTGCGGAAACGCTTCCGGTAAGAATATTTACCGCTGTGAAGCTTCCCAATGTACACAAACCGATAAGCACTCCGCGGAAAATTATCTTCTGCATGAGACCGTCCGAAAAAAAGCTTTCGTCCGATCTGCGCGGTGGCTTTTTCATGTTCTCCTTTTCGGGAGGCTCAACTCCCAGCGCAACAGCGGGAAGTCCGTCGGTAACAAGATTTACCAGAAGTATCTGAGTTGGAAGAAGCACCATCGGCATACCCATGATTATTCCCAGAAACATTGTCAGTACCTCGCCGATATTGCAGCTTAAAAGATAGCGGACAAATTTTCTTATATTGGCGTAAACGCCCCGCCCCTGCTCTACCGCTCCCACAAGGGTGGCAAAATTGTCGTCAAGCAGGACAACGTCCGCCGCCTGCTTGGTAACGTCGGTACCGGTTATGCCCATTGCGACTCCGATAGAAGCCTCCTTGACCGCAGGAGCGTCATTTACTCCGTCCCCCGTCATGGTGACGATATCGCCCCGCTTTTTGAACGCACGGACTATCCTCAGCTTGTCGGCGGGATTTACGCGGGCAAAAACCGCAGTTCTGCCGATCACCTCATCAAGCTCTCCGTCGGACATTTTTGCAAGCTCCGCGCCTGTGAAAACAAGGTCTCCCTCGTGCATTATCCCCGCCTGACGGGCGACTGCCGCCGCTGTATTTTTGTGATCGCCCGTTATCATAACTGTCCTGATATGGGCGTTTCTGCAAAGCTTAACTGCCTGTCTTGCTTCGGGACGCGGAGGATCGAGCATTCCCTCCAAGCCGAGAAACACCATGCCGCTGTCAATATCCGAAGAACCGTTCAGCTCCTTTTTGCAAAGGGCAAGTACGCGCAGAGCCTTTTCGGTCATGCGGTCGTTGGCGGAAAGTATTTCACGACGCCTTGAAGCCGTCAGAGGAACGACGCCGCTGTCGGTAAGTACAAATCCGCACTTGTCTAAGATAACGTCCACCGAACCCTTTGCGTACGCTGTGCTGCCTCCCGCTTCACTGTATATGACCGTCATACAGCGGCTCTCGCTGTCGAAAGGTATCTCGTCCAGCTTTTTTCTATCTGAGGCAAGCTTTTCGGCAGTTATTCCGCCCTTTGCCGCAGCTATCAGCAAAGCCGCTTCGGTGGGGTCTCCCGTAACAGTCCATTCGCCTCCCGCAGTAAGTCTGCCCCGTGACCTTGCGGAAATATCCTTTTTGGTACTTATAGCCGCGCTTGTGCAGAGCGTACCGCATATCAAAGTTTCACTGAGAACTTCGTCCGCAGCGGGATTTATACGGTTTCCCCCGCAGGTTATCTCTCCCGCTATTTTATATCCGTTTCCCGAAAAATCGTAATCCTTACCGCTGCCTATAGTACCGCCCGAACAGTACGCCTTTGTGACGGTCATTTTATTTTCGGTAACCGTTCCCGTTTTATCGGTGCATATCACCGAAGCGCAGCCCAAGGTCTCAACGGAATGAAGCTTGTGAACGAGAGCGTTTTTCTTTAGCATTCTGCTTACCGCAAGAGCAAGAGCTATAGTTACCGTTGCGGGAAGTCCCTCCGGAATAGCCGCAATGGCAATGGTGATACCCGTCATAAGCATATCGAAAACAGGCTCTCCGCGAAGTATACCCGCTCCCGCCACGGCAGCGCACACCACAAGGCATATTACCGCTATTATTTTTCCAAGCTCTGCAAGCCGCTTCTGCAGAGGAGTCATCTCCTCCTCTATCTCGGTGAGCATTCCCGATATCTTACCCATTTGCGCGTTTATTCCCGTAGCTATTACCCGTGCTTCCGCCGCGCCTTTGGTTATAACGGTACCGCTGTAAACGATGTTGGATTTTCCTATGGAATTGTCCTCGTCGAAGGCGCTGCCGGCTTCCTTGTGAACTCCGGCGGATTCGCCTGTGAGAATGCTTTCCTCGGCAAAAAGTCCCTTTGCTTCAAGCAGTACCGCGTCTGCCGGAACTTTGTCCCCTGCCTCAAGCCTTATTATATCGCTTGGTACAAGCTCCGCTGCGGGAACGGAAACAAGCGTGCCGTCCCGATAGCATTTTGCCGACGGAGCCGTCATGCTTTTAAGAGCAAGAAGCGTTTTTTCGGTTTTGTACTCCTGAGCAAAGCCCAGCACTGCATTAAGCAATACGATTATGATTATAGTCACCGCATCGTATATTTCGCCAAGGAAAAATGACACTACTGTCGCCGCAAGGAGTATCATTATCATAACGTCGCGGAACTGTCCCAGAAATATCCTCAGGGGACGGGCTTTTTTTTCTTTTGCAAGTGTGTTAGCGCCGTGCTTTTTAAGGCGCTCCTCCGCTTCGGCGGAGCTTAGTCCCTTTTTGGGGGAAGAATATGGCTTATCAAGGATCTCAAGCATACAAATACCTCTTTTATACAGAAAATATCGGGTCGGCCTTGTCCGATAAATAATATTCGGACAGGCGGAAAAATAGAACAAAGAGGTTTTTATGCCATGACATTTTAAGCATTTTTTTATTAATATATTTTACTTGCGGTAATTAATTTTATTATTATGACAATCAAAATGCAAACAAGAGCAAGTCAGAGCCTGCGCCGTTGCAGACCATTGTTTAATATTTTTATGATCATATATCATCGTATTATTGTTTTTGATTTTGGAAAATTTTTTGTATAAAGAGTTTGACACTTTAAAACAGAAAACAATACAGTTGCCGGTATCTTTTTCCAAAGATACCGGCAATCATTTAATCAGATGTATTTGTTCTTATAACAATATTTTTGAAAAACTTCTGTATTGCCATCAGCCTTTCTTTTCGACCGATATCCAAATTTCGCCTTTGTAGGTATCGGTGGGGTAAACCTCCAGATCGAAGTTTCCCGCGGGCTTATAGGTGGAAGAGGGGAAAAATTCCGCGAATATCTTATGCCACGCCTGCTGGATTTTTTCCTCGCTCAGACCGTCGATCCCGAAAACAGCCCATTCCGCCGCGGGAACGTCAACGACCTTGTAGCCGTTCGGAACGTCTCCGCCCGCATATTCCGCACCGATAAGATATGGGAAATCCTTTACCACGGTTGAATCCTCCATGCACATTCCCACAACGCTTCCACCAAGAACGCCGTCCTTTTTGCAGTTTTCAGAAAGATACTTCACCGTTCCGTCGCCGTGGCATTCTGTCCAGAATGCGGGAATGTCGCTTCTGCCCTGAATGTCCTCAACCTTTTTAAAGCGCTGCTCCTTTGCAATAATTTTAAACGCTTCTTTTTTCATGATTTTGTAGTCCATAGAACTACCGCCTTTCACCGATATTGACACGGAAAGCCTTGCAAAGGATCTGACAGGCGCGCCGTTTTTCCTGACGTCGCTTGGGGTGATACCATGAAACCGCGCAAAGGCTCTTGTAAAGCCCTCGGGCGAGTCATAGCCGTACTTCAGAGCAATGTCGATAATTTTTTCGTCCGTCGAAAGCAGTTCGCTTCCGGCAAGAGCAAGCCTGCGGCTGCGGATATATTCTCCGACTGTAAAACCGCATAGTATGGAAAAAATTTTTTGAAAATAAAAGCTCGATACGTTCATTTCCTGAGCTATTCGTTTGTAATCCACCGGCTCGCAGATGTGTTCTTCGACATAGTCAACGGCTTTCTGAAAGCTTTTTATCCAATCCATTTGCCAGACCTCCCTGTCTGTTTACAGTATACTGCATTGTGCGGCAGTCTTCTTGACTTATTCTGCACAGTTTGGTCGGGTACGGTAATTCCGTAAATTGCGGCGGTTCAGTATCCGAACCTCAAATCTGCACATATGCTGCGCGGCTGAAATACCGCATATTTAAATTCTTAGATTTCCTGCGTATTTCATTATCCGGCATAAGCTCATCTCCGCTGTCTATATGTGCTTATTATAGCATTAAACATTGTTTCCGTCAACGGAGGAAAAACTTCCGCGTAAGTTTTTCTTTTCCGCACAGACTGATACAATGAGGTAATGCTTTGTCTGCGAAATTTCGGTATTCAGTTTTTAGTATATTAATTTTCTGCGGCCATTTCCCTGCGCGCCTGTTCCGCCTGACTGCAGGTCTGCCTGAAATAATACAAGTCCACCTGCTTGGAAATTGTATCCTTTAAAGTTTCTGCGCGGGAAAGCCCTCGAAATATGAGACGCTTGTGCGGAGTGTATATCACTATCGTACCGTAACCTAAAAGCTTGCCTGCAACGCCCTGTTCGCACGACGCGCTTTTTACCGCACAAAGCGGTACCGACACCTTTTCATTACGCACGCAGGAGTCGGTGACTGTTAATCCTCCGGGACTCACGGCGCTGAACCCGTAAATTATCAGCGCTCCGCATACTGACGCGCCGAGCTGCCATACGCCCGATAATGCTAAAATTAAAAGTCCTGCAAGTCCCCATAAAATGTAAGGTATAAACGCCGCCGAACTTGTCTTGCAGGAAAAAATAACTGTCTCTGCGGATTTGTCAGCCATAGGTAATTTTCACCTCTTTATAAAAGTGCCTAAAATGACAAAATTTATTATTATTATAATCTAAAAGAGCATAAATGTCAATAGTATATATGTCATTTATGATACAATAATAATTATACTAAAATTCTGTCAAAACCGCGCAAAGCCTTGTATACATTCGGTACTGCAAATATTTTGACCGGATTTCAGGATAAAAAGAGGTGTCTAAAGTGGCTTATTATCAAAGAATACGCGACCTGCGGGAGGACAGCGACGCGACTCAGCAAAGGCTTGCGGAATATCTGGGGACGTCGTCCCAGCATTACGGAAAATATGAAAACGGAAACGCCGAGATCCCGTTTGAACGTGCGATTATGCTTGCTGAATACTACGGCGTGAGCCTTGACTATATAGCAGGACTTACCAATAACAAAAGGGGTCTGTCGGCAAGCAGTCTTACCGACGACCAGCAGGAATTGCTGACATTTGTTTCAGGGCTTTCACAGGAAGAGCGCTGTCTGCTTAAAAGACTGATCAGACGTCTCGGAGATACGATAAAATAGACGGCAACATATAAAAAAGAGGATCGGAAACAAAAAGCATTTCCGTCCTCTTTTTATTTTTTTATTTAAAGCTTTTTATTGATTTACTGTAAAAAACAACTTCCGATAAGCTTTACATTCTTGAGCGATTCGCTGTCAGTACGTTTTTTGGAAATATTGGCTCTGAATATGTTTTGAGCGTGAGTATCCATTCGGTCATAAAATCGGCGGAGACAAGACTAGATTTGTAGCGCAGCCTGCAAGACCGCCTACAGTAAATTCACGTTCAGTCTCAGACGGCACATATCCCTTTCTTTTAATCTTTAGATCATTATAACATATTTCATATTTCCCGTACGGTCGAACTGACAGACAGCTCCGCGTCGGTTTTGGGAAATTTCCTCCGCATAAAGGCGTAGCAGACAAAGTGCGCCAGAAACGTTATAACCCATGAGACAGGGTAGGAAACGAACAGCATCAGCACCGTATGGTTCTCCGGAACGCGGAATACGGTAAATATCCATATTATCCTGAGACCGCAGGCTCCCAGCATGGAAACTATTGTTGGAGTCACCGCAAATCCCATTCCGCGTATCGCGCCCACTATGCAGTCCATAAGTCCGCAGGTGAAATAGAAGCAGCAGACCATGCTCATTCGTATAAGTCCCGCGGCTATAACGTCTGGACGCGGGTCGTAAATGCGCAGCAGGGGCGTTCCGAGCAGATACGCGGCGTTGCCAAGAACAAGTCCGGTGACCGCTCCGCATGCACAGGCTATAAAGGCTATCCTGTTTATGCGGCTGTACTTTTTCGCTCCCATATTCTGACTGACAAATGTAAGCGCTCCTTGGGAGAACGAGTTCATGGACACCCACACAAAGCCCTCAATGCTTGCGGCGGCAGAGCTTCCTGCCATTACGACAGGTCCGAAGCCGTTTACCGAGGACTGTATCACCACGTTGGACAGCGAGAATACCACTCCCTGAAATCCTGCGGGAACGCCTATCCTGAGTATTTTTGAGGCTATCCTGCCGTCGGGGCGCAGTTTCCTGAAGCTGAAACGGAACGCTCCCGTTTCGTTTATAAGACATTTGAGTATCAGGCCCGCCGAAACGCACTGGGAAATAACCGTGGCAAGAGCAACACCAGCAACGTCCATTTTGAAAAGTATTACAAAAATAAGGTTGAGAACCACGTTTATCACTCCGGAAAAGGCGAGAAAGTAAAGAGGTCTTTTGGTATCGCCCTTTGAGCGGAGTATGGAGCTTCCGAAATTATAGATCATCATCGCTATCATTCCCGCAAAATAAATGCGCAGATAAAGAGCGGAAAGCTCCAGCACTTCGGGCGGAGTCTGCATAAGCTCAAGAAGCTGCCGGGCAAAGATAATCCCCGCGGCAGTAAGTATAAGTCCGCTTACTACAGCAAAAAAGATAGAGGTATGTATGGTTTTGCCGACCTTTTCGTCGTTGCCCTCTCCCATGTAGCGGGACACGATAACGTTGGAGCCTGTGGAAAGTCCCAGAAAAAGGTTTGTCATAAGATTTACCAGCGCAGTGGTAGCGCCCACCGCCGCAAGAGAATACTCGCTTGCAAAGTTGCCGACAACGATTATGTCCGCAGCGTTGAAAAGAAGCTGTAAAACGCTTGACAGCATGAGAGGCACGGACAGCTTTAACAGCTTCGGAAGTACCGCTCCGTTAAGCATATCTATTTCATATTTTTTTGCCATTGCAACACCTGTCTCCTTTCGCAGATCGTATAGTAATAGTGAACGGCATTTACTTTATGCAAAGTTTATGTAAAGGATTCGCTGTTCTCACCGCTTGTTTTATCGGATTTGTTTGGTGCTCCCGAACGTCTTGACCATTTCGGGAAAAATCACTTTCAATGCAATGCCTGTCAGTACCCCCGCCGCCGAGGAGCTTACCGTAAGTACAGGCAGATATGCGAAAACCGACGCAGTCTTTAAAAGCATACACGCGGCGCAGAGCTGCCCCAGAGAGTGCGCAAGAGCCGCAAGAACGCTTGTCAGCACATATGAAGCCTTTGTTCTACGGAACAGCAGCGCGGTAACAAGAAACGCCGCAAGACTTCCGCAAAGGGACATCACCCCCGCCGTTACACCTCGGGTCAGCAGTACAAAGCAGGCCTTTAAAACAGTCAGCAGCAGTGCGGAGGGAACGTTAATGCACAGTATCGCCAGCATTACGGCAATATTGGAAAGTCCTATCCTCATACCCGCAGGCAGGAACGCCGAGAACAGGCTCTCCAGCCAATTGAGCGCGGCTGAGACTGCAAAAAGAAGTCCCATAAGCGCAGTATAGCGAGACGCTGAAATACCGGCGGGCTTGAATTTTATCATCATCTTCATCGCAGCACCACATCAATATCGTTTTCGCCGGGAGCATTTTTTACCGTGACCGCCGTTCGGTTCGGCACGCATATTATCGCTTCCCCCGCGCGGGAAATATTTCCCGTACGCATACATATTTTATCGGGACAGCCGCTTTTGCTTACGGAAATTCCGTTGCCGCCCACCGTAAAAACCATGTCGCCGGTCTCGGGAAATGAGTAGTCTCCAAAACGGTCGAGGGATACTTCCGCAACAGTCTCTCCGCCGCATGAGATCACGGCATACCGTTTCTTTCCCGAAAAGTCCGCTGTTACCCAATAAACGGCTGCCGCAGCGGCAAGTACAGCAGCTATCAAAACAATATCCCTTACACGGATAAGCTTTCTGTCATCATTTATATTCATAGTAAAAACCGCCGCTTTCGTTAAGCTCTAATCCCTCACAATTTGAGTACACCCCGCCGTCCGCCGAAATTGCCACAACTTGAAAATCATCACAGACAAGCCATTTGTCAATATTACCGGTACCCTCGGAAAAAATCATGGTCGCAAGGAAATCCGACAGTATGCCGCCGTCCGTAACGTCAGCCGGAACAATGACAGTTGCCGAAGCAAAGTCGGTCTCAACGGGTCTGCCCGTTGTCATATCCATTATATGGCAGTATTTGTCGTTTGTACCCTCAGGTGAAAAGTACCGTTCATAGCCTCCGCTTGTGGAAATAAACGCGGCTTCGGTTTCGATTATACCGGCGTATCCTTCGCCTGTCAGAGGATTTGTCAGCCCCGTGCGGAACGGTTTGCCGCCGTGCTTTTTGCCGTACATAAGAGTAGTTGAGCTGAGTGATATGATCCCGTAATCCATATCTTTTTTTTCAAGTACTTCAAAAACCTTGTCGCAGGCGTATCCCTTTGATACCGCTCCGAAGTCAAGCATCGCTCCGTACGGAATATTTTCGGTAAGAGCATCGGGAAGTTCGGCAAGAACGGCGGCAAGTTCCTCGTCCGCGGGTACTCTCGGGCTGTCAGTGGAAATTCCCCACAGCTTGGTAAGTTTACCGCAGAAAACGTTGATACTGTTTCCGTAGCGCCTGTTAAGCTCCCGGGTTTTGCTCAGGCAGTCGCAGTACAGGTCGTTCTGCGGAAGCTCGTTCGCCGTCATATCATAGCACAGATCGAAGTCCCCGCTCATTTCGCTGAGTATACTGCCGACTTCGGAAAGAACGTCCTCCGAATCGTTACCGCACACCGTGATCTGAGAATAGGTATCAAAAACAAAGCTTTGAGATGAAGCTGTTTTATCCGCACCGGAACAGGAGCAAAGCAATATTGTCAAAGCAGCGGCGGAAACAGTACCGGCAATTTTATTATAATTATAATGACGAAAAAAACGTCTTGCCAAAGTTCTCGCCTCCGAAATAAAAGTACAATAATATTTTACTATAATCGGCAGGTTTAGTCAATAGCTGCTGTATATCAGCCGAAAATCAATTATTAAATTTATGTTTATCTATATAATTCCAAGCATTATGACGTCAACTGCATTGTAGTGCAGAGACCGCAGCAAATATAGCAATTTTACCAGTTTTAGTTTACATAATATACATATATGTACAAAAGTTATTAATGCGATTGACACTTCGTGCAAAAATGTGCTATAATTAAAGTGTATATTTGGCGGCTTTCAGATCGCAGTACATACGCTTCCAGAAAGGCAGAGCCGCGTAAATATAAAACACGCTCCGGATCATGGATTTTTCGCACGTTTTGTGTTCACATAAATTTAATTTAGGAGGATTTATATGGAACAAGCACTGAATTACGGAAGTTACTCCGCCTATAAGCAGACTGTCTCCGAGCTTACGGAAAGTCTTATCCAGCTGAAAGAATACAGCGAAGACGTGGGACTTACCCATACCGCGAAATCTATCGGCGATACTGTGGAGAAGACCGCTAATGAGCATTTTGAAGTCGCTATCGTCGGTGAGTTCAAAAGGGGCAAAAGCACCCTTATCAATGCCATGCTTGGACAGGAGGTACTTCCTGCGGACGTTCTTCCCGCAACCGCTACTCTTAACAGAGTAACTTACAGCGAGACCCCCTATGTTATGGTCGAATACAAGGACGGCGGCACCGAGCGCGTTGATATAAACAAGCTTGCCGACTATGTTACCAAGCTTTCCTATGAATCCGAGCTTAAAGCCGAGACCGTTAAGCAGGCTACGGTGTACTATGACACTCAGTTCTGCCGCAATAATGTGGATATAATCGACACCCCTGGTCTCAACGACGATGAGCAGATGACAAACGTTACCCTGTCTATCCTCCCTGAAATCGACGCGGCGGTATTCGTTATCAGTGCAAATTCGCCGTTCTCTCAGTTTGAAAAGGAATTTCTCGAAAAGAAGATGCTCTCCAGCGATATGGGACGTATCATATTTGCGGTAAACTGCTTCGGTACTTTCTCGAAAGAGGACGAGGACAGAATAGTCGAAACCGTTGAAAAGCGCATTGGCAGTTACGTTATGGAAAAGGCAAAAGCCGTTATGGGCGAGGACTCAAAGGAATTTGCCGTTTACAAGCGCAAGATAGGCAAGCCCAAGGTAATAGGCGTGTACGCCAAAAAAGCACTTATGGCAAAGGAATCCGGCGACGCGGCTATGCTGGAGGAGAGCAACTTTCCTACATTTGAAAGGGTTCTGGAGACTATGCTTACTCAGGAGCGAGGCGTTATCACCCTTCAGATACTGGCAAACAAGATAATAAGCTCCGGCTCGGAGCTTATTAATTCTATTATTATCCGCGAAAACTCCCTTATGATGGAAACCGATGAGTTCATGGACAAATACACCGCCGCAATTGAGGAGATAGACGATATCCGCACTAAGAAGAGGGAGGAATTTGTCCGCATAAATGAAGCGGCGAACAAGGTCTTTCAGGGCTTGCAGCCTATTTTGGACAGCTACTGGGTGCAGATCGAGGAAACCGCAATGAAAGTTATCGACGCGTACCCCATGAGCGCGGAGGATCTTAAAAGGGATAGGCTGAAAATTGTATACTCAAAGCTGACCGAAAGGATAAAGGAAAACATAGAGAACAAGGCGCAGCTTATCTGTGAGCAGATACAGAACGAGATAAACGTTGCCCTCAGCGACGAAGCTGAGCGTTTGCAGTCCTTTGAGGACGAGTTCTTTGCCTCTGTTGCGCGTATACAGGAGATGTTCTCGGTACCCCAGAAACGGTCGAGAAACGGCGGCGTGGTCGATCAGATCATCGGCGTATCCATCGGTACGGTGGGCGCGGGAGGACTGTTCATCGGCTTGCGGGAAGCAGGAATCAAGGGCGCGCTTCTGGGCGGAGCGGCCGGCTTTGCCGGATTTTACGCTACATTCTACGCGGCGTTCTCGCTGGCAACGGTGCTCGGCATAGCTGCGGGACCGGTCGTGCTTTGCATTGCAGCTGTGGCGGGGCTTGCCGGTACGTTCACGGGAAAGTTCTCCGTCGACAAGCTTCTTGTTCAGGAAAGGATAGACAAGTACAAGGCAAGCTTCAAGCAGTCGGTAAAGAAGCAGTTCCACGAAATGAAGATACATTCCGACTTCTCTGAGACCGTCCGCAGACAGGTTTTCGCGTCTTTCCAGGGACTTAAATCCAAAATCGAGGAGGAGACCGAGATCATACTTCTCGACACACAGAAAACCCTCGACAACCTTAATCAGCTCAAATCCGAAAAGAAAAGTATGTCAGACAACGAAAAGGAAAAGCTCCGCAATATCGCCGAATACACCGGCGAGCTGCTGGCGGAGACATACAACCTGCACAAGGCCCTTACCGACAGCATGGAATAGCTTTTCAATTTCCGGTATTTAGTATTCAGTACTTAACGCATCATCTTAATCAAGGAGGTTTTCCGAAATGTTCGGTACAGATACTGCGGCGGACCACAACCCGCTGCTGGATATAGACACAAGCTTTGCGGCGTACCTTAACGCCCGCACCCGTTCCTACAAGGATCACATCGTTGGCGGTATGATGGACTACGCTTTCGACGCGGATTTCTCAGTCAAGCAGAAAATAACCGCTTTTTCGGGCTGGTCAAAGGTTTACAAGAACCTTACGGGACGTGATATCCCAAACAAAGTGAAAAGAATCTTCCAGTCCACCGACATCGCCGGCTCAATGAAATACGCCGAGCTGTACAATGCTGTAAACGTGTGTGCCGAAAGGCTCCAAATAAGCGTTCCCACTGTATATGTCAGAAACGCTCCGTCAAAATATGAGATATATTCGGTAGCCGCCGAAGGCGTTGAACCGTTTATCGTAGCTACTTCGGGACTTGCCCGGATCTGCTCCGGAGAGGAGCTTCGTTTCCTTATAGGCTGCGAGTGCGGCCATATCCAGAACAACCACTGCATTTTCAATATGGCGGCTCCCTGCTTCGGCATAAACCTTTCCGACGAACAGGAGGAGACCAGGCCCTCGGAGTCGGACGGCTCCGCAATGCAGATAGCAAGCACTATTTCCGAATGGATGATCCTTTCGGACGTTACCAGCGACAGAGCCGGTATAATATGCCTCAGCAACCCGCAGGATTATCCTATGATAATGACGGGTATCCACAGCAAGGGGATATTCGCCCACTACCCAAAGGAATGCCTCGCTCCCGATGAGCTTATGAAGCAGTACGAGACACTGCATATAACACCTGCGAGAAGCATAGTTATTCCGTCCGAATGCAATGCTTTTGACAAAAGAATACTGGCGGGACTGGAATTTTTGAACTGCGAAATACTTTACAACTGGCGCAGCGACCTCAGCAAAGAGGATATACACACAGTAAACAAGCAAGCTCTTGAAATAAGGTGCGAGATAATCCTCGGCGCTGCAAAGGAGGGTATGTAATATGTCCGAAATTACCGAAGCAATAAACGTTCAAACCGTTCAGACCGCTCCGGGATACGCTTCCGCTGAGCCGGACATCGAGACTGTACAGAATAAGCTTAAAGGACTGCTGGGCAACAAGCCGCTGTGTACGATTCTCGGCGACGAGTTTACCAAGCATCTCCGCGACTGGGACGCTGCTATTACAAAACGCCGCACAGAGCCGTTCTCCCTTGTGGTTTTGGGGGATTTCAAGCGCGGCAAAAGTACAATAATCAACGCGATACTGGGCAAATCCATTGCGCCGGTAAACGTTGCCCCCGAGACCTTTACAATAAATTCCATAAGCTACAGCGAGACCCCCAAGGCGGAAGCTGTACTGAAAAACGGTCAGAGGATAAGCCTTACCGCCGACGATCTTGTGCGGGAAAAGCTGGAAAAGCTCATGAGGGCTTTCCCCGAAACTCTTGAATATATCGACATACGGGACGACGCGGAGCTGCTGAAAGAAATAAGAATTGTGGACACGCCGGGTCTGAGCGATCTTGACTGTCTCGACAAGCAGGTACAGGACTACCTTGTCAACGCCGACGCGGTCATCTATGTGGCAAGCGCGCTGTCTCCGTTTTCGGAGTCGGAGCAGTTCTTTCTGGCAAGCCATATCCGTCCGCTCAGCTTCAACAAGCTTTACGTTCTCGTCAATATGATAGACGCCATGAACACTCAGGAGGACATCGAAAAGATAATCAGCCGCGTAAGCGAACGGTGCGAGGCTATCATGCCTAACGCTTTCGTCTACGGAGTCAGCGGTATCGACGAGTACCGCCGAAAGATAGGCTTGAACCGCCCCGACATAAAGGGCTTTCAGGAGTTCTACGAGAACGAATTTCTAAAATTTGAGATGTCCCTGAAAAGGGAAATTATTCTGCAAAAGGATATTATACGCACTCAGCGCGTACTTACGATGCTGAACCTTATGATAAAGGACACCGCCGCGCGTATCAGAATGATATACGAAATGATGGCTATGGACAGGAAAAAGCTGGACGATATCTCACAGAGCATTGAGAGGGAATGCTCCACCCTTGCAAGCGCGCTGGAAAGCAAAAAACCCAAGATACGTCTGAGCATTACCGAAATGCAGCAGGAAGCGGAGCAGTGGATGTACGGCTTCTTCTCCAAACTGAGAGAGGATATTCTGGAAAGCAGGACTTCCGTGCCGCCGGAGGATATCGAAAAGCATTTCTATTCGTTCCTTGTTGACAAAGTTGGCGAAGCTTACAGAAAATGTCTGGATATCCACCGTCAGAGACTTAATATGATAATTGCGCAGCTTGGCGCGGAGCTTTCCAAAAAGCTCGGCATAAACGGCATTTCAGGGGACACTGAGGTTTCTGTAAAAGATTCCATGGACGACCTGAATATGCTGGTCTCCAAGTCGGTCATGTCTGCGGCTTCTTCCGGAAGCGGAGACGCTTTCCCCTCGGGAACAATGTCATCGTTCAGGAATATCCTCCGCAGAAAGCGCACTACCAACGTTATCGACACAGCTCTGGAAAATTACGACGATATCCGCAACAGCACCGTCAAGGACTTAAACGCCGCATACAAGGCAATGGAGGAAAACGCTTTAGGACAGCTTGATTTGCTTTACCAGACCCAGGTGGACGTAAGCAGAAATACTCTCAGCCACACTATGGAAATGTCCTCGGGCACGAACAGCGCCTCCGTGAGAAAGTATCTGGAGGAAGCCGCCGTGGTGCTGAAAAGCGCGGCGGAGGTGCTTTCACAGTACGCCGTATAGGCTGTCTGAAATCTATGGCTGATAATTAACATTTTCTTGTGTTTGCTATTGACATATTATATGATGTATAGTATAATTATCATATCGGAACTTATCCTGGTATCCAATTAAAAGTACGGAAAAAATCTGCACAAAAACAGCATATGCAAATTATTGTTTGATTTTTTAACTGGATATTAGTATCATTCCGAACAACAGATATTTCCGAAAGGCTTTCGCTTTATGATTTTTGAGGGATTTTCCACAGAAAATAAAAAACTGGTACAGACGATAACAACAACGTCGAGTACGCTTAACAAAGATATTTTTGAGACTCACTCACAAAGGCTGCTGTCGCGGGGCGGGCATTTTACCTCCGACCAGCTTATCCCCGTTTACTTTGCCGCGCTTCTGGGCGTGCCGATGGGAGAAGACGAAAAGGCGGATTTCCACAATATGCTCTATAACCTCAGGGAGGAGCTTATAAAATGTCCTAAGCTGCTGTTTTACAGCGAATACGAACTTAAACCTCCCACGCCTGACGAGCTGTCAATTTTTGACGGTATAAGCTTTGTGGACGGTCAAAGCTTTGAGACTCTTCCCGAAGAGCTTGCAGCGGCGGTGAACGTTTCCGGTGACGAGGTGAGAACAAAGCTTGCGCGGGAGACCCTCCCGCTATTTATGAAAGGCATGAGCGGGAAGGACGCGCTGTCCGCAGTACAGACCCTGATCGTCTGGATGAACCGCTGTCTTGGTTCGGAGGCTTTTAGGCGCGATCACACTGAGATACCGGCGCTGATATACTACGGAAACATAACCGCCGCCGAGACAGCTTTTCTGCACTTTATGTCCCGTCTTGGAATAGACGTTCTCTATATTTGCAGCAATCTTTCGGGACTGGTACAGCTTAAACAGAACAACCTTGAGGGACGTATGCAGATATTTGAATTGCCCTGCTCCGTTCCTGTCACGCCTTACCCCGACAAGCCCGTGAGGACAAAACTTGCCACCGCAGCCTACAACGCCTCAAAGGAGCTTAACAATATCCTTTACAACAACGACACATTTTTCCGAGACTTTCAGTTTTCGGATATGCAGTCCCTTACGCTGAGAACCACCTGCGACGAGATAGACGTTTTATGGCACCAGCCCGCAAAGTACCGCACAGGATTTGCGGCGAACGGCTCAAAGGTAACTGTGCCAAACATCTTCGCAAAAATAAGCGGTGTCAAAAACGGCGATCTGAACGCCTACTGGGACAGCGTGAGGTGGAAGCTGTCACCTAACACAAGGGTGATAATCAAGTCCCCGAGCTACAAAAGATTCGGCGAGACAAAGCTTGATATCTACAGACCTTACTACACCGGCGAACAGATAATGACGGAACAGCTTAAAAATTCTCCGCTCAATAAGTACGGATATCTGTCCGACAGTCTTCAAAGGCTTATTTTCAGCAAAATGCAGGAGGCTGTGGACGCGGGTCTGCTGAAAATAGACAGGAACGAGCTTCTGCCGCTGATTCTGTACGTAGGTACGAATCTTGACAGGGAGATACTGAAGCTTCTGCAAAAATACGATTTTACAAAGGACATACCAAAGCTTATTGTCATAGACGTTATTGAGGACACGTTCAGCAAGATCGAATGCATTCAGCTCGTGCTGTTCAATCTTCTCGGATTTGATATACTGATCTGCACCCCCACGGGGTACAGAAACATCGAGACCTTTGTCGGCGACGCGGCGTTCGAGACCCATACCATGAACGAGTTCGAGTATAATGTGCACATACCAAAGCTGAAGATACCCGATTCGATCCCGGAACCGAACAGCGGAGGATTGTTCGGAAAACTTTTTAAGAAAGGAAGAAAATAACAATGGCGCTTAAATTCACACCTTCCACGGAGGCCCAGGCGGCTCAGGCGGGAGCGGTCACAACCGATGTTACCGTAACTGCAGCTCCCCTCAACATTCAGACGGACGTTCCCCAGGAATTTTCAATCACGGCGAAAGCCGATGAACTCAAGCAGGAGCTTGTGAAAAACGAGGCAGTTGACAAGCTTGTCAGCACTATTAATATCAACGACGTTAACTCTATCGTAAAGTTCGGCAACGAAGTAGCTATGGAGATATCCAAGGCGTCCGACCAGGTTCTGAACTCCATGAACATGGATCAGATAAACGACTCGGGGGAGCTTCTACAGCACCTTTCCGCAGTAATGGATCAGTTTGACGCGAAGGAGCTTACCGAAGAACCCAAAAAGGGAGTGTTTGCAAACCTGAGAAAACAGGTTGACAAGCTGCTTGCCAAATACCACACAATGGGTGACGACGTGGACAAGATATACGTTCAGCTCCGTCAGTATGAGACCGAGATAGAAGCCTCCAACGTGAAGCTGGAGACTATGTTCAATGCGAACATTCAGTACTACAAAGACCTGCTGCTCTATATAATGGCAGGCGAGCAGGCATGCGTGGAGCTTGACCAGTATATTGCCGATTACCGCAAAAAACTTGAAGCGGAGCCTGATTCCGGCGCGGTAGCAATGGATCTGCAGACTCTTGAGCAGACCAGACAGGTTTTTGAGCAGAGAGTCATGGATCTGAAAATTGCGGAAAACGTTGCAATGCAGACGGTTCCCATGCTTAAAGCAATGCAGTTCTCCAATCTGAACCTTATCAGAAAGATCAACTCGGCGTTTATCATCACCATGCCTGTGTTCAAGCAGGCTCTGGCTCAGGCGGTCATGCTGAAAAGACAGCGCGTACAGGCTGAGGCTATGCAGGCTCTGGACGAAAAGACCAACGAGCTTCTTATAAAGAACGCTCAGAATACTGTTGCTCAAACTAAGCTGACCACTCAGCTCGCTTCGGGAAGCTCCATTAAAGTGGAGACTCTTGAGGAAACATGGAAAACCATTGTCGAGGGTATCGACGAGACCAGAAAGATACAGGACGCGGCAAAGCAGCAGCGCAAGGACGATTCCGTTCGTTTGCAGAAGCTTAAAGAAGAGTACCGCGCAAAAATGAGCGAAACCAAATAAATATCTCAATACAATAAAAACGGCAGCGCAGATAATGCGCCGCCGCTTTTTTATTAAATCCATTTTAGTAAAGCATTTCCGCAGGGAATACGTTATTCTGCGTCCTGCAAAGCATCGTAGCCGCTTTCTCCCGTACGTACTCTTACAACGTCCTCAATGTCGGTAACAAATATCTTTCCGTCACCGATATGTCCTGTGTAGAGAGCCTTTCTTGCAGCCTCGACTACCGTCTCAACAGGCACTTTTGATACTACGACCTCGACTTTTACCTTTGGCAGAAGAGTGGCTTCAACAGGTACTCCGCGGTATCTTTCACCTGCGCCCTTTTGGGTTCCGCAGCCTAACACCTGCGTTACCGTAAAGCCAGTCACACCCACAGCGCTCAGCTCGCGTTTAAGCTCCTCAAATTTGTTCTGCTTGCACACAACGGAAATTCTTGTATACTTGTTTTTCTCGGTACTGCTGCGCTCGATATGGGGTCTTTCCGAAACGGTAAGCTCGTTTGCGGAAGCCGCGGGAACAGTTTCCTCTGTGGTCTCGCCTGTAAATACTGAGATAGCGTTTGTATTGAGCACGGGCATAAAGTCGGCGTAAGACGAAGCAAGACCGTGTTCGGTAACGTCCAGACCGCGTGTTTCCTCCTCAACGGAGGCTCTGAGACCGATAGTTTTATTTATTGCAAAAAATGTAATAGTTATCGTGACAGCCGTCCATGCAGCTACCGCAAGTACCGCAAGAGCCTGCAGACCCAACTGACCGAAACCGCCGCCGTAGAAAAGTCCGTTCATTTCGCAGCCGGGAGCGGTTTTCGTTGCAAAAAGTCCGACTGCAAGAGTACCCCAGATACCGTTCATCATATGTACCGCAACCGCTCCCACAGGGTCGTCTATGTGCAGAACATTGTCAAGGAGCCACACGCCGAATACTACCAAAAGTCCCGAAACAACGCCAACCACTGCGCTGCCGAAGCAGTCCATTACATCACAGCCTGCGGTGATACCCACAAGTCCTGCCAGTGAAGCGTTGAGACACATTGAAACGTCGGGCTTGCCGTACTTGATCCATGTGAAGATCATGCACACTACCGTTGCAACCGCGGGAGCTACTGTTGTGGTAAGGAATATGGAACCAAGCTGCGGAAGAGAAGTCGCCGCCGCGCCGTTAAAGCCGTACCAGCCGAACCATAGGATAAAGCAGCCCAATGCTCCAAGAGTAAGGGAGTGTCCCGGGATAGCGTTTACCTTCGTGACCTTGCCTGTTTTCTTATCGGTAACGAATTTGCCGATACGGGGTCCGAGAATTTTTGCGCCGATAAGGGCGGAAACACCGCCTACCATATGTATCGCGCAGGAGCCTGCAAAATCGTGGAAACCGAGCTGTGCAAGCCAGCCGCCGCCCCATATCCAGTGAGCTTCAATCGGATAGATAAGCGCGCTGATAACGCCCGAATAGATACAGTAGGACAGAAACTTCGTCCTTTCAGCCATTGCGCCCGAAACTATAGTCGCCGTAGTAGCGCAGAAAACCATGTTAAAAACGAACGCTGACCAGTCAAAATTTTCGTAAGCCGTGAAAATGTCGAAGCCCGGCTTTCCGATTAGTCCGACCAAATCTTCTCCGAAAAGAAGTCCGAAGCCGATAAGAATGAACATAGGCACGCCGATACAGAAGTCCATAAGGTTCTTCATAATGATGTTCGCGGCGTTTTTCGCGCGGGTGAAGCCTGTCTCCACCATTGCAAAGCCTGCCTGCATAAAAAATACCAGAGCCGCGCCGATAAGAAACCACACAGCGAAAACTTCGCTTGTTACTGCGCCCGAGATCGTGTCAAAAATATTTGCGTCCATTTTGATCCCCTCCTGAAATTATTAAAGGAAATGCAAAAGCGCTGTAAGTCGGCTGCCCCATTGCAGCTTTCTTACAGCGCCCTTGCTGTTTTCTATGGTCTTATTATATATCATCGTAAAGATTTTGTCAAGCCCTTTTTATAAATTTATGCAATATTTAAATATTAATCCTGCATATTTAAATAAATTTAGTTATTATTTCGGTAAATATTGCAATTTTATTTCTAACAAATTGCAATAAAAAGAACTGTATATATCATATTTATCTAAACTGACAAAGCGCCTGCTAAGATTGGCAGACGCTTTGTTTTGCAATTTCAATGTAAATGTTATGCATTTTAAGTTCAAAAGCTTATAAGGGGAAGTTACCCTCCGCGCGTATCCTGTCCATTAGCTTCATGACCCCAAGGGTGTCGGACAGCGGATTCAGCGTACTTTCTTTCAGGCCCTCCGTAAGGCATCTCTGCGCTTCAAGAATCTCGTACTCATAGCCGTTGCAAAGGTGCGGAGTGATACTTTCCTCAGCAAGCTTGCCGTCTCCGCCGTAAAGCCGAACAGTATCGGTGCAGAAATACCATGGGTCAAAAGCTATCCTGCCCTCAGTACCCACGATAACGGCACGGTTATCGTTCTCGATATTGAAGCCGGCAACCATGCTAGCGTAGGAATCCTCATAACGGAAAATGACCGACTCGTCCAGATCAACACCGTGACCGATGTTAACTGCCGAAAGAATTTCCGTCGGTTCATATCCCAAAAACGCGGTTACTAAAGTTATGGGGTAAACGCCCAGATCAAGCAGAGCGCCGCCGCCTAAGTCCGCGCGGAAAAGCCTGTCCTTTGGATCAAAGTCAACGGGATTGGAAAAATCTGCTCTAATTGCTTTTATTCTGCCGATTTTTCCCGCCGCGAACCACTCCCGCGCTTTCAGGAACGAGGGCAGGCACTTTGTCCACATAGCTTCCATAAAAAAGAGATTTTTCTTCCGCGCTTCGGCTATCAGCTCCTCAAGCTGAGCGGTATTCATGGTTATGCTTTTTTCGCAGAGCACATTTTTGCCGTGCTTGAAACAAAGCTTTACGTTTTCATAGTGACAGCTCATGGGTGAAGCAACGTATATGATATCAACATTGGGGTCAGCGGCAAGCTCCTCGTATGAAGCGTAGGACTTTTCCGCACCGTAAAGCTTCCCGAACTCGGCGGCTTTTTCGGCAGATCTTGAAGCACAGGCGTACAGCTTTGCACCCTCGGCAAAGTTAACAGCTTTTGCAAATGTGCGGGCGATCTTGCCTGTTGCCATTATTCCCCAGTTAACGGTTTTTGACATAGAAACAGCTCCTTTTCGCGGCTTAATATATTTCATTAATAATTATTTTTCTAAATCTGCATAGGTTATACTTATGATTTTTACTATTCCTTCTTCTGTAAATTTGATATTTACCCTTTGTTCATTTATTCTTCCTCCCATGGTACTATTATCATTAATAGTACCATAATAATATCCATCAATAAAAGGTTCTTCCATTTGTTTCACTTTATCTGGTTGTCCATATTTTTTAATCACTTCTTGCTTAGTGGACAGTAATGGAATTAATCCATCAATGGAACTGTCACCTGTTTCAACAGTTAAGTTATATATAATTCCCTTTTCTTCGGAACCATCATAATAATTTTCAACACCTGCTATAAACATCTCTTCTTCGTTATAAAAAATAGTCGCTAAGCCAAGCCCTTCATCACACCATTTGGAATTTTCATTTTCTTCCCATGTCCATCCATTTGACAAATCCTTTAATACTATGGGAACCTCAAACGGCTGACCTTTAATGACAATATTTTTCCGAACAGTTTCAATATCAAACATTCCATTTGCTTCTCCCTGAGCAGTATTATCATCTGCTGCCGCAGAGCTTGTAACCCCCGTATCCGACGCTTCAATATTTTCATTTTTGCAGCCTGAGAATACCATACCTGTCATAACTGCGCATAAAGTTAATAAAATGATTTTGTTTTTCATAATGTCTTCTCCTTTTTATTTTTCAGACGGACTTACGATTTTCCCGCCTATTTGTCCCACGGATTTTTTTCCGGCGGCTTGCTCCATATCCCTAAATCGGGTGACAGCATTTTATGCTCTTTCAACCAGACTCGAACCTGCTCCTCCACCCAATCGCAGGCGGCATGGTAGCCCTCGCGGGTGATATCGAACTCGGCTTCGGTCACAAGCTCCGATTTATCAAAACAGTTTATGCCGTACCATATCTGAGCAAGCAGCTTTTCTTTCGGGGTAAAGCGGAAATTAAAGTCGTCCTGTGCAGTTCCGCGCTTGTTTCCGCTGTATTTCCCGCCCATTTCAAAGTACTCAAATTCGGGGATAGTAAACGCTTTTTCCTCCATACGATCAGTCCTTTCTTTCTCCTTATTTGGGACTTTTTTATTCATCCCTTTACTTTATTTATGCTTTTGCCAATAATCCCTGTTCGGATTAGGAGTCACTCGATAGACTGAGGGGAGCGGTAATATCCGCTCCCCTTAATATATCAACTCAGAGCCGCAATGGACTGCTCAATTTTCGCCATTTTCTCCTGTGCCTTTGCAAGCTTAGCCTTTTCGGCTTCCACCTGCGCCGCTGGAGCTTTCGCAACAAAGCCCTGATTATTCAGCTTGTTCGATGAGAAGTCGATGTCCTTTTGGACTGCCGCCTTTTCTTTGGTAAGACGCGCAAGCTCCTTTTCCTTATCAACAAGCTCGTCCATGGGAATGAAAATTCTCGCGCTGTCGGTAACAACAGTCACAGCGTCGGGCATATCTATCTTGTCCGCAATTTCAACCGATGCAGCGGAAGCCAGTCTCTCAAAGAAAAGCTTTCCTTGCTCAAATACAGCGCCGTCTGCAGTTTCGATGTGCAGAGCCGCTTTTTGGGAGGGCGGTACGTTCATCTCCGCGCGGCGGTTTCTTATGCCGCGGATCGCCGCTATTATCTTCTCAAACTGCTTTTCCTCCGCGTCAAATGTCAGCTTTTCGTCATACTGCGGGAATACCGACAAAATACATGGGACTTCGCTGTCCGAAACGGCAGACCAAATTTCCTCGGTAACAAACGGCATAAAGGGGTGCAGAAGCTTCAGCATACCCTGCATTACCCATACCAGAACAGCCTGTGCAGCCGCGGCAGTTTCTCCTCCGGCAGCGATACGTGGTTTTGTAAGCTCAATATACCAGTCGCAGTAAACGTCCCAGATAAAGTCGTACAGCTTTGCAACTGCAACTCCAAGCTCAAATGCTTCAAGGTTTTCGTTGACCTCTTTCGCAAGAGTGTTGAACTTGCTCACTATCCACTTGTCCTCAATGGTTAGATTCGCGGGAAGTCCCTCAAGCCTGAAGTCGTCCGGCAGATTCATCATGATAAAACGGGAAGCGTTCCAAAGCTTGTTGGCAAAGTTACGGGAAGACTTTACTTTTTCTTCCATATAGCGCATATCGTTTCCGGGGGAATTGCCCGTTGCCAGCATAAAGCGGAGAGCGTCCGCGCCGTATTTTTCGATCTCCTCCAGCGGGTCAATGCCGTTGCCCAAGGATTTGGACATCTTCCGTCCCTGTGAATCGCGTATCAAACCGTGTATAAGAACGGTGTCAAACGGAGGCTTGCCCGTGTTTTCGATACCGCTGAACATCATTCTGATTACCCAGAAGAATATGATGTCGTAACCTGTAACAAGCGTGCTTGTGGGATAGAAATACTTCAAGTCCTCCGTCTCTTCGGGCCAGCCAAGGGTTGAGAAAGGCCACAATGCGGAACTGAACCAAGTATCAAGCGTGTCGGGGTCTTGCCGCATTTCCTTGCCGCATTTAGGACACTTAACGGCATTTTCCTTTGTAACTATCATTTCGCCGCACTCATCGCAGTAGAACGCGGGAATGCGGTGTCCCCACCAAATCTGGCGGGAAATGCACCAGTCGCGGATATTTTCAAGCCAGTTGAAATAAATCTTATCAAATCTTTCGGGAACAAATTTTGTCTCGCCGTTTTTAACCGCGTCAATTGCAGGCTGTGCAAGCTCCTGCATTTTAACGAACCATTGAGTGGATACCTTAGGTTCAACTGTGGTGTGACACCTCTGGCAAGTGCCTACGTTGTGGACGTGCTCCTCTGTCTTGATGAGATAGCCGCCTGCTTCAAGGTCGGCAACGATAGCCTTTCTCGCCTCGTATCTGTCCATACCCGCATATTTGGAGTAATCAGCGGTAATTTTCGCGTCGCCGGTCATAACGGTGATTACTTCCAGATTGTGCCGTTTTCCTACCTCAAAGTCGTTGGGGTCGTGCGCGGGGGTAATTTTTACAACGCCCGTACCGAAATCCATTTCAACGTATTCGTCCGCAACTACGGGAATCTCACGTCCCACCAAAGGCAGTATAAGAGTCTTGCCGATAACATCCTTGTAGCGGCTGTCGTTGGGATTTACCGCAACGGCAGTATCGCCCAAAAGCGTTTCGGGACGGGTCGTAGCCAATTCCACGTAGCCGCAACCATCCTTGAACGGATAGCGGATATGCCAGAAGTGCCCCGCCTGCTCCTCAAAAATAACCTCCGCGTCGGACAAAGCCGTCTCGCAGCGGGGACACCAGTTTATCATTCGCTCGCCGCGGTAGATAAGCCCTTTTTCGTAGTACTTTATAAATACGTCCTTGACCGCTTTTGAACAGCCCTCGTCCATGGTGAAACGCTCTCTTGACCAGTCGCAGCTGCTGCCCAGCTTTTTAAGCTGTTCAACGATTCTTCCGCCGTACTGCTCTTTCCAAGCCCATGCGCGCTCCATAAATTTTTCACGTCCGAGAGACTCCTTTGTGAGTCCCTCCTTAGCCATTGCGTCAACTATCTTTACCTCGGTGGCAAGAGCAGCATGGTCTGTGCCGGGAAGCCACAAAGCTGAATATCCGCACATTCTTTTCCAGCGGATAAGGATATCCTGCAATGTCTCGTCCAGCGCGTGACCCATATGGAGCTGCCCTGTAATATTCGGCGGCGGTATTACAATAGTATAAGGTTTTTTATCGGGGTCGCGGGTCGCCTTGAAGCAATCGTTATCCATCCAGAATTTGTATATTTTATCCTCAACTTCCTTAGGCTCATAAAGCTTTGGCAGTTCCTTTTTCATTCTGACCTGTCCTTTCAAACAAAATATATTTATTAATTATACCATATTTTTGTGAAGAAATCAACACATATTTTAAAGATTATAGGTCACTTTTTCAAATGCCGAAATAAAAACGTACAAAATGCCCAAAGCTGACCCGTTTACATACAAAAACTCCCTATTGCCAGATTTTTAAGTACGCCTAATATACTAAAATATCCTGACAAAAGGAAGCTTTTCATTGATTTACGCACAGCTTTTCGCACCTATTATTATACGTACTGGATTATTTCCCTGAGACCGCTGTCCGCAAGTATCATCTCGCTGCGGCGGCATATCCTGTCAAAGGATTGCTGTCCGCATTTGGAAACTATCAGCTTTTCGGCTTTTCCGTACATAGGAGGACGGTGGGCGGTGCTGTGGGCGTCGGTACCCACGGCGCTTATCAGACCGTCCGAAACAAACCTGAGCATGGTTTTTTTCTTCATCAAACTTGCTTCGGCAAGAGAGGAGCAGTTCATCTGACAAAGCGCGTTGCCGTACTCAAAAAGACGCATGATGTCGTCAGGAGCGTTTCCGAAGCTAAGATACCTTTCTATATGCGCAAAAATTATTTTCTGCTCGCAGTTATTGGAAAATTTTGCATAACTGCTGTAAAAGTTGTCATGAAACTGTTCAAACGGAAGCTCCAGCAGTATATAACCTGTATTTCCTATACAGAGCTTATGAAAATCCGGGTCTGAGGACAGGGACGGATAAAAATATACTTCGGCTCCGAGTATCAGTTCCGGACAGCTCTTTATCTCCGACGCTGCTTCGGAAAGCTTTTCAAATGCTTCTTCCCGGCGTTTCAGAAAGGAGCTTATCCTTTCGTTCTGACGGTAAAAATGGGGTGTGAGCACTACCGCGTCCACCTTTGATTCGGACAGCATTTTCAGCATGGCAAGGGATTCCTTTAGATCAGCCGCGCCGTCGTCCATACCCGGAAGAATATGTGAATGAAAATCAATACGCATTATTGTAATGTGCTCCCGCAGAAAATACGGGAAACACCTCTCCTTTCTCAGCGTTTTCAGAGTACCGCCGTTTAAAGAGGAATATTTTTCCTCCGCTTTAAGACTTAAAATAATTATACCTTAAAAAACAATTTATGTCAATATATAAAAACAAAAAATGAACAATATTCTAATTTAAGAACGCTTTGTTAACAGTCAAAGGGATTTGTTGCAAACAGCGCAAAACAAATGTTTATTTCGAGAAAAATTTGTATATAAATATATTGACACGAGGTATTTTTTATGCTAAAATAAATTTTAACACAGCGTTGACGTTTTTGTTCCTGCAAAGGTTTTCAAAGGCGTGAAAAACGACAGCGGCTGTCACTGTCACGCCGGATCCGACGCGTTTTCGGTATTAAAAATAAATCAGTTAGGAGTTATAAAGGATAATGGAGAACGAGGAAGTTATTGATTTAGGGTATTTATTCAAAATACTAAAAAAACATCTGCTCTTTATTATACTGGTTGGTTTTGTCTGCGGCGCGGCAGCTTTTGTACTTTCGGAATTTGTCATGACAAAGAAATATGAGTCGAAAGCCTTGCTCTACGTCGAAAACAGCCAGAAGACGTCGGAAAGCGTAAATATCAACGATATCAATGCGGCTCAAAAGCTTGTAAACACCTGCCAGATCATCTTCAAAAGCAGCACGATGATGGATAACCTGATAGCAAATCTTGATCTCCCTTACACTAAGGAAGAGCTTGATAAAATGATAACGGCACAGTCCGTAAACAGTACCGAGGTAATGCAGCTTTCAGTAGAGTCCACCAGCCCTCAGGAAGCTGAAAAAGTAGTTAACGAGCTTGTAAGACTTGCCAACATTGAGTTCCTCAGGGTCATCAAATCCGGCTCACTTGAGGTCATAGACTACGGCGAGATAGATACCAGGCCGTCTTTCCCCAACGTTACGCTTATTACTGCAGTGGGACTTATTATCGGGCTTGCCGCAGCTTACATAATTGTTTTTGTTAATGATATTCTGGATGTTGTGGTAAAGCACGACGACAATCTCGCAAAGCTTTACGGTATCCCGGTTTTTGCGGAAATTACCGACTTTCTGTCGGCAACCGAAAGTAAGTACGGCTACTCCAAGTACGGATACGGCTACGGTTACGGTTACGGAAACAGCAGCCGCAAGCAGCAGCAAAAGACCGAACCCGCCCAGATCGGAACGGAAAGAGCAGACAGACTGCTTTCGGAAAATACTCCGTTTGCCATAACAGAGGCGTATAATACCGCCAGAACAAATATAATGTTTGCCGCTTCAACAAGTCACAAAAAAATAGTGGCTGTAACAAGCTCCAACCCATCAGAGGGAAAAAGTACAACCTGTGCAAATATTGCCATCTCATTTGCAAACGTAGGCTTCAAAACGCTTCTTGTCGAATGCGACCTGCGTAAGCCCGTTATGGCAAAAAGCTTCGGCGTGAAGCCGAAAAACGGATTGTCATCTATACTCGGCGGCTTCTGTACCGTAAACGAGGCTATCTGTCCCGGTGTCATGAACAATTTGGATATAATAACTACCGGAGATATCCCGCCGAATCCCTCCGAGCTTCTTGCTTCGGATTCCATGAAAATTTTCCTGAAAGCGTCTTCCGAGGATTACGATTACGTATTCCTTGACACGCCTCCTGTAAACGTTGTTACAGACTCTCAGCTAATGAACACTGAGATTGCGGGACTTGTTTTCATTATCAGAGAAGGCTCAACCATCCACCCAGATATACAGAGCGCCCTTGAGAAAATCCGTCTTGCCAACGGCAAGGCTCTTGGATTCGTCAAGACTTTCTGCAAACCGGAAAAATCCGGACGCTACGGCAAGAAATACGCTTCAAAATACGGATATAAATATGGATATGGATACGGTTATTCGTCCCAAAGCAGCGACACAGCTGCGGAAGGCACGGGTGAATGACCGGAATGCTGATATACTATGTGGTGCTTGCTCTTTCCTGTGCGGCAGCTCCGTTATGCGGAAAAAAATGCGGCAAATGGGGAAAAATTGTTTACTGCGCGGTTTTTGCAGTACTGTTTACCGTCATTTCGGCAATAAGATTCGAGGTGGGACACGACTTCAAATCATACGGCGGAATGTACGCAAATATGGCATTTACCGATATTGAAGAGGCGATGATGGAAAAAACGGAAAAAGGATTTTATGTTCCGATGTATCTGTTCAGCCTCGGATACGAAAGCTACTGGACTGTTTTTGTCTATACTTCGGTTTTGATATACCCATTGGTATTCGCGCTTATATATAAAAGCTCGTCAAAGCCGTGGATCAGTGTTTGCGCGTTCTTGTGCTTCGGCGTATTTTTCAACTCGCTGTGTTTTCTGCGGCAGATAATTGCCGCGGTAATAATTGCATACGCAATAAAATATGTCGGAACCAAGGATTATTTCAGATTCCTGATATTTGTTATCGCAGCTGCGGCTCTTCACTGGTCGGCGCTGATCATGACAGTTATTTACTTCTTCCTTAGGATAAAACCGTCGTGGCTGTATCTTGGCATTGCCGCGGCAGGCACTGCTTTGTTCTGTATCTTTTCTCGCAGCGCAATGCTGTTTCTGATAAGCAAATTTGATATGTACAAAGCCTATAACCCCGACACAAATCCCGAAGCTTCAACAGGACTTCCAATGAGGTATACCATAATGTTTGGAATCCTTTATATGGTATGCTTCCTGTTCAGAAAAAAACTTATTGAAAAAAATCCGAACAACGGGATATATATAAACTGCCTTATGTTTACGACCATTTTTGAGGCAATGGGTATGCGCCACGCGATCCTTTCACGGTTTGCGCTGCTTACATATCTTCCGCCGATACTGTATCTTCTTCCTGACGCGGCAGATGTAATTATCCGTTATGTCAAGGAAAAGAAAGGCAAAATCGCCGCTGCGGTCTCTGCGTCGGCAGCTGCGGTATTTTCAATAGCTTGCTATACTATTTTGATTATAAATAACTATAACGGAGTCGTCCCGTATACTTCCCAGTTCAACAGACCCTATGACCTCTTTGTGGATGTCAAAGCCACGGAAGAGGACGAATTTGAAGGAGATGAAGAAGACGAGGAAGACTACGGCAGCGACGAATACGATGATGAAGACGGAGAGACTGTGATTGACGCGCTTCCAGAATTTCAGTAAGGAGCTTTCCCATGAATGAAAAAAAGCAAATTTTTTCAGGCTCTTTCGACGATATGCTTGCTGCATTTTTGGCAACTTACGCGTTAGCGTCGTTCAGCTATGAAAAGTATATGCCGGAAAGCTTTATGAGGATTTTCAGTTTTGCCGTACTGACGCTGTTCGCGGCAGCGTGGCTGTGGTTTTCTTTCAGAAGCGGACTGCGCAACGGAAAAAAATTTCCGCTGTTTGCCATTTTATTCTGGATACTTCCGCACATAATCATATATCTTGCGGACAATGGCCCCGAATTTATGAGAATGAGCATAGCAATGTACATTCTTTCCGAATTCATGAACTTTTTTACCGCCGTTCCAGCGGAAGTTTTCGGAAATGTTCTGGGAATCACCGCTCCCGCAGCTACTGCGGTAATACTTCTGTTCAGCGGCTCTGCGTATATGTCGGGTTATCTTGTATATACTCGCAGGCTCGAAAAGGGTAATTACACTTATATAAAGTGATAATTATAAAATTATTGAAGAAAGGAGGAGGCTTACCATGAGAAATAATATCAAAAAGCTTGCAGGCGCAGTTATTGCGTTGGCAATAACAGCTTCCATGTCCGTAACAGCTTATGCGGCTGATTATGGAATGGTTCCTGTTTTCGGCGGTTCTACTACCGAGAGCACATCCGCTACATCCGAAGAGATGACAAACGCTATAAGCAGTGCTGTTGAGGCTGAGGTTGACGGCGAGGATAAGGCAGTTGCTTCTGTAACTGTTGCATCCACAAAGAATCTTGCTGTTGCACCCTCGGTTATGAAAGAGCTTGCTAAGAAAGACGGCGGCGTTCTGGAAATCGTTGCTCCCAAGGCTACAATTTCTATTGACGCTTCCACCATCACAAAAGCGAGAAATCTTGATCTCTCGATGAATGTTACAAACTCCAAGGCAAGAACTGTCATCAATCTGAGATCCAAGAAGAGCTTCGGATGCGAAGTTAAGATCACTCTTACAGAATGTAAGATGAGCGCTAAGAAGCTTGCAAGCGCACACTGGTATCTTGACGGCGAGGATATGGGTCCCGTTGACCTCGACGAGGACGGAAATCCCGTAGTTACACTTACCAAGGGCGGCAAAGTTGAAATCAAGTAAGCGCCCGGCAGACCGTTTCAGGCGCGTCAAAAACGCCTGAACGGTTGCGAAGTACGCTCATTGGGGCGTACTTCGCAACCGTTCAGTATTTCAAACGAAAGGTTAAATCATGAAGAGATCAGTGCGGAAAACCATTCTTGCATTATGCACGGCAATCTGTCTCGGATTTATATGGATCAATTCGGTAATGCCCGGCAGTGTTTCAGGTGAACTCAGCGGGTACGCGGAAAAAATATTGAAAATGTTTTTCGGAGACAGGTTTTTACTGAGCGAAGCTATTATAAGAAAGCTTGCTCACTGCTTTGAGTTTGCAGTATTCGGCACTATCCTGTCTTTGTTTTTTTATGAAAATCTTGCTGCAAGGCTTCCTTTAGTAGGCTTTTTCGGCTTGGGCACGGCAGTCTGCGACGAAACAATACAACTTTTTTCAAACGGACGGTCCGCTCAGATAAAGGACATCTGGATAGACTTCATCGGATTTGCGGCAGGTACTCTGCTTATTTTTATATTTTATGTGCTTGATAAGGATGAGAAAGGAAAACACAGACGACTATGAATATAAGAGTCAGAACGACCTTAATTGCCGCTTCAATTGTTATTATGCTTACAGCCGCTTTCGGGATAATTTATATAGGCAGGAGCAGTATGGATTATGAAGAAAAGCTTGAACAGGCAGGAATTTATCTCGAAAACCAAGACTACGATAATGCTATAGCGATCTACAACGGAGTAATATCCGAACACCGATACTGCTCGGAAGCTTACGCCGGATTGTCAGAAGCTTATTTTTCCAAAAAAAGAACCGACAAAGCTGTTGAGATACTTAAAAAAGGCATGGATTATGCTGACGATGAAGACGTCATAATGGCGAAATGGAGCGAACTTTTTCCCGATATTCAGTATGCGGACGCTTCGGATGACGACGATCCGGATGATGAGTACGACGAAAGCGGCGATTTTACAGATGACTTTGAAGATACGGAAATTACTGCGGAGACCTCTGTTACGCAAACGGAACAGACTGTGACCGAAGTCACGACAGTTCCGCAGGAAACAGAGACCGAAGCTGAGACTACTGTTCCCACAACTGCCGCAGCTGTTCCGACTACCACGGCAGCGCCTGTTACTGTTACCGTTACTGAGGCTTCCGTTATTGTAACTACTGCTCCGCCAGCAGTTACGGCTCCGCCGGCAACGACTCAGGCAACTACGCGGGTAACGACCGTTCAAACTACCGCTGCCACTACCACCGTTACCACAACGGAGGCACTTAAAGACGTTTCCGTACCCGATCTTACCCGAATGACCCTGGACGAAGCATATGCATGGTGCTCAAAAAATAATGTAATACTAAATGTGGTGGGAACTGAAAGCGATTCTGCAAAAATACTGTCCCAGAGTCCCGCTCCCGATTCCACAGTCAAGGAGAACTCCTCGATAATCGCAGTTCTTGCCGAATAGGAGGTAAACATGAAAAAAATAATTTCTCTGCTTCTGACGATGGCAATGACAGCTTTGCTCCTGCCCGCCGCATCCGTCTGCGCCGCCGATCTCACGGTTTCAAAAAGCGGAAAAGCGGTTATACCGCAGAACACGAAGAAAGTTTCCGCAGGCGCATTTAAAAGCAATACCGACGTAACATCCGCAGTCATTCCCGACGGCTGCGCTGTGGAAAATGAAGCCTTTGCAAACTGCGTTAATCTTAAATCGGTTACATTTGAGGGAAGCTCCGCATATATCGGCAGCGAGGCTTTTCTGAACTGCACGTCACTTGAAAAGCTCACATTTAAAAAGCCGAACGCAAGCATAAAGTACATAGGCGAAAGCGCGTTCAAGAACTGCTTCGCTTTAGAAACCGTAACGCTGCCATCAAAAACAGGAGAGATCCGCGAATTTGCATTTGGAAACTGTATCGCGCTGAAAACCTTTACGGTTCCAAAAGTAACCTCCGTCGGGACTCGGGCTGCCGGTTATATGCTCAACGAAAAGACAGGAGAGTATTTTATTGCTGACGGTAAAACCGAAGCCTATATAAGTTACTACAGAATGTTCAACGGCGATCTTTTGGAATGGTACTCGCCAAATACCGGCTGTGCTGTGTCAATGAACGTAGTTAAGGACTCCGCCGCTGAAAAATACGCTCATGACAGCGGCATTAGCTGCTCCGTCTATAAATCTGTGGAAGCACCCGAAGTTACCGCTTCTGCAGGTACTGACAGTATCGTTCTGAAATGGAACAAAATTGAAGGCGCAGACGCATACAGGGTGAGCTTCCTCAATAATGGAAAATTTTCAGAGTATAAGACCACAACTGCGAAAATGTGTACTGTTGACGGTCTTGAAAGCGGAAAGTCCTACACCTTTAAGGTATCGGTGCTTAATAAGGTCAAGGCTAACAAATACAGCGAGCTTATAAGCTCCGAAAAAATAACAGTTACCACTACGGTTCCCGAAATAGTAGAAAAGCCAAAGCCCGGTATTCCCGAAGCCCCGTCTGTTACTGCGGAAGCAAGCACGGACAGCATTACGCTGAGGTGGAAAAAAATTAAAAACGCCGACGCATACCAGGTAAGGATCTATAACAGCGAAAAAAACAGGTACGAAAAATACAAAAACGTATACGGCCGCTCCTGTACAGTAACCGGTCTTAAAAGCGGCACAGAGTATAAATTCAAGGTTATTTCGCTTTATTCGGTCAGAAACAAATACTCTGAAGGAAAATCAACTGACGATATTGTGATCTCTACTGCGGATATCGTTAAAACAAAATAAACCCGAAAGTCCGGCTCTTTTTTCAGAGCCGGACTTTTTTAACCGTTCAAGCAGCCAGTTGACGCCTTTCTTTAAAATATCCTATCAGAAAATGTAATTTGACAAGCTATGCTAAACCGCTGTTTTATGTTCTATCAATTTCAAGTAAGTGTTACTTGAAATACCTTCTCAAATATGGTATAATTACACAATAACTGTGTAAGAGCTTCTCTCTATGAACAGCAAACTTTCTAAGATTTACAGCAGCAAATTTAAGACTGACTCAATTAGTAACTATCAGCTTTCTTTGTGCTATTATTTTTTCAGATATAATTCTTATAGCTAAAACGCAAGTGAAAATCGCTAAATACACAATGGAAAAAACGCCGAGGCATGGACAAAACACCGCGAGGAACAGTCCCAAATTAAGTAAATATAAATCCAAATGGAGGAATCAACGTGAAAAAACAGCTTACCGTTCACCCATTTCCGCATGACGCAGAATCTAACGGATTCATCGCGGCTTTGTCAAGTGTAGTATGCGCTGCCCGAAAATACACCGACGACACTCCCTACTGGTGCTCACCTAAAGGATTCTACTGCAAAAAATGCGGCGGCTGCACCGGTCAATCGCTGGGCAAGACACAATTAAGCGTCTATCATTGTCTGCTCACCGCATCCGGGCTGGCGTTTGGCTTTGATTATCCCGAAGATGACAGCGTCGGCTCGCACACTATTCCCAATACCCCGGTCGGCTGGCGTTGGGACGACGGTTTTATGTCGGATATCATGGATTTTGCGGGACTTTCGTTTATTCGCTGCAAAAATAAAACTGCTGCGGAGATTCGCGCTGTCATAAAAAATTCGATTGACGCGGGGTACCCTGCAATGGCGGCGAATCATCGGGTTTATCCGAATGAAATGACGTGGAGTTCATGCTGGAAGATCATATGCGGATACACGGACGACGGGATCACTGTGATGAATTACGGCGGCGAGGTTAGCAACGAGACTGACGGCACATATGAAGATATTATCGTTATCACCGGCAAGGTTGACTGCACAAATGATGCAGCTTGCAATGGTAACAAGCGAAAGCAGACTTATTTTGACGTACTCAAGCGGATATACGCTGTGCTGAGCGATCCATCACACGACGCTTTGGAGGATGAAATTATGGCTGACTTGTCAAATGTCACGACAGAAAATGCCGTAATGTTGTCGTATAAGCTAATGGGGATAAACGGCGTTCCGATTGAAGCAAGGTGGCACGCGGCGGAAGCCTTTACATCGAAGGACAATCTTCTGTATTCACTTGTCAATTTGTCACCGGCAGGTTCTGCGGAGTCAAATGTGCTGAAAGCTGCGGCCGAGAAATTGTCAGATCTGTTTTTTAAACGCTACATTGCAGAGGGGAACAACGAAACTCATGGAATCGGCTGGAAAATCTGGGCTTGTCTGAATGTCGGTCCACAGACCGGATACCTCCCAACGGAGGAGTCATTTAATCTGATTCAGCAGCCTGATGTGCAAAGTGAGCTAAAGAGGCTGTTCCGAATAGTATTCGACAACGACCGCGCGGTAGCTAACGGGATCATGGAGGCTTTGAACGCTGTACACAGTTAATGTGTTTACCGCAATTCAAATATACTTAAAATAACTGCGAACTAAAGCTTCAGCAGATTTTTCGCATTTTTATGAAGTATCATTTCCCGCTCCCGACAGGTAAGAGGGATTTCAGAGAATCGCTTCAGCTCCTCGGCGGCTATCCACATAGGGTAGTCAGTGCCGAACAGTACCCTGTCCGCTCCGTATGAGTCTATAATCAGCTTTGCGCGTTCGGGGGATATTGCATACAGTGAACTTGAACAATCCGTCCAGAGATTGCCGTACTTACGCCCGCCCAGTACGTATACTGCGGAATCCCATTCCGACCAGCCTCCGAAGTGTGCCGCGATAACATCAAGCTTCGGAAACGCCTCCAGTACCTTAGCAAGCCTTTCAGGTTTCGACCATTGATACCGGCTGTCGCCAGTGTGGATAAGAATAGGCATTCTTCCCTCGGCAGCCTCATAAATTTTCATAGCTTTCGGGTCATCGATGCAGAACTGCTGGAAATCGGGGTGAAGCTTTATTCCCCTGAGTCCAAAAGAGACTGCCCTGTCTATTTCCTTTTCAATGTCGGGATAGTCCGGGTGCATTGCCGCGAAGCCGATAAAATTATCGGGAAATTTCTTTACGGAATGTGAAATAAAATTGTTAATGCTTTCCACCTGCTCGGGAACAGTTGCAACAGACTGAACGATAAATTTCGTTATTCCCGATTCCGCGCCCGATCTTATCAGGTCTTCGGCAGTACCTGCGCAGTGCATTTCAAGTCCGTTATAAAAGCTGCCTATTCCCGCAACGGCTTTTTCAGCAATCTTATTTGGGAAAATATGAGCATGAGCGTCAATTATAGACGTGGATTTTTCCGCGTTTTTATTTGTATCAGCCTGCATTTTTGACCTCCTTTGAGTCAGTATGCTATATGTGCAATATTATTGCTTGCCGATTTTGCTGAGGGAACTGGCAAACGCCGTGCTTCGCCAGTTGCCCTTAAGATAGAACCACAAGGACATTGCCGCCGACAGTCCCCAGCCTATCGGCCATGCCCACAAAAATCCGTCAAAACCCATCCCTGCCGCAGGGATAACTCCCGCTATTGCTTCGGGGACAAGCAGATAGGACAGCACCACTCTAAGCAGCAGGTCGCTGAATGTGGCAGCCATAAAGGATTTCATAGCTCCCGCGCCCTTTAGAACTCCGTCGGAAAGCAGTTTTACGCCGAGAACAGCGTAGAACGGAGATACTGCGCGCAGGAATGAAACGCCTATCCTCAGAGCTTCATCCGAGGGTTCGGAGAAGAATATGCCTATCATTGCTTTGCTGAAGCACAGGTAGCACACCAGAAACGGCACTACACAAACCGCCGTAAATACCATTCCCGCCTTGTAGCCCTGCGGAACGCGCCCGTGCTTTCCCGCTCCTACGTTCTGCGCCGTAAAGGAGCTTATGCCGTTGGAAATGCACGCCATGGCGTTTACAGCAAAGGTATTCAGCTTTATCGCCGAGGAGTAACCCGCAATAACCGCCGAATCCATATCGTTTACCAGTCCCTGAATAAGCAGATTTCCCACCGATACAAAGCTTTGCTGACATATTGTCGGTATGGCTATGCGGCTTATAGTTCTAAGCATATGGGGTGAAAACAGGGGGCTTTTGTGTACTGTTTTTATCTTTCCGATACGGGAAAAAAGCGATACCGCGGCAAGCACAGCGGATACGCCCTGCGCTATAAAGGTAGCCCACGCAACGCCCGCAACCCCCATCTGCATCGGAATTACCATTATCAGATCGAGAATAATATTTCCCACAGAGGAAGCGATAAGAAAGATAAGCGGGGTCCTGGAATCTCCCAGCGCGGTGAAAATTCCAGTGCAGACGTTGTACATAAAGAGAAACGGCAGCCCCGCTATGTATATCCGCAGATACAAAGCTGAATCGGCAAATATGTCTGCGGGAGTGTTGAGGGCAGTCATTATCGGGTCGCAGAATATAAGTCCACCCACGGTAAGAACAGCCGCCAGAGCGAGAGTTGTTATCATTGATGTGGATACTGCCGTTTTCATGCGGACGTGCTCTTTCGCTCCGAAAAGCTGGGAGATAACAACAGCGCAGCCTCCGTTTATTCCGTTGGCTATCTGGATAAACAGCATCGTCACCGGGTAGGAGGCTCCAACCGCGGCAAGAGCAAGCTCGCCGTCTATGGGCGCGGAGCCGACAAAATTTCCCGCTATAACGCTGTCGCAGATATTGTACATCTGCTGAAAAATAATGCTGATAAGCATTGGCAGAGTGAACCGCCATACCAGCGACGAAGGTTTGCCTTTGGTAAGATCGGTAATCAAGATTTAAAATCCTTTCATATTTGATATTCAAGCGCAGCTTTAACAAGTTGCCCAATAGGTCAGCTTATCAAAATCGGCTTTTGTTCTCCGAAACAAAGTTTATAAACTCGGAATATCTTGCTTCTAAAAGCAGTCTTTCCTCCTCGCTTATCCCGTGTTCGCAGTTAAAATCATCGAAAATGATTCGGTTATCTTCAATTATTCGATTTGCAAAATATTTGCTGTCCTTATGCTTTTTACACATCTTTCCTATCAATTTCAAAAAATCCGTATATGCACAGGAAGTATTCTTATAATGCTTAAGCAATAAATAAGAGACGCATCCTATCTTTTGCAAATCACTGTAATTGAAGACAGCACATTCCAAATCCTTTAAAATAACAATTACACTTATAGTATCCTTGGTTATTATCGCATAATTGCAATTTAAATCGTTTTCGTCTCTCATTGAAATTTGCACAGTAGATTCAGTCATTTTCCTTATACCTCCAATTCGCAAAGCTTCTATTTATATATTTGATTATAAAATCTTATCTGAAACAAATTTATTCGTTTTTTATGCATGAACCCATCTTATGGTCGATGGACAATCGGGCAGCGGTTATTTATCTCTGCTATAATTATACAACTTTCAATGGATATTCGCAAATAAAAACAGTACAAATTTTATCAACAGCCCCGCCTGTAAATTGTAGATTCTGCGTAACTTCGTGCTGTATAACAAAATGAAGTGCCCCGTCCGACGCGTTATCCGGACAGGGTACTTCAAATTTTTGCCGTTATCTTATTTCAAGACGTTTTGTTTCCGGGGGCGCTATCTGCTTTTTAGGCAGAGCAACGGTCAGAACGCCGTTTTTGTACTCCGCGTCGATCTTTTCGGCGTTGACGTTGGAGATATCGAAGCTTCTGCGGTAAGAGCCGTAGGAACGCTCGCGGCGGATATATCTGCCGTCGCTGTCATTGTCCTCAGTTTCAGAGCTGTGCTCCGCTGTTAGGGTAAGAAATCCCCCGTCGATATCGAGGCTGATGTCTTGCTTATCGAAGCCCGGAAGCTCGGCTTCAAGAACGTACCTGTCGCCCTTGTCCTTAATATCGGTCTTGCAGGAATTAAAGGAAGCCGCGTTTCCGAAAAAATCCTTTTCAAAGTCACGGAAAGCGTTGAACATATCGTAACTCTTTCTCTCAAACGGTGTAAGTCCAAACATATAAAGTACTCCTTTCATAGGTCAGAAAACAGAAGACAGAAACGGTAATCGTAAAATGTTCCATTTTCCGTTCATCTGCACCTCTATTAAATTATTTATTTTTTTATTTTAAATATTCCCGGTATATCGGCGGTTCATTGGTACCACGCCCTTTCTTTTTCTTTCATCAGCTATATGATACCACTCTTATATGACAAAAATATCAGTATTTTGTGAAGAAATGGCGAAAATTAGCACTCATCAATATTGAGTGCTAATTTCTATATTGTATGTGCGGAGAACATATTCCGTGCAAAAAAGAGGCAGAAACCAAGTCCTGCCTCTATCATACTTTATATTGTTGATACGAACCGACCGAAAGCAGCTGCTCCCTTGGCGTTTCTTTTGTAGACTCCCGCGTGCTCAAGCACCTTCATGAATACCTTTCCTATCTCGTCCTTGATAACGTCATTAACATTCTCGGGAGTAATATCCCTGCGCGAGGCAAATTCCTCCGCCCAGTCGGCGTGCTTTTCAAGGTCGGGGGCAAGCCGTACAGCGTTTACACCCTTGTTTATCAGCGTATCCGCAAGAGCCTCCATTTCATCCTTGAGACGTGAGGGAAGAACGGCGAGTCCCATAACCTCGATAAGACCGATATTTTCCTTTTTGATATGATGAAGCTCGCTGTGGGGGTGGAAATATCCCAGAGGACATTCTTCCGTGGTAATATTGTTTCTCAGCACCAGGTCAAGCTCGTAGGCGTTTCCGTTTTTACGTGCAATGGGAGTTATCGTATTGTGGGGTATTCCGTCTGTCTCCGCAAAGATGAACGCGCTTTCGTCGGTATAGCTTCTCCATTTTGTCAGTATCTTATCCCCCAGCTCTACGAGCCGTTCATAGTCGGGACAGCGAAGTCTCAGCACTGACATCGGCCATTTCACCCTGCCTATGTCAACGTCCTCGAATCCTTGTATAGCATAGGTCTCCTCAATAGGAGCGGAAGCCATGGCAAAATCGTGATGCCCACCCTGGAAATGCTCATGAGTGAGGATAGAGCCGCCCACAATGGGAAGATCGGCGTTTGAACCGATGAAATAGTGCGGGAACTGCTCTACGAAATCAAACAGCTTTCCGAAAGCGGTGCGGTCTATTTTCATCGGTGTGTGTACACTGTTGAGGAGTATGCAGTGCTCATTGTAGTACACATAGGGCGAATACTGCAAACACCAGCGTTCCCCGTTGATCTTTACGGGAATTATCCTGTGGTTCTGACGTGCCGGGTGATTTATGCGTCCCGCGTAGCCCACGTTTTCCTCGCAGAGCAAACATTTGGGGTATCCGCTCGGCTTTGCCTTTAACGCGGCGGCGATAGCCTTTGGATCCTTTTCGGGCTTAGAAAGATTTACGGTTATCTCCAAGTTTCCGTACTCGGTCTGCACGAGCCATTTCATATCCTTGGCGATCCTGTCCCGGCGGATATAGTTGGAATCTCCGCTCAGTTTGTAATAAAAATCCGTAGCGGCTTCAGGTGATTTTTCACGGTAAAGCCTGCGGAATTTTTCAATTACTTCAGACGGACGTGGAGTAAGACATCCCATTATCTTGGTATCGAAGAGATCGCGGCTGACAGTACCGTCCTCTGTAAGTCCCTTTTCGGCGGCATAATCCAACAGCACACGGAGAACCGGTTCAAGCTCCACACCCGTAAAATTTTCAGCAGGAGGGTCGTAGTCGTCAATTCCCAGAACTTCACATACGGCATTTGCGGCGTATATCCTGTCCTCCGCAGAGATGAGATTTTTTTCCAGACCGTAGCAGACAAGCTTTCTCACAGCGATATGTATATTTTTATCGGAACACATTTCTGACAGCTCCTTACGATAATTTGATTACAATAGTATTATATCACGTTCCGCCAAATTTTGCAAGGGTCAAATACGACGCTGTTTTGCAAAATTTCCAAAAGCTGTAAAATGTCGGCTGCGAACTATTTTGAGTATACCGAATTATGGATCATGCATGACTTTTTTGCGGAAATTTAACGATTTGTATTGAAATAAAAAAATAAATATGGTATACTAACATTATATGTGTGTTCTAAAGTCAATTGGTTTGTCAAATCATTTAAAACGCTGTAAGGAGCTGAAACGCTATGCTGACTGTTGAAAATCATCTCGGCGAGATCGGGATTTCCAAGGAATGCCTGTCGTCGCTGATCGGATATACCGCCTCAAAATGTTTCGGAGTAGCCGGACTTAACGACGCTGAAAGAACCCGCGGACTTCTCTCTGTATTTAAAAAAGCCGACATCGGCAGAAAAGAATGCGTTTCTCTGAGTATCCGCGACGGAAAGCTCGTTATAGGTCTCCATATCACCGTGGTGTTCGGTACCAATATCCCCACGGTGGCGGACAGCTTAGCCCACAAAATACGTTATACGGTCGAAGAAAAAACAGGTCTTGAAGTCAGCAGAGTTACAATTTACGTTGACGGAATGAAAGCCTGAGTCAGAGAGGTTGATAAAGTGATAACAGGTAAGATTCTCAGAGACGCCTATATTTCGGGCGCGGTAACTATTGCAAACAGGAAAAAAGAAGTGGACAGGCTTAACGTTTATCCCGTTCCGGACGGAGACACGGGTACCAATATGTCAATGACAATGGGCAACGCTCTGCGTGAGATACAGTTCATGGACGACAACTCCACCGTCGCACAGGTAGCGGAGACCGCCGCTTCCGCGCTTTTAAGGGGCGCAAGAGGAAACTCCGGCGTTATACTTTCCCTGCTTTTCAGAGGGTTTGCCAAGGGCTTTCAAGGTAAAATAACCGCCGAATGCGACGACTTTGTCAGAGCGCTGGAGCTTGGCGTAGAAGGAGCATACAAGGCTGTAATGTCCCCTACAGAGGGTACTATCCTGACCGTTGCAAGGCTTGCCGCTGAAAAAGCAAAGGCGGCTGCAAAGTCCACAAACGACCCCTGCGCTCTCTGGAGCGACGTTTGCATTGAAGCCAAGACAGCTCTTGATAACACTCCGAACCTGCTCCCCGTGCTGAAAAAGGCGGGCGTTGTAGACGCGGGTGGAATGGGTCTGTACGTTATCTGGACTGCTATGCTTGAGGTCTTTAAGGGCGGCGCACCCGCTGTCCCCAACGACGTTCAGAAGCACGAAGCCGCAGTCGATCTCAATACGGCAGTGGGCGATTTCGACGAGGAGATAACCCACACCTACTGCACGGAATTTATTGTAAGAAAATCACCCGAATGTCCCGACGCAGCCCGTCTCAGGGCATTTCTGGAAACCATAGGAGACTGCGTTGTTGCGGTTGACGACGACGATATCATAAAAGTACACGTTCACACCGAACACCCAGGTCAGGCTATCGAGGAGGGACTGCTGTTCGGCTCCCTCATTAATCTTAAAATAGACAATATGCGGTATCAGCACGAAAACAAAGCAAAGGAAGCCGCCGCCGCGCGGAAACAGAGCTTTACTCCGGCAGAGCCCGAAAAGCCTTTCGGATTCGTTGCAGTGGCAAGCGGAGCCGGCATTGAAGAGCTTTTCCGCAATCTGGGCGCGGACTGCATTGTAAGAGGCGGTCAGACTATGAACCCCTCCACGGACGACATTTTATCGGCGATAATGGCGACTCCTGCGGAAACTGTTTTCGTGCTTCCCAATAACAAAAACATCATCATGGCTGCGGAACAGGCTGTAAAGCTTGCTGACAGAAAGGTCTGCGTGCTTCAGTCCAAAACAATACCGCAGGGTATAAGCGCTATGATGAATTTCGATCCCGGAGCGGATTTCGATACAAACCGTCTTAATATGACAAAGAGCCTTGACAACGTTTCCACGGGACTTGTCACTTTTGCCGCCCGCGACAGCGATTTCGAGGGACACAACATCAGACAGGGCGAAATACTTGCTCTTGACAACGGCAAGCTGTCCTTTACGGAAAAAGACGTAAGCAAGGCTGCCTATAAGCTTGTGAAGCGTCTTGCAGACGGAGGAACTTCCTTTATCACTCTGATACACGGCGCAGACGTTTCCGAAGATAAAGCTCAGGAACTGTACGAACAGGTAAATGCAAAATTCGGAAATGCCGAAGTCATGCTTATAAACGGCGGTCAGCCCGTATACTATTACATTATATCCGTAGAGTAAGCGGTTCCTGAGTTGACAGTTACTCATTGTATTTTAATTTTTAATATATGCCGAAAGTAGAATATATGAAAAAAATAAATATCGTCACCGGACATTACGGTTCGGGAAAGACTAACTTTTCCGCCAATCTTGCGATAAAGCTTGCGGAGAACTGCGGCAAGGTCACTGTTGTTGACTTGGATATAGTAAACCCCTATTTCCGCTCCGCCGACTTCGGGGAGCTGTTCTCCGATAAAAATATCGAACTTATCGCTCCCCTGTACGCAAACTCAAATCTGGACATTCCCGCTATTTCTTTCGATCTGGAGCGTATCGCTTCCGGGGACGGAAGCCTTGTCATTGACGTTGGCGGAGACGACGCGGGTGCTATCGCTCTCGGTCGGTACGCAAAGGCTTTTTCGGCTTTTTCCGATGACATTGATATGCTTTATGTGGTTAACTGCCGCAGATTTCTCACGCGTACCGCCGGAGAGGCTCTGGAGCTGATGTACGAAATAGAGGCGGCCGCCCAAATGAAGCACACCGCTATTGTTAACAACACCAATCTGCTGTACGAAACAACGGCTGAAATTCTCGAGGACTCCGCAGGATTCGCAGAGGAAATTTCCGAAAGATCGGGACTTCCCATTGCCTTCAGCTGCGTGCCACTCGGTCTGACGGCTGATGTCCCCAGCCCTTTTCCTGTTGAGATATACGTCAAAAAGGTCTGGGAAAAAGACTAAGATAAGAAAACGCTTAAAAGGAACCCAGTTTTCTTGATATAAGATCAAACCGAAAGGAGTTTAAAAATGGCTAAAATAACAGTCAATTTTGAAAAATGCAAGGGCTGCGGTCTTTGTACCACCGCCTGTCCCAAAAAGATCGTCGAGATCCAGAAAGAAAAGCGCAACCGCAAAGGTTACTTTACTTCAACTTGTATCGACGACTCGAAGTGCATCGGCTGCGCAATGTGCGCAACAATGTGTCCCGACTGCGCTATTACCGTAGAAAAATAAAGGAGTGATAATATGGAACGTAATCTTATGAAGGGCAACGAAGCGCTTGCCGAAGCCGCTATCAGAGCGGGCTGCAAATGCTTTTTCGGTTACCCTATAACGCCTCAGACGGAAATTTCCGCATATCTGGCTAAACGCTTTCAAGCCGCGGGAGGAGTTTTCCTCCAGGCTGAATCGGAGATAGCCGCTATAAATATGGTTCTTGGAGCCGCTTCCACGGGAGTGCGCGCCATGACGTCCTCGTCCTCGCCTGGAATTTCCCTTAAATCAGAGGGAATTTCCTACATAGCCGGCTCAGATCTGCCCTGCGTTATAATCAACGTTCAGCGCGGAGGCCCGGGACTTGGCGGTATCCAGCCCTCGCAGGCGGACTACTGGCAGGCTACAAAGGCTTTGGGACACGGCGACTTTCAGCTTTTGGTATTTGCCCCCAACTCCGTTCAGGAAATGGTTGACGCTGTTATCAAGGCATTTGACCTTGCGGACGAATACCGTATGCCCGCTATGATATTGGCCGACGGACTTCTCGGTCAGATGATGGAGCCTGTAACTTTCCCCGAAATATCCTCAAAACCAGTTGAAAAGCCATGGGCGACAAACGGTCACGGCAACAAGCGGGAGCACAACATCATCAATTCTCTGTTTTTGCAGCCCGACGTTCTTGAAAAGTCCGTAACGGACAGATTCAAGCGCTACGATGAGATAAAGGAAAAGTACGCGGAGGCTGAGCTTTATAAGACAGAGGACGCCGAGATAGTTGTAACAGCATACGGAGCGACCTCCAGAGTTGCGAAATCCGCTGTAAATATGGCAAGGGAACAGGGCATAAAGGCAGGACTTATCCGTCCCGTGACCCTTTGGCCTTTCCCTGTAAAGCAGTACCAAAAGATTGCCGAAACCGCTGAAAGATTCCTTTGCGTGGAAATGTCCATGGGACAGATGATCGACGACGTTAAGCTTGCGATTAACTGCTCAAAGCCCGTGGAATTCTACGGCAGAACAGGCGGCGTTATACCCAAGCCGTCAGAGATCCTCGACGAGATCAAAAAGTACGCAAAATGCGCAGGAGGTGTTAAATAATGGCAGTTGTATTTGAAAAACCCAAGTCCATGGCGGACGTTACGCTGCATTACTGCCCCGGCTGCACCCACGGCATAATTCACCGCCTGGTGTGCGAGGTCATTGACGAAATGGGCATTTAGGGCGACACTATCGGCGTATGTCCCGTAGGCTGCTCCGTTATGGCTTACGATTACTTTAACTGCGACATGATAGAAGCCGCCCACGGACGCGCTCCCGCCGTTGCTACGGGCGTTAAGCGCACCAATCCCGACAAATACGTTTTTACCTATCAGGGCGACGGAGACCTTGCCGCTATCGGTACTGCCGAAACAGTTCACGCCGCTACAAGAGGTGAAAACATTGTTGTGATTTTTGTAAACAACACCACCTACGGCATGACCGGAGGACAAATGGCTCCCACCACTCTGCCCGGACAGGTAACTCAGACAACCCCTTACGGCAGAGACCCCAAGCTCATGGGATACCCCGTGAGAGTATGCGAAATGCTTGCAACGCTGGCAGGAACGGCTCTTGCCCAGCGCGTTGCCGTAAACAGCGTACCACATATCCGCGAAGCTAAAAAGGCTATCCGCAAGGCGTTTGAAAATCAGCGTGACAAGAAAGGCTTCTCAATTGTTGAAATTCTTTCCACCTGTCCCACAAACTGGGGACTTTCCCCCATAGACGCGCTTAAACGTCTTGAGGATGAAATGATACCATACTATCCGCTTGGAGTTTTCAAGGACGAGAACGCATTTCCCGAAAAGGAGGGTGAATAATATGACCCATGATATTCTTCTTGCGGGCTTCGGCGGACAGGGGATACTGTTCGCGGGAAAAATTCTTGCCTATTCGGGACTTATGGACGAAAAGGAGGTCTCATGGCTTCCCTCCTACGGACCGGAAATGCGCGGCGGCACCTGCAACTGCTCGGTATGCATTTCCGACGAGCCTATAGGATCACCGCTGGTTCTGGAGCCGTCCATACTGGTGGTAATGAACACACCGTCTCTGGAAAAATTTGCTGGAAGCGTAAAGCCCGGCGGTGTAATAGTAGTCGACAGCACAATGGTCGATGCAAAAGTTGAGCGGGACGACGTTAAAACCTTCTACATACCCGCTACAACGCTTGCACAGGATAACGACCTTGCAGGCGGAGCAAATATAATCCTGCTCGGCAAGCTGTTCCGGGAAACGAAAATAGTTTCCGCCGAAACATTTAAAAAGGCTATCGAAAAGGTAGTACCCGCGAAAAAAGCCGCTCTTGCGGCTAACAATATGAAAGCCGTGCAAATCGGTCTTGACTACGCGGACTGATATCAACACGATCAAAAAGGACATTCTGCTTCTGGCGGAATGTCCTTTTTCTTTTATACTATGTACCCTGTCTCACTCACTATCCGCCGTCCCTGCTCCGAGGTCATAAATTCAAGAAGCTTGCCGACGTACTCGTTATCGTTGTCCACCAAAGAAACAGCATAAAGCTGTGCGGTCATAGGATATGAATTATCCGCGATATTTTCGGGACTCGGATAAACACCGTCCAGCGAAAGAAATTTTATATTTCCGTTATCGTCCCCGAAAACCATTTGAGTGGCGTAATATCTGAAAGAATAGCCTATAGCGGTTTCCTTGTTCTGATAGTCCGCCACCGCCGAGATAACGCCCACCATTGAATACTCAAACTCGACCTTCAGCGGTTCTTTCAGCTTGGCGTCGCCCATAAATTTTTCCATTGTCGTCTGCGAACCCGAATTCTTGGGACGCTGAAAGGCAAGGATGGGAAGATTACGCCCGCCCAGCTTTTTCCAGTTTGTAATATTTCCCGAGTATATGTTCCGTATCTGCTCCGAGGTAAGCCCGTCCACAGGGTTGTCCTCGCTGACGAAAAACACGAAAGCCTCCTTGCCTATCGGTGTATAGACAAGCTCCTTTCCCGCGTCGGCGGCAAGCTTTTTCTGCTCCGCGGAGGGTTCTGCGCCGAAAAATATATCCACGCCGCCGTTCACAAGGCTTTTATAGGCTTCAATGGTGTTTGTAAATCGGATAGGCTTTGGAGCGTTTTTCTCCTCGCCCTCCCTTGATTTTGCGTACTCCTGTATATCCGCTATACCGCCGTAGCAGGCGTTTGCAAACGCGGAATATACAGGATACGCCGCTTCTGCTCCGTCCAAAACGGGCATTTTAGACACGTCGGAAACTGTAAATGAAGCAGGTTCATCAAGCTTGACAAGCTTATTTTCGGGATTTTCCACATAGTACGGTCTGAGATTGATGCTTGACCAACCGCCCTCGTAGGCAAATCCGTAACCCTCCGAATAAATCTCTCCTGTTTCGCTCATATAAACGTCAAGATAATGACTCTGTTCGTTTTCATCGACAGTAACAGTCGTGATCTCTTTATAGTGATCGTAATACCCGACTGCGCCGCAGAATACCGCAAAATATGCTGCAAGAACGGCGATATATTTCGTCTTGAATTTATCCCGCTTTATGCCCCGTTTCTTTGCGGCGGAACGCTCGCCCAGCACAAAGAAAAGACCGTACAGAATATCAAACCCTAACGAGGGCAGGTACATACCGCATAGATTTATATTTTTCTCCGTAACATCTCCTGAAATAAAAACAAGCAAGCTCCAAATGTTTGGCAAAAGTACTATCCACCGAGCAGGCTCTTCAAGCAGTTCGGAAAATATGCAGACAAAAGGCAGCAATATAGCGGGCATAAACGCGGGCGCATACAGGGCTGCGCGGCTTTTCGGCTCGGTAATATTATAGCTTGACGGAAAAAGTTTGCCGAAAATAAATGCAAAAGCGGAAATAAGCGCGGGTATTATAAATAAATGTGCAAAAGAAATATTTCCTACACTGATAATGCATACTGCAAACGTTATCAGACTTGGGGCTAAGTACATTACAAAAGCCGCTATACCCAAATACTTAATGTTTTCTTTTTTCATGAAAGTCCTCCCGCTTTCAAACAGAAATTTCGTCCAAAGAAAGAGTAGCCACCGCGTTAAGGCTTTCGTCCGCACGCCTGCCCGCCAAATAATCATAATACGCCTGACAGCCTATCATTGCCGCGTTATCGCCGCACAAGTCCAGCCGCGGCATATACAGCTTAAAACCGTTTTTTTCACACTCGGCTTTAAGCATTCCACGAACGGCTGAATTTGCAGACACTCCCCCTGCCAGCGCGACGGTCTTATAGCCGTACTCCTTTGCGGCGGCTATTGTCTTTTGGGTGAGAATTTCCGCAACGGTTTTCTGAAAAGACGCGGCAAGGTCGTTTTTGTTGATGGTTTCCCCCTTTTGCTCGGCATTGTGAGCAATATTTATTACCGCGGTTTTCAATCCCGAAAAGGAAAAATCGTACTCGTTCCCTGCCACCTTCGGGTGAGGCAATGGGTACGTTTTGAAATTGCCGGACTGCGCCGCTTTATCGATATGCACCCCGCCGGGGTATGGAAATCCAAGCACACGAGCGGCTTTGTCAAAAGCCTCTCCTGCCGCGTCATCGCGAGTCCTGCCGATAACATGGTACTTGGTGTAGTCCAATACCTCGATAATGTGGGAATGCCCCCCGCTTGCCACAAGGCAAATATAGGGCGGCTTCAAGGCGCTGTCAGTAAGGTAATTCGCGGCAATATGCCCGGCGATATGGTGTACCGGAATAAGCGGCTTGCCTATCGCCATAGCAAGACCCTTTGCAAAATTCGTGCCAACAAGCAGAGCTCCTATAAGCCCGGGGGCATAGGTCACGGCAAAAGCGTCAATATCCGCAATGGTGCAGCCCGCTTCGTCGAGAGAACGCTTTGTAACATCCAAAATATTCTCGCAATGCCGTCTTGAGGCGATCTCGGGTACAACTCCCCCGAATTTTTTATGCTCCTCTATCTGGGAGGCAATTATATTGGAACAAACGGTCAGACCGTCCTCAACAACAGCCGCCGCCGTTTCGTCGCAGGAGCTTTCTATTGCCAATATTTTCATATTATCAGTCCTTTTTTGCAATAATTATCGTAGTATTTTCCATTCTGTACACCTTTTCCGCATTTAAAAACCCTGCCGCCTTAAACATTTTTATCTGATTTTCAATGGTACATGGCGTGTCATAATGATAAAACCCGTTTTCGAGAATATTTTGTTCTCTGCGTATGCGGACATTTTCGGCGTACCAATACTCTTCCTCCGCCTGCGTCTCCACCATGTAGTCGCACTCGATATATACGCCTCCGCTTTTCAGAGAATCACAAATTTTTCGATACAGACCAATTTTCATTTCGTGACTGAAATGGTGCATGGTCTGAAATGAAATTGCGGTATCAAAACGGTTCTGCCCCAAATCGGTACGGAAATAATCACCTTGTATCAGAGTAATATTTTTTCCGCGGTACTTCTCCTCAAGCTTGTCCAGCATTGCCTTTGTCAGGTCTATGCCCGTGACGGAAATGTCGGGAAAACGTTTGAAAATAGCCTCCAGCTCCAAACCAGTACCGCAGCCTAAGTCAAGAAGATTTTTCGTATTTTCGGGGACAAGCTTTGACATTTCCCCATAGGCTTCGCGGCAGCCGTCAACCTCGTTCAGCATATGCTCGTCGTAACCGTCAACACGGGCAGTAAAAAATTCGTCCATTTTTTCCATAGTATCAATCCTTTAAAGTTTTTGTCATCAATACGGCATTTTCCCGAGGATCACGGTAAAAATCCTTACGCATTCCTACAGGCTCAAAACCAAATTTTTTGTACAGATTTATAGCGGGAAAATTGCTTTTCCTGACCTCCAAGTTTATCCTTGCGGCGTTCCCCTCGGTACGACGCAGAAGCTCAGTGAGCAGACCTTTTGCCGCGCCGCGCTGCCGATACTGTTCCCTAACGGCAACGTCCTCTATATTTACCTCGTCAAGGACACCCGAAGCAGTTAAAAATCCACAGACCGTACCCTCCGCCGTTTCCGCCGCAAGCAGTACCGAATCCTCGTTTGACAACGCGCTTTTAAATGAGTTTAGACTCCATGGCTCTGAAAAACATTCCCGTGAAATTTCCGCAAAGTATTCTAAATCGTTTTCGTTTGCAGTACGTATTATTATCCGCTCTTTCAGAATGTCGTCACGAATGGCAAAAACATCGCTAAGCGCAGAAAGATTTCCGCACCGTCTGCGATACTCCGCCGCATTGGGCATACCCTTTAAATAGTAGGAGCATTGCCGCCGCGCCTCGCTTATGCCGATACGCACGCCCTTATAGCGAACCGCAAGTTCCACCTGACGGCACATCATTTCCAGACGCTCTTCAAGTGACGGCTCAGACAGTATTTTCCCTGTTTCGAGATAGTGTTTGACTTGTGCGAACAGCCACGGCCTGCCGTAGCTGCCCCTGCCTATCATAACAAGGTCGCAGCCTGTTTCTCGGTACAGAGCCGCCGCAGTGACCGGACTTGTCACGTCACCGTTGCCTATGACGGGAATTTTTACCGCCTCCTTGACCTGACGGATAATATCCCAATCGGCTTTGCCGTGGTACATCTGATTTTTTGTACGCCCATGAACGGTTATCGCCGCCGCTCCCGCCTGCTCCAAAGCCTTGGAAAGCTCCACAGCGTTGACGTGCTCCTCGTCCCAGCCCTTACGGATTTTGGCTGTAATTGGGACCGGAACGGCATTCACAGCCGCCTTGACTATCTCCGCCGCAAGCTTGGTATTCTTCATCAAAGCGGAACCTGCCCCGTTTCCCGCGACCTTGGGAACGGGGCAGCCCATATTTATGTCGATAATATCGGGACGATACTCCATAAGACGCTTTGCCGCCTCGGCGATAAAATGCGGATCGTCCCCGAAAAGCTGAAGCGCATAGGGCCGCTCGCTGTCAAGTACAGTACAAAGCTCCTCTGTCCTGCGGTCGGAATAACAAAGACCCTTTGCGGAAATCATTTCCGACACCATATAGGACGCGCCGTTTTCCTTGCACAGCGCGCGGTAGGCTCTGTCCGCCACCGACGCCATTGGCGCAAGAGCGGCAGTCTTTTCAATTTTTACGCTGCCTATTGAAATGTATTCCATAGTTACCTTCCGTTTCCGAATAAAGCTGTAGATTTATTAGTTTTCCCCAAACGCTACCCAAGGAATATCTTCTCCGCCAAATGCGGTAATAGCGTCCTGACAAATCCCGATATGGCACATGATATGCCGTATTTGGGCGCATATAACGCTGAGATAAGTAAAATCCATATCGTCCAGAATTTTGCGGCAAAGGGTTTCATCGTCCAGAGAATCGAAAAATTTATCCTTTTTCACGTCAAATATTTTAAAGCATTCCATTACCTGTTCCTTTGTCATAAATCCGTCGCTTTCGCCGCACCACTCGTCCCGATAAAGCTTCTCGCCTATGTTTTCGGGGAAATCAAAGCTTGATTTAAAATCAGCTTTATAGTCAAGTCTGAGCCAGAAATCGCTTCCGACAAGAGCATGAACAATATTGTTCCACACAGGCAAACCGTTGTTTTGGGCTTTCCAAAGCTCATCTGGACAAATTTCAACCACGCTTTTCAGCATTTTATAGCTGTCGTAGTACTGTACTTTCAGCACTTTTACTATTTCATTCATTTTAATAGCCTCCTCTTAAACTTAATAAGTATGGTCAATACTCCGAAACAAGATATTTTTCGGGATCTTTTTCAATATCCACATAAACACGAACTTTTCCTCCGTGCGTGAACGGATAATCCCGTTTAGGATAGTACCTGCTTAAAAATTCATACTTTCCAAAGCTGCACACCGCACGGACTTTTCCGCCCCGTTCCCGTTCTCCCGCATAGTCGGCGTAAACGCACTTGTCCTGCCTGATAAGCCGTGAAAAATATGCGCGTGTATAAAATTCGCCTGCTATGGGAAAAATTGCCGACAGCAAAAGAATACAAAAAACAGCGGTAAGAACAGCAAGAGCAGTGCGTTCGTCCCGGTTCATATCTTCAAAATAATGCCGATGATACGGCACCGTAAACGTGTCGCCTACTTCGGTTCCCTCCAGATACCATACCGCAGACGGCAGCCTTGTGTCAAACCGTGTCAGACCAACATTGTAAACCACGTCAATACACTGTATCTCCTCTGAGTCGTAAAACTTCAAAACCCGCTCCACACGGCCTTCTATGTAATCTCCTTTATGCCCGAAAGGTGTGTACCCCTTGAAGACTTCAAAGGTAAAGACCGCGACCGCCGCAGCCAATATCAGCATTACAGTACCCCGCAAAAGCCGTGCCTTATTCATTCTATAGCCGTTCATATTTTCATCACCTATGCTTTTATAAAAATATACGCCGTGTCCACAAGAATTTCCAAAATGGTTACCGCTACCGTAATTTTCAGTACCCTGCCGCCAAGCTTGCCCGCAAGATATTCCGCAGAGGGGTGCAGGACTTTATCAGCAGTACGCACAATGCTCCGAAAATAAGGCTGCTGCCCAAAGCGATACGCCCCTGAAAACTAAACGCCCGGATGTCGTAATCCCAAAGCGGACCGTCGATAAACAAGTCCAGCATATAGGAAGCGGCAAGTTCGGCGGCGGTGGTAATGAACATACCCAAAACAAAAGTCAAAGGAACGCTTTTTAGCTTACCCAAAATCAGCACCAATGCCGTTGTGCAGAAGCCGTATATGGGACAGCCGGGTCAGCGAAATGTCCCCGCACCGCCGATGTGAGGATAGTTTCGTAAAGTCAGCCGATAAAGCTGTACGCCGTAAATTCCAGCACCCACACGGACAATTTTTCAATATTAACCTTTCGCGTCATACCATGTCTTACCCTGTGAAACGTCCGCAGTGAGGGGAACATCAAGTACCGCCGCGTTACGCATTTCCTCGCCGAGAACGGCGGCGGCGCGCTCCGCGTCTTTTTCGCTTACCTCGATGATAAGTTCGTCGTGTACCTGCAATATCAGCCGCGCTTCAAGATTTTCCGCCGCAAGACGCCGATAGACCTTTATCATGGCTATCTTAATTATGTCCGCCGCAGTACCCTGTATTGGAGCATTCATTGCGGCACGCTTGCCGAACGCCTGAATATTCTTGTTGGAATTTTTCAGTTCGGGGATAGGTCTGCGTCTGTGATACATCGTTTCGGCATATCCCTTTGCTTTAGCGTCCTCCACAGTTTTTTCCATAAAACGGGAAACATTCGGGTACTTGGCAAGATAATTTCTGATGTATCTGTCCGCCTCGGAGACAGTTACACCTATATCCTTGGAAAGGGAAAAAGCGCCGATGCCATACACAATGCCGAAATTTACAGCCTTTGCCGCGCGCCGCATTTCGGAGGTTATCATGTCAGCCGGCATATCGAACACCTGCGCCGCGGTGGATGTATGAATGTCCATACCGTTTGCAAAGCCCTCCTGCATATTTTTGTCGCCGCTCATGTGGGCGAGTATGCGCAGCTCGATTTGGCTGTAATCCGCGTCGAGAAGCACTTTTCCCTCTTCGGCAACAAAAAATTTCCGCATATTCCGCCCCAACTCCGTGCGGACTGGAATATTCTGGACATTAGGTTCCGCGGAGGAAATACGTCCCGTGCGGGTCTCAGTCTGTTTAAAAAAGCTGTGTACCCTGCCGTCCTCCGCGACTACCTTTAAAAGTCCCTCAACATATGTGGAATTAAGCTTTGAAAGCTGGCGGTACTGCAAAATAAGGTCTACAATCTCATGTTTATCCCTAAGATTTTCCAGCACGTCGGCATTGGTTGAATATCCTGTTTTAGTTTTCTTGCCTGCGGGAAGTCCCATTTCCTCAAACAAAACAACGCCCAGCTGCTTCGGCGAACCAATGTTGAACTCGTGTCCCGCCATGAAGTATATCTGCTGCTCGATGCCGGACATTTCCTCCGTAAGGCTCTCGCCGAAACGCTTTATGCCATCGGAGTCAATTTTTACTCCGTAATGCTCCATACTTGCCAAAACTTCGGTAAGCGGCAGCTCTATCTCGTTCAAAAGCCATGTCATTCCCTGCTTTTCAATCTCCGCAAGCATTACGGACGCAAGGCTTGCCAACGCGGCGATCTCGGCAAATTCCCCCAGTTCCTCATAGGACGGAACGCCGTACTCCGCGCACATTCTCTCAACCGAATATTCTGTAGAATTTGTGTTAAGAACGTACCCCAAAATATCCGCGTCTGCAATAACGTTTTTCAGCGCTCTGCCGTTTTCAATGCAAAAACGGTACACAGACTTTGCCGCCGCCGTGATTTTTTTGCATTCCGAAGAAAGAAAATCAAGCTGCAAATCCCTGTCGGAAACAGTGTAAATCTTTTCTCCGTCTGTGGGAAGAAGCTGCATTACTCCGTCTTTGAAAAGGAAAACAGCTTCGTTTATTTCGGAAATATTTCCCAAAAATTCCCCTGCATCCATATATTTCCGTTTTTCCGAAGCGGCAGCTTTCGGAGCGTTTGAAGCAGCCGAAGGCTTGACTTTAAGCCGTTCCAGAAGCTTGAACATTTCCAGTTCCGTCAGCAGACCCGATATCTTTTCCTCATCTCTTTCGCCAATCTTATAGGCATTTATATCCATTTCGATCGGCGCGTTTTTCACGATAGTCGCAAGCCATTTGCTCTGCTCCGCATCGGCTTTTCCAGCCTCGAGCTTTGCAAGAACCGACTTTGTGGCAGCCAAAGTACCGTTTTCAAGCGCCGCATAAAGCTGCTCAACGGTATGGTGATCCTTGATAAGCTGCGAAGCGGTCTTTTCGCCGATACCCTTAACGCCGCTGATGTTGTCGGAGCTGTCTCCCATAAGAGCTTTCAGGTCGATAAGCTCAATAGGCGCAATGCCGTAATCCTCGGTAAATTTTTCCTCGGTGTACTTCACAGTACCTTTTGTGGTGTGCAGCAGCACAGCAACATTGTCGCTAATAAGCTGGAGGGAGTCCCTGTCCCCCGTCAGGACATAGCACTCCCCTTTTTGTCCGCCGCATTCACCGCAGTCAGTACAAAGCTTTGAAAGCGTACCCAAAATGTCGTCCGCCTCGAAGCCCTCGCGCTCCACTATTTTAATTCCAAGAGCCGTAAGAAGCTCTTTTATCACAGGCATTTGCTGAGCAAGCTCGTCAGGCATACCGTGGCGGTTGGCTTTATAGCTTTCCACAGCCCTGTGACGGAATGTAGGCGCACGCAAGTCGAACGCCACAGCCACACAATCGGGAGAAATATCATTCATCACAGAAAGATAGATATTCATAAATCCCGTTATTGCATTGGTGTAGGTTCCGTTTTTATTGGACAGCATTTTGATACCGTAAAACGCGCGGTTCATAATGCTGTTTCCGTCAATCGCAAGCAGCTTCATAGCAGTCCTCCTGTAATAATTAGGTAATAAAAATATAGAAATAATTCACAAATACAATAAATAATCTGCAAATAGTATGCAAATAATACATATTTGCATAAATGCATTTTTTAGTTTTTGAAAAAAGCCTTTAGTTGCCTAAGAGCTTCCGCACGGTGACTAACAGCATTTTTCTCATCAGCGGAAAGCTCTGCAAAGGATTTCTCACCGTACATAAAAATTGGATCGTACCCAAAGCCGTTTGTACCGCAGTTCTCGTATCCTATCTTTCCAAAGACTTTCCCCGTGAAATAATGGTCTTTTCCGAAGCTGTCGATATAGCAAATACAGCAGGTAAAATTCGCACCGCGCTTTTCGTCTGGTACGTCCTTTAATTCCTCCAAAAGACGCTTTTTCCGCTGTCCCTCGGGAGCATACCGCGCGGAAAAAATTCCGGGCGCACCATCCAAAGCATCCACCTCCAGACCGCTGTCATCGGCAATAACGGGAAGTCCAGTCAGGTCGAAAACCGCTTTTGATTTTAAGTACGCATTTTCCGCAAAAGTTTTGCCTTTTTCCTCAACCTCGATATCCGCTCCAGCCTCAGACTGGGTAATGACCTCAATACCCGCAGGAGACAGTATTTCCCTTACTTCGCAAAGCTTGTTCTTATTGTTTGTGGCAAGGATTATTTTCATATGAAATCCCCTATTCATTATCGGCTTCGGTTTCTTTGGTTTTCTTACCGAAAGTAATTTCCTTAAACAGAAATCCAAATTTGCCGTCTTTAAAATTCTTTTTTCCGGACTCTGCGCTTTGCTCCGGTTCCGCCTCGGATCCGGCAATTTCATCTGAGTTTTCCTCAATTATATTTTGAGTTTCTTCAAAAGCTTCTTCCGGAGTCTCATCGGCATCGAAAATTTCTTCCGTTTCCAATTCTTCTTCAATCGTTTCAGGAAGCGCTTCCTCTGAAATTACTTTCTGTCCGTACTCGTCAAGTCCATTTTCCTCATCGCTCAAACGCTCGTAGTTATAGTCGAAATCCGTATCGGTCTCAAACAAAGCTTCCACAAAATCGCGGGCATGGAAGTCCTGAAGATCGTCAAGCTTCTCGCCAACGCCAACAAGCTTGACCGGTATTCCCAGCTCCCGATGAATGGAAATGATTATGCCGCCCTTTGCTGTACCGTCAAGCTTTGTAAGGACGATTCCCGTAATGTCGGCGGTTTCACTGAAAAGCTTCGCCTGATTTACAGCGTTCTGACCCGTGGTTGCGTCAAGAACAAGCAGTGTTTCAAGGGAACAGCCCTCGGCTTGCTGATGTACTATTCTGCTGATTTTTTTCAGTTCGTCCATAAGATTTTTCTTGTTGTGGAGACGCCCGGCTGTATCGCAGATAAGCACGTCAACATCCCGTGCCTTTGCAGCCGTAACCGCGTCAAAAACCACAGCGGCAGGGTCTGAACCCTCCGCGTGCTTGACGATATCGACGCCCGCACGCTCAGTCCAAACTTCAAGCTGGTCTATAGCCGCCGCCCGGAAAGTGTCCGCCGCCGCCACAAGAACGTTTTTATCCTCGTTTTTGTACCGCGCCGCAAGTTTGCCGATAGTAGTGGTCTTGCCCGCGCCGTTTACTCCGATAACAAGTATCACCGCAGGCTTTGAGGAAATGTCCAGTCCCTTGTCCTCACCCAACATTTCGGTGATAATGTCTTTCAGCTCGTCCATAAGGTGCGCCGTTTCGGTCAGACCCTTTTCCTTGACCTTTTTCCGCAGCTCTCCGCATATTTCAAGGGAGGTTTCAACGCCGATATCGCAGGTTATGAGAAGCTCCTCAAGTTCCTCGAAAAAGTCCTCGTCGATCTTCGTAAAGGAATTCATCAGAGCTTCAAGCTTGCCCATCATGGAATCCTTTGTCTTTTTTAATCCTGCCGCAATTTTACTGAAAATGTTCATTGACGTACCTCCTTGCGCGGTCGCCGCGCTGCGTTTTTCTACCCCATTGTGAAATGTTCCGACTTTATACTCTGCGTAGCCCCTATCAAGGGGCGTGTAAGTTTGTCAAGACTATTCCCCATTAATTCTTATAGCTGTACTTATTGTCCGCGCCGAAAGCATTGAACCAAGCCCTGCTTTCAAGCGGCTTTTTCTTTACATACGTTATTTTCTCGTCAGCCTCTCCCACGGGCAGTATGCAGACTATCCTGTATTCGTCGGGTATGCCCATATGCCGGGCAAGTTTTCCCGCGATATCGTCATCGTCGGTGATGTGTCCCTCGTACCAGCAGCTTTCGTACCCAAGCGCCTTGACCGCCAGCAGCATATTTTCGATAGCCGCGCTGTAATCCTGCACATTGAAGTATTTATCTCTGTACGCGTAAATTTTTCGAGTAAGTACAAGGATAAAACAGGGCGCGGTTTCCGCTATGGGCGGTACTATAAGGGACTTCAATTCTCCGAGGAGCTTTTCATCGTCTACCGCGATAAACGAGGTCGTCTGCTTATTGCACCCCGACGGAGCCGCCGCGCCCGCTTCGAGAATTTTCATCAAATCGTCTTTGGGAACAGGTGTGCTTTTATATTTGCCCCGATAGCTTGTTCTGTTTTTTATAACGTCTAAAATATCCATAAATTCTCCATATGCCAAATTTATTTTATGACCGAACGACTGTAAATATAAAATTCTTCCTGACTTCTGCGATACCCTTTCTCGCGTTTCTCAAACTGTTTGTCAAATTCTTCTGCGTCCTTTTCGTCAAAACTGTATGCGGAACTTTCACGATACGCCCATTTGCCGCCCGACAAAGTGTTCTGCTTAAGTTCTTTAACAAGCATTGCACAAGGGTATGTGCCGTCCTCCAAAGAAACATTATACTTTTTGCAGCTTTTGAAGCCGCAGGAAATGTAATTTGCCGGACTTCCAAAAATAACAACCGCCTCGTAACCTATTTCCGCCGCCTTTTCAAGAGAATATTCTATCAGCCTTTTGCCGTAGCCCATACGCTGAAATTCTGGAGCGATACTCAATGGTCCAAATGTCAGAATGTCCTTTTCCGCACCGTTTTCATCAATAAGCACAGATTTTGTGTACATAATATTTCCGATGACCTGTCCGTCAATCTCCGCCACCAAATCAAGCTCATGGATAAAATCATCATGTCCGCGCAGTATATGGGCAAGGTAGTGTTCATCGCAGCCTGGAAAATTCACGTCCCAGAAAGCGTCCCTTGTTATTTTTTCAACAGTTCTATAGTCGTTTTCCGTTTCGTTTCTGATAATTAATTCACTCATTTTAACCTCTCGGATTTTATATTTGAATTTATATTCTAAAGTACGCTAACCCTAAAATACGGAACATTTCCACACCACATTCACGCGGAAATGCTGTTGATAAATCTAAAAAAACGATATTTCCGCGTTAATTTGCTTCAATTCCCACCGAAGTCTGGTCAAGCTTCAAAACGCGGGAAATTCCCTTTTCCTGCATAGTAACGCCGTACATAACGTCTGCCTCGTCCATACTTCCGCGCCTGTGTGTAACCAGAATAAACTGTGTTGTATCGGTAAAATTCCGCAGGTACTGAGCGTACTTGACAACGTTTATGTCGTCCAGAGCAGCCTCGATCTCGTCCAGTATACAGAACGGAGCGGGCTTTATTTTAAGTATTGCGAAGTAGATAGCGATAGCCACAAACGCCTGCTCGCCGCCGGACAGCAGCGACAAACTCTTGATCACCTTGCCCGGAGGCGCAACGTTTATCTCAATACCAGATTCAAGCACGTCCTCGGGATCGGTGAGGGTAAGTTCAGCCCGTCCGCCGCCGAAAAGCTCCACGAAAATTTCCTTGAAGTTCTCATTGATCTGATTGAAGCTTTCGCTGAACTGCCTCCTCATGTTATCGGTAAGCTCCTCGATAAGCTGTTCAAGCTCCCGCTTCGAGGTCTCCACATCATCAAGCTGACCTCGCATGAAGCTGTATCTCTCGGAAACTTCCTTGTACTCCTCTATCGCTGCAACGTTGACATTTCCCAAACCTCGTATCTTCTGCTTGATCTCGTTCAGTTCGCGCTGCACCGTCAGCAGATCCTCCACCGGAGCCGCCGTTTCCCGCGCCTCTGAAAGATATAGTCCGTACTGCTCCTGCATATCGGAAATAATTCCGTCGTAGTTGTTTTGTACAGAGCCTTGGCGCTCTTCCAGCCTTGTCATTTCCCGCGAAAACTTTTCTCTGTCGTCTGTCAGACTGCGTATTTTTACACGCCCCTCATTGGATTTTTGCTCCATTTCCCTTTTTGCGGACTGTTCCTCCAGAATTTTTGCGTTTATTTCCGATACTGCGTCCGCCGCATTTTCCAGTGAGGACCTACGTTCTTCTATAAGCTTTTCCTTTTCGGAAATGATTTTTTTCTGTTCCTCCAGAGCCACGGCAAGCCGCGCGGAATTGTCCCCCAACGCGGAAAACTGCTCCTCAAGCTGCTTTATTTCCGCCTCTAACGCGTCCTTGTCCTTGCTTCGTTCAAGCTGGTACAGCTTCATTTCCGAAAGCTTTTCCGAAAGCTTTTCCCTTTTTTCCTTTATTTCCAGGCGCATTTCCTCGCTGTCCGCCGCCTGCTTTTCCAGCTCTGCTATCTCTTCCTCGCATTTCCGCAGATTTTCCTCCGCTTCCGAAGTATTTCTGTCATTTTCCTTTATTTTTTCCGCGTAGCGCTTTGCGTTTTCAACTGCCGCCTTTATCTGCGACTCGTTCTGCTCCAGAAGCGATGCGATTCGCTTTATTTCCGACTCAAAGCGTATCTTATCCTCGCCGATAACCCTAAGCTCGTCCTTAGCCCCCTCGATATCAAAGCCCAGCTTGTCTGCTTCCGCCTGGAGCTTTTCCATATTCTGCTTGACTTCCCCGACTCTTGCGGAAAGCTTGTTCCTTTCGTTTTCAAGCTTTTCTATGTCGTTCTTTCTGGTAAGCACTCCGCTAGACTTAGCTGCCGAGCCTCCAGTAAATGAACCTCCCGCATTGATGACCTGACCGTCAAGAGTTACTATTTTAAATTTGTAGCCGTACTTTTTAGCAATTAACGTAGCGTCGTCAATGTCCTCTGCAACGGCAATACGCCCCAAAAGGGAATTAAACACCCCCGTGAGATTTTCGTCAAAACCGACTATATCGACTGCAAGGGAAACGAAACCCGCGCAGTCCTCCAAACCGCGCTCTGCCAAACGGTTACCCTTTACCGATGTGACCGGCAGAAACGTAGCACGACCTGCCTTTGACTCCTGCAAAAGACGTATGCCCCGCTTGGCGGTTTCCTCGTTGTCCACAACAATATTCTGAAGCGCGCCGCCCAGAGCTGTCTCAATGGCAAGACTGTATTTCCCTTCGACCCTGATGAGCTGCGCTACAGAGCCGTACACACCGCGAAGCTGACCTGTTCTGGAGGCTTTCAGCACCTGCTTTACCGAGTGAGCAAAACCCTCCATGCTGTTTTCAAGATCCGTCAGCATTTTTATCCTCTGCTCCTTGTCGCGTATGGAAAAGCTGATGTCCTCAAACTCCTTTTTCGTCAGGGAAAGCTTTTCCGACCGCCCCTGCCAGAGCTTTGTCAGACCGTTGACGCGGTTGTTAAATTCACCTGATTTTTCCTCCAGCATACGAACGTCGTCCTCAGTCTCACGCTTTTCCGCTGAAAGCTGCTCGCCGTTTTCGCGTAACTGCTCCTCCTGTTCGCGGCACTGCTTTAACTGTTCTGTAAGCTCTTTTTTTCCCGAATCTCCGGATGTGACCGCAATTTTCAGCTCCGATTGCCTGATATAAAGCTTTCCCAATGCGCCGTTAACGTCTGAAAACTTGCTGTCAAAGCTGTCCTGCTCGCCGGAAAGCCTGTTCAGCTCTTCGCTTGCAGTCTTGTGCTTCTCTTCGGTGTCGGAAATATCCTCCTCCGCTTTCTTCACCAAAGCAAGCTTTTCCTCGATGATACGGCGGTTTTCCTCGCCGGAATTTTCCGCGCTTTCCTGCTGTTTTTCAATGTCGGAAATGGTCTCCAGACAGTGGGAAATGTCGTTTTCAAAAACGGCGATATCCGAGTGGAGCTGTGTGTTGGACTTTTCCGCCTCAAGAATTTTCGCACGCATTTCCTCAATTTTCAGCGACGAGGACTCCATTTTCGTCTGCAAATCCTCCGCCTCCGCTTCAAGACGGGAAATATCTGCCTCCACCGCGTCGTATTCGCCTTTATTTATAAGTATCTTGTCGGAAATTTCCTCAAGGCGGGCTTTCAGATCGTCAAGCTGCTTGACCCAAGCCGCAATTTCCAAGGACTTTTTCCTGTCCGACAGTTCAAGGAACTTCGCCGCCTTTTCAGATTGAATACGCAGGGGTTCCACACGGCTTTCAAGCTCTCCCATAATGTCGTTGAGACGGAGAATGTTTTCCTGAGCCGCCGCAAGCCGTCTTTCCGCCTCCGCTTTCTTATAACGGAACTTGGAAATTCCAGCCGCCTCCTCGAAAATTTCCCTGCGCTCGCCCGATTTTGCGGACACTATCTCCGCGACCCTGCCCTGTCCGATAATAGAGTAGCCGTCGCGGCCCAGACCAGTATCCATAAAAAGCTCATATATATCTTTCAGGCGCACCTGCGAACCGTTTATCATGTACTCGCTTTCGCCGCTGCGGTAAAGCTTTCTCGTTACCGACACCCTGTCCGCAGAGACTTGCAGCAGACCTCGGTTGTTGACTATGTTAAGGGTGACCTGCGCAAATCCCATAGGCTTGCGCTGAGTAGTGCCTGCAAAAATAACGTCCTCCATTTTTCCGCCTCGCAGAGTTTTGGAGGACTGCTCCCCAAGCACCCAGCGAACGGCGTCGCCTATGTTGGACTTACCGCTTCCGTTTGGACCCACAACAGCGGTGAGACCCTTGTGAAAGTCCAGCTTTATCTTATCGGGGAACGATTTGAACCCCTGCATTTCAAGTGATTCCAGATACATATTTTTATTCCTTTTTTACAATTATCTCACGGTTTTGCAGGCTTTCATCGGGACAAATCTTAATTCCCGCACCCATTTCCGCAAAGTACAGTATGTTGCATTTCCGCTGTCCCGCAGCCTTGCTTACGGCGTTCGGCGCGGCGTAAACTCTGTAGCTCCCTTTTTCTTTTATGCGCTTTTCCATTTCCCTGCGGAACAGTATCCCCTCAACGATCTCACGGAAAGCAGGGTGATAAAGCCCTCCCAGCATATCCGCCTCAGTTGTCTCGGACGCGTGCAGACCCAGCTTTATAACCCGTATACCCGCCGCCTCAAACATTTCCAGCATATCCGCACAAAGCTCTGCCGCTGTATCGAACCTGTAAGGAACGTACTCCCCGCTTTGAAAAAGCTCTCCCAAGCGGGTATTTTTAAGTATCACAGCAGGGTACAGCCTTGCGGTATCAGGAGCAAGGGCAATAAGCCTTTTCGCAGTTTCCATATCCTTTTCAGACGTAGAGCGGTACAGACCTATCATCATCTGCAATCCCAGCTCGAAACCGTACTCCTTTATCATTGCTGAAGCTTCAGCCACCTGCGCGGCTGTGTGTCCCCTGTTATTCGCCGCAAGAACGCCGTCGTCCATAGACTGCGCTCCAAGTTCGACCGCGGACGTCCCATAGCTTTTCAGTATTTCGAGGACTTCTCCGTCTATGCAGTCGGGTCGGGTGGAACAGCGTATGCCTCGCACCTTGCCGCTTTTTAGAAACGGCTGCGCCGCTTCAAGAAGCGAGACCATATAGTTTCTGTCTACCGCAGTAAAGCTGCCTCCGAAGAAGGCTATTTCCGAATCACCGTCCGGAAGTACTTCACAGGCGGCTTCAAGGGTACGCCCAACCTCTTCTGCGGAAGGCGCAGAAACGGTACTGCTTATGACCCGCTGATTGCAGAACGAACAGGCGTTGGGGCACCCCATATGGGGTATGAAAATCGCTATATTGCTGTGCCGTTTGCCCTGCATTTTTTGCGTACCCATTATTCCTTGTAGCCCATTAGGCGAAGAGCTTCACAAGCGGCGGCTTGCTCCGCCTGCTTCTTGCTGTGACCCTCGCCTGTGCCTATCACATTGCTGTTCAGCCGTACCTGTACCACAAACTTTCGGTCATGGTCGGGACCTGTCTGGTCTGCAAGAACATACTCCACCCGCTCCTCGGGATTTTTCTGTATTATCTCCTGAAGCATAGTCTTGTAGTCGTGTAGGGACTTTGAACCCGTTGCTTCAATATTTTTAGGTATAAAGGACAACACGTATTTTTCCGCGGCCTCCATTCCGCCGTCAAGAAAAACGGCGGCGATAACAGCTTCAAAAGCATCCGAAACTATAGAGGGCCGTTCCCTGCCGCCGCTGTTTTCCTCGCCCTTGCCCAACAGAATATGCTTTCCCAAGTCAATTTTTTTTGAGAACTCGAACAGCGCCTTTTCGCACACCAAGGAGGCTCTTATTTTGGTCAGTTCCCCCTCGGGCAGGTGCTTGAAATGGGTAAAAAGGTGCTTTGACACGACAATGGAAAGTACGCTGTCTCCCAAAAATTCAAGCCGCTCATTGGAATGTCTGCCCCGCTTTACTTCATTAGCATAGGACGAATGGGACAGAGCCTCATGCAGCAGTTCCTTGTTTTTAAAGGTATAGCCAATTTTATTTTCAAATTCCGTGAAATCCATTTTTTATACTCCCGAAAAATTATTATGCGTTTGTATTTGTATTTGCAGTGCTTTTCTTATCGCCTCCGAGAGCCGCAAGAGACGTGGTTATCTCCTCTACGACCTTGCCCTCAACACAGTTCTTCGCCTGCCTTACAGCGTTATAGAAAGCCCTTCCGTTAGACGAGCCGTGCGCCTTGATAACAGGCTTTGAGATACCCAGCAGAACCGCGCCGCCTACCTCGGTGTAGTCCATTTTCTTTTTGAAAGCCTTGATCTTTTTCATTATCATAAGAGCGGCAAGCTTGCCTCCGAAGCTTGTCATAAGCATATCTTTAAGAGTATGGCTGAAAAACGAGCCCATGCCCTCGTAAAGCTTCAGCAGAACATTTCCCGTAAAACCGTCGGAGACTACCACTTCGCACGCACCGAAAGGTATCTCCCGCGCTTCAAGGTTGCCGTAAAAGCTTACCGGAGCATTCTTAAACTGCCTGTAGGCTTCAAGCTCCAGTTCCCTGCCTTTTGTATCCTCAGAACCAACGTTGACAAGTCCCACCTTGGGAGACTTCACGCTCATGACCTTGTTCATGTAGCAGCTTCCCATAATACCGAACTGGACAAGCATTTCGGGACGGCAATCCACATTTGCGCCGCCGTCCACCAGTATCATATGACCCTTTGCCGTTGGCATGATAGGAGCGAGAGCCGCACGCTTTACGCCCTTGATGCGCTTTGCAATAAATGTAGCGCCCACGACGAGAGCGCCCGTGCTGCCTGCGGAAACAAAAGCGTCTCCCTTGCCCTCGGCAAGAGCTTTAAGTCCCACAGCCATGGAACAGTCTTCCTTTTCCTTGATGACAGCGGTAGGCTCCTCGTGAATGTCAATAACCGACTCGGTATGTATTATTGATATTTTATCGAGAGATATTCCGTTTTTTTCGGCAGTTTCGCGGATAATTTTTTCATTCCCCGTAAGCACCACCTCGACGTCAAGCTTCTGTACAGCTTCCGCCGCACCTTTCAGGACTTCAAGAGGAGCGTTATCCCCGCCGAATGCGTCAACTATTATTTTCATGGGTTTATCTTCCTTTCTTTTGGTTTATCATGTAAATCAGAATTTATCTACTCTACAAACCGGAATTTATTCAACTTGACAAGCTGAAATTTATAGAACCTTTTTCATTATGCTGTTCTCATTTTCCACATATCCATTTTTAGGATAAAATTGCCAAGATTCAAACCACTGTTCTTTGGGCATACCCAAATGAACAACAATTGCAGTTTTACCGTGATTTTTTGCATACTCTTCAGCTGTATTTAACAGTTTTGTTCCGATACCTTTATGCTTGATATTGCATTTTACGAAAAGTCTATGTATATAGCATTCATTAGAATTTTCAATTGGTTTTACTCCTACGCTTCCTATAACTCTATCATCATCATCAATTGCTATCCAAAATTTGCCGCCTTTATCAATATAGTTTTTTTGAATATCAAGTAAGTCCTCGTTAAGTCTTGGTACTCTGCCGAGTGCGTTTTTCGCTTCAAGAATCATAAATATCAAATCATCTCTATATCTGTTTTCAAACAAAATAATTTTCATTTTTTCTCCATCAACTTCCGAGTTATCGTGACTTATTTCAAACTGTAAACTATCAACTGTAAACTGTCAACTGCCCTGTCTGCAATGACTTGATACCGTTCCTGCTTGTCCTTTATGCGAACGTCAAGGTCGGGGAGTATCCCCATATTCGCCCCCATCGGCTGGAAATTCTCCACGCTTTCGTCGGAAATATACCTTGCAAGCGCGCCTGTCATTGTTTCCCCCGGCAGGACGAGCGTGTCCCTGCCGGAAAGCCGTCTCGCCATATTCAGACCCGCCATTATACCGCTTGCGGCGGACTCCATGTAGCCCTCTACACCTGTTATCTGTCCCGCAAAGAACAGGTTCGGACGCGTCCTCAGAGAGAAATCTCCGTTAAGGACTTTCGGAGAATTTATGAACGAGTTGCGGTGCATAACTCCGTACCGCACAAACTCGGCATTTTCAAGTCCCGGTATCATGGAAAATACCCGTTTCTGCTCGCTGAATTTCAGATTTGTCTGGAATCCCACAATATTGTAAAGCGTACCCAAGCTGTTCTCTTTGCGCAGCTGCACCACGGCATATGGACGTTTCCCCGTTACGGGATCGGACAGTCCTACTGGTTTCATTGCACCGTAGCGCATAGTTTCCTCGCCACGCTTTGCAAGGACTTCTATAGGCATACAGCCCTCGTAGACCGTAAAATCATCGCCCTTTGCACTCTTATCAAAATCGTGAAGCGGCGCGGACTCAGCATTTTTCAGTTCCTGCCAAAAGCCGGTGTACTCCTCTTTCGTAAAAGGACAGTTTATATAATCGTCGTCCCCCCTGCCGTAACGGGCCGCAAAGAAAATTTTTTCCTTGTTCAACGACTCGTAGGTAACAATGGGAGCCGCAGCGTCGTGAAAACTAAGATATCCTCCGCAGAGCTTTTCTATGTTTTCCGCAAGTCTTCCGCCCGTCAGAGGACCCGTGGCGATTATCACGTTTCCGTCGGGAATTTCCGAAATCTCTCCGCACTTGACGGTTATATGCGGATTTGAGACAATTTTCTCGGTAACAAGATCGGAAAATTTTTCTCTGTCAACGGCAAGCGCTCCGCCTGCGGGTACAGCAGTTTCCTCGGCGCAGGGAACAGTAAGAGAACCGAGCCTCCGCATTTCTTCTTTAAGAAGTCCCGCCGCGGAATTTATTCTCGAAGCTTTCAAAGAGTTTGAACAGACAAGCTCCGCAAAGCCATTGTATTTGTGTGCGGGAGTAAATTTTTGCGGCTTCATTTCCCAAAGCTCCACGTCCAGACCCGCTTTTGCAATCTGCCATGCCGCCTCGCAGCCTGCAAGTCCCGCGCCTATTACGGTGATTTTTTTATCGTTCAATTTTATTCTCCAAAAAATTGTTATTCTTTATCCTTTACCTTTGAACCGTCCTCAAACACCTTTGGATTTACGGAGTACATCTCAATATACCAACATTTAAGACAATTCATAATAATTCTCATTTCAGAAAACAGAATTATGTCGTTTTACATATGCGGGACGGGAAACCCGTTCCATACGTATTATCTCTCCTTTTTAATTGCCACCTCGTACCCGCAGCCCTCTTTCAGGCAAAACATCTTGCCGCCCTTTTTGAACAGGGTCGTGCCGTCGCCGCACTTGGGACATTTATCCGAAACGGGGGTATCCCAGGTCATAAAATCGCAGTTCGGATTATCCTCGCAGCCGAAATATTTCTTGCCCTTTTTGGACTTTTTCTGCAATACCTTTTTGTGGCACTTGGGACAAACTCCCCCCGTGTCCTTGACGATACGCTTTGTGTTGGTACAGTCGGGGAAACCGCTGCACGCCAAAAATTTGCCGAACCGTCCTATCTTAATTACCATAGGCTTTCCGCATACCTCGCAGACCTCGCTTGTTTCCTCGTCGGGAACGCGCACCCTCTTTCCGTCCATAGCTTTTTCCGCTTTGGAAAGAGTGTCCGCAAAGTCGCCGTAAAACTCGCTTATGGAGTCCACCCAGTTCATTTCTCCGACTTCGATCTTGTCAAGATCGCTTTCCATTGTAGCGGTGAATTTCGAGTCTACAATATTTTTGAAATGCTGCTTCATAAGCTCGGTGGTAACTTCTCCCAGTCCTGTAGGACGAAGCTGCTTTCCGTCCCGCTCAACGTAAAAACGGTTTACTATCGTCGAAATAGTAGGCGCATAGGTAGACGGACGTCCGATTCCGTTTTCCTCCAAAGCCTTGATGAGGGTGGCCTCTGTGTACCGCGCGGGAGGCTGTGTGAAGTGCTGGTGACCCTCGATAGCTTTAAGCTTCAGCTTGTCTCCTGCCTCAATATTGGGGAGGACTTTTCCCTCCTCCTCGTTTTTGGATTCCTCATACAGAACGGTAAAACCGTCAAACTTGACGGAAAAACCGGTTGCCCTAAAATTACAGCCGTTCGCGTCTATATCAACGGAAACCGTGTCCAGAACCGCGTTTGCCATCTGGCTTGCGATAAATCTTTCCCATATCAGCTTATAGAGCTTATACTGCTCCGGTGTAAGGCTGTCCTTAACCCTGTCTGGGGTAAGCTCGGGCATTGAGGGACGTATAGCCTCGTGAGCGTCCTGAGCGTTTGACTTTGACTTGTATACCTTAGGGGTATTCGGGATATAATTCTTGCCGTAAGCCTTGCCGATATACTCATATGCCGCCGCACGGGCTTCGTCGGAAATACGCAGAGAGTCGGTTCTCATGTAGGTGATAAGACCGACTGCTCCCATGCCCTCGATATCAACGCCCTCGTAAAGAGTCTGAGCGGCTTTCATGGTCTTGGCAGCCGCGAATCCCAGCTTTTTTGAAGCCTCCTGCTGCATTGTGGAGGTGGTAAACGGAGGCGCGGGAGACTTTCTGCGGACTGATTTTTTCACTTCGGTAACGTTATAGTCCGCTCCCTCGATACGTTTCAGAATTTTATCGGTCTCAGCCTGAGAGTGCAGTTCGGTTTTCTGACCGTCGACTCCCGTAAACGCCGCGTCAAACTGCTTTTTTGAGGACGGAGCGGTCATTTTCGCGTCGATGGACCAGTACTCCTCCGGCTTGAAGCTGTTTATCTGCTTTTCGCGGTCTACAACAAGAGATACCGCAACAGACTGTACACGCCCCGCTGAAAGACCTCTGCGAACCTTTTTCCATAAAAACGGAGACAGCTTATAACCAACTATCCTGTCCAGAACGCGCCTTGCCTGCTGAGCGTTAACAAGGTCTATATCAATGGAACGTGGGTGCTCCATACCGCTTTTTACGCCTGTTTTTGTTATTTCATTAAATGTTACACGGTTTGCGTCGTCAAGGGGCAGATCCAGCATATGCGCCAGATGCCATGAAATAGCCTCTCCCTCCCGGTCGGGGTCGGTAGCAAGGTAAACGAAATCGGATTTTTCCGCTTCCTTTTTGAGACTTTCAATAAGCTCCTCCTTGCCCTTTATCTCGGTATAGACAGGCTCAAAGCCGTTGTCCACATCAATTCCAAATTTGGATTTTGGCAGATCTCGGACGTGCCCCATAGAAGCCACGACCTCGTAGCCGTTTCCCAGATATTTTTTTATGGTTTTCGCCTTTGCAGGCGACTCAACGATTACAAGCTTTGACATTTGATTCTATCCTTTCTATATAAAGCTAACGCAAAAATTTCAAATTTTAGCAGCAGCTGCTGTATCTGTATAATAATGATCTTTAATCAAAGCGCATATAAAAATATATGCAAGTTTCTGCCTGACTTTTTGTACACTTTCTGATAAAGAATTAAAGATCAGTATAAAAAGTTATTCCATAACTGTAAATGCCGCTTTAGCATACCGTATAACTTTGTCCCGCAGCCGAAATTACCGCTCCGTTAAGTTCAAGATCGGTCAGCAGCATAAGCATTTCGGAAATATCCATTCCGCACATTTCCGAAAGCTCGTCCGCCAAAAGCGGCTTTCCCGCCTCTTTAAGCAGACCGTATACCTTTGCCTCGTCTCCATCGAGAGCGGAAGCGTCGTACTCGTTCTCACGAACCTGAGACTGCTCCGAAGAAACAGAAGTTTTGGATTCATCTTCTGCCAGAGGATCTATACGCAAAGCCTGTTTATAGGCGTCCGAAGCATTGCCGTCCGGAAAAGCCGCAGGCATAGCAGCCCCCGTTACGCCCGTATTTGCTATTTTATGTCCGTAATTTTCGTAATATTCATACACGATATCCTTCACTCCGCAGAGACATACCGCGCCGTCCCTTATAAGAGCAACGTTTCCGCCGTACCGCTTGTCAAACAAGTCGTGAGGAGCAAGAGCAAAAATGTCCTTACCCTGACTGAGCGCAAGATTTGCCGTAATAAGCGCGCCGCTTTTGACTGCCGCCTCCGAAACGACCGTACCGAGGGAAAGTCCAGAAAGTATCCTGTTCCTTGCGGGAAATGAAGCTCTCGTTCCTCCCGCCAGCGGATAATACTCCGAAATAAACAGACCGTTTCTCTCGATCTCGCTTCGGTACTGAACGTTCTCTTTGGGGTAATCCCTGTCAAGACCGCAGCCGAGAACGGCTATAGTTTTTCCTCCGCACCTTGCCGCACTCAGATTTGCGGTAATGTCTATACCCACCGCAAAGCCGCTTACAATGGTTATACCGAAACTGCAAAGCTCCCTGACCAGAGCGGACGTTACCCTTACGCTGTAGTCGGAGGGTTTTCTCGTACCCACTACCGAAATGCTGAAATCGCTTTCAAGACAGCTCATATCACCGCGGCAGAACAGTACCGCAGGGGGATTATAGATAGACCTGAGCCTTTCGGGGTACAGCTCGTCGTCAAAGGTCAGTATGTAAATATTGCGGCTTTCGCAGTAACCGATAAGCTGGTTTATCTGCTCTGCTGAAGTTCTTTCGGCGGAGTTCCTTTCGCTTTCGGAAAGAAACTCCCTGCGTCTGCCTCTGTCCTCCAAAGCCGCTCTCGCCGCAGCAGCCGAACGGAAATTATCCATAATATCCCATATCCTGATATTACCGCAGCCGAGGCAGTTTACTGTCCAAAGCCAGTCAAAAACATTTTGTCTGTCCATCCGTTACTCCTTTTTCAGAAAATGAAAACAGAAAAATTGAAGAGGATTTTTAATTCTATCTTCTATTTCACTAATTCCCACATTATTATTCCCGAAGCCATTGCGGCATTTAGGGAGTTTATATTTCCGTTCATTTTTATTGTTATCCTTTTGCCGCACATATCCGATACCTCTTTCGGCAGACCGTTTCCCTCGTTGCCGATTAAGATTGCACCTCCGCGGGAAAAATCACAGTCCGTGAGGGACTCCGCGTTTCCGTCCACAACAGCGGCAAAGGTCGGTACACAAGCCTTTTCAAAAATCGGAAAAACTTCGTCAAGCTCCGTCTCGGAAATATTCACACGAAACAAGCTTCCCATTGTTGACCGAACGGTCTTTGGGTTATAAAGATCGCAGCATTCAGCAAGAAAAACCGCGTCCACGCCCATAGCGTCGGCAGTACGTACTATAGTTCCAAGATTGCCCGGATCCTGTATTCTGTGGAGCAGGATATATTTGCCCCCATTTTTAATTGTATCAGAAATCGGCAGTTTGTCAAGACCGCAGCAAACAGCAAAAATTCCCTGAGAATTATCGGTGGAGGACATTTTATTCCCGATACTGTCGGAAATAAAAAAGACCTCCGTCCCGTCCGTATCTGACCTTCCGACGGGAAAATCCAAAGCTTCGCGCTGAATGACCGTTTCGCCGCGCAAGATTTTTTCCATGCAGCTTTCGGTAACGAAAACAGAGTGAAGCTTTACATTCTCCGCAAGCGCGTCCGCAACCAGACGCACCCCCTCAATGGTGAACATACCGCTTTCTCGGCGGCGCTTTTTACTGCCCGCGAGATTTTTATAGAGTTTGATATTTGGGTTTTCGGGCGATGTGATACTGCGCATAACGACCTCTTTCCTGACTTTTGTCTCTGAACCTTCTGCTTCTATTAGCGCAAAAAGTCAGAAGCAAAAATTCACTTCTGACCTTTGATCCTGATCACCAATTAAAAGTGGAAATAAAAAGTCTGAGTAAAAATCATATATGCAAATTTTTGCTTGATTTTTTATGCACTTTTTAATTGGCGATTAGTATAAGCAATTTTTAATTAAAGCGCAGCCTTTGCCTTTTCGGTAAGAGCCGTGAATCCTGCCGCGTCGTTGATAGCGATCTCGGACAGCATTTTTCTGTTGAGAGTCACACCGGCCTTTTTAAGACCGTTCATGAACGTGGAATAGTTCATGCCGTTCATCTTGCAGGCAGCGGAAATTCTTGTGATCCAGAGCTTTCTGAAATCACGCTTCTTAAGACGTCTGCTGATGTAAGCGTAATTTCCGGATTTCATAACGGCTTCCTTAGCCATCTTGAAATGCTTGCTCTTTGCGCCCCAGTAACCTTTAGCAAGCTTTAACGTTTTATTTCTTCTCTTGCGAGTAGCCATTGCTCCCTTAACACGAGCCATAATCTTTTACCTCCGTATAAGAATTTTAAGAATTTAAGAAGCAAGAAGCAAGAGTGCCCTGCGTCCCGCCTGTGCCGTTTGCACCGTCAGTCCTTATTTATAAGGAATAAGCTGCTTTACGGTCGCTGTGTTGGCAGAGCCTGTGTAGCCTGCCGCTCTGTTGATCCTCTTGCGCTTTGTGGCTTTCTGAGTGAGCCTGTGGCGTCTGTTGGTCTTCTGGTACTTTACCATACCGTTCTTGGTGAGCTTAAAACGCTTTTTAGCGCCCGAATGAGTCTTCTGCTTTGGCATAATATATCCTCCTTTGATTTAGACAGAAAAACTGTCCCAAACATTTATTTTGAAGCCTTAGGGGAAACGAACATCACAAGAGAGCGTCCCTCCATTTTGCCCGGCTTTTCAACTGTACCTGCCTCGGCGCACGCCTCCTTGAACTTTTCAAGAAGCTCCTCTCCGAGATGAGGGTGTGCTATAGCACGCTTTTTGAAACGCACCGATACCTTCAGCTTATCTCCCGCCTTCAGAAATTTTATCGCCTGATTGACTTTAGTATTGAAGTCGTTGGTATCGATGGTGGAAAACATTCTGATCTCCTTGATCTCCACTATCTTCTGATTTTTTCTCGCTTCCTTTTCGCGCTTGCTCTGCTCGAAAACATACTTCCCGTAATCCATGATCTTACATACGGGAGGCGTTGCCTGCGGAGCTATCTTTACCAGATCGAGCTCCTTTTCCTCCGCAAGCCTGAGCGCGTCCTTTGATGACATAACTCCAAGCTGGGAACCGTCGCTACCGATCAGTCTGACTTCCTTATCCCTGATTTCCTCGTTGATCTGAACATCTTTGCTGTTGCTGCCTATGATAAGCACCCCCTGTTAGAGATTAGAAATTAGAGGCTGAAGATTAAAAATTCTCACCGAATACATCTTCCGTTCCTCATATAATAAAAATGAGCGGAAACAGAACTGTTCCGCTCATACGAAAAATCATAATCAAACCGCGCGTCAGCTAAAACAGCGCGCCGCCGAAAATTCGCATATTGACCTCTGCCCGCTCTGTAATCTTGCGGCAGGGTGAGAACGGAAAAATGTTCTGCTTTATTTTACTGTACAGCGCTTATAAAACGCCGACCTTAATATTATATCCCGTTCGGAACGTTTTGTCAAGCATTTTCTAAAATTTTTCAGAAAATTTTTCCAAAGCCGTTATTCTTCGGTATTTTCTGTGTTCTCAGGCTCGTCCGCACCGGGAACGGAATTGTTTTTCAGCTTTGTCTGGTAAGACTCGTTGTCAAACCATTCGTCCAGCACATCAACGGATACGGAATATCCCGTGTCGGTCTTTATGTATTCCTTTATGTCCCCCGAGGTTATCAGCGATAAAACCTTTTCCGGGGAAATATTAAGATATGCGCCCGCTTCCGTCTCGTTAAGATATTTCTTCTGTGTCATACCCATACTGTCGGGAACAGAAAATGTGCTGGCGGCGGCAAAGCTTTTTTCCTCGATTGTTTTGCCAAGCTTTTTGATGTTTCCGCCTATATTGAACCCCGCTATAAGCATACATATCCCGAGAAAGACCAGACCTATAAAAGTTGCATTGATTCCGCCCGATCTCTTCGCAGGGCGCTGTGCCGATTGATTTGCCATAGGAAATCCTCCTTAACGTCTTATATAATCTTTATTGCCCGTCCCAGAGCAAAGGAATACAAATAAGCCTCCTTGACCCGTTTGCCGAATATTTTCCCCAGAGCCGCGGCATACAGCTTTATTTGCAGGTCGTATCTGTCCGCAAGGACTTTTTCCCCTGCGCCCCGGTCGGTCTTGTAATCTATCAGGACGATCTCCCCGTCCTCCTCGAACATACAGTCGGCAATACCTTGCAGCATACTATTATCATTATACTCCATAAGTCTGTCATCGTCAAGAGCAGCGTCGGATTTTTTGATTAAAAATTTCTGTTCCCGTCGGATACTGTCGGATTTTTTTATTCTTGCGTACAGCTCCGAGGCAAAAAAAACGCTTATCTGCTCAATGTCCAGCGACCTGCTCTCGTCAGGACTGAGCAAGCCGTACTCCGCAAGCCTTCCCGCTTCTGCGGCAGGATCGGCTTCCGCTGCGGAAAAATCTGCGTACTGCATAAAGGTGTGCATAGCCGTACCCTTTTCCGCGGCGGTAAGCCCCCCTGCCTCGGCAAATTCGGGACGTCGCAGATAAAGCCTGTCAGCGTCCCCGCTTTTGGCTATCTCCGTTACCGTTATCTTTGCGGACTTGTCCGTCAGACCGCTGTCACGGCTGAAAGCAAAGATGTCAAGCAAACGCATTACTTTTTCCTCGTCGGGAAGAACTGTTTCCTCCGTTTCCGATACTGCGGCTTTTTCTTCGGTACTGTCAGACTTGCAGACCCTTACCGCCGCGCCGGTTTTCCTTATCGGGACAAATTCTCCGTCCCTGAACCATTCTCCGTCCGGGTGAACGAGCATTGCCATTGCTATCCAGTCCAGCATTGACCTTGCCCCTGCGGAAACTGCGGGAGTAACCCCTCCGCCAGTTATAATCTCCGAGCGGACGGAGGCTATTTCGCTCCGTACTCTTTTAGTGTCTGGAACTGTTATAAAAATCCGTTCCCGCGCTCTCGTCAGCGCAACGTACAAAAGCCGCAGTTCCTCGCTTTTAAGTCCCGATCTCCCAAGACCTCTGAGCACCGTCTGGGGAAATGAATCGTACAGCTTCAGCTTTTCCCTGTCCTGTATTTTAAAACCTATGCCGTAATCGGCGTTTATCTGTATCCTGCGCTTTAAGTCCTCCTCGTTGAAATGCCCCGAAGAACCGCACAGGAACACAAACGGATACTCCAGTCCCTTTGATTTATGTATTGTCTTGACGGACACAACGTCCTCCGCAGCCGATACCGCCGAAGCGCGTTTAAGGTCTCCTCCGCGGCGGATTATCATGTTCAGGTATCTGACGAAGCCGGACAGGTCGCCCCCCGAATTTTTCTCGTAGCTGTCAGCAACGTCTAAAAGCAGACGAAGATTCGCCCGCTTTCGGCTGCCGTCCTTGTATACCTGAACAGCCGACAGAAAATCCGTGCTGTCGTATATAGTCCTGATGAATCTTTCCAAGGTCTGGGAAGCGGCACAGTACCTTAGCTTGTTAAACATAGCCATAAATTTTTCAAGCTTTCCGTACAGCGGAGTACCCTTTTCTATTTCCGTACCGCCCTCCAGCACGAGCTTTACCGTGCGGAAGTACCGCTCCTCGTCAGCGCCTTTTACGGCGGCGAGTCTTGCCATGTCCTCAGCCGTAAGCATGAACATGGGGGACATCAGTACAGCCGCCAGCGGAATATTCTGCATGGGATTGTCAACTACCGCCAGCATACTTGTCAGTACCGATATCTCGCGGGATTCGAGATATCCCGCGGGCTCCTCCGCGTAAGCCTTTATCCCTGCCGCCTCAAGCTCCGCAACGTATGTATCCGCCTGCTTGTTGTTGCGGAGGAGTATGCAGAAATCGCCTGGACGGCATGGTCTTTCCATACCCTTGTCAAGCACCGTTTCGGTACCCATCAAACGCTTTATTTTCGCGGCGGCGGCTCTGGCCTCGGCGTTGCCGCTGTCATCGTCACAGTCGGGAACTATCAGAATTTCCGTAGTCCTGTCTCCGACCGGATATTCAAGCCCCCTGACCAGAGCCTCCGATTCGGTGTAGTCTATCTCTCCCGCAGCTTTGCTCATCACGCAGCCGAAAACATAGTTCACAAAGTCAATGACCGCGCCGCTGCTTCGGAAATTTCTGTTCAGAAGTATGGCCGCGTTGGTACCCAAAAAGTCCGCTCCCGTATAGCTTTCGGAAACTTCGAGGGCGTTTGTGAACAGCTTCGGGTTAGCCTGACGGAAACTGTAAATGGACTGCTTCACGTCCCCTACGGCGAACAGATTTGTACCTCCCCGCTCCGCCGTACCGCCCTTTGACAGCAGCTTGAAAATTAAGTCCTGATTATTGTTCGCGTCCTGGAACTCGTCTATCATTATCATTCCGTAGTAGTCGGACAGCTCCTTTGCAAGCTTTGTACCCACTATAGAGCCGTCCTCGTTTTTCTCCGCAAGAAGCCGTATCGCAAGCTGCTCCGCGTCGGAAAATCCCAGCGCGTTCTTTTCGGCTTTGAGTTTGTCAAGCTCCTTGCAGAACAGTAATATCACACCGTTCAGACTTTCCAGTATCTCCGCGTGCACCCTGTAGTCGTCGGCAATTTCCTCCCTGCGGAATATTCCCTCGCCCGCCTTGTCAAGCTCCTTTTTGTACCTGTTCCGAATATCCTTTATGCGCTCCGCCGTCTCCTTTTCGGAATCGCTCATATTCCGCGGAAAGCTTATCCGCGTTTTCGGCTGAGGAGGCTGCGCCACCCTCCCGTCCCAATCAAGAACGGTACTGCCGAGATTTTTCAGCATGAGCTTTATTCTGTCGGTCTCAGCTGTAATTGCGTCAGAGACCTTTCCGCAAAGCTCAAAATACAATTCCCCCGCATATTCGGCTTGTCTCAGCAAACGGCTGTAGACCTCCTCCAAACGGTTCATATAAAGCTTCGCCAGCGGATCTTTAGCAGGTTCAAAGCCGTTTTTGTACCTGTCCGCCGCGTTTTTCAGCCAGTCCCCGTAAAAAGGTATGGACATCAAAAATTCGTACAGCTTTAACACCGCTGCTTCAAGCTCCTCGTCGCCGCGCCGCGAGCCGCTGAAAAATCCCGCCAGACGTTCCGTTTCCTCCGGTTTTTCGCCGTAAAGCTTTTCAAAGACGTTCTCCATAGCCTTTCGTTTCAGCAGCATTTCCTCCGTGTCGTCCAGTATGCGGAAACCTGCGGAAACGTCCAGAGACTGGATATTCTCACGTATCAAGTCAAAGCAGAACGAGTGGATAGTGGATATCTTTGCCGTACGAAGCAGTGACTGCTGACGGCAGAGCCACAGATTGCCCGGCTCGCGGGCTATTTTTTCAGACAGCGCCGCAGAGAGCCGCTGCTTCATCTGCTCCGCCGCGTCGTTGGTAAAGGTCACAACCACAAGCCTGTCCGCAGGAATTTTGTTTTCCGTATCGGAAAGTATCCCCAAAAGCCTTTCCACAAGCACCGAGGTCTTGCCGCTTCCAGCCGCCGCAGAGACGATAACTCCCGTGCCGCGGGCAGTAATTGCGTCAAGCTGTTCTTTTGTCCACTGACTCAAAGCGTTTCATCTCCGTTCATGATATTTTCTATAAGCTCTGACGCGTTGCCGGCGTATTCCCTTATCTTTGCTGGCGGATAATTCCCGCACACGCTTCTGTAGTCGCAGTATCCGCAGGGCAGCATACCCTCGCCGTCCATAAGCGGAACGGCTTCTATCCTGCCCTCCGCAAGGCTTTCAGCGGTCTCCTCAAGCAGCCTGTAGGAATACTTCCGCAGATTTTCAAGCTGTTCGGAGGTAATAAGCTTCGAGTAGGAATAGTACCCCCCCGCCGACTTTTTCACCGGAATGAACACGCCGCCGCATTCTTTTTCCATAGCGGAGATAACGTCGTCGTTGTAAAGGACAGCACCTTTCATTTTGTATGTATCATTCAGGACGCCCTGCACAGCTTCGTCTCCCTCGCCGCGCCCAAGACCTGCGGCGGCGTCCTTTGCGGGCATGTAGAGAACCCCTGCGGGAACGTCTCCCGAAAACCGTCCGCGGCGGTCTCCCTCAGTGACGGCGAAAAGGTACAAAAGCATTTGCATATTAACTCCGTAAAGCAGATCCTCATAGCGGAACTCCTTTATTCCCGACTTGTAGTCGATAACTCGGACATAGGTCGTCTCGCCGTTTCTGTACACGTCCACCCTGTCCACCGTACCCTCGAACCATACGGTTATGCCGCTTTTAGTTACAATCTTTAACGGCTCCTCATCACCGTCACGCCTCAAAGCGTACTCAAAACCCTCGGGGACAAATTTGCTCTGCCCGAATTCTTTCGCCAGCCTTTCGAGAATATCCGCCAGCGTGTCCGAAAGCCTTGAAAAAGCCGCCTTATATCGCCTTGTCTTGCCGTAATCACCGCCCACCGCGTCGCTTCTATAGTATTCGTCCAGATATTTTTTCACAAGCTTTGTGATATCGCCGCGGCTCATTGCGATAAAGTCCTCACGGCTTTTTTCTTTAAGGAACCCGCAAAGACAGTAGTGTATTGCAGTGCCCCGCGATGGACTGTCAAGTTCCACCTTTCGGGTCGGATAAAGCTTCAAACCCTTTTGACAGTAATATTTAAACGGACATTTTCTGTAATCCTCGAACCGGGTCGCGGACATGGACATATGTCTGCCGAAAAGCCGCCCACCAGTTTCGGAGGATAAGCTGTGCTCCGCCGCGTTCTCGATGTTTTTCAGATACTCCAGCCGCTCCAAGTATTCGGGAATATTTTCCAAGGCCTTTCGCAGGCTTGCGGAGTCCTCGTCCCCGCGGCGGTAATTGCGAACGTACTGATAATATGCCGCTCCTGCCGTGGTACAGAACGCCAGCAGTCCCCGCTTCTCAAAGGACGTAACCACACTCTTTCCAAACATTTCCTCAGCATGACTGACAACAGCCGAGGGATAAAGCTGTCTGCCGGAAACGTCCGACACAGGATATGTTATCCAGAGCCGCTCTGAAGCCTGTGAAAGAGCGGAGTACGCCGCAAAGCGTTCCTCGTCAAGCTTGTCCGCAGAGCCTCCGGAAAGGGTTATACCAGCCTCCTCCAAAGCAAGCCTGTCCCGGTCGCTGAAAAGTCCCGATGGCTTAGCCGCATAGGGGAAAGCCCCCTCGTTCGCACCGACCGCAAAAACCGCCTTAGGCTCGGCAAGCCTTGCGGTGTGAGCCTCCACGAACTGCACGCAGTCCAGCGTTTGAGGCGGCGAGGACAATTTCAGTCCCGAGACCGCCGCCGAAAAAAGCTCCGCAAAGCTTTCGGGACTTATTTTCGTGTCCGCAAGAGCGCGGTCAAGGGTCTCCAAAAGCCCGCAGAGAAGCTCCCACAGCTGTTTTATCTCCCGTACCGCCGTTAAAGCCGAAGCGTCCGCAGTATTGCAGTCCTCACAAAAAACGTGAAGATTTTCATACAGCCCCGTGTCGTCAAAAAAGTCAAGCAAAGCGGCGCAGAAGCCCCTGCCGTCCGCAGCGTCCGAGCAGGCTTTCCTAAGCTTGAAAACCGGCTCTGTGACCCGCACCCTGACCTGCTCCGCGCCAAAGCGCACGTCGTCGTATTCAAATGGCTTTTCCCACATATCGCCCTCAATGTTCCACTTATAGCAGCAGTCCTCGGCGGCGGCTATCTCTTCGTCGGTCAGACCGAGCATTCCTGTTTTCATGTACCGCAGCCAATCCTCTGTACCCGCGTTTTTACCCGCCGCAATGGCAAGGGCTGTCTTTGCGAAAATAAACAGGGACTTGTGCGCGGCGGTACGGCTCTCGTCGGTATAGAACGGTATGCCGTAACGCTCAAAAGCGCTTTCCATTACCGGGGAATATTTCTCCTTCTGCCTTGCAAGAACGGCGATATCGCCGTAGCGGTACCCCTCCTCCATAACAAGTCGGCGTATCTCGGAGCAGACAAGATCGCCCTCGCCGTAGCTGTCCGCAGAACGGTACACCGAAACCGCTTTACAGTCGCCGTCAAACCTGCCGCGGACGTTCCTCAGCACGTTCCCGCTGTAAAAAGCCAGCTCGGGAGCTTTAAAGCGCTTAGGCTCTTCAAGCATAATCCTGACCGTTTTCACATTGTGATCAGAGGCCGCTCTTGTCAGCCTGCTCACAGTCTTGTTTACCGCTGCGAAAACCGAATATTCGGTAGGTTCAGCGTCTGCCGTAGGCAGACAGACCGTCACACTTTCGCTTTGGGCGATCATCACGTCAAGCATAGCGTGCTCGTCGGCGGTAAAGCTTTTAAACGCGTCTATAAACACTGTCTTTCCCTCGAAATATCCGTACCGCGCCGCCCTTGCCGCCGCTTCGGAAATATCTCCGCCGCTGTCCTTATAGCCGCTTTGTGACAGTATCCTGCCGTACTCGGAATATATCAGAGCAATGTCCGCCGTCTTGTCCCTGACGCTTTCGTCCAGCCTGTCTGCGCATGAGGACAAAGCCTCTGCGGTTATTCCGCTTAGGGTAAGCTCCTTGACCATTTCAAGACTGCTTTCCGCAAACGACGGGGACTTTGCCTGTCTGCCGTAAAAAAGCAGTCCGTCCCTTTCGGATATCTCCGCAAGGGCGCGGTACATCATAACCTTTTTCACGGTATCGTCGGCGTACCTGCCTTTCAGTCCGCCGTGACGTATAAAAATTTCACGGGCCGTCCGCGCAAAGGAGAGCACGTTAATGCGGTTGAAAAGCTCCGCGCCCAGCCGTTCGTAAAGAGTCCTGTCGAACTCGAACGAGAACTGGTCGGGAATTATTACAAGCACATCTTTTTCCGTTCTGACAGCGTTTTCGATACGTTTCACCATCTCATAGGACTTACCGCAGCCCGCGCCGCCGAGTATCAAATTTAACATAGTTACAGCTTCTTTATCTTTAAATTTTATAAAAATCTGCCTGCCCCATTGCGTAGGACGAGAAATATCAAATCACGGAATCTTACCGCGGGGGTGACTTAGTCCGCAGGAACTTCCACGCAAGCCGAGTATCAAATTCAGCATATTATTTCACCATTTTAAAATAGCATATTTCTTTTACCAAACCGCGCATAAGTCCACACATTTTATTTTCTGTTTTTGTCTGCGTACCTCCACAAAATATCCCTGTATTCGGGAGTAGCGTAATCTATCCCCACCCTCGGCAGAGTTATCAGATCGGGACGGTATCCGTCGTCCTCTATGCGTATCCTCGGATTTCCGCAGAAAGACTCGCCGTTGAAGCTTTTGTCGATGCCAAGCCTTTTCGTAAGCTTTGCAGGACCGTTATAGACCTCGCAGGCGCGGAACAGAACCGCCTGAGGCTGCCCCTCCTCGCCGGTGACTGCGTTCATCAGCCAGTGCATACCGTAGCAGAGATAGACATATATCATTCCTGATTTTCCGTACAGTATCTTTGTGCGCTCGGTTTTCCCTTTGCTGGCGTGACAGGCGGTGTCCTCCTCTCCTCGGTAGGCTTCCGCCTCGGTAATGCGCAGCGACGCCTCGGAACCATCCTCAAAGGTACGAACGACAAGCTTTCCGACAAGATCGGGAGCGACCTCAAGAACGTCCCGATGAAAAAAGTCTTCGCCCAAAACAATATTTCCCATAGTACCACCTTATCCTAATTCACGGTGAAAGTGCAGAAAAAATCCGCGCAAAAATCATTCAGGCAGATTTGGACCTGCTTTTTTGTACACTTTCTGACTGTGTATTAGCATTACAAATTATACTGAATCCGCTTAACTTCCCACCGCATAAGTATTTCCGTTTCTCCCGTGGATATATCAGGCTTTTTTCTGACCGGCCAAAAGCCCTCGCGCCTGTAGAAATCCACAGCCCGCTCGTTTTTTTCGTATACGCACAGAGAAAGCTTTGGATAAAGCTCCTTGGCAAAGTCTATTAGGGACTTCCCCACGCCCTTGGAGCGGTGCTCTCCGTCCACGAAAATACCCTCTATGTGCCCCTCGTTCAAACCGATAAAGCCGACTATTTCGCTGCCCGACAGAGCGGTGTAGACCTCTGCCTCAGAAATTGCGTCCGAAACGCTGTCCAAGCATCCGCGCCAGTAATCCTGCCGTATAAAGCCGTGCGCCTCCAGATTTGACAACAGCCATATTTTCATGACCCGCTCATGATCGTTTTTTTCATATTTTCTTATCATTTTACTCCTCCGCTCTGTCTTTAAAGTATACCATACTTTTCCGTACTTTTCAACCGCAAAAACAAGTATTCCGCAGTGATATACCTTGCTGATGTAAATTTTTGTTTACAAAATTGATATTGACGTTTTTTACGGTTTATGGCATAATTAATGTGTATATACTGCCGCTTTGCACCTTTATCGGAAAAATGGGTTACCGCAATTCTGTTTAACGGCTTAACGGCGCTGATAAATGCGGCAAAGGGCAAATACTATTAAACAATTGATAAAAAAGCTTTGGCTGTAAAAGTGTTAATATGCAGGGGATATTTCCCTCTTTGTAATTATTTAGGAGGTTATTCAGATGTCACAATCACACCAGCTTGTTATCGTCCTCGACTTCGGCGGTCAGTACAATCAGCTTATTGCGAGACGCGTCCGCGAGTGCGGAGTATACTGCGAGGTAAAGTCCTACAAAACGTCACTTGACGAAATTCGGGCAATGAACCCTGCGGGTATTATTTTTACGGGAGGCCCCAACAGCGTTTATGCCGAGGGTTCGCCGTTGTGTCCCAAAGAAATTTTCGATATGGGAATACCAATTCTCGGCATTTGCTACGGCTGTCACCTTATGACCCATTTGCTTGGTGGTACGGTCTCGTCCTGCATAACCGCGGAGTACGGCAAGACCGAGACTTTTTATGACAAATCGAGTGTACTTTTAGGCGCTGTAAGCAGTCTGCCCGCAAAGGCGGTATCTTGGATGAGCCACGGCGATTACATAGAAAAGCTGCCCGAGGGTTTTAAGGTAACTGCGCACACGGCAGACTGCCCGACGGCGGCTATGGAGTGTCCCGAAAGGAAGCTGTACGCAGTACAGTTCCACCCGGAGGTTAATCACACCGAGGGCGGCTTGGGCATGATAGACAGCTTTTTAAGGAACGTCTGCGGCTGCGTGGGCGACTGGACTATGAGCAATTACGCTAAAACTGCCATTGAGGATATACGCAAAAAGGTAGGAGACGGAAAGGTTCTGCTTGCTCTTTCGGGAGGCGTGGACAGCTCTGTTGCGGCGGCTTTGCTCTCCAAGGCTGTTGGGGACAAGCTTACCTGTATTTTTGTAGACCACGGCTTCATGCGCAAAAATGAGGGCGACGAGGTCGAGAATGCTTTCAGGGGCTGGGGGCTGAATTTCGTTCGCGTAAATGCTAAAGAGCAGTTTATGTCCAAGATGAGGGGCGTGTCCGACCCGGAAACGAAGAGAAAAATAATTGGCGAGGAATTTATCCGCGTCTTTGAACAGGAAGCGAAAAAAATCGGCAAGGTGGACTTTCTGGTGCAGGGTACGATTTACCCCGATATTATTGAAAGCGGTACGGGGGACGCGGCAGTGATAAAGTCTCACCACAACGTTGGAGGACTTCCAGATTACGTTGATTTTAAGGAGATAATAGAGCCTCTCCGTCTGCTTTTCAAGGACGAAGTGCGCGCTTTGGGCCGGGAATTAGGACTTTCCGATGTGCTTGTTGACAGACAGCCGTTCCCGGGTCCTGGACTTGCAATAAGGATCATCGGGGAAATTACTGATGAAAAGCTGGAGATATTACAGGACGCTGACTTTATTTTCCGTGAAGAAATTGCAAAGGCGGGTCTTGACAAAAAAATAAACCAATATTTTGCAGTGCTGACAAATATGCGTTCCGTTGGCGTAATGGGAGACGGCAGAACGTATGATTACACGCTTGCTTTGCGCGGAGTCACTACTACCGATTTCATGACAGCGGACTTTGCTAAGATACCTTACGAGGTGCTTGAACGCTGCGCGAGCAGGATCGTAAACGAGGTTAATTCTATCAACCGAATTGTGTATGATGTCACTACCAAGCCGCCGGCTACTATTGAGTGGGAATAATGCTAAGCCTCAAAAGTTTGGCTTAACAGAGCCACTTTTTGGCTATTGACCCGCTTCGTGGCAACATTTTGGCAATATTTGAATTATTCTGTAAATAATTATGAGCTAACCGATTTTTGCGTCGGTTAGCTCTTTTTTATTTTCGGTTTTTCATAAGTTCCTCGGTAAGAAGTTCGTTCAACTTGTCGGAAACTTCGACTTTGCGGAACAAACCCAATGTATCGCATTCGGGAAAGTTGTAGCGCCAATCGTCATAATCCTCTTTTGAGATTTCGTCTTCGCGCCGTTTGGCTACCTCTTTCGCCCAAAGCTGAAGCAACTTGAACATTTGGGAGTACTCCCCTGCGTTCAGGTTGTTCCATCAATCCGTATAACCGGACATTTCAAAGATTTTATCCATTCCTCAACAGTGTTTTCATTTCTAGATTCAACAAAGCGGAAAAATGCAAACGAACTCCATCACTTTTCACTGAACTGCCTGCTGGGGAAAACCTCAATAATTAAGAAATTATAATTCTTTGCTTATAACAACTTCTCTCGCTATTGCTTTCACCAACAGCATCATTGGGCGGCGCAGTTCATCTTTGAATCCCGGAATATCCATCATTTCTTTAGGCGGCTCTGCTTCTTCCACAGTTTTAAGCTCAAAACCACTATTTAATAAACCCATCAGTATTTGTGTAAGCGTGTGGTGCTGTTTTACTACATCACACCCCAAGAAGTGAGTATGTCGTTCCCCTGGAATGAAGTAATTATCAACCGGCCAGTATTTTGGTGTTCCCTCAACTGTATAAACCCAATCCTGTCCAACCCCGGCTGTAAAAACGGGGTGTTCAATATTAAAGAGGAATACCCCATCCCGTTTCAGCGTCCTATGAACTTTTTGAAATATGAGTTCTATATTTTCTATGTAGTGTAGTGCCAGATTGGAAATAACAAAATCCCATACGTTTTCAGGGTACTCATATTCGTCTATTCCACAAATACGATACTCAATTTTTTCTCCTGCGTTACGTAGTCTTGCCGCTTCAATCATTTTACGGCTCAAATCAAGTCCCAATACCCGAATCGCTCCTTGTTCTGCGGCAAATTTACAATGCCATCCATAACCACACCCTAAATCAAGAACATTTTTCCCATCAAGAGGAGGGAACAGAGGCTTTAACCGGTGCCACTCACCAGCAGAACATAGGCCGTCTCTGCTGCGGGACATTTTCGCATATTCCTCAAAAAATTTTTCATTATCATATTCGTTATTCATTGCTACTCTCCTAAATTGCGATTCATGGTTGGAGGTTACTTCCACCCGCTCCCAACAAACTTGATTTAAACAATTTTGTTTATGTGATTTAGCTTATGGTATTCGTATTATTTGAATTATCTATAAATTATGGTCTATACGATTCTTTGTTTTGGTTTTTATTAAACGCAATATGGTTTTATCACAAACTTGTAAGTAATATGCCGCATGTGATACAGTCAACATTTCGCCTTACATATACTCCGCCTCTTTAGCTTAACTATGTTAATTATATCGTTTTTCAAAAGAAATTGCAAGACTTTTCTGGAATTTTACGGATTATTTAAGAAATATAAAGAATTATTTAGAAATTAAAGATACAGGCTGTGTCCCCACTAATTATCTATTCATACATACATCATAGCCGCAAATAACAGGCTCTCTCGCACAAAACCTGAGCATATTCTCCAAACCCTGTGCCTTGAAAAATAAAGTAGCAAAAACCGTTAATACGGCTGTGCAAAGGAAGCCGCAGCTTAAAGCTGAGATAGAAAATATCACAACCCAAAAACGTGAATTGCGCAAAAATCCGGAATGGCTATCCAACGACAGAACCGGTTTAAAGCAATTGTGTCAAAGAGCAAGAACAGGAAATAGGCAAGCTTGTTTTGATTTTAAATTTATATTTATAAAAAAGCATTTTTTAATACAGAACTTACCTGCAATATTTCGGAAGCCGCAGCGGAAAATATTATTAATACTACTGATGAAAGGATACGCGTTTATGCCGAAAGCAATAGAAAACCTTATTCTTTTCCTGTTCGGCGGTGTTGTCTACTCAATGATAGAAGTACTGTTCCGCGGCTATACTCACTGGAGCATGACTATTACCGGCGGTATCTGCCTTGTGCTTATGTACAGACATTTTACCGCCAGACCGCACGACCCGCTGGTTCTGAAATGCCTCTTCGGAGCAATAACTATCACCGTCCTTGAATTTGCCGCCGGATGTATAGTAAATCTTTGGCTGGGCTGGAATGTCTGGGACTATTCGGAAATGATGTTTAATTTATACGGACAGATATGTCTGCCGTTTTCTGCGCTTTGGTTTTTGCTGACTGTACCCGCAGTTGCCCTGACAGACTTTTTCAGCAGAAGATTTGCGGAAATACAACCTCGGCGGCAGAGCCTTCCAAAACCCAATATTGATCCCAACGGCAAAGAAGCCTCCGCAGTTTAAAATGCTGCGGAGGCTTCAGTATGTCAAAAAAGCGGCTTATATTCTCTGTTTCTGTGCCGCGGGATTTTGACATCTAATTCCCCGATCTGCGTTTGTACGTTCTTTTTCACGTCTCCGTTCCTATAGCATTGTGGGACGTCTTTTTCGTCGTTTTCCGATATCAGCTGACTTTTTTAGTATCAAAGTCTTTCCTTAAGTCAGCCCCATAACTTGTTGCAGCATATTGCTGAACAGTTCCTTCATAATGTCGCTTGTACCCGTAAAAATGCTGACTGCTGACGAATTATCCGGGAAATTTCCGATTACCCATTGACTTTAAGCGCAAAAAGAGGTATTATTAAAAGGTATACTTTTTTGCAATAAATTTTTGATTGGAGTGATTGGATTGATCAAAGCCGCTGAAGCAATGGTAAAATGTCTTGAAAACGAGGGCGTTAAAGTCGTCTTTGGTTATCCGGGCGCTGCGATCTGCCCGTTTTACGACGAGCTTACACATTCGGATATACACCATGTTCTTGTAAGGCGCGAGGACAATGCGGGTCACGCCGCAAACGGCTATGCCAGAATTTCCGGCAAGCCCGCCGTGTGCATAGCGACATCCGGTCCGGGCGCGACTAACCTGCTTACTGCAATAGCTACAGCCTATGCCGACAGCGTTCCCCTTATCTGTATTACCGGACAGGTATCCACCGACCAGATAGGCTGCGATGTTTTTCAGGAGGTGGACATAACAGGCGCCGCCGAGCCTTTTGTCAAGAACAGCTATCTTATTAAGGACGCTTCACAGCTTCCGCGGATATTCAAGGAAGCTTTCTATATTGCCGGTTCGGGACGGAACGGTCCGGTGCTTATTGATGTGCCTGTGGATATTCAGCAGACAATGATCGAGTTTTCTTACCCTGAAAAGGTTGAGCTTCGTACATACAAGCCCACGGTCAAAGGAAACAGCTTTCAGATAAAAAAGGTATGCGAGGCTCTCAAAACTTCGGAAAGACCCCTTATCTGCGCGGGCGGAGGGGTAATTTCCGCAAAAGCCTGCGGCGAACTTCGCGAACTTGCCGAAAAGACAAGGATACCCGTAGTCTCCACAATGATGGGACTGGGTATTTTCCCCTCTGAGCACCCGCTCTACATGGGTATGCTCGGTATGCACGGAGTTAAGACCGCCAACGAAGCGGTGTCAAAGTGTGATACAATGATACTTATAGGGGCAAGAGTGGGCGACAGAGCTGTCCGTTCGCCGAAATTCCTTGCCAAGACCACTAAAATTATTCACATAGACGTGGATCCCGCCGAGATTGGCAAGAATATTCCCGCTCACATTCCTCTCGTCGGTGACTGCAAGCATATATTGAAAGAACTTACAGAAAAGCTTGGCAGCGCGGAACGGGCGGACTGGCTTGCAGAGCTGTCCGAGGTAAAGAACGCTGTCCCCGAAGAGGACGAGACCGAGGGATATGTTAATCCGAAAATGTTTATCCGCAAGCTTTCAGCAAAGCTTCCCGACGATACAATATGCGTTGCGGACGTAGGTCAGAATCAGATATGGACCTGCAACAACTTTCGGTTCAAGAGAGGGCGGTTCCTTACCAGCGGCGGCATGGGCACTATGGGGTACTCCATACCTGCGGCGGTGGGAGCAAAGTTTGCCTCTCCCGATTCTGAGGTAGTTGCGGTCTGCGGAGACGGTTCTTTCCAGATGCAGATGATGGAGCTTGCTACTATCGTTCAGGAGAAAATTCCCGTAAAGATAATTCTTATGAGAAACAACCGTCTCGGAATGGTTCGTGAATTGCAGACAAATCTCTATAAAGACAACCAGACCGCAGTCCATATTGCCGATGGAAATCCCGATTTTGTGGCTCTTGCAAAGTCCTACGGCATAAGAGCGGAGAGGGTATGCACTATGGCTGAAGCGGAGGCTGCAATAGAGAATTTGTGCAGCGCGAAAGAACCGTACCTGCTGGAATGCAACGTGTGGAGAAACGAATCTACGCTTTGACGGCACGCTGCTCCGAACAAATCGGAGAAAAGCGCTCAGGTATAACGCAGAGTTATGCTGCTTATGAAAAATATATACTTTACGCATAGCTTAAAATATGGTAAACTATTACCGTAAAGCTCAACGACCGATGCAAAGGAGCTGTTTCATGAAACATACGATTTCCATTCTTGTAGAGAACCACGCGGGTGTGCTGTCAAGGATATCGGGACTTTTCTCCCGCCGCGGCTTCAATATCGACAGCCTTGCAGTGGGGGAAACAGACGATCCCGAGACCTCACGCGTTACCATAGTTGCCGACGGAGACGAGCATACCGTCGAGCAGCTTGAAAAGCAGCTCAACAAGCTGATAGACACGATAAAGGTCAAGACCCTCGCTCCCGAAGAGCTGCTTCCGCGGGAGCTTCAGCTTATCAAAATAAACGCCAATCCTCAGCAGAGAGGCGAGATACTTACAGTCTGCGAGATAATGGGCGCGAAGATAGTGGATATTTCCGCAAACACAATGACTTTGGAAATTTCCGACACTCCCGCTCATCTTGTAAGATTTGAAGAGCTTATCCGTCCCTACGGCATAAAGGAAATAGTACGCACAGGCGTTATCGCGATACAAAAGGGCGCGGACACCATAAACAAAAAGTAACGGAACTGTTATTATCCTAATTCACGATAAAAGTGCAGACAAAAAATCTGCACAGGAATCCTATATGCAAATTCTTGCTTGATTTTTTGTACACTTTTTAATCGTGAATTAGTGTTAGCTGCGTTATGAAAAAATTCATATATAAATAAAACGGAGGTTTTTAAAATGGCAAACAAAATTTATTATCAGCAGGACTGCGATCTGGGCAGACTTGACGGAAAGACCGTAGCTATCATCGGATACGGCTCGCAGGGTCATGCTCACGCGCTTAACCTCAAGGACAGCGGAGTAAACGTTGTTGTGGGACTTTACGAGGGCTCCAAGTCAAAGGCTAAGGCTGAGTCCCAGGGACTCAAGGTTCTGTCCGTTTCCGAAGCTGCAAAGACTGCGGACGTTATCATGATACTTATCCCCGACGAGAAGCAGGCTAAGCTCTACAAGGAGGACATCGCTCCCTACCTTACAGAGGGCAAGACCATTGCTTTTGCGCACGGATTCAACATTCACTTCGGCTGTATCGTTCCTCCAAAGAACGTTAACGTTATAATGATCGCGCCAAAAGGCCCCGGTCACACCGTAAGAAGCGAATATCAGGCAGGCAAGGGAGTTCCCTGCCTTATCGCGGTTGAGCAGGACGCTACAGGCGACGCTACCGACATCGGCCTTGCATACGCTCTCGGTATCGGAGGAGCAAGAGCGGGCGTTCTTGAAACAACATTCCGCACCGAGACAGAGACCGACCTCTTCGGCGAGCAGGCTGTACTCTGCGGCGGCGTCTGCGCTCTTATGCAGGCAGGCTTCGAGACTCTCTGCGAAGCGGGCTACGATCCCAGAAACGCTTACTTTGAGTGTATCCACGAGATGAAGCTTATCGTTGACCTCATTTACCAGTCGGGCTTTGCGGGAATGAGATACTCAATTTCCAACACAGCTGAATACGGAGACTATGTAACAGGTCCCAAGATCATCACAGAGGAAACCAAAAAGGCAATGAAGAAGGTTCTTTCCGACATTCAGGACGGTTCTTTCGCAAAGGAATTTCTTTTGGATATGTCAGATGCCGGTTCTCAGGTACACTTCAAAGCTATGAGAAAGCTTGCTTCCGAGCACGAGTCCGAAAAGGTTGGCGCGGAAATCAGAAAACTCTACAGCTGGAGCGACGAGGACAAGCTTATCAACAATTAACTTCCGGTATCCGGCGGCTTAACAATTTTCGATCGGTTATTATGTTAAAGGTACGCGTCTGAAAAGAGGCGTACCTTTTATTTGTTTGCCCGTTTACTTTCTTTTTGCCGGTACGTTTCGCAGACAGCCCGCCGAAAAGGTCGGCTACGCGCATATTTTTATTGACTTTATGCAGATTTGAATATATAATAAAATTGAAAACTATGGAAAAAACATTATCTTTGGGAGAATACGAAATGATACTCGAAACCGAAAGACTTTACCTCCGGCAATTAACGAAGTCCGACTTTGGTTCACTCTGTAAAATTTTGCAGGACGAAGAAACTATGTACGCCTATAACGGCGCGTTCAGCGTCAACGAAGTACAGGACTGGCTCGACAAACAGCTTGCGCGTTATGAAGAGTACGGCTTCGGCTTGTGGGCGGCGGTTCTTAAGGAAACGGACGGAGTAATAGGTCAGTGCGGACTTACAATGCAGGACTGGAACGGCAGGGAAGTCCTTGAAGTCGGATACTTGTTTCAAAAAGAATACTGGCACAAGGGGTACGCCGCGGAAGCCGCCAAAGCCTGCAAGGAGTACGCTTTTTCACGGCTTGGCGCGGATGAGGTATGCTCCATTGTCAGGGACACAAATACCGCCTCGCAGAACGTCGCTCTGCGAAACGGTATGACAAAGCAAGATGAAATTATGGTGAAGCATTACCGCGGAACCGATATGCCCCACTATTTATATTCGGTGAAAAATATTCGGTAAAAATTTAAGGTTCATATTATAAAAATAAAAATGCCTGCCTGAGTCCGGCAAGCATTTTTGCATGTTTTTAATTTGAAATCGGATAAATGACATTATTGTCCTGAGCAATAATAGAATATCCTCGGTTTCATCAACGTATTTTATTGGGATATTTTTTATGTACCTCTATATTTTTCCGTATGTCAACATCCCTTAGACAGGTAATTGCCTTTTATATCCCGAAATGAGTTGAATTTATTGGTATTTTGGTGTATAATATTTCAGTACCAATACTTATACTGCTGCGTACTTATAGGAACGCTGAAAGGAAGATAAAAATGTCAGGACGAACAAAAACCGAAACCGAGGGTGTCACCCTCCTCGGGAACCAAAAAACAAAATACCCAACGGATTACGCCCCAGAGGTGCTGGAGACCTTTTTGAACAAGCACCCCGAAAACGATTATTTTGTAAAATTCAACTGTCCCGAATTTACCAGCTTATGCCCCATAACGGGTCAGCCAGATTTTGCTTCGGTGTACATCTCTTATGTGCCCGCCGAAAGAATGGTGGAAAGCAAGTCCCTGAAGCTTTATCTTTACAGCTTCCGCAACCACGGCGACTTCCACGAGGACTGCATGAACATAATCATGAAAGACCTTATCAAGCTTATGGATCCAAAATACATCGAGGTCTGGGGCAAGTTTACTCCGAGGGGCGGAATATCAATTGACCCTTACTGCAATTACGGCAAAAAGGGTACTATGTGGGAACAGGTGGCTGTAGACCGTCTCACCCGCCACGATATGTACCCAGAAAAAATAGATAACAGATGATCAAAGGATAGGAGCATTTTTATGAATCACGGAATTATTTTCGATCTGGACGGTACCTTGTGGGACTCCTCTGAGCAGGTCGCAGTTTCATGGAGCAGGGCTTTGGCGAGCCGTCCCGAAACTGACAGACAGGTCACGGGCGAGGATATGCGGAGCTATATGGGAAAAACTCTGGAGACCATTGCAGAGCTTATGCTTCCCGAAATCGAACCCGCTTTGAGAATGGAAATCATGCGCGACTGCGAGCGGGTCGAGCAGGATTACCTCATCGAACACGGCGGCACGCTGTTCCCCAATCTTGAAAAGGAGCTTGAACGTCTTTCAAAGAGCTTCAGTCTGTTTATCGTCAGCAACTGTCAGAGCGGCTACATCGAAACATTTCTGGAGTACCACAAGCTTGGCAAATACTTCACAGATTTCGAGTGCCCCGGAGGAACGGGTCTTGCAAAGGCGGACAATATCCGCATTATCGTGGAGAGGAACAATCTTGACAGGGCGGTCTATGTTGGGGACATCCAAGGCGATCTGGACGCGTCCGATTCCGCGGGAGTACCATTTATCCATGCGGCTTACGGCTTCGGAACTGTTAACAGGGATGTACCCGCGGTAAAAAGCTTTTCCGAGGTTTTTGAGGCGGCAGAAAGAATACTTGGCAGCACCCGGTAGCGCACGGTAAAAGCCAAGCATTTTTACAAAAAATACCGAAAGGAATTGATATTATGTTAACAAGCAAACAAAGAGCAAAGCTGAAAAGCATTGCTATGACCGAGGATACTATTTTGCAGGTGGGAAAAAACGGTATTATTGACACTCTGACAGTACAAGTCTCGGACGCGCTCAAAGCCCGCGAACTTATCAAAATGAAAGTCCAGGACGCCTGTATGCTGTCCCCTGCGGAGGCTGCAAACGAGCTTGCGGAAAAAACCAAATCCGAAGTGGTTCAGGTCATCGGGAACAAATTCGTGCTGTTCAAGCGCAATCCTCAGGATCCCAAAATTGACTTAAAGGCGAAGTAATGCGCAGGGCGATATTCGGGGGGAGCTTCGACCCCGTTCACAAGGGGCACGTCAGTCTCGTTTCGGAGCTTAAAAAGGCGCTGGAGCTTGATGAGATAATCGTTATGCCAACGGGTATTTCCCCCTTTAAAAAGGATATGGAGCGCCGTCCCGCAAGCGGCGCGGACAGGATTGAAATGTGCCGCCTGGCTTTCGCTGATATGCCGTTTGCAACGGTCAGCGATTACGAGGTATCCCGTGTAGGCGTAAGCTATACGTTTGACACCGTGCGGCATTTCCGCAGCCTTTACCCGAACGACAAGCTTTTCTGGCTTGTCGGCGGAGATATGCTGAAAAGCTTTGACAGATGGAAAAACTGGCAGGAAATACTTTCCATGTGTACCCTTGCCGCCGTGTCCCGCCAAAAATGCGGCTCGGACAGGGACGAACTTGAAAAAAAAGCTGCTGAGCTGAGAAAATACGGCGAGGTGCTCTTTGCCGAAACAAAGCCGTTAGAAATATCTTCTACTGAAATTCGTAAAAAAATTATAAAAAATTCCGATATATCTTGCTATGTTCCGCAAAATGTAGTAAAATATATTTTAGAATGCGGATTGTATAAGGAATAATACGGCCGGTACTGATTTGCCGTAAGCTTAATACATCCGAACGAGAGATAAAAGGTAATAAGCGGGCTTCGGTATATTTGCCGTTATTACGTCTTAACTTCCCGAAATCTTTCCTCTAAGGGGGCAATGTCTATGTATTCCTCGGCTGAGCTGACAGATATTCTCAGCATAAGGCTTTCCAAAAAGAGATTCCAGCACAGTCTGAACGTTGCGGACGAAGCCGAAAAGCTGGCTGAAAAGTACGATTACTATTCGCCCGAAAAGGCATATCTGACCGGACTTCTGCACGACATTTGCAAGGAGATACCCAAGGAGGAGCAGTTTGCAATGGCGAAAAAATCCGCTTTGGACGTGTCCACGGTGGAACTTGCTACGCCGCCGCTCTACCATGCCGTTGCGGGAGCGTGGTACGCGGAAAACGTGCTTAACGTCCACGACAACGATATGCTGAACGCCATAAGGTACCACACCGTTGGCAGGGCGGGCATGAGCCGTTTGGAGGAAATTATTTACATTGCCGACCTTATCTCAGCGGACAGAAGCTACAAGGACGTGGCAAAAATGCGGAAAAACGCTTACCAGAGCATAGAAAAAGCTATGCTGGAGGCGCTGAGATTTTCCGTTTCGGACGTGGTGGCGAAAGGCTCAATGCTTCCGCACCATACCATAGAGGCGTACAATTACTACGTTTCGGAAAAGAAAAAAGAAAGGACGGAGATACAATGACCCAAATGACTCAGGACGAGCTTCTAAAGGCGGCTGTAAAGATACTTGACAGCAAAAAGGCGGAGGATATACGCGTTATAGGGATAGGCGACCTCACTATTATTGCCGACTATTTTATTATCGCTGACGGTACTTCCACGACCCATACCAAATCTCTGGCGGACGAGCTTGAATTTCGGCTGAAGGAAATGGGCAGGGAGCCGAGACAGGTTCAGGGAAACAACGGTTCCAACTGGATCGTGCTTGATTATTCGGACGTTGTGATACACATTTTCTATAAGGAGACAAGGGATTTCTATAATCTGGAAAGACTTTGGAGCGACGGTCACGACGTTGACATAAAACAGTATTTGGAGTGATCGCAATGGCATTGTCGGAAAGCGCGGAAAAGGGCAGGAGAACAGCCGCGATAGCCGCTTTGTTCTGCAATATAGGCGCTGCCTTGTCACTGCTGACCCTTGATATCCCGCTGGCGCTCATAGGCTTCTGGGTATCGGGCGGCATAAGAAAAGGAAATACCGCAGCACGGAATATATGCATACTGCTCCGCGCCGCAGATATATTCTTTTTGCTGATAATCCTGTTTGCCGTGAAAATGGCGGGAGTCCCAGAATGGCTGGATATCCTGCTTATTGCGGCGGCAGGTCTTATGGCTTTTATAGATATCTGGCTGCTCATAATGCTTACCGGAAATAAAGGTCTTAAACAGTACTTTAGTGAAATGAGCGAAGCGGAATCCAAACAAAACCACTGAATACAACGGATCAGGAATACGCAAAAATATGCAAAGGAATGATAACATTGGAAAAATACGATTATTTGTCCATTGAGAAAAAATGGCAGAAATACTGGGAGGAACATAATACCTTTAAGGCGGAAACAGGCAGCTCAAAGCCTAAGTTTTACGCGCTGGTGGAGTTCCCCTACCCCTCTGGACACGGTATGCATGTAGGACACATAAAAGCTTATTCGGGACTTGAGGTAGTCAGCCGCAAGCGCCGTCTGGAGGGCTATAACGTGCTGTTCCCCATAGGCTTCGACGCATACGGTCTGCCTACCGAGAATACAGCCGTGAAAACAGGCGTACATCCAAGAATCGTTACGGACAACAACATCGCGAAGTTTACCGATCAGCTCAAGCGGGTGGGATTCTCCTTTGACTGGTCGAGAGTTATCGACACTACCGACGAAAACTACTATAAGTGGACGCAGTGGATATTCCTGAAAATGTTTGAAAACGGTCTTGTTTTCCGTGATAAAACTCTGGTAAACTACTGCCCCAGCTGTAAGGTTGTCCTTTCAAACGAGGACTCCCAGGGCGGCAAGTGCGATATATGCCACAGCGATATCGTCCAGAAGACCAAGGAGGTATGGTACCTCCGCATTACAGAGTACGCTGAAAAGCTTTTGCAGGGTCTTGACAAGGTTAATTATCTGCCAAATATCCGCCTCCAGCAGGAGAACTGGATAGGCAAGTCCACGGGCGCGTTTGTGAACTTTACCGTTAAGGAAAACGGCGAGAAGCTCCGCATCTACACCACACGTCCCGATACCCTTTACGGCGTAACCTTTATGGTAATCGCTCCCGAGCACCCAATTATCGAGAAGTACCGAGCCAATATTGCCAATATAGACGCTCTGGACGCATACAAGGCGGAGTGCGCCAAAAAGAGCGAGTTCGAGCGCACACAGCTTGTCAAGGACAAGACAGGCGTGAAGATCGACGGTCTGACGGCTATAAATCCCGTTACCGAAAAGGAAGTGCCTATCTACATTTCAGACTACGTTATGATGGGCTACGGCACAGGCGCAATAATGGCTGTTCCCGCCCATGACAGCCGTGACTACGACTTTGCAAAGAAGTTCGGCATTGGCATTATCGAGGTCATTAAGGGCGGAGATATTTCCAAGGAGGCCTATACGGGCGACGGCGAAATGGTAAACTCCGGCGTACTCAACGGCATTTCCAACAAAAAGGAAGCTATCGAAAAAATGCTTGAAGTCCTTGCGGAAAAGGGATGCGGCGAAAAGGGCATTCAGTACAAAATGAAGGACTGGGCGTTCAACCGTCAGCGCTACTGGGGCGAGCCTATTCCTATCGTACATTGCCCGACCTGCGGTATAGTAGCAGTACCTTACGAGGAGCTGCCACTGAAGCTGCCTCCGGTAAAGGATTTCCAGCCCGGCACTGACGGGGAAAGTCCCCTTGCCAAAATCGACGAGTTTGTGCACTGCAAGTGTCCCAAGTGCGGCGGCGAAGCACGGCGGGAAACCGATACAATGCCCCAGTGGGCAGGTTCCTCATGGTACTTTTTGAGGTACTGCGACCCCAGCAATGACAAAGAATTTGCGTCCCAAGAGGCTTTGAAATACTGGATGCCCGTTGACTGGTACAACGGCGGCATGGAGCACGTTACCCGACATATGATATATTCCAGATTCTGGCACAGATTTTTGTTTGACAAGGGAGAAGTCCCCTGCGACGAGCCTTACGCCAAGAGAACCGCTCAGGGACTTGTTCTCGGACCGGACGGAGAGAAGATGAGCAAGTCCAAGGGCAACGTTGTTGACCCCAACGATGTTGTTGAACAGTACGGCGCGGACGTGCTCAGAGTCTATGTTCTGTTCATGGGCGACTATGAGCAGGCTGCTCCGTGGAGCGAAACAAGCATGAAGGGCTGCAAGCGTTTTCTTGACAGGATATGGGCTTTGCAGGATATGCTTATCGACGGCGAGGAATACCGTCCGGAAATGACAAGCTCAATGCACAAAACGATTAAAAAGGTCACCGAGGATATTGAGGCAATGAAGTTCAACACAGCGGTGGCTGCAATGATGACCCTGCTGAACGAGCTCTATTCCGCGGGAAGCGTTAACAAGGCGGAGCTGAGAAGCCTGCTCATTATTCTGAATCCGTTTGCTCCCCACATTACCGAAGAAATGTACAGCAAGCTGTACGGCGGGATACTCAGTGAGCAGCAGTGGGTCAAGTACGACGAAAAGCTCTGCACCGACTCTGTTATTGAGGTCGCAGTTCAGGTAAACGGTAAGATAAAGGCGAAAATAAACGTCCCTGCGGAGGCTGAACAGGACGAGGTTCTGAGCCTTGCAAAGGCGGACAGAGCGGTCGCTTCGGCTATAGACGGAAAGAATATAGTCAAGGAAATTTACGTCAAGGGAAGACTTGTAAATATCGTTGTAAAATAGCCGTTTTATATAACCTGCTGAAAAAAAAGAAGATTTTTTGTGTATATTTTTTTGAATTGCTCTTGACAAACGCGGGGCTCATAGGGTATAATAAAATAGTTGTATCTTGTATATGAGCCTCTGCCTTATGGCAAAGGGAGGGAATCAAATTGGCAGAAATTCGTGTTGGTAAAAACGAATCCTTGGATACCGCTCTCAAGCGCTTCAAAAGAAGCTGCGCAAAGGACGGCGTTATCGCGGAAGTTCGTAAGAGAGAACACTATGAGAAGCCTTCGGTAAAGCGCAAGAAAAAGTCCGAAGCTGCTCGTAAGCGTAAGTATTAATTTTGATCAAAACGCTTAGAAAGCGGGCAGAATTTTATTCTGCCCGTTTAGTTTGTGAAAATCGCTTTTTCGGGGTGGATTTCCCGAAGTACGGTATTTTTCACAGGCTTTCGGAAAAAATATTCTGGTGTTAAAGGAAAAAATACGAAAAACACTTGCAATATCAAAAAAAATGTAGTAAAATATAGGTAAGCTTTTTATGCGGTATTTTCCGCCAAAAAAATTTATACTGATTCACAATCGGAAAGCACACAAAAAATCAAGCAAGAATTTGCATATATGATTTTTGCGCGGATTTTTTGTATGTACTTTACACTGCGGATCAGGATTAAGGATGGTTAAGTTATATGATTACAGCAGGCGATTTCAGAAACGGCGTTACCTTTGAAGAGGACGGAAACGTGCTTCAGGTTGTTGAATTTCAGCACGTTAAACCCGGAAAGGGCGCGGCTTTCGTAAGAACCAAGATCAAGAACGTTATCACAGGCTCCGTAGTTGAAAAGAGCTACAATCCCTCGGCTAAGTTCCCCACGGCTTTCGTTGAAAGAAAGGATATGCAGTATTCCTACACCGACGGTGACCTGTACTATTTTATGGATCCCGAGACCTACGAGCAGGTTCCTATCAGCAGCGCAGAGCTTTCAGACAACTTTAAGTTTGTTAAGGAGGAAATGATCTGCAAAGTTTGCTCCTACAAGGGCAAGGTTTTTGCTGTAGAGCCTCCCAACTTTGTAGACTTAGTCGTAAGCCAGACTGAACCCGGCTTTGCGGGAAATACGGCTACAAACGCAACTAAACCCGCTACACTTGAAACCGGTGCAGAGGTAAGAGTTCCCCTCTTTATTAACGAGGGCGAAACTATCAGGATCGACACAAGAACGGGCGAGTACATGGAACGCGCTTGATCCGTAAGTTCCGGTCAGTTTAAGTGTCCCCGCTGTTAAATATTTGCCGTATTTAACGGCGCCGGCCGCCTCAGACGGTCAGGACAAATGCTATTTGTCTATACGGATATTGTCATAAAATATCCAAACGAATACTATATAAAAACAACAGCCGTATAAACGGCGTGCAAAAAGGAGGATCATCTATGAAGCTTGGTGAAAAGGTCGCTTATCTTAAGGGGCTTATCGAAGGTCTGGAGATCGACGGTTCCACAAAGGAAGGCAAGGTCATACTGGCTGTTGCCGATATTCTTGACGAGGTTGCCGTTACGTCTGAAGATATGCAGGATCAGATTGACGAGATCGTGGAAGTTGTTGATGCTATCGACGAGGATCTCGGAGAGGTTGAACGCGATTTTTACGATGCTGACGACTGCTGCTGCGACGATGACGACTACTGCGAGTGTGACGATGACGACTGCGAATGCGGCTGCGATGACGATGATGAGCTTTACGAGGTAGTATGTCCCAGCTGCGGAGACACTATCTGCCTTAACGAAGGTATGCTTGAGGAGGGTTCCATGACCTGTCCTGGCTGCGGCGAGCTTCTTGAGTTTGACTTCGGCGGCGACGCGGAAGAATAATTTTCCGTCAGAATTTTCAATCGAATAAATGCAATCTGTTTCAAGGCGAGGTGCAATTCCTCACCGGCGGTAAAAAGTTGCCCATGCAATTTTGAGTCCGCGAGCGGCATATAAAAATATGTTGTTGATTCGGTGTGATTCCGAAACCGACGGTATAGTCCGGATGAAAGAAACAAACGCTGATACCAAATTTTGGTACTATGCGGTGAGTACGTCCGTGGAAAGAAATTTCTGCGGGCGTTTTCTGTTGCAGACTGCTTTATTAATAATCTTATTAAAAGGTGGTAATCTTATGGCAAAATCTGTAACTCTTGGGAACAAATCCCGCATGGACGTGAAAAAGCTTGTAACGCTGTCCCTTATGACCGCGATTGCGTACCTGACAGTATTTGTTTTCAGAATACCCGTGGTAATGTTTCTGAAGTACGAACCGAAGGACGTTATAATCACTATCGGCGGATTCATGTTCGGGCCGCTTGCCTCCGTGATAATGTCGGCGGTTGTATCGCTGGTTGAAATGGTTACGATAAGCGGCACGGGACCTATCGGCGCGCTTATGAATTTTATTTCCACGACGGCTTTTGCCTGCACCGCTTCTATCCTGTACAAAAAGATACATACCATTAAGGGCGCGGTGACGGGTCTTGCCTGCGGCACGATTTTCATGACGCTGATGATGCTCGCGTGGAATTACCTTATCACGCCGCTCTATATGGGTACTCCCAGAGAGACCGTTGCGGAAATGCTTTTGCCTGTCTTTCTCCCCTTTAATCTTCTGAAGGCAGTACTGAACAGCGCATTGACCGTTATGCTCTATAAGCCACTGACTCAGATAATGCGCAAAGCCCGCGTACTTCCCGAAACTTCCGGCAACGCAGCCGGAGCAAAACGTTACGTCTGGGTATACGTTATTGCGGCATTTGCGGTGCTGACCTGCGCGGCGGTAATTATTATCTGGAACTTGTAAAAATACAAGAAAACCAATCGGCCGTATAAACATCCCCCAATTATACGAACGTCGCAAAAAACTATGGCGAAAAAAATTAAGTATTGAACTGACTTTGCAGTCTATGCGGAGTCAGTTTTGATTTAAGCTGAATATGCTGAGCGCTGAGTACTAAGCACTGCACACTTCATGCCTAAATTCTGTTTTTTGACTAAAAGTATTGAAAAATCTATTGAAATATTGTATAATATATTCATGTTTATCCTTGAATCCAATCAAACGAAAGGAAGTTGTTACATATGGGTCTTATTAAAGCGGCCGTCAGCACCGTTAGCGGCATTCTTGCCGATCAGTGGAAGGAATTTTTTTACTGCGAAGCTATGAGCAATGACATCCTTGTCCAGAAGGGACGCAAAAAAGTAAACGGCAAATCCTCCAATACAAGCGGAAGCGATAACGTTATAACCCAAGGCTCCGGCATCGCCGTTGCGGACGGTCAGTGCATGATAATCGTCGAGCAGGGAAAGATACTCGACGTATGCGCGGAGCCGGGCGAGTACACCTTTAATATTTCTGGCGAGCCCTCCATTTTTGCCGGCGACTTGGGCACAAGCATTAAAGAAACTTTCGGCAGCGTCGTTGACCGTTTCGCTCACGGAGGTCAGGCTTCAACGGATACCCGTGTGTACTATTTCAATACAAAAGAAATTTTAGGCAATAAATACGGTACTCCAAATCCGGTTCCGTTCAGAGTAGTTGACAGGAACATCGGTCTGGATATCGACGTTTCCATTCGCTGCAACGGCGAGTACTCCTACCGTATCATCGACCCGCTTCTTTTCTACTCTAACGTATGCGGAAACGTACGCGACGTGTACCGCAGAAGCGAAATAGACAGTACCCTCAAAACCGAGCTTATGACTGCTCTGCAGCCCGCGTTTGCAAAAATTTCCGATATGGGTATCCGCTACAGCGCTCTGCCCGGTCACACTATGGAGATAGCAGACGCTCTCAACGAGGTGCTTTCCAAAAAGTGGACGGAGCTTCGGGGTATTAAGATATCCTCTTTCGGAGTAAACTCAGTTACCTGCTCTCCCGAAGACGAGAAGATGATAAAGGATCTCCAGCGCAGAGCTGTTAACCGCGATCCGTCCATGGCGGCGGCTACTATGGTTGAAGCCCAGAGCGCAGCCATGCAGTCGGCGGCGAGAAACAGCGCCGGAGCCATGACAGGCTTTATGGGCATGGGTATGGCTCAGCAGTCCGGAGGTATCAACGCTCAGGCTCTTTTCGGAATGGCTGCTCAAAATCAGGCTGCTCATGTTGCTCAGGCACAGTCTGTGCAGCAGTCTGCCCCCGCTAACGGCTGGACCTGTTCCTGCGGTACCGTAAATACGGCAAAATTCTGTTCGGAGTGCGGAAATCCCAAACCTGCGCAGTCTGCGCAGGGCTGGACTTGTTCCTGCGGAACAGTCAACAAGGGTAAATTCTGCGCAGAATGCGGAAAACCCAAGCCTGCTGGAGTTCCCCTGTACCGCTGCGACAAGTGCGGCTGGGAACCCGAAGACCCTGCAAATCCGCCGAAGTTCTGTCCCGAATGCGGCGACAAATTTGACGAGAACGATATTAAGTAGAAAACAGAAAACAGGGGACAGAGAATACATTTCTGTCCCCTTGCTCCGATTTCTGTTTTCGTATCTGAAAGGTGAGCCTTATGTCTGCACTTATTGAATACAAATGTCCGTGCTGCGGCGGCGCTATCGAGTTCAACAGCAACTCCCAGAAAATGAAGTGCCCCTACTGCGATACGGAGTTCGAAATAGAAGCTCTGAAAGAATTTACCGAAGCCTCCCAAAGCGTCGGAGACAGTCTCGACTGGGACAGTCCCTCTTCCGAATGGGGCGCTGAGGAAGCCTCGGAAATGAAGGTATACAGCTGCAAAAGCTGCGGCGGACAGATAGTCGCCGACAATACCACTGCGGCTTCCGCCTGTCCTTACTGCGACAGTCCTATTGTAATGACGGGACAGCTTACGGGAGGTCTCAAGCCCGACATGATAATTCCTTTTAAGATAGACAAAGAAGCCGCAAAAAATGCGCTGTCGAACTATCTTAAGGGCAAGTTTCTCTTACCGAAAAGCTTTAAGGACGAGCACCGCATCGACGAGATAAAGGGGGTTTACGTTCCGTTCTGGCTGTTCGACTGCGACGCGGACGCAAATATCCGCTACCGCGCCACAAGGGTAAGAAGCTGGCGTTCCGGAGATTACCGCTACACCGAGACCTCACACTACCTGATAGTGCGGAACGGTTCAATAGAGTTTGAAAAGGTACCCGTGGACGGCTCCGAGAAAATGCCCGACGAGCTTTCCGAAGCAATAGAACCGTACAATTACAGCGGCTGTGTAAATTTTAATACAGCATATCTTGCGGGCTATATGGCGGACAAATACGACGTGAGCGCCGAGCAGAGCCGCAGCCGCGCCAACGAGCGGATAAGAAACAGTATCCAGCAGGAATTTAGGAATACTGTCATGGGTTATGCAACGGTAATTCCCGAAAAAACCGATATACGGCTGAAACACGGAAAGATCCGCTATGCGCTGCTTCCGGTATGGATGCTCAACACCACTTACAAGGGAAAAGTCTATCGATTTGCCATGAACGGTCAGACAGGCAAGTTTGTGGGCAATCTTCCCGCGGATATGGGAAAGTTCTGGGGACTGTTCGCGTCAGTCGCCGCGGCTGTCACCGTTCTTGCGTTTATCATTCAGGCGCTTGTCTGAATCGTCTGCGGAGGTTTGCATATGGATTTACTTAAAAAAATTGCCGCTTTAGTTTTAGTAACGGCGGCTGTTGTATGTACCGTTCCGTCGTATACAGTGTACGCGGAAAACTCCGACAAGGTCGTTGACGGAGCCGGTCTGCTCACCTACAGCGAGGAGCAGTCTCTTGAAAACTACATACTGAATATAATCAAAAAGCACGATTACGGTTACGATATCGTTGTGGTAACGACAAACAGCACTGACGGCAAGTCCCCCGAAGCCTACGCTGACGACTGCTACGACTATAACGATTACGGCTATGACAGTTCGGGAAGCGGACTTCTGCTTATGGTGGACATGGGCGGCAGAAACTGGCACATTTCCACAAAAGGCAACGGTATACGTGTTTTTACGGACTACGGAATATCACGGATAGGCGACAATGTGGCAGGGTATCTCAGCGACGGAAATTATTACGGTGCTTTTGAGGAATTTGCGGATCAGGCGGATTCCTACATCGAAAAGTACGAAAGCAGCGGAAACGCTTACGACGTCGGGAATCAGCCGAAAAATTACGGCAGTATGTTTATGGTCTCGCTGACGATAGGTTTGATCGCCGCGCTGATAGTATGCCTTTGCATGAAAGCGCAGCTTAAAACCGCTGTAAGGCAGATGGGAGCGCGGGTCTATGTCAAAAACGGAAGCATGAGGGTAACCAATTCAAGAGACATTTTCCTCTATAATAACGTTACCCGCACCAAGATAGAGTCAAGCTCGGGAGGCGGCGGAAGCAGTACCCACAGAAGCTCCAGCGGAAGCACCCACGGCGGAGGCGGAGGAAAATTCTGATATACTAAAGCGGAGGATACACCGGCAATTTGAGTGCCAGTAAACCCTCCGCTTTTTATTTTTGTTTTTTGTTTTTATTCCAGCAGGTTTCCCCTCAGTATCATGAGAAGCTTTTTTTCGCGGCGGGATACCTGCACTTGGGACATACCGAGAACCTCGGCTGTTCGGGTCTGGGTCATGTCCTTGAAGTAGCGGCAGTATATCAGGCGGCGGTCGGTCTCGTCAAGAGCGCCGAGAGCCTGCCTCAGTGAAAGTATATCCACAAGCTCTGCGTCGGGAGAGGGTTCGGCAATATCTATCTGTCCGTCGTTTCCGTTTTCGGGGTCGCCGGTAAGGGACACGACAGGCAGATTTACCGCGATGGCTTCCGCAACGTCCTCGGGAGATGAATCCGTCAGTTCGGCAAGCTCGGAAACCGTTGGCTCTCTGCCATGCAGGAGCGCGAACTGTTCACGCGAACGGGATATCCTCATGCCCAGCTCCCGAACCGAACGGCTTACCTTAACGGAGCCTCCGTCGCGGAACAGACGCTTTATTTCTCCGAGTATGACCGGTACGGCGTAGGTGGAGAACTTGACTCCCCTGTCCCTGTCAAAAGCGGCTGCCGCTTTTACCAACCCCACGCAGCCCGCGCCGTAAAGATCGTCGTACTCTATTCCCTTACCCCTGAAACGGTTTGCGCACAGGTGAACAAGCCCAAGATTTTCTTCGGCAAGACTGTTGTCTTTCAGAGAATTCACGGCGGTTTTCCTTTCTGTTTAATTTGGCTGTACAAACTGTACAGCTATGTATTACTTTTCTCCGAAAGGATTCGTCGCTTCATAATTACCGTTGTACCCTTGCCCGGAGTACTCCTGACCGTAACCTGATCCATAAAGCTCTCCATTACCGCAAAGCCCAGCCCTGCCCTTTCCTCCTCGGGAGCGGAGGTATACATGGGCTCCATTGCTTTTTTTATATCAGGAATACCGCAGCCGCTGTCCCGTATCTTTATATAGAGCGTATTGTCCTCGAGAGCGCGGGCGGTTATTTCTATCCTGCTTTTGTCGGAGGAAGTTCCCTTGTAAGCATGGACTATACAGTTCGTTACCGCCTCGGAAACGGCGGTCTTTATCTCCCCCACCTCGCTCACCGACGGATCGAGCTGTGCCGCAAACGCCGAGACGACTACGCGCGAAAGCCCCTCGTTGCGGCTGTCTGCGGGAACGGTAAATTTTATTTCGTTAAGAATTTTCATTTTTTCAGTCCTTTCCGATCTATGCGGTTTTATGCTATCTGATAACGGCAAGCCTGTCCAGACCTGCAAGCCGCATGACCTTTTTTATCTGGTTCCCGGTGTTTTCTATGATCACGCAGCCGCCGTAGGGCTTGACTATTTTGTACCGTCCCATAACAAGGCCGATACCCGAACTGTCCATAAAGGTAACGCCGTCGAAGTCAAGTATGAGCTGTTTGGGGTGATGTCTGTCTATAGCGAGGTCTATGTCCTCGCGTATGGCTTTGGCTGTATGGTGATCCACCTCGCCTGAAAGTCTGGCGATAACAGTATTCTCTTCCGTTTCTATGATAACGGGCATATTTTCACTTCCTTACGATGTGTTCTATAGTGTATATTTTACGCCCGCCGGGGCGCGGATTTTGTCGCAGCAGGGCAGTACCGCAGCGTCCGTCTGAAATTCGCATGAGACGCAGGGCAATATGCTTGGCCTGCGTTTATCCTTTATTTGACCGACCTACTTGACTTTTTTCCCCTATAACAATATAATATATATAACATCGGAAAAATAACAGGGGGATCAGTATGAAACAATATTACGACAACCGCGAACTGTCATGGCTTAAATTCAACGAAAGAGTCCTTGAGGAGGCGGTGGACAAAAACGTCCCCCTCTGCGAAAGGCTCATGTTTGCGGCGATATTTCAGTCGAATCTGGACGAGTTCTTTATGATACGCGTAGGCTCTCTTTATGACCGCACCCTTGTGGATGCGGACGACCGCGAAAATAAAACGGACATGACCTGCCGCGAACAGCTTGACGCTGTTTTTAAGCGCGTCGCGGAGCTTAATCCCATGCGGGACAAGGCGTACAGCGGAATAATGTCCGAGCTGGAGGGACACGGCGTTGAACAGGTGGATTTCAAGACCCTTTCAAAGGATGAGGAAAGCTACCTCAAAGCCTACTTTACCGCGGAGATACTTCCCCTTATTTCACCGCAGGTCATAGACAAGCGGCACCCTTTCCCGTTTCTTAAAAACAAGGAGATATACGCCGCAGCACAGCTTGAATCCAAATCCTCATCGGTGACGATAGGCCTTGTACCCGCCAGCGGAGCTTTTTCAAGAATTATCTTCCTTCCGGGAAGCAAGCGACGCTTCATGCTTGTGGAAGAGCTTATACTCCACTATATGCCGCTTATTTTCGAGAACTACAAAATACTGGACAAATCCCTTATGCGCATAACCCGAAACGCCGACATCAACATGGAGGAAGCTCTCTACGACCACGACGTAGACCTGCGCGAGGTCATGTCGGAGCTGCTGAAAAAGCGCAAGAAACTTTCCCCTGTCCGCATGGAGCTTTCCCGCAAGCTTGGTTCTGCGGCGGTGGATTATCTCTGCGAAAAGCTGGAGCTTAAACACGAGCAAATATTCCACCTTAAATCCCCTCTCGACCTTTCCTTTGTGTACCCGCTCCGAGGCCGTCTGGAGGAAAGCCTGCCAACGCTTTTCTTCGGCAGGGCAGATCCCCAGCCCTCCCGCGAGGTGGACAAGGATATGCCTATGATACCCCAGATACAAAAACGGGACATTATTCTGTCCTATCCCTTCGAGTCCATAAAGCCTTTCTTAAGGCTTCTTAACGAAGCGGGGAACGACCCGTCGGTGGTATCAATAAAAATAACCCTTTACAGGGTCGCTTCCGATTCAAAAGTGGTGGACGCTCTTATCGCCGCCGCCGAAAACGGCAAGGACGTGCTTGTGCTTGTAGAACTCCGCGCACGCTTCGACGAGGAAAACAACATAGGCTGGTCAAAACGCCTTGAGCACGCGGGGTGCAGCGTTATATACGGTCCCGAAAATTTAAAGGTACACTCAAAGCTGCTGCTTATCACAAGAAAAACAGGCGGCGGAAAGATCGAATATATCTCCCAGATAGGCACGGGAAACTACAATGAAAAGACCTCCGCGCTCTATACCGATCTGTGCCTTATGACCGCTAACAGAGAGATCGGTTCGGACGCTCTTATGGTGTTTAATGCTCTGTCCACAAACACTCTTGCGGAAAATACCGGCAAGCTTCTTGTGGCTCCGCTGTGTCTGCAGAACAGAATAATAGAAATGATCGACGGCGAGATTGCCGCCGCTGAACGGGGCGAAGACGCCTTTATAGGGCTGAAAATGAATTCCCTGACCGATAAAATACTTATCGACAAGCTTGTGGAAGCTTCACAAAAGGGCGTTAAGATACGCATGGTAATACGTGGTATATGCTGTCTTGTGGCGGGTATAAAGGGCTGTACCGAAAACATCGAGATAACAAGCATTGTTGGACGTTACCTCGAACACAGCCGCATCTATATTTTCGGAACTCCCGAACGCATGAAGCTCTATATAAGCTCCGCGGACTTTATGACGAGGAACACTCTCAGGCGTGTTGAAGTTGCCGCGCCTGTCTACGACACTCATGTGCGCAAAAGGATAATGCACATCTTCGACATACTGACAAAGGATAACGTAAAAGCACGGGTCATGCTCCCCGACAGCAGCTACGTCCGCGTAAAACCGGAAGGGGAGCCTGTTGATTCCCAGTCTGCGTTTATACGCGAGGCATACGAGAACGCCTCCGCAGCCGCTTCGGGAAAAGGCAGAAAGGTCAAGCCCACATTAGTACAGCGCATAAAAAGCTCCCTGAAAAAAAGATAGCGGAAACAGAAACGTTTACAGCAATTCCGCAAATGAACTGCTGTAAACGTTGTGTTCCGCATTATACTGTTCATGAAAATACGCATTCTTTCCGCATACCGGCGTCAGCTTTGTTCTGCCTTATTCCGTCTGTATCTAAGCCATTATATCTTTTCGTTTGACTTTCATTGAATGCTGCACAGAAATGTGCGGCTTTTTTATTTTGCTCTTGAAAATTCCGGCATAATAATGTATAATAAAATAGTATATTTTAACAGTAACTTTTTCGGAGGATTAATATGTGCGGATTTGTAGGATTTACCAACACGCAAAATGATTCAAATAAAATTATTGAAGCAATGATGGATAAAATACGCCACCGGGGTCCCGATTCGGGAGGGAAGCACGTTGACGGCGACATTGCCCTGGGCTTCCGCCGGCTTAGCATTATCGACATTACTTCATCCGGAGACCAGCCTATCTACAACGAGGACAGTTCCAAAATTCTCCTTTTCAACGGAGAAATTTACAACTACCGGTCTATCCGCAATGAACTGCTTGCGGCGGGACACAAATTCAAAACCAACACCGACTCCGAGGTGCTGCTTCACGGATACGAGGAGTACGGTGAAAAGCTTTTGGGCAAGCTTCGGGGTATGTTCGCCTTTGTCATCTGGGATACCGTCAAAAAGGAGCTTTTCGGAGCACGGGACTTTTTCGGAATCAAGCCCATGTACTATGCCCAAATGAACGGTACGTTCATGTTCGGCTCGGAAATAAAGGCTTTTCTTGTACATCCCGATTTCAAAAAGGAGCTTAACGAGACGGCTCTGGAGAACTACCTGACATTTCAGTATTCCCCAACTGCCGAAACATTTTTCAAGAACGTCTATAAGCTGCCGCCCGCCCATTATTTCAAATACGCAGACGGAAAGCTGGATATTACCCGTTACTGGGACGTTCATTTTGATCCCGACAACGGCCCCGATCTGGATAAGTGGGTGGACGAGATATCCGATATTTTTCATAATTCCGTGGAAGCACACAAAATATCCGACGTTGAGGTAGGCAGCTTCCTTTCCAGCGGCGTGGATTCAAGCTACGTTGCAGCCGTTGCAAATGTTGACAAGACCTTTACCGTAGGCTTCGGCGAGGACGAAAGGTACAACGAAATAGGCTGGGCAAAGGAATTCTCCAAATACATCGGCAAAGAAAATATAAGCAAGGTCATCACTCCCGAGGAATACTGGAACAATATCTCCAAGATACAGTACCACATGGACGAACCCCTTGCAGACCCCTCCTGCATTGCTCTTTACTTCGTCTGCAACAAGGCTTCGGAGTACGTCAAGGTTGTGCTTTCAGGCGAGGGCGCGGACGAAATTTTCGGCGGTTACAATATCTACAAGGAGCCAATGTCCATGCCGGCATACAACGCGATACCACGCCCCATAAGACGCGGCATCGGCGCAGTTGCTTCAAAGCTTCCGGCCAAAAGAGGAGTGAACTTTCTCGTCCGCAGGAGTAAGGATTTAGAGGAGCGCTTTATCGGCAACGCCTATATGTTCAGCGAAAAGGAGCGCAAGGCTTTATTGAAAATAAATACGGATGCTCCCCCCGCTGTGGATATAACCCGCCCATTTTACGATAAGGTTAAGGACGCGGATGCAGTTACAAAAATGCAGTACCTCGATCTTCATCTTTGGATGACGGGTGATATTCTTCTGAAAGCCGACAAAATGTCAATGGCGAACAGTCTTGAACTGCGAGTGCCTTTCCTCGACAAGGAAGTAATGGCAGTAGCGGAAAGGATCCCGGCAAAGTACCGCGTTACCGACGAAAACACAAAATTTGCCATGAGAAAAGCTGCGCTGCGTTCTGCTCCGCCTCAAACGGCAAACAAGAAAAAGCTGGGTTTCCCCGTGCCTATCCGCGTATGGCTGAAAGAGGATAAATATTACGGCATAGTTAAAAACAGCTTTACGTCCCCCGCCGCTGATCATTTCTTCAATACTGAACTTCTGGTTAAGCTTTTGGACGACCACCGCGCAGACAAGTATGACAACAGCCGCAAGATATGGACAATATTTATTTTTCTTGTGTGGTACAAGGTTTACTTCGGCGGAGAGATTCCCGCGTAATCGCGTAATTACGTAGTTCCGTATCCCAGGGGTACGGAAGTGAAAAACATTCTTTTTACCGGCGGCACGGTTTTCGCCGGCCGCCGCATTACCGAGTATTTTACCGCAATTTATGAAAATATTTTTGTACTGAACAGAGGAACAAAACCCAAAAGAGGGGCATTTGAAAGAAATTAGAAAGCTATGGACAACAGCTGACGGAAAATGATAACGCTTTTGGAGGAAGTCCCCGCAAAACGGCGAAAAGCCGCCTAAGGAATTAACAGACCGTATTAAAAAATGTATATAAGCAATTGTAACATTTTTCTTGACCTTTCAGACCGAAAGTAGTATACTTATTATAGAATATTTTACTTTTGGAGGAATTATTATGTCAAAAACTTTTATGGTTGAAACTTCCGCCCGTCACGTTCACGTTACTCAGGAAGACCTTGAGGTACTTTTCGGCAAAGGCGCGTCCCTCACAAAAAAGAAAGACCTGTCCCAGCCCGGCCAGTACGCCTGCGAGGAACGTGTTGAGGTCGTAGGACCCAAAAAATCTCTTGCCAACGTTTCAATCCTTGGTCCTGTACGTCCCGCCACTCAGATAGAGCTTTCCGCAACCGACGCACGTTCTATAGGAATTTCCGCTCCCATACGCGAAAGCGGCGACGTTGCGGGTTCTGCGGGCTGCAAGCTTGTAGGTCCCTGCGGCGAGGTAGAGGTGAAAGAGGGAGTTATCGTTGCTAAAAGACATATTCACCTTACCCCTGCCGACGCTGAGGAGCTGGGAGTTTCCGACAAAGAGGTAGTATGGGTAAAGCTTGACACCGACGGCAGAAAAGCTGTTCTCGGCGACGTTGTATGCCGCGTTTCGGACAAGTTTGCCCGCGCTATGCATATCGACACCGACGAGGCTAACGCTATTTCCGCGACTCCCGCGCTTCAGGGCGAGATCGTTAAGATCTGAGGTGGTCTCATGATAATATCTCACAGCGATCCGAAAGTCATCTTCATGGGCAGAACCGACGTTTACGCCAATGAAACAAAACTTTACTGGGCTGGCTCCCAGGCTATTGTGAAATTCCGCGGAACAAGGCTTTCTGCGGCTGTTAACTCCACTGCGCTCTGGGGCAATCTGCGGTTCGGGGTAATTACCGACGGCGTAATGAGCGGCGTTCCCATGGTGTACGAAAATAACGGCAAGGACATTACAGTAACGCTTGCTGAGGGACTTTCAGACGATATCCATACTGTTGTTCTCTATAAGCGGCACGCGGCAAATCAGCTTTTGTCGATAAAGTCCTTTGAAACAGACGGAGAATTTCTTGCTCCCGAACCTCTTCCCAAGTTAAAAATTGAGGTTTACGGCGACAGCGTATGCGCGGGCGAGGTCATTGAAGCCTGTGATTATGTGGGAAAATGCGATCCCGAAAATAACGACAGTTCCTATGACAACGTCTGGAACAGCTTTGTTATGCAGACCGCAAGAGATCTTGGAGCTCAGATACATAATATCTGCCAGGGCGGTATTGCTCTTTTTGAGGGTACCGGGTACTTCCACGCACCCGACTACATCGGTCTGGAAAGCGTGTACGACAAGGCTTGCTACACTCCCGAAAGCGGAGAACCTACCAATTGGGATTTCGGAAGATACGTACCGGATATAGTAATAATCGCCATCGGTCAGAACGACAAGCATAACGGCAGAACGGACTCCGACGATATTGATATTTCGTCTCCGTCAACAAGGAATCAGTGGAAAACTGGATACAAAAAGCTTGTACGCGATCTTGCAAATCATTACGGGGACGTAAAATTCGTACTTACAACGACGATTCTTATGCACGACCCCGAATGGGACAACGCTATTGAGGAGATAAAAAATGAGCTTTGCGAAGACGGCATAAAGGCGTACCGCAACGTTTTCAGCCGCAACGGAGCGGCTACTCCGGGACACCCGAGGCTTCCGGAGCACGACGAAATGGCACGGGAACTTACGGAATTTATCAGGGCAAACGTACTGTGACCCGATCTTTAATATAGCTTGACGCGCAAAATGCAAAATCCGCATCATTTGGATATACTGGTTCGCAAGTACTGAGAGGAAAAGAACTGCTACATTAAAAAACTTGCTGAGCTGTGCGGCGTCATCAACAGGTGTATAGGTAATATCGAGCACGGCGTATCCAAGCCTAAGATCAACACGATCATTAATCTATGCGGAAAATGCGGTATCGGCACAGATTTGCTTTCATTCTTGCGGATGATGGGGACACACAGTATGATTCTCTGCTTCTGACTCGCTGATTATAGCATTCTCTTTCCTGAAAAAATCCCCGCCGTTGGCTTCTCTAAAAACCTGCGGCGGGGATTGCCTTTTTCATATTGACTTTTATTTGCAGTTAAAAATCAATATATTTTTCTGAATACCGTAAAGATTTCCGTTTAAAAGCCGATATATACCATAGGAAATATTTTGCACCGAAGGAGGTCGGACAATGTGAATATTATTGGAACAGCTTTGCCGTCCGCAGCGGGAACGGCATACTCCGGTAAAGACGGCAAAAAATCCGCGGCGGAACGTGCAGTTACTGCAAGTTTTGCGGATGCTTTGGCTAACGAGAAGGACGCCGCCGCAAAAACTGACAGGCTGATAATGTCCCCTGCGGCTGCTTCGGGAATCGCAGTAAAACCATCTGCCGCAGATATGTCCATGACTGAATATCAGCTTTACATTAACTCAAAAATTTCAAAGATAATGTCAGGTTCGCACCAGAGAGGCGGTTACACGGCAGTATTTATTTCCGACGAGGGCTACGCAGCAATGAAAAACGATCCCGAATACGAAAAATGGGTACTTGATCTGATAAAGCAAAGCTCGTACCAAAACGGCTTTATGCACGGAAGGGACGAAAAGCATTACTCTGCACATTTCATCGGCGCGTCCAAGGAGGAGACTCATTCGGAGTACTGGAGCGATATCCCAACAACTACTGTCACCGTCGAGGAAAGGCGCGCCATGGAAAAAAAGCGCTTTTACGCTCTGCAAAAATACCGAACCCAAAAGCTTGCACGGTACAGAAAGGCGCTCCGTGAAAACTCCATAAAGAAAGCGGAGCTTGAGGAGGAGCATATCAAAGGCATTTTCAGAGATCACCTGTACGAAAAGAAAAACATCTGCGCCGCTTCTCATGTGAGTACCATGCTTCTTTTCCGCACATGATCCGCCGCGCACTGCTGCATTGCCGATATATCACGAAAATTAATTTATGTTAAGCGGGGAGTCCCCGCGTGCTGAGTCACCCCCTGCGTAGATTTGTTTGAACCATTACAAAGCAATGCCCCCTCAAGGGCGCGGAAAAGTTTGTTGAAATATTAATTTTGTTTAACGCACAACCGCTAAGAAAACGTCAGAGCTTAGCCGGTCAGGCTGTGCTTAGCTTGACCGGCTAAAGTCCTGACGGAACAATACCATTAGTAAATAAAAATTAATTTAAATGATCAACGCTTTTTTGATATTGATATTTTTATAGAAACAGTATATAATTAATATGTATTGCATTATCATCTCATCAGCATACATACATTGGCTGCTGAGAACGCAGCAATCAGTATTACGAGCTGAAAGGACGAACGCCATGGATCGCCGCGCTTCAATGCTTGCCACGTCTTTTTTCCTTGGAGGGACTATTCCCCACGTCTGCCGAGAAATGTCCCGAATAGAGGTCTCACACTATAAAATATATACTCCTGCTCTTCCTTCGGGCTTTGACGGATTCAGGATAATTCACCTTTCCGATCTGCACAATAAGGTCTTCGGCAAAGACAATACCCCTCTGTTTGAGCTTGCCGCCGCAGAAAAGCCCCACATCATCGTCATGACCGGTGATATGATAAGCCACGAAGCGCCCAACACGGACAAGTTCCTACAGTTGGTAAAAAGGCTTGCGGAGCTTTGTCCCGTCTACTATGTAAACGGAAACCATGAGCTTTCAGACCTTGACGCTGAGGCATTTTCCTATATCGCGGAAACAATGGCTTCATACGGAGCGGTCTGCCTCGACAACTCTTCGGCGGATATTTTTCGAGCGGACGAAAAAATACACCTGTGCGGCTTGTGCTATTCCGCCGAATATTACCGCGGAGTACGCGAGTACAAACGCGGCTGGAAAGCGTTTATGCTCACCGATATGATAAACTATCTGGGCGTGAAACAGCCGGATGAATACACTATCCTGCTGGCTCACAATCCTTTGGACTTCGACGTCCACGCGGAATGGGGAGCCGACCTTTCCCTCGGCGGACACGTTCACGGCGGACTTATAAGGCTTCCGTTCGTTCAGGGGATATTTTCCCCCGAAAGGAAGCTGATGCCCAAATACAAGGAGGGCGTTTACCGTATCGGAAATTCGTTCCTCATCGCAAGCCGCGGTCTCGGACGGTTCAGAGTGCACAACCCTCCGGAGCTTGTTTCGGTAACTCTGCGGAAACAGCAGCAAAAATAAAAGCAATGTCTCCGGCAAATTCACCTGTCCTTTCTCTACTTTTCGTTTATTGACGGCATTTTCGTTTCATGCTATAATTGACCTACCAACTACAGAAAGGAAAATCTTTTATGGACTGCAAAAAAGCCGGTGCGCTTCTGAAACAACTCAGAACGGAACGGGGCATGACACAGCGCGAAATTGCCGAACAGCTTTTCGTCAGCGACAAAGCCGTGTCCAAATGGGAGCGGGGACTTGGCTGTCCCGATATATCCGTCCTCGACAGCATTGCCTCTCTGTTCGGAGTACCCGTTGAAACTCTTCTCAGCGGCGAACTGAACCAATGCAGTCAGAACGGAGGAAATATGAAACGAATAAAATTTTATGTGTGTCCCGAATGCGGAAACATATTTACAGCTGCGACTGCGGCGGAAATATCCTGCTGCGGAAGAAAGCTTTCACCGCTTGAAGCGGGCGCACCCGATGAAGGACATACTCCCAAAACAGAAGTTATAGACGACGAATTTTATGTGACCTTTCCCCACGAGATGAAAAAGTCGCACTACATTTCGTTTGCAGCCGCTGCGGACTGCGACAGGGTATACCTGCAAAGGCTTTATCCCGAGCAGGACGCCGCCGCTCGGCTTCCGCGGATAGGCGGCGGGGAGCTGTACTTTTACTGCTCAGAACACGGTCTTATGAAAACAAAGCTTTAAGGGGGCGGACGCTTTGCAGTCTGCGGGTCTTTACGTTCATGTGCCGTTCTGCAAAAGGAAATGTCTGTACTGCGACTTTTACTCCGCGGCGGATATGTCCCGCGCAGACGATTATGTACGCGCTGTAATACGAAATATTAAGGCTGCGGGACTGACATACGACACAGTTTATTTCGGCGGAGGGACTCCCTCTCTGCTTACGGCTGAACAAATATCGGATATTCTGTCAGCCGCCGATATTTCGTACGGCTCGGAAATTTCCATGGAATGCAATCCCGAAAGCGCGGACAATGCCTATTTTTGCGGACTGAAAGCCGCAGGCGTAAACCGTATCTCTTTCGGAGTGCAGTCCCTTGACGACGGTGAACTTGCCGCTCTGGGACGGCTACATAACGCAGACAAGGCGCGTGAAGCTGTCCTTTCTGCATACAGTGCTGGCTTTATCAACATCAGCGCCGATCTGATGATAGCCATACCCATGCAGACTGCGGAAAGTCTGGACAGGACTCTTGATTCGCTTCTGAGGCTGCCGCTTACTCATGTTTCCGCGTATCTGCTAAAGGTTGAAAAAGGTACTCCCCTTTCATTTGACCAGACCATTGCGGAAAAGCTTCCGAATGAGGACGAGACAGCGGATATGTACCTGAATGCGGCGAAAAAGCTTTCGGCGGCAGGCTTTGATCAGTACGAAATATCGAACTTTGCCCGAAATGGGTTTGAGTGCCGCCATAATCTGAAATATTGGCGGTGCGAAGAATATTTCGGCATAGGGCCGTCGGCGCACAGCTTTTTGGACGGCGTGAGGTTTTACTGTCCTCCAGACACAGAAAAATTTATTTCCACGCCGTTACAGGAAAAGATATCTCTTGGCACGGGCGGAGACCGCGATGAAAAAGCCATGCTCGCTCTGCGGCTGACCAAAGAAGGACTCAGGCTTGCGGACTTCCCGAAAGCGGAAAGCCGCGCGGAGCCGCTGCTGAAAAGCGGTCTGGTAAAAAAAGAACAAGGCGCGCTAATGCTTACCGCAGAGGGGTGCCTTGTTTCAAATGAAATTATCTGCCGTCTTATCGGCTGAACGTATATTGCCTATTGCCTCCAGCGTTTCAGGGTCGGAAAATATTTCATCATTTCCGCCCTTGCCTCGTCGGGGGTAAAATTTGTTCCTCCGTCCTTGTTGAACTCGTCAAGAAACTTCAAATTGCTTTCTATCTTTTCTTCCATAGTCTCGTCCTTTGAGAACTGTCCGTCGGGGAAACAGTATTTGCAGTATTCGCTGTTGGGCGTTCCGTCTGCGTTTTTTCCGTACTCTTCTGGCTGCATATTCATTCCGCAGCTCTGACATACATAAGTATTCACGTGATAGCCTCCTGTAACTTCAATAATATTATTATCGGGGTCGGTAAGGTGAAAATAATTATAAGTGGGATAGGCTTCAAGAATTTCGGTAACATAGCCGATATTCAGGGACTTTACCCGCTCGTGTTCCGTGTTCAGATCCTCCACCCAGTAGTTCTGCACAAACTTATAGGGGCTGTTCAAATCGGTGCAGTGTCCGTGGATATTGCTTTCGTTCATCAGGGAAATGCACTTGTTGTCGATATAAAATTCCACGAATTTGTTTCCGCTTCGGCAGCGGTCCCCTACTTTTACGCCAAGAAATTTTTCGTAGAACTCTACGGACTTTTCAAAATCCTTTACCACGAGGTAAACGCTTCCCAAATGCAGTGGATTGGGGTTTTCCTGTTCGCTGTCCGGGTTCCTCAACAAAATTGTATCCGTGGAAACATCAAACAGTTCGCTCATACGTATGATTTTTTCCACATCGGGTATGGCTTGTCCAAGCTCCCACTTTGAGACGGACTGTCTTGAGACCTCCATAAATTCAGCAAAGCGCTCTTGCGTCAAACCCTTTTCTGTGCGGAGTTTTTGTATTTGACTGCCGATAGTCATTATTTTCGCCTACCTTTCTTTTTCAGTAACTTTATTATACAGCATTACGGCAGAAAAATCCACCAATCCGGCTTGGAACTTTTGCAACTCTCGGTTGCGCCGCTGTATTGCTGTACTTCTGTACTACGTATCCATGCGGTCTGCAATACCAATTGATATCGTCGCTGAGTCTGCACAGGGATAATAAAACAGACCCTCCTGCGCGCAGAGCGCTGCGGAAGGGTCTGTTTGTTCAAACCGGCGGTTATTCCGTTTTTAATCCGAGTTCCTTTAAAAAGTCAAAAGTTCCGCTGTCAAGCTGTTTAACATCGGAATAGTAATCCGAAAGCTTGCTTCCTTTGAAATAGAAATAAATAGTATAGGTATAAGAACAGGAATTGTCGGCTTCGTACAGACACCCGTCGTCAATAATAGTACCGCCTGCCTTTTTTGAAGCTCTTTCAAGTATGCTGAACATATCGTTGGTTTCCTCAAAGCATTTTACCGCCGAATTATAAAGCTCCTCGTCCGAAAATCTTACCGTAACAGACGACCTGCCTTTTTTAGCCGCCTCGGCTGCTTTATCGGCAAATATTGTTTTTGCTTCATTCAGGGTCTTGGCGTAAAAGCCGTATTTTTTATAGTAATCCGCATCTTCAGACTTTGCCGCGGGAACGTAGAAGCCCTTGTCCTCCTGGGTGTGGGTAGCGCTTATCGCCCGGTCGCTTATCATAAAATATTTGTAGGATTTGTTTTCCTTAAGATTGTCCACCGGGTCGTCCCATGTAACGTCCACATTGTACCATTTTTTATTATAGTAAACCTTGTTCCATACATGGGCTTCAGAACTGCCGTTTTCGTTCCGTGCAGTACCGTAAGCCTCACAGGAGCGTATCCCCGCTTTAGCGCATACGTAATCAAAAGCATGAGCATATCCGTCGCATTTTGCGTTTCCTTTGACAAGTGCGTCGTAAATACTGCTGTTGGCGTTATTGTTAAAATACTCAGTTTTATCAATTATATAATCGTGTATGATCTTTATTTTTTCATAGTCAGTGGTTTTGTCCGTAAACTTTGAGATTATTTTATCCGCAGCCTTGTCGGCTTTTTGTATCAGAAGATCGTAATTTTTTTTGCTGTAAACATAGCTGAACATCATTGAGCTTGTCGTCATCGTATTCTCATAGTAATAATATTCTATGGAGGAATCCCCCACAGGGACGTTGAAGCTTGTCATAGAGTCTGCAAACATCAAAATATTTATAAGCTTATCCGCAGTTTCCACCGGGATTTCTATGTCAACGGATTTTTTGTGATCAATGAACGCCGTGCGTATTTTCAGATATGCAAGTTTCTCTTCGTCGGTGAGCTTGCGGTAGCAATAGGGCAGCATAGTTTTGTTATAATCCGCCGCCTCCGAGGTTATTGAAACGTCAAACGTGCCGGCGGTAAATACAGTTCCGCTTATGACGGAAAACGCCATAACGGCGCACAGAAGGAACGAGAGAAGCTTTTTCATAACAGCATATCCTTTCATATTTTGGTCTGCCGCGCGGCTTTATGTCTGAAACAAAATTTACGCCGCGTTTTTGGTACGGTAACAAAATTTTACAGTTGATATTATAATAATTGTATCACAATTCGGACATAAAATCAATACTTTTCCAATAAAATCTCAGCTCTATGCTTAAACTGTCTCTCGTCCAGTCAGAACGCTTTGATTTTCTGCCATAGACGTGTGATTTTCGTTAAGGCGATAAATTCAATAAGTATATCTGCCTGTTATTTCTGAGTTTTCTCTTAAAAAACAACTTGTCATATGTGGACATCACAGTACATAACAGCTATAATAATATTGCAGCATATAACTGCTATAATAAAAAACAAAAGAAAAATGAACATATTTGATGTGAAAAAAGCAATATAATTGGGGCTGGAAACTGGTATGGTCAAAGTAAGGCAAGTGAATTTTTTAAAGTTATTTTCTCAACTGTGAGTTGAGTTTTCTCTTAAAAAAACAACCCGTTATATATGGACTTTGCAGTACATAACAGATATAATAACATTATAGCATATAACTGCTGTAACAAATAAAAAAGGAGAAATAATTGTTATGTTTGATGTAAAAAAAATGGGGGAGCAAATTGCACGTCTGCGCAAGGGAAACAAATACACTCAGGAGCAGTTGGCAGAGAAATTAAAGGTATCTCCGCAGGCGGTCAGCAAATGGGAGAACGGAAATGCAGTGCCGGAAATACCGCTGCTTTGCGAAATGTCCCGTATTTTTAATTGTTCTGTAGACAGGATACTTGATCCCACTGTATGTGTTTTACGAAATACGGACTTTAACTATGAATTCGTTGTTAAACCGCGGATTCCGGTGGCTGATTATTCGGGTTCCGAATGGCCTAAAAGCATTTCGTCCGCTTCTGTTTTAACTGCGTTAAAATTGTTTTTTGGACTGGAGCAGCGAAAGGACAGTCAAAACCGCCAGATAAACGACGAAGAAGAATATATTTTGCAGTCAGCAATTATGAATATATGCTTCGGATATTCCTACGGACCCGAAGAATGGACCCGTGACGGCTTTTTAATATACGGTTTGGATTATGAGCTCCATTCAAAACCGGATTATTCGGAAGACGAATTTATTTCCCTTGCATGCAGACAAATTGAACACGGTTATCCCGTTATAATTATCCCTAAAGAATATACGGATACTATTTTTGCCGTCGGATTTTCCGACCATGGACGGACTTTAAAAGGACTTGGCTTCTTGGAGGGAGACGATCAGAAAAATGCACAGATGAACTTTGACCAGCTTTATCAATATTCCGGTTGGTACAGAGCTGACTGCGATATGATGACGCTCAAGCCTTCAAATGAGAAAATTCCGTTGGCAAAGGCGTGTACCAATGCACTTTTTAGGGGAATTGAACTGTTATCCAATAACATCCATTGCGGAGAAGATGAAATGCAGGGCTACGGTACGATTATTTACCAAAACTGGTGCGATTTGTTAAGGGAAGAAAATCAAAAAAACGCAGAACAAATTGAATGTGTTTTTCCTCACGCGTTTATTCATTATGAAAACAAATTTAGAACCAAACAGTTTTTTGAATTATGCATAAACATAATTCCCGGTATTGATAAGGAATTAATGACTTTGGCAGTAAATCAATATAACAATATTATTTCCTCTGCAACAGAAATAGCAACTATTGCCCACACGCAAAGTTCACTTCCCAAGGGTTCCCTTAAAGAAAAAAGGGATCATATAATTGAAATGCTACGCAGAAGCAGCGAGCAGGAAGAACTTGCGTTATCTTATATACAAAAGGCAGCGGCAAATATTCAGAAGTAAAACCCAACATAAGGCAAACGGCAGAGCCCGCGCTTAGAACTCGCATTCGTCAATGCTTTCGCATAAAAAGTCAATTTTTAGGGAAGCGGTTATCTCTACCCCGCTCCCCGATTTTTTATTTCGCTTTCGTTCAACTATTTGAATTTCATTGCAGTTTCTACCTTATGAATTTTGAGATTTAGTGCCTCTCCCCGCACCTTTCAGCGAAAGAAGAGATATTATCAGTACCAGCGGGAACACGCAGCCAACGAGCATTCCTCTCTGTAAATTGTCGTTTGCACTCTGCGCTGCGCTGCCCACTAACCCCGGTCCGAAAGCTCCTCCAAGATCTCCAGCCATAGCCAGAAGGGCAAACATAGCAGTACCGCCGGCAGGAATACGTCCCGAGCATATGCTTATAGTGCCCGGCCACATAATTCCAACCGAAAAGCCGCAGACAATGCAGCCAGCCAGTCCCACCGCAGGATCGTTCGACAGCGAAGCGGCTATGTAGCATATCAGGCAAAGACAGCCCGAACCCAGCATAAACTTCAGCAGGTTCATTTTGCTGCCGTATTTTCCGTAAACAGCTCTGCTTATGCCCATTGTTACCGCAAACATACAGGGACCCGCAAGATCACCCGCAGCCTTTGACAAACCCAGAGCTGATTCGGAGTACGCCGAAGCCCACTGCGCCATGGACAGCTCCGAGGCTCCCGCGCATATCATCAGAATAATTGCCAGCCAGAATAACGGTATACGGAGCAGACCGCTTATTTTCATTCCCTCCCCGTCGTCCGTAAGCTTTTCGATAGGGCAGACCGCAAAATTATAGACGTTGCAAAGCGGTATCAGCGCCCATATGCAGGCAAGCCATTTCCAGCTTTCTATGCCGAATACCGCGAAAAAGAGCGTGGATATAAGTATCACTCCAACCGAACCCCAGCAGTAAAAGGAGTGCAGCAGACTCATAACGGCGTCCTTGTTTTCAAACGGACACGCCTCAACGATAGGACTGCCCAGCACCTCTATTAGTCCGCTGCCCACGGCATAGACAACCACGCTTGCCATTATCCCGACAAAGGGATTGGGCAAAAGCTCGGGCAGAAATGCAAGTCCCAAAAGTCCGGCAGCCGAGCATATCTCGGAAGCAACAGCGCATCTGCGGTATCCTATCCTGTCCGCAAACTTTGCGCACAAAACGTCCGTAACAAGCTGCGTTATGAAAAACACCGAGGATATAAGAGCAATTTTTCCCAATGGTATGCCGTAATCATTGTAAAATTTAAGAAACAGAAGCGGCGCAAAGTTTGCCGCAATCGCCTGCGTAATAAAACCCAGGTAGCAAGCCGCCATAGTCTTTTTATAATTTTTTGCCATATTGACTTTCCTCCAATTCACTGTTATAATGTAATTGGATTATATCACAGACATATCAGGATAGCAAGACACTATTTCACAATTTTATTGCACAATATCGCAAAAGCGGAGGTGCAGGAATGAAAGCGGACAACAACTACGGCAGGATCAAAACGGACGAGACCCTGAGAGAAACGGTTTGTCACGGCAGTGATGAATATCCTTTCAAATACTACAAAGAGGACATATGGCTGTTTGATTTTCACTGCATTGACTGGCACTGGCATTCCGAGGTGGAATTTGTATTTATTGAAAACGGGACAGCCGAATTTCTTGTCGGAAGCGGCAGACACGTTTTAACTGCGGGTACTGGCATATTTATAAACTCCCAGGTCATTCACCGCTTTGAAGCGTCTGAAAGCGTTATTATCCCCAATATCGTATTTTCGCCGTCCCTGCTTTCACCGGAGGAAAGTCTGATATACCGCAAATATATACAGCCCCTGCTTGATTCGTCAATGGAATGTCTGATACTTTCCCCTGAAATTTCGTGGCAGAACGACGTTCTTAACGATTTGCTGTCAGTATTTAACGTTCAGGAAAAGGAAGACTTGTGTGAACTGAAAACCGCGGAACTTCTCCTGAAAATATGGAGCTCTGTATACGAAAATGTGAACATATCCGAGCGTGTTCCCTCATCCAAAGCGTCCGCCCATACGCAGGCTCAGCTTCAGATAATGATGCAGTACATACATAAAAATTATCGGGAGCATATCACGCTGGAGAACATTGCGCAAACCGTATCCCTCAGCAAAAGCAGCGCGCTGAATATATTCAGCAAATATCTGCATATTTCTCCTGTGAGCTATTTGGTGAACTACAGACTGAAACGCTCCGCAAAGCTTCTTGCTTCCACAGACGGCAGTATTTATTCAATCGCCCGGGACACGGGCTTTGAAAACGTAGGATACTTTTGCCGCAAATTCAAGAAGCTGTTCGGGGTAACTCCCGGCGAATACAGAAAAACGGAAAAATAAAGCAGTCGGCCGTCACTTGTATCACTGCGCGTGACTTGAACTGCATTCACAAAAAACGATACCAAGCAAAGAATGAAAAAAGCGCCGCGAGCGTGCATAAACAATACGTTTTTGCATGTTGGCGGCGTTTTTCAATTACTTAGCAGACATAAAATCAGTAAATCAGTTTGTGCGTAAGAGAAAAATTTTGCTATTTTTTATTATTGTATTTTAACTCATATCCGATGGGCAGGTACACGCTGACAAAGGTTTCATCCCTGAACGCAGACGCATTGTAAACATACTCGTTTCCCTCAATGGAAATTTTCTCACTGAAGTTTCCGCACTCCATACGTATTTCCTCAAGAGGCGCTCCGTATGGACTTACTGCATTTATTTTTTCACGGCTGTCGCTGACTATGCTGCCTCCTGCGATAACGGTTTCTCCTTTTGCGGAACCAATTGATACCTCAGTGGAAGCGGCGATGTGCATTTTGAAAACTCCGCCGGATACCGCAACGTTTCCGGAACCGAAGCAGTCGCCTATTCCGACCGCACTGTTTCCCTCGCAGAAAATATTGTATTCGCCGGAATTGATCTTAATATCAAAGTTTCCGTTCACAGCGCCAATTGCCGCTCCGTTTTTGGAGCGAACCGCCAGATCGCAGTATGCTCCGTCAAAGCTCAGGCTTCCGCCGCCGTTTTCAAGGGAACCGAAACAGCAGCAGTTGTCTCCCGAACAAGAGGCTGCAACCGTTGAACCGCAGTCCAGATTGACTTTTCCGTTGCGCGTGCCTATTGCGATAACGTTTTGACCTGCCGCATCAATGTCGATATTGCAGTTCCTTAGATTTATTCCCACGTTTCCGGATACCGCTCCGATTCCGATCAGGGACTCGCCTTTAAGCTCAGCAGTAATAAGTCCGCCCTTAATATCTATAGCGGACGTCTCTCCTCCGAAGCCGCCGCCTATAGCAGCGACGCTTCCGGACTGAGACGTAATATTCAGGCTGCCCTCAATGTTTACGGTGATCAACCCAAAGTCCTGCAAACAGCCGCCGCCGATGATAACTCCGCTTGGGCTGTTCATATCAATATTCAGCTGACCCCCGCCGTTAATAGTGAGACTGCTGGAGGCGGGCACCCGTATACCCTCGTATGAAAAACAGTTTTTTCCATCGACCGTAAGAGTTACGTCACAGTTTTTGCCAAGGGTAAGAACAGGAGCGTCCAAACCGAAAACGTTCACTCCGCAAATGCTGATATTTCCCCTGTAGCCGTCCGGACATTTCATCCTAAGGCTGACCGAGCATGAAGTGCTGCCTGTAAAAACAGCATTTTCCGACTCTATCAAAATATCGGTGTAGCCGTACACGGCAAGCTTTGCAAGATCGCGCGGCTCGTCTGAATCGACGGTATAGGTCTTTTGGTTGTATCCGATATTTTTAAGGTTCATTTCGAGGATCTCGTCGCGTACAGACGCGGGTATCTCGGGAATAAGAGCCGGGCTTGGCTTGCTTGTATAGAATCCCTGAATAAGGTCGATACCGAAAGTTATGAGTATCTCCAGTTCATCACGGGTCTCCACACCCTCTGCAAGAGCCTTTATGCCGTGGTTCTTTGCAAAGTTTATCATATTTGATACAAGGTGCTGCTTCTGAACGTCGTTATTGATCTCCATGATGAGGGAGCGGTCTATCTTTATAAAATCGGGACTTATTGACAGCAGCGTTGATTCGTTCGCATAGCCTGTTCCGTAATCGTCCATAGCGATAAGAGCGCCTCTTGTGCCGTATCTTTCGCGTATGACCTCCATGCTTTCGGGAGTGATCTGAAGTCCTTCGGTGATCTCAATGACCAGCTTGTCAAAAACGCCGCCGTAGGAATCTGCAATACCCGCGTAAAGCTCGTCGGAAATAAGGCAGTTGGGAATAGCGTTGACAAAAAGCTTTTTATCATTGAAAAGCCCGCGGTTTTCCCAAAGGTAGGAAACAGTCCTTGAAATCGTGAGGTACTCGACCGCCGCAGACATTCCCTGTTCGGAGGCAATGTCTACCACCTCAATCGGAGAAAGCTTTATACCGTCTGTTTCCTGAGGCCGCATAAGAGCTTCATATCCGAATATAGTTCCCGTACGGGCGTCCACCACGGGCTGGAAATAGTAATTCACAAGGTTTTCCTCAATGATTTTTTTGAACACTTGTATTTTCTTGAAATCGTAAGCCCTCAGCACAAAGTTCGCCCTGTCAAATTCCACCGGAGCCTCAGAAGCCGAAGATTTGGCTTCAAATGCAGCGTAATCTACTGCGGACATCATTGTTCCCGCGTCATTTTCCTCGCCGCTGAAAAGAGCGTATCCGCAGTAAACGCGGATATATTCGCTGCCGTCGGAGGAGGCAAGGATATCGTTAAGTCCGTTAAAAAGCTTATCCGCATATTTGCGGCAGCCCTCCTCGTAGGTATCGGTAATAAGCACGCAAAATTCATTTGTGGCAGTTCTTCCAGAAAATATATTGTGGGGATTTTCAAATTTTTTGATAAATGAAGCGGCTCTGGCTACCACCCTGTCGGCAGCGGAAGTGCCCTTGAAGGAACTAAGCTTATCGACACCGCTTATCAGAAGATTGATAAGCCCCACCGTACCCAAATGCGAACCCGAGACCGAACGCACCTTGGAAATGAACGCATCGCGGCAGAGCACGCCGGTTTCGCTGTCGTAATACTTGAGGCTTTTGATTATATTCTGACAGGACACCAGCTCCGAAACATCGGAAATCATAGTTATCTCAAAATCCTCATTTTCAAAGTTATGTATCTTTATCCAGCTTTCCGGGCGCGCAGCCATATAGATGTCCACACCGGCCGAAGAGGGGTACGATATCATATCGAGGACAAGCTTTTTATAGTCGGTGTCGTCGATAGCGCCGTTTGGAACATCAAGGCCGGTTATCTCAGAAAATTTTCCCGAAATTACAGCCGTCTCGGTTTTTTTATCGTATCTTATTTCAGCATATCCGTTTGCTTTTTCAACAAGACGGTCGCTGCAGTCAATGCGTTTGCGCATTTGATCGAACAATATTCCAAACAAAACAGCTGCTCCGGCAGCAGAAAGCGCAGCCAGAGTAATAAAAACGCTTTGAAGCGAGGGCAGAAAAATAATTGCTGCCAGAGAAACAAGCGTGACCGCCGTACCTGAGTATGCAAGCCGTAAAAAAAGAAGACGCTGTTTTTTTTCGTCATTCATATGATCCAACGCACCCCCAAACAGGTATGTTTATTCATATATTATACATTATCTCACCAAAAATATCAACAATTATTTTTCAAATTTGTGCATTACATACAAAAAGTTTTTTAAAATCTATGCAAAAAAGTTACCCCTTTTTCAGCTCGGAAATGACGTTTATAAAGCTTTCCACATCGTTGAAATCCTTATAGACCGAAGCGAAGCGCACATAAGCCACCTGATCTATGGCTTTAAGCTCTTTCAGGACGATATCGCCTATTTCGGACGAAGAAATACGATCCTGCATAGTGTTTGCATAGCAGCTTTCCACAGCGTCAACGATCCTGTCGATGTCGTCAGCGGACACGGGCCGCTTTTTCACTGCCGTAGACAAACCCTTTACCAGTTTATTCCTGTCAAAAAGCTCTATAGTGTTATCTTTTTTCAGTACCAGCAGCACGGGCATTTCCACGGATTCATATGTTGTAAAGCGTTTTCCGCAGCTTGTGCATTCGCGCCTGCGGCGTTTTTTTCCGTCCACGGGACGGGAATCCACGACTTTAGTATCCTCAAAACCGCAAAACGGACATTTCATGGCGCAATCCCTCCATACTATATTAATAGATAATTATAGCATATAATAATTACATTTGTCAAGATTTAGCGAATCAATTACGGTTATAAATTTATGTATAGCGGCGGGGAGCCCCGCAGGCTGAGTCACCCCCTCTACGCAGACTTGTTTGAATCTTTACATAGCAATTCCCCCTCAAGGGGGGCGGAAAAGATTGTCGGGATTTTAAATTTATGTTTATATCAATAAAAATTGCACCTGCAGTTTGGTCATAGTACCGAAAAAATATAAAAACAAAAAATATTTTTTCTAAAGTTGCACGTTTGTGTGCAACTTTTTGCGTTTTTGAGCCTTATAGTGAAAGACGTTTTCGCCGCAAACCGTTCCGCACCGGACGCTTCGGCGAACGCTTTCGGAAAGGAGGTGACCCTATGAACGGTGAACTGACCCGCCGTCAGAAAAAGTTCCTCTATCACTATATGAAAAGCGGAAATATTTCCGAGGCGGCGGCAATTTGCGGTATCCCTCCCGAAAAGGCTTATGAGACCGCTATGACGGTGCTTGGAAATCCCCGTGCCGAGGACCTTGCTGCCAAGTACGCCGAAATAATGAAGCGCTTCGCTGTGGACGGCGTTACCAACACCCTTGACAGGCTGGTGGGCGGCAGGATAAACGATGTGGTTATACTTGCCAAGTCCGATCTGGAAAACCTCAGCGACGATGAGATACGCAAGCTTGATCTCTATAATGTGTCCGAGCTGAAATTCGGCAAGGGAGTTTGTGAATTCAAATTCACGGACAGGATCAAGGCAGCCGAAAAGCTCAGCGAGATACGGAACTCCAGGGCTTCGGACAGTGCGGCTCAAAGCTTCTTCGACGCTATCGGCAGTGCTGCGAATACCGCACAGGACGGCGAATCCCCGCCCGGCGAGTAAAATTTATCCTCTGAAAGGAAGTGTTTGTTTGGCTAAATTCAAGCGTTTTTCGGTAAAGCAAAAAACTGTTCTTACATGGTGGAAAACGGAGCGGTACAAAAAATGCGACGCCATAATCTGCGACGGCGCGGTAAGAAGCGGCAAGACCCTTTGCACGTCACTTTCCTTTGCGGCTTGGGCGACGGCTAACTTTAACGGCGGGAATTTTGCTATTTGCGGCAAGACTGTCACGTCGGTCAGAAGAAATCTGGTCGTTCCGCTTTTATCCGCTCTGCGCGGACTGGGCTTTTCCTGCGAGGAAAAGGTCAGCGGCAGCTATGCCGACATAAGCGCGGGAGGCAGGTCTAACCGCTTCTACTTTTTCGGAGGACGGGACGAGGGCTCCGCCGCGCTCATTCAGGGTATCACCCTTTGCGGCGCGCTGCTTGACGAGGTCGCTCTCATGCCGCGTTCCTTTGTGGAGCAGGCTATCGCAAGGTGCTCAGTTGAAAACTCCAAGCTGTGGTTCAGCTGCAATCCCTCATATCCATACCACTGGTTCTACCGCGAATGGATACTCAAGGCGCGGGAGAAAAACGCGCTGTACCTCCACTTCACCATGGACGACAACCCTTCTCTGTCGGCTGCGGTGAGGGAACGGTACAGACGGCTTTACTCGGGCGTTTTTTACGAGAGGTTCATTCTCGGAAAATGGGTGGCTGCGGAGGGGCTTGTGTACCCCATGTTCTCGGAGGAAAAGCACATTGCAAAAATACTGCCCGAAAGCTTTGAAGCGTATGCGGTCTCCTGTGATTACGGTACGGTGAACCCTTCCTCCTTCGGGCTTTGGGGCAGAAACGGAGAGGTCTGGTACAGAATAAGCGAATATTACTACAGCTCAAAGCGGGAAGGAATGTCCCGAACCGACGAGGAGCACTACGGGGGGCTTCGTCAGCTCATAGGCGGCAGACGGGTGCTTGGCGTTATTGTAGACCCGTCGGCGGCTTCGTTCATTGAGTGTATCCGACGTCACGGAGAATTTCCCGTTTTACCCGCTAAAAACGACGTGGTTTCGGGCATAAGGCGATGTTCCGACGCTTTGCGGGACAAACGGCTTATGTTTTCCGAAAGCTGCGCCGATACGCTTAGGGAGTTTTCTTTGTACCGCTGGGACGAAAGCCGCGGCGGTGATGTTCCCATCAAGGAAAACGACCACGCTATGGACGATATGCGCTATTTTGTAACAAGCGCCTTTTTCCGCGGCGAGGGCGGCGGATTCTGGGCAGGTTCTGTTACCAGAAGTTGAAAATTATTAAAATATTACAGAAAGGAGAGAGAAAATGAACGTGATAAAAAGGCTAATGAGCCGCAGATCGGATATAGGTATGAACTTTTCCAGCAAAGAAGTTACGGCGGTATCAAGCGGCAGGTTTTCCGCTGACGGTGTAAATCTGCTGACGCTCCAGCCTGCGGGCGTTGAAGAGCACAGGCTCTATGACAATCTGCGGTACTCCGTCCCCATTGTGGACGCGGCTTTGCAGAAAATAATACGTCTCACAGGCGGCTACAGGGTCATATGCTCCGATTCGCGGTGGCAGGAGGAGCTTGACAGGTTCGTTGAGGAAGTTCCCGTGGGAATTGGGGGAAGATCCCTGTACGCTTTTACAGACGCTTTTCTGGACAGTATGCTGACCTACGGTTCGGCGGCGGGAGAGCTTATAGTTGATTCCGATACGGGTAACGTTTTCGGGCTTGCTCCCATATGTACGGAAAAGTTCCTGTGCAAGTCGGGAGCGAATCCCTGCGACAGGGTATATTTCAGGCGTGAGGGCGAACGGTGGATACCTGCTGAAAATTCCCGATTTATAGCCTACAGCGCCCTTAACCCATCGGAACGCTGCCCTAACGGTCAGTCGGTGCTGCGTGGTCTGCCCTGCATTTCAGCGGTGCTAATGAGGGTCTACGAATGTATAGGTCAGAATTTCGACCGTGTGGGAAACGTGCGGTACGCCGTTACCTACAAGCCCTCTGACAGCGGAGAAATGGCTTTTGCAAAGGAACGCGCCCAGCAGATCGCCAAGGAATGGAGCGACGGCATGAACGCCATGCGCTGCGGCGAGGTGCGGGATTTTGTGGCGGTAGGCGATGTGGATATAAAGGTTATCGGCGCGGATAACCAGATAATCGACACGGAAATCCCCGTACGCCAGCTTCTGGAGCAGATAGTTGCAAAGCTGTCGGTGCCGCCGTTCCTGCTGGGGCTTACATGGTCCTCCACGGAGAGAATGTCCTCTCAGCAGGCGGACATTCTTACATCGGAGCTGGAATATTACCGCAGGCAGCTTACCCCTGTGATACGCCAGATATGCGAGGTATGTCTGGAGCTTATGGGAGGCTGCGGCGTGGTGTCCGTGGAATGGGACAACATCAATCTTCAGGACGAGGCTGTTCTTGCGGAAGCGAGGCTCCGCAACGCTCAGGCGGCTGTTCTGGAACGCAAATTTGAGGATAACGATTTGTAATTTAGAAAGGAAGTAGTACAATATGTATAATACTGTTAAAATTGAAAAGGGTTTCTATAATCTTTCCGGCAAGACTTTTTCTCAGGCTCTGGAAGCTGCTGATCCCTCTGAAAGCTACACCGACGAGGCTCTGCGCAAGGCGGACGCTTTTGAACGCCAGCTCAAGCGTTTCGACATCAAGGTGCGCGGCGTTAATGCGGACAAGGTTGACAAGTTCTTCCAGACAGCAGAGAGCGCGCTGCTCTTTCCCGAATTTGTAAGACGTGCCGTTGAAAGCGGACTTAACAGCGGCTGTCTTAACAAAATTACTGCGGCTGTAAGCGTTACCGACGGTATCGACTGCCGGGGGATCGTTCTTGACGACGGAGAAAGTGAAGCCGATGATACAAATGATACCAAAATGTATACGAAAGCAGTCGGGGTTGGATCGATTCTTCCAGAAAGCAGCATTACGCTTACTGACAACGCCATCGTTCTCGAAAAGTACGGCAGACTTATCAACGCTCCCTATGAGGTCATCAGACAGCAGAGACTGGACGTTTTCGCCGCCGCTCTCAGAGCTGTGGGCGCGAAGCTTGCAAAGGCTATTGAGGGGGCTGCCGTAAAGGTTCTTACTGAAAGCGGAAAATCCGTTGCTATGACCGGCAGCACATTTAACTACTCCGAGCTGGCGGCTTTCTGGGGCAATTTCAAAAGCTGCGATATGAACGCTGTGCTTTGTTCTCCTGCGACGGCGGCCAAGATACTCGCTTTCGACGAAATGAACAAAACCGTTACGACCGGAGGCGGCAACACCGTTACTCCTTTCGGCGCGGAAATAATCGCCTCCCCTGCCGTTGACGACAATACCGTTATCGGTCTGGACAAGACCTGCGCTCTCGAAATGATACGCGGCGGCGAGGTCACAGTGGACGTGGACAAGCTTATTTCCAAGCTCTCAGACGGTGCGGCTGTGGCTGTAAACGTGGGATTCTCCGTTATTTCTGCGGACGCTGTAAAGTGCCTTGCTATCGGCGCATAACGCGTAAACAGCTATACCGAGCGGGCAGACCGTCCTCCCTCATACAGGGAGGACGCGGTTTACCCGTATGAAATTACAAAGGAGCAATAAAATGGAAAATAATAATAATAATAATAATGCTGCGGCTCTTGAACAGCTCAACAAATTTACGCGGCGGAAGTTTACCGGCGATGAGGTATTTATTTTTCCCGTAATACTCTGCGACAACGAGGTTGACAGAGATAACGAACGCTTTTCGCGTAAGTCTCTTGACGAAATGGCGGAAAAATTCGTGGGTGTAACGGGTATTTTCGATCACGACCCGAAAGGCGGTAATCAGACGGCGCGTATTTTCTCAGCGGAAGTTGTGGAGGAAAGCCGTGAGAACTCTCTTGGCGAACCTTATGCTTGCATAAAGGCAAATGCCTACATGGTCAGGACGGACTCCAACGCTGACCTTATCCGCGAGATAGAAGGCGGTATCAAAAAGGAGGTTTCGGTGTCCTGCGCCGCCGAAAGGCATATTTGCTCAGTTTGCGGCACAGACAGGCGCGTTAAGGCGTGTCATCATGTCAAGGGCAGACGGTACGACGGCAAAAAATGCTTCCTGTCGCTGGAGGACATCTCCGACGCTTACGAATGGAGCTTTGTTGCCGTTCCCGCGCAGGTCAGGGCTGGGGTAACAAAAAAATTCGGGGAGGATATTCCCGAAGCGGAGGAGGTTCCAAAGGGTACCGAAAACAAGGTCAACCGCGATGAGCTGGAAAAAAGTATCAGACGCGCTCTTGCGCTGAGGTGTCCCGACGGCTGCGCAAAGCAGGTCTTTGACCGTTTATGCGATAAGCTTGAGGTTGGCGAACTGGAGGAGCTGGGAAGGATACTTTCCGCCGGAAAGTCCACCAAAACGCCTGAACGCCTTGAGGAGTACCTTATGAAGGTCTAAGGGGAGGAAATAAAATGGAGTCAGAAAAAAAACTTGACATTGAAAAGGTATTTGCAGTCTTTAAGCTTTTTTACTGCGGGGAGGATGCGGACAGCTTTCTTCCTGCGGCAGAGCTTGCCGCCGAATACACGGGGAGGCGTATTCTCGGCGACGAAAATATGAGCGACCCGCGCCTGTATTATCTTGCCGCGGCTGAGACACTGTGCAGGGTTCTGGAAATAAAGGCGGCGAGGGAAAGGCTCTCCCTTACAAGGACGGGAGCGGTGGCTTCTGAAAGCGATTACCCACGCAGGATAGAATTTGCCGAAAAGCTCTATCGGAGCTACGAGGCGTTATGCGTGGGGCTTATACGCGACGACGGATTTCTGTTTCTGAGAATGGAATAATTTGAGAAAGGAGCAATTGGTATGGATATTGTTAATCCTATCATCGCAGCGATTGCTGAGGCGGAAATACCCTGCTGCGGAGAGTACACCTCAGACCGATTTGAAAAAAAACGCGGTCAGGTGCACGCTTATGCGGGTATTAAAAAAATTAAGCTGGAACGGCTTCGCAGCGGAGTTTCAGACGTTACCGCTTATGTGAGGGTGATCGTTCAGGCTTTCGGCTCAGAGGGTGAAGCGGTACGCACGGCGGCGGAAAAAACAGTTATCCCGGCGGTGACAGACAGCGGAGCAGAGGTATACGGAGTGGAAGTTTCCGAAAATTATTATGATATCAAAACCGACAGGGTCTGGTGCGAACTGATTTTCGAGGTAAGGAGGCACGGCTATGACCTTTGCGGCTGACAAAAATTCCGCTGTTTTCGGCGGCGTAAAGATTTTTGTTGAGGAATACTCCATAGCTCGCTCCGCCGCTTTAGGGGAGACTGTTCTTACAAGCGGGGCTGTTTATCTTTGGAACGGAGGCGCAAAGGCTGTCCGAATACGGCTTTCGGGTACTTCAGAAAATCCCTGCGCGGACGTTCTTGACGGACTTCTGCGGAACGGTACAAAGCTTACCCTTACTTACGCCGAAATGGTTTTTGAGAATGTGTTTCTCGCCGATTACAAATGCTGCGGAAAAAGCGGTTTTTCCGAAAAAATTGAGGCAGAATTTGTCGGCAGCGCGGAAGTCGCCGAAAATACTGACAAGGAGGCGGTATCAGAATGAACATGGAAAACGCGGAGCTTACCTTGAAAACTACCGGCGGCAAAACTTTTGTAATAAACAAGCTTGCGGGTTTCAGGTGCAGAAAGGAGAGGTACACACCGTACAGTACTCTTGAAGCAACGGTTATCGGAGGCGAGGGCGTTTCCGACGTGGTGGAGGCTAAGCTTTCTGTGGGCGGCAAGGTACTGCACAGGGGCATTATGGACAGCCTCACCGTTACTAAAAGCGGCGGTAGGACGATCATGAGACTGTCCTCAAGGGGGTTTTCCTCAATGCTTGCTCAGAACGAGCTTGCCCCGGGGCTTTTAGCGGGACTTTCCCTGAACACGCTGATGTCTGAAAAGATGATCGTTCCCAATGTTACATGGCAGAACAGTTCCCAGACGGTGCGGTACATATATGTCAACGAGCATGACAGCCAATGGTCAGCTATTGTCAGTCTTTCTCTTTCGCTGAATGAGGATTATCCCTACATAGGCGCTGTCAACGAGGTGCGGCTGTCTCCTGTGAATCCCAAAACGATAGTTCCGAAAAATATTTTTGAGGAGGGCAGTTCGGGGGATTACTCAAAAATGGTGAGCCATTATCATATGAAAGACGTGAACGGTTCATACAGTTACAATTACACCGATGGCTTCGCGTCGGCGCGGGGGATTATCCGTCACAAATATATAGCTTACGACAGGCAGTTTGTGGGACTCAGCGATTACGGACTTAAATATCGTCTCGGATTTACCGAAAGGGGCTGCAAAAGCCGTTTTCTGACCTACATCGGCTACGGCGGCGAGGAACTGCGTGACAAAGTCGTTTTTCCAGACGGTTCTGTGTGTGAAATATCTGCGGTGGAAATATGCGGAAACGCTAAGCGTGGCATTTTTACAAAAGATATTTGTTATTTTGACAAATATTGTAATAAATAAGCATTCAGGATATTGCTGTTATATGCGGCAATATCCTTTTTTACTGTAATTTGTGTCATTTTGCTGTAAATATAATGCAATTTATTGTGTAATATGCTGATATTAATATTTTTTTGGAAAAAACTATTGACTTTTGAGGTGATTTGGTGTAATATAATTAAGTCGCCGGTATTAAGGCGCTCAAATGGGAGCATAGCTCAGCTGGGAGAGCATCTGCCTTACAAGCAGAGGGTCATAGGTTCGAGCCCTATTGTTCCCACCAAAAGGACTTCTTGGCAAGTCCTTTACGGCCCGATAGTTCAGTTGGTTAGAACGCCGCCCTGTCACGGCGGAGGTCGTGGGTTCGAGTCCCATTCGGGTCGCCAATTCTTTTTTGAGTTGGCAGCCGGTTCTTTTGGAACCGGTAGCCGGTTTCTTTGGAACTGGCATAGGCAACTGTGCAGCGAGGACGCCTCTGTAGCTCAGTCGGTAGAGCAGGGGACTGAAAATCCCCGTGTCGATGGTTCGATTCCGTCCGGAGGCACCACTTTTATGCACGGTCATGCGGCACTTTTCACTGCCGCTGCCATTATGCGGATTTAGCTCATCTGGTAGAGCGCCACCTTGCCAAGGTGGAGGTAGCGGGTTCGAGCCCCGTAATCCGCTCCATTTTTTCTATGGCTTGCATAATTACGCTAAATTCGTCGAGGCAATAGTCTCGGCGTTTTGTTTATAATAGATCCGTATCCTTGTCTTGCTTTTGAATACTTGCGGTATATGGCTTTAAGTCTCATAAGACACCAAGCGCAAGGTATTCTACAGGCTTATATGAGATCGGAGATTATTCATTGCGAGCTTCCTGCTGTACACACATTTGCAGTTCTTAAATTTGCTTAAATTTACATAAAACAGGGTACATCATCGTACCCTGTTTTATTTTATCCATTTGCTTACCACATAAAAAAAACGGACGCTCCCAACAAGGAACGTCCGTATATTTTTGCAAGAATTAATATGCTCTGAATTTGAAGTCGGAAACCATTTCCTTGAGCATATTCGCCTGTCCGGAGAGCTCCTCGGAAGCTGCTGCGGACTCTTCTGCAGTAGCGGAGTTGGTCTGTACTACGCTGGAGATCTGCTCGATACCAACAGTAACCTGTGTAACGGAATCGGCGGACTGCTTAGACGCTTCGGAAATCTTCATGTTTAGGTCTACAACGACGTTAGAAGCTTCCATTGCATTGGACATCTTATCGGCAACCTCTGTTACCAAAGAATTACCCTTGTTGATAGCCGCAACGGTATTTTCAATAAGTGACGTGGTGTTCTTGGCAGCCTCGGCAGATTTGCCTGCGAGGTTTCTTACTTCATCGGCAACTACTGCGAAGCCCTTGCCTGCCGCACCTGCTCTTGCAGCCTCAACAGCTGCGTTGAGTGCAAGGATATTGGTCTGGAATGCGATATCTTCGATAGTCTTGATGATCTTCTGAGTCTCGTCGGAGGAGGCGCTGATCTCGTCCATAGCTCCGACAAGTTCTTTCATCTTGTCGTTTGCGCTGCCCATCTCACTTACGGCAACATTGGTTCTGTCGTTTGCTTCATGAGCGTTTGCAGCGTTCTCGTTGATCTGCTCGGAAATAATGTGGATAGTAGCCGCAAGCTCTTCAACAGAGGAGGCCTGCTCGGTAGCTCCCTGTGAAAGCGCCTGAGCGCCGCCGGATACCTGGTCGGAACCGGAGGATACCTGATCTGCGGACTCGTTGATCCTGCCTATAATTTCATTGAGCTTGTCGATAAGACTGTTAAATGAGGAAAGGATAGCTGAAAATGCACCTACATAAGCATTTTCGCAGCGGCTCTTTACAGTAAAGTTACCGTCGGAAAGCTCACCTGTTACATAGCTGATATCATCAATAATAAGCTTGCTGCCATCGGAAAAGTTTTTAATGCTTTTGCAGAGAACTCCGACTTCGTCTTCAGAGTCATATGTAATTTCATTATCAAAGTTGCCCTTCGACATATTTACAGCGGCTCTTTCCGCCTGTCCGACGCCGGAAACGATCATCTTTGTTATATATGCCGCCATTGCGATACCTATCAGAACTGCAACAGCCGCTGCCGCTGCAATAACGATCTCGGTAGTTATACCGGTAGTACGGGCACCGTTATATTCTGTATCGGCATTGGATATTGCAAACGCAACAATATTATCTGCATGATCGCTTGCAACCTTAAGGGCACCTACGATCTTTTCCTCATAGAGAGCGTATGCCTCTTCGGTTCTTCCGGCATATGCATCCTCGCTGAATTCCATATAGCTGTCAACAACTATCTGGAGCTGCTCTGCAACAGTGTTTACATCGTTCATATCTCCGCGGAAGTTGGTTTTAAGGAACTCAACAGCTTCCTGCGCGTCCGTAAGGTTATCGTTAGCCATACGGAGCCTGCTCTCGGTCTCGGCAGGATCGCCGTCGATAATAGCAACGAGCATATTCTTTGCGCCGGTATGGATGTCGGCGGATATCCTTTCCGCATTCTGAGTATTTACGTAAGACTTGTTGTAAAACATTGAAACGAGATTGTTGATCTTATTTGTGGACAGTACCGACACAACTGCCATTACAACCATAAGCGCCAACACGCTTCCAAAAGCCACAATCAATTTAGTGGCAATTTTCAAGTTTTTCATAAAAAAACTCCCTCCAATTTTTTGTGCGGATTTGGATTCGGACAATATCCGACACATTTTATTATAATTATATTACTAAAATACGGTTTTGTCAATAACAAAATAATGTATTGTCATAAAATTTAATGTTAAAAATTTAGTCGTTCTGCCAAAAGGCGGGGAGTCCCCATCAAAGTTTGATTTAGCTTTTTACTTGGCTATGCCCATTTTAATGGGGGCGGAAAGGTTTGCTGTGATTTTGAGGTGACAGGATTCGGCAATGTATGCCGTAATTCCCGAAAAAACGTTTTGCTCAAGTCTTGCCGGGAACAAGCTTTTCCTTGCCGCCCATGTAGGGTCTCAGCACCTCGGGTATTTTCACGGAGCCGTCAGCGCAGAGGTTGTTCTCCAGAAACGCAATAAGCATTCTCGGAGGGGCGGCGACCGTGTTATTGAGGGTATGGGCAAAGTATTTTCTGCCGTCCTCGCCGTTGACGCGTATCTTTAAGCGTCTTGCCTGAGCGTCTCCCAGATTGGAGCAGCTTCCCACCTCGAAGTATTTCTTCTGGCGGGGCGACCATGCTTCAACATCGTAGGACTTGACTTTCAGGTCGGCAAGGTCTCCCGAACAGCACTCGATAGTACGGACGGGTATATCCATTGACCGGAAAAGATCGACGGTGTTCCGCCACAGCTTATGGAACCATTCGGGGCTGTCCTCCGGTTTGCAGACAACAATCATTTCCTGCTTTTCAAACTGGTGTATGCGGTACACGCCGCGCTCCTCAATGCCGTGAGCGCCCTTTTCCTTGCGGAAGCAGGGAGAATAGCTGGTAAGGGTATGAGGCAGGGTTTTTTCCTGCACTATAGTATCAATGTATTTGCCTATCATGGAGTGCTCGGAAGTACCGATCAAATACAGATCCTCGCCCTCTATCTTGTACATCATCGCATCCATTTCCGCAAAGCTCATAACTCCCGTAACTACGCCGCTGCGGATCATGAAAGGCGGTACGCAGTAGGTGAAGCCTCTGTCTATCATGAAGTCTCTTGCATAAGAGATCACCGCGCTGTGCAGTCTTGCGATGTCCCCCATGAGGTAGTAGAAGCCGTTGCCGGCAACCTTTCTTGCGCTGTCCAGGTCTACGCCGTTAAGACTTTCCATGATGTCGGTGTGGTAGGGTACTTCAAAATCGGGAATAACAGGCTCGCCGAAGCGTTCAAGCTCCACGTTTTCGGAGTCGTCCTTTCCTATAGGAACGGAAGGGTCGATAATATTGGGAATGACCATCATATTCTTGGTAAGCTTTTCGGTAAGCTCCGCTTCCTTGGCTTCAAGGGCCGCAAGGCGGTCGGCAAACTCGGTAACGCGCTTTTTGGCAGCTTCGGCTTCGTCTTTTTTGCCCTGAGCCATAAGTCCGCCTATTTCCTTGGACGCCTTGTTGCGGTTGGCTCTCAGCTCGTCCGCCTCGGTCTTGGCGGCTCTCAGCTCCGCGTCTATGGCGACTGCCTCGTCCACCAGCTGCAGTTTGTGATCCTGAAATTTCTTTTTGATATTCTCCTTTACCGCGTCCAGATTTTCGCGGACAAATTTAATATCCAGCATAGTGCAACATCCTTTGTATTATTAAAGTATTACATAATTATACCACGTCTGCGGAAAAAAATCAACATTTTACAGCAATTTCGCTTTAAAAGTGAAAATAAATCTTTCGCTAAAACCCATATATGCAAAATTTTGGATTTGATTTTGTTTATTTTCTGCGTAAAACTGCTGTAATTAAATTTTCCGGTGATGCAAATATACTATACTATAATGGTTGCTTTTTGTTCGGAGTAGGGCGTAGCCGCCATTGTTTTCTTGGGCTCGGTCTCCTTTGGAGCCGTGGTTTCGGCGGGGGCGTTCTTTTTATCATCCTCGTCCCAGGGACCGCGCATTTTTACAGCTTTGCCGTTTCCGTCCGTCCAGCCCTGCTGTTCGTAGTACTCCTCGAGGCAGAGACCGCTTTTCTTTATTTCGTTTGCGTAGTACACTCCCACAAAGCGGTAGTGCCACGGCTCGTAAATGATTCCCGTGATCTCTTGTTTTCCCTTGGGATAGCGAAGTATAAAGCCGTACTCTGCGGCGTGCTTGTCAAGCCATGCAAATGCTTCGGTGTCCTCAAAGCCGTCGTCGTCCATATTCTGGTACTCCTCTACCATTATATCCAGAGCCAGACCTGCGTTATGCTCGCTTTCGCCCGGAAGTGCGACCTCCGCAAGGGTATCGGCGTAGGCGTCGTCGTAGCTCATTCCCCTGTCCACTCTGTCCTGTACGCTGTTGTCGAAGTTCTGCTGCTGGTACTCGATGGTGCGGTACGCCGACACGACGTACAGGTCTATTCCGTCATTTTCGGCGGCTTTCAGCATTTTTTCCAGATACCCGGCGGCTCTTACGTCGAGGAAATACTCCCGCCAGCTTTCAAAGACCACTTTGGTCTCGATGCGGCTGTCGTAATCGGCGGGAAGCGGATTTTTTTTGTTCACAAGGAACATCGCCCATTTATTGTCGATATTCTCATCCTCCTCTTCCTCGGGCGGCGGGGTCGTTTCCGTTTCGGATACGGATACGGTGACGGTCTCGCCCGTCTCGGCGTTTTCGGCGCCTTCCTTGTCATTACCGCCCTTAAACACAAATTTTGTAAGCACAAAAGCAAGCGCCAGAAGCAGCGCCGTTATTATCAATAAGTATTTTATTCCGCGCAAAATTATTACTCTCCTTTGGTTTTTGTATCTTTTTGATCTTGCCATAACCGATTGTTCCTCCGAATATTAATAGACATATTATAGCACCTGCAGAAAAGTTTTTCAACATAAAATCGCAAATTTCCCATGAGAATTGATTTTGCTGCTGTAAATTTATGCTTAGCGCACTAATAGTATTGTTTCGTCAGGATTTTAGCTGTTCGGACTGTATTTATCCTAACGGGATCGATAAATACATAATTGTTGACCGCCGATTGATTATGTGCTATACTGTAAATAATATTATCGGCAAGGAGACTGGCGGTCATGAAATCAAACTTCCATAAAATTGCAGCGGGGCTTACCCGATGAAGCGGCTTGTTGTAGGAATGACCGCCCATGTGGATTCCGGCAAGACCACGCTTTCCGAAGCTATGCTCTATACTGCCGGCGAACTGCGCCGCCTCGGAAGGGTGGATAAGGGCGACGCTTTTCTTGACACTCACTCCATAGAACGCAGCCGCGGTATTACCGTTTTCTCCAAGCAGGCGGTAATGGGATACGGCGGCAGTATCTATACTCTTCTGGATACCCCCGGACACGCGGATTTTTCTGCGGAAACCGAGCGGGCGCTCCGCGTCCTTGACATAGCGGTGCTGGTCATAAGCGGTACTGACGGTGTTCAAAGTCATACCGAGACCCTTTGGAAGCTGCTTCGCCGCTACAATATCCCTACTATAGTTTTTGTCAACAAAATGGATATTTCCGCCTATTCACCATCCGTTCTCATGGGAGGACTTAAAAGCCGTTTGGACAAGAACTGCGTTGATTTTTCCCCGGCAGCCTTGGGACAAGCTTCCGAAGGATTTTTTGAGGAAATAGCGCTCTCCGATGAAAATCTGATGAATACTTTCCTTGATTCGGGGCAGATACCTCAGAGAGATATCCGCTGTGCCGTAACTGAAAGAAAGCTTTTCCCATGCTTTTTCGGCTCGGCTCTTAAACTTGACGGCATTTCCGAATTTTTGGCGGGACTTGACTACTGCACCGGAGAAAAGTCCTACGGCAGTGAATTTGGCGCAAAGGTCTACAAAATAACCGATGAGCAGGGAGTGCGGCTTACCCATATTAAAATAACCGGCGGAAGCCTTAAACCCCGCGATACTATGGGAGATGAAAAGGTCACGCGGATAAGGATATATTCGGGTGCGAAATATCAGGCAGCCGACTTAGCCGAGGCGGGAACCTTATGCGCTGTCGAGGGACTTTCAAAAACCCGCGCAGGAGACGGTCTTGGGTTTGAAAAAGCTTCGGAAGCTCCTTTGCTTGAACCCGTAATGACATACCGTCTTTTAGTTCACGACAGTGCGGACGTTCATGACGTGCTGACAAAAATGCGTAAGCTTGAAGAGGAAGACCCTCAGCTCCATGTGGTTTGGAACGAACAGTCGGGAGACATAAATGTACAGCTCATGGGCGAGATACAGCTTGAGATACTGAAAACGGTTATTTCGGATCGTTTCGGTCTTAACGCTGAGTTTGACCGCGGAAGGATAATTTATAAGGAGACGATTTCCAATACTGTTGAGGGCGCGGGACACTACGAGCCGCTGCGCCACTATGCCGAGGTGCATCTGCTTCTCGAACCGGCGGAACGCGGAAGCGGTCTGTCTTTTGACAGCGACTGCCGTACCGACGATCTTGACAAAAACTGGCAGCGGCTTATTCTTACTCATTTGGAGGAAAAAAGCCATGTTGGAGTGCTGACAGGTTCGCCGATAACGGATATGAAAATTACTCTTATAGGAGGACGGTCCCATCTGAAGCACACCGAGGGAGGAGACTTCCGTCAGGCTACCTATCGGGCGGTCAGACAGGGACTGCGCTCCGCCGAAAGCATTCTGCTGGAGCCTTGGTACAGCTTTACCCTGGAGATACCCATAGAAACGGCGGGGCGGGCTATGTCCGACCTGCAAAAAATGGGAGGAGAATTTTCTCCGCCGGAGGTATCGGAAGGCAGCGCTGAAAGCTCCGTGATAACCGGAAGCGCGCCCGCTTCGGAGATTATGGATTACCAAAATCAAGTGATAAGCTACACAAGGGGCAAAGGGAGGCTCAGCCTTGCTCTGAAAGGCTATTACCCGTGCCATAACTCGGAAAACGTAATTTCTGAGATCGGTTACGACTGTGACAGCGACATTGCCAATACTGCGGACAGCGTTTTCTGCTCCCACGGCGCGGGGCATACCGTCAGGTGGGACGAGGCTCCCTCCCGAATGCATATCCCATGCCGCACTAACCAAAGCGGCGGGGACGTTGACAACGCCTCCGCAATAACCTTGCGGCAGGTGTCGGATTACCGCGCAAGGCTTGCCGAGGACAAAGAGCTAATGGAAATTTTTGAACGTACCTACGGCAAAATTGACCGCGATCCGCGGCACAAGCTGTACACCGAAAAAACTTCCAAAAAGCCGCTCGGTACGGCGCATAAAGCCGCGCCGATACCGAAAGGTCCCGAATATATCCTGGTGGACGGCTACAACATCATATTTGACTGGGACGATTTGAAAAAGCTTGCGGAGGAAAGCCTCGATCTTGCCAGAAGCACGCTGATAAACCGTTTGTGCAATTTTCAAGGCTTCAAGCGGTGCGAGCTTATAGTTGTGTTCGACGCCTACAAGGTCAGGGGAAATCACCGCGAGATCGAGAAGGTGTGCGGTATCAGTGTGGTCTACACAAAAGAATCGGAAACGGCGGATACCTACATCGAAAAGGTCAGCCACGAACTGAGCAAGGATCACCGCGTCCGCGTTGCCACCTCAGACGGCGCGGAACAAATAATTATTCTGGGAAACGGCGCGTTCCGCGTTTCCGCCGATGAGCTTCGCCGCGAGGTCGAGGCAGTGGAAAAAGCAATACGCGATATTATTGAAAATTAAAAATTGAAAGGATTTGGTATCATGCTTGAAGCAGGAACAAAAGCTCCAAATTTCACACTTCCCGACAAAGACGGAAATATGGTTTCTCTGTCGGACTTTTCCGGTAAAACGGTGGTACTTTACTTTTATCCAAAGGACAGTACTCCCGGGTGCACAAGGCAAGCGCTTGGCTTCGCCGCAGAGTATGAGGCTCTGAAAGCCTCGGGAGCGGAGGTTATAGGAATAAGCAAGGACAGTCCAGCCTCTCACCAAAAATTTGCGGAAAAACAGGGTCTGCCCTTTATTTTGCTGTCCGATGCCGAGCTTGACGCTATCAAGGCTTACGATGTTTGGCAGGAGAAAAAGATGTACGGCAAGGTGAGCATGGGCGTTGTACGTACTGCCTATATAATCGGCGGCAACGGCGTTATCGAAAAGGTCATGCCAAAGGTCAAACCCGACACAAATGCGGCTTTAGTCATTGAATACCTGAACGGACGGGGAAAGTGACGGCGCAATGAAAATTATTGCAAGGGTCCGCAGTCCGTTTAAAGAAAAGTTCGGCATACCGCGCCAAAGCGGTCTTGCCGAACTTCCTGCGGAGATTATCTTCGAGCCGGAATACCGAGTCCGCGAGGCTTTCCGCGGGCTGGAAGGTTACTCCCACCTATGGCTGATATGGGAATTTTCCGAAGCCATGCGGAAGGAGTGGTCTCCCACGGTTCGCCCGCCGCGGCTTGGAGGGAACGTCCGTATGGGCGTTTTTGCCACGCGCTCTCCTTTCCGTCCAAATCCTATAGGACTTTCCTCGGTGCGGCTGAAGCGGATAGACTATGACCGCCCCGACGGTCCGGCGCTTATTGTCAGCGGCGCGGACATTCTTGACGGTACTCCCGTATACGACGTAAAACCCTACCTTGCCTATACCGATTCCCACCCCGACGCTGACGGCGGCTTCGCTTTGCAGCAAAGGGATGGTACGCTGAAAGTGATTTTTCCGGAACCGCTGCTTGAAAAAGTTCCCGAACGGCTTCGCGCGGGACTTTCTGAGGTGCTGGCTCAGGATCCCCGCCCCCAGTACCAGCATTCTCCGGAAAGGGTCTATATGATGAGTTTTGCGGACTTTGACGTACACTTTTCGGTGGAATGCGGGGTGCTTGAAGTCAGGGACATTTTATTTTCCCAAAAAGGGACAGCTGCAGTAACCGAAAAAAACCTGATTACTATAACGGACGGAGCGCCCTATCTTGACCAAATAAAAACGCTTATAGCCAAGTATGTCCAAAGCCTTGACCGCGATTTGTCCTTCCAAGGACTAAACGAGGAGCTTGCCGACCTGAGCGCAAAATATCTTCCCCCACACGGCAGAATATTAGCCGCAGTAACAGGGGGCGGCAATGTTATCGGCTGTGTGACGTACCGTAAGCATAGTTCCGAACGGTGCGAAATGAAGCGGCTTTACGTAAAGCCCGAATACCGCCGCTGTCATGCGGGAGGCAGGCTTATTGAGGAAATAATCAAATCGGCACGCGCAGACGGATTTTCTGAAATGGTTCTGGACACGATAACGCCCCTTGAAAACGCGGCGAGGCTGTACAAAAAGTACGGCTTTAAGGAGACAGAGCCGTATTACGACAATCCAATGGAGGACGTCATTTATATGAAGCTGAAGCTTTAAAAATTCATGGCGCGTATATTTTGCTTTTTTACGCAGACACTATTTAAAAACAGGAAAGGACTGTTTAAAATGTCTGTGGATTTTTATGAAAGCAAGACCCGTGTGAACCTGATGCGCGCCTTTGCGGGAGAAAGTCAGGCGAGGAACCGTTACACCTTTGCCGCCGAAAAGGCTAAGAAAATGGGGTGCTGGTTCATTTATAACGTTTTCACCCTTACGGCAAACCAGGAAAAAGCCCATGCGGAAATTTTCTACAATCACCTCAAACCCGAAAACGGTGAAACGATTGTTATTGACAACGGCGGCTATCCTGTGGATAATTACGACACTATTGAGGAACTGCTCCGCGCTGCCCAGCACAACGAGTACGACGAATACGAGACCGCTTACCCTGAATTTGCAAGGATCGCAAAAGAAGAGGGCTTTCATGACATAGCCTTTTCCTTTGAAAAAATTGCGGAGATCGAAAAAACTCACGGAGACCGCTTCGGCTGCTTCGCCGATCTTATAGAAAACAGCAAAATGTTTACGGGAGACGAAAATACCGAATGGATATGCCTCAACTGCGGACATATCCAGAAAGGCAAAAATGCGCCTAAACAGTGTCCCGTCTGCAAGCACGATCAGGGATATTTCGTTCCCTACAAGTACTACAAATTCGTTGCCGAAAAATACGCTGTTTCGGGAATGTGATACAGATACAGAACAAATAAAAAAACGTCCTCACAAGCGGGGACGTTTTTTATTTGTAAGACTATTTTGAAAGGTTTTCAGCAGAGGCAAGCTTAACGCTTACACAGAATATTTTCATTGCCGCTTCAAGTTCGGCAAGAGGAGGATATGTGGGCGCGATCCTGATGTTTCTGTCATGAGGATCTTTTCCGTATGGGAAAGTCGCTCCCGCCGACGTAAGTACTACCCCTGCCTCGGCGCAGAGCTGTACGACTCTTTTTGCGCAGCCCTCCAAAGTGTTTACCGAAATGAAATATCCGCCGTTTGGCTTATTCCATTCCAAAATTCCCAGCTCGCCGACCTCGGAATCAAGCATATCAAGCACAAGGTTAAACTTGGGCGCGATTATAGCACGGTGCTTAGCCATATGCTCCATTATACCGTCCACGCTTTTGAAGTACTTAACGTGGCGGAGCTGATTTATCTTATCATAACTTATGCACTGGATACCCATGAGTTTGGTTATCTGATTCATGTTGTTTACCGAGCCTGCCATGATAGCAACGCCTGCTCCGGAAAACGATATCTTGGAGGTGGAAGCGAATATCAGCACCATGTCCTCTTTGCCCGTTTTTTTGCACTCGTCAAAGATATTAAGTATCTTATCGGGCGTATCGGTCAGGTGGTGTACGCAATAGGCGTTGTCCCAGAAAATGCGGAAATCGGAAGCTTTGGGTGAAAGGTTCGCAAAGCGCTTTACCGTCTCATCGGAGTATGCGATACCGTCGGGGTTTGAGTAAAGTGGTACGCACCAGATACCCTTGACAGTTTCGTCCTCGGATACAAGCTTTTCTATCATATCCATGTCGGGTCCGTCCGAGTGCATGGGAATATTTATCATCTCAATGCCGAAGCTTTCGCAGATTGCGAAGTGTCTGTCATATCCGGGAACGGGACAGAGAAACTTTACCTTATCATATTTTCCCCATGGCTTTTCGCTTCCGTAAAGACCGTGAGTCATTGCGCGGGAAACGGTGTCAAACATCATGGCAAGACTGGAGTTTCCGCCGATTATCAGTTCCTCCTCCTTTACGCCGAGCAGGTCTCCGAAAAGAACCTTTGCGTCGTGGATACCTGTCAGGCAGCCGTAGTTGCGGCAGTCTATACCGTCCGAGGTGAGCATACTTGCGGCGTTTGTGAAAACGTCGAACATTGGCATTGCCAGATCGAGCTGTTCGGTGCTTGGCTTACCTCGCGACATATCCAGCTTCATTCCCTTTGCCTTGTAGCCCTCGTATTCCTTTTCGCATTCGCTTCTGAACGCAGAAAGCTCTTCCTTGTTCATTTCTGTAAGCAGCATATAGATCTTCCCTTCAATAAAGAAAATTTTTCTTTAAATATTACGAATAGTATAATTAAGACAGCGTTTTGTTATCTAAGGTGCCGCGCACAAAATACAATTGTTTTTGGGCGGCGCACAAAATCTCTTGCAGTCCAAATTATATGATACTACATTTTTTTAGTATTTGCAAGCCTTTTTTATATTTCCTGCAAATAATCGCCTCTTTACACATATTTCGAGAACAGTCTGAAGCATTTTAGTGTTAATATTGCACAGTAGTCAGGCTTTCACAAGATTTCGGCGCTTATTTCATGAGCATAACAGCTTAGAATACCTATGTATATTCTGCAAAAAAACGCAGAAAATATTCTCGTGAAAGGAAGTAGAACAAATGAGAAAATATGAAAACCTTGACAGTTTGCTGCGCGGCAGCGAAACGGCAAAAATATTTTTTGCCTCCCTGCCCGACTATGTTCAGGGAGCTGTCATGAAAAGCAGCAGCAGTATCCGTACCGAAGACGAGCTTCACAGTACTGCTGAAAAGGCCATGCACGAATTCCAATAAAACCGTATACGAAAAAATCCTCCATGGCTTAGCATGGAGGATTTCTTTTAATTTTAATACATCGGTTCCGCATCAAATTCCATATCGGGTACAATATCGTCCACATTATAGTTGCTGCTTTCCGTAAGACCCGAAGCGATTTCGCTGAGATTCTGGATAATTTCCGTTACCTCGTTTACGCTGGTATTTATAAGGCGCGAACTCTGGTTCAGCGCGTCAACTGCGTTTTCTGTGTTCATAACATTTTCCTGCGTAGCGGAGACTTCATTCATGATAGCCGTGGAAGCGTTTTTGATTCCGTCAATATTGGAAATGATCTCATTGGTATGTTCCTCTGCCTCTTTGAGGGTCTCGGCGGATTTTATCGCAAGATTTCTTACCTCGCTTGCTACCACCGCAAAGCCTCTTCCGTTCTGACCGGCTCTTGCCGCCTCAATTGAAGCGTTTATCGCAAGGATATTGGTCTGGTCGGAAATAGATTTGATCTGCGCCAGTATCTTGTTGTACTCCTCTATGCTTACGCCGATCTTGGAAATTGAGCCAACAATTCCGTCAGCCATGGAATGGATACCCGTCATGTCGTTATTCAGGTTATTCATATCATTTATGATACTTTCATTCTTAGCCGTATTATCGGAAGTATGCGCAGAAATGGGCAGTACCTTTTCACCCAATGACATGAGCATATCGTTGATTTGAGCAACCGCGTTCTGAAGTTCCAGGTGTTCCCTTTCGACTCTCTCGTGCATTGCTTTGAGCTGTGCTCTTTCGTAATTAACGCAGTTAGACGGAGTATTGTTTCCTGCAAAAATGGTCATTGCCATATTCTTGCAGCTCTTGAAGCCGCAGGCGTGGCAGTCGATATGTCTGTCCACCTCCGTAATCTTGCCCATGCTTCTGTACACTTCGTCAAGTTCAAGCTCTGTCGGAAGCTGCGTCTGACATCTGTCCACATATTCCCTGAGGAAGTCCTCAAGCTTAAGATCCTTGAATATTTTCTTGTGGAATCTGTCCGCCTTGTTTCTGCTTGTAGACCAGTTTCTGGCGTTTTTCATAATATCATATGCCGTAAACTCATTAAAATCAGATCTTGCACCTGCTCCGGAGTTACAGCCAAATTCGCAGGAAAGCACATCGTACACCGCAGGCAGAGAAGATTTGCTGGCGTCAAGGTAGAAATCAAAATCCTCGTATACCTTGTTTACGCCTTCCGAAGTGGTAACGGGCAGCTCCGGAGCATAAACGTGGAGACATTCCTTAAGTCCTCCGGGGATCGGGTAGAATGCTCCGTCAAAACCTCTTACAGCCGACCATTCAAATTCGCTTCGGCCTATAGGAAGAACAACGCCGGATTTTTTCATGTATTCGTTAAGACGCTTGAATGTTACATTGTAGCCGATAACGCCCGTGTTTCTGAACTCCTCGCCCTTTGCGATGCAGGGAGTGAGTCCCACAAGGATATCGTCGCTTTTCAGGTATTTTCTTATGTAAACGGCAGTACACATAAGCGGCGACTGAACCGGAGACATATGCGGAAGCATTTCGGGCTTGTGCTTTTCCGCATAGTTAACAATAGCCGCACAAGGCTGGGAGATGACCTTTGCTTCCGGGTGAAGCTTAAAATATTCAATATGCATATAGGTACATATATCCGCGCCGAAAGAGCCGTCGTATATCTCATGGGCGCCGTTGTCCTTCAGCCATTTGAGCACGTGTCTCCATTTGCCGTCCATAGCTGTTTTTATGGCGGGAGCGACAATAAACGAAACCTTTTGGGTTTTCATAAGCTCCATAACGGTTTCAAGATCGTCATCGTAGTATCTTGCGCCGTGCTGGCAGTTCTTAACGCATTCGCCGCACTGGATACACTCGTCGGGATTGATATGAACCACGCTTCCGTCATATCTGTTTGCGTTCGGAACTGGACATACTCTTATGCAGGCGTTGCAGCCTATACATTTGTCTTCAATAACGTGTACCATATTGAAAATCCTTTCCGATTAATATTAAAAAATATTATACCATATTTGAAAAAAGCTGTCAACCGGTTTTGTTATTTTTCGACCTTATCGCAGTAAATAATACCCAGACCGACAGTACTCATATAGCATCTGCCGTAAACGTTCATATCGCCGCTTACAAACACGCCGTTGCCGGTGCCGCCGAACTGGTGAGCGTCGTCGTTGACCTGAACCCATGTACCGCCCTGATCCTCGGACATATAGAGACCGGGCTTCTCGGCGTCCATAGGAGTACCCCATACGTAGATAACGAGCGGATCGCCGTCATTTTTGGCTTTGCCCAAGCCTACAGCCTCGCAGTACTTGATATTGGGAACCATTTCCGCAGTTTTTCCGTAATCCTTTGAAACCAGCAGTCCCGCGCCGTTTGCGATGTAGAACGTTCCCTCGTTATGAGGATCAACGCACAGCCTCTTAAAGCTGGGAGATACCTGGCTGTTTCTGGCAAACGTCTTGCCTCCGTCCGAGCTTGTCGCAATGGAGCTTGAACCGCCGCAGTACATATAGCTTGCGTTGTTGGGGTCGCCGATAATGTAGTTATCCTGACCGGTAAGTCCCTCAACCGCATTCCATGTTTCGCCCCAATTATCGGTCCAGTAAGACTTCATAGAGTTTGACGGACTCCATACGAGCACGCTTCCGTCAGCATTGAGAGCCACTTTTCCCTGATAGAATTTCTTTCCCGCTTCAGGGGGATTTGTTATCCTGTTCCATGTTTTGCCCCCGTCCGTTGTGTATGTCAGCAGCATTTCATTTTCGCTTCCGCCGGCCTTAGCCCACAGGTCTCTGTTCTGGGCGGCTATCGTTATGCTGGACGTAGAACCTATCATATCCTGATGACGGGTCGCAGGGGTGTAAATGTCCTCGTGAACAAATCCGTCGTAGTCGCCTACTGCCGAAATAAGCGGGAAATCCTCCATTGTGATTATATCCATAGGAACTGTTTCCTCAAGACCCAAGGAATCAAAGTAAAACTTCGGGGTCTCGTCCCAAATATTGTCGCAGGAGAAAATGCCGTTTCCGGAATTTACCATGATTTTGCTTGTGTTGAACGGATCAAGAGCAAGGTTGCTGCACCAGTGTATAGCACAGCCCTCTACCCAAGGCATACCGTTGGTACCCATTTCCATGCTTTCAAGCACGTTGTGCCAGTTCTTGCCGCCGTCGGTGGAAGTGTAGAACACGTCGCCAAACGCGCCGTTCGGCTGCGCTTTCCACTGTCCGGAGGTAACGGCGATAAGCCTGTTGTCGTCGGCGGGGTCGATAAGAATATCGCCGAATGAATCGGCAGTCGGGGAGATTATATCTGCGGAACCGTCCGTACTGTATTTATAGATCATGCCCAGAGCGCAGTTCCAGGGTCCCTCATTGTTGACGTAGCAAACGTAAAGATTGCCCTTGCTGTCCAGCTTCATACGCTGTACCATGTGGTCGGTTATGCTGTTCGGCAGCTTTGACCAGGTCGCGCCCGCGTCCTCGGAAACAAAGAGGTTGCCTGCTTCGTCGCCCTTTGCGGAAACTGAAGCGTACAGCTTTTGAGTAACGCCGTCCTTTGCGGAGGACGGATCAAAAAGTATGCAGTTTATGCCGTTTGCATTAGGAGTAGAGGTTATAGGAAAGCTTGATACCGTTTCCCAGTTATAGCCGCCGTCGGTGCTTTTTATCATTCCGCCGGTGCGTCCGCCTGCGAAAATAATGCTTCCGTTGTTGGGATCAACGGCAATTCTCTCACCGTTTCCGCGTCCCATGCCGTTTCCGTGTACCTTTATCTTGTCGGTAACGTCAACTGTTTTTATGGATTTTCCGTAGTCTTCCGAAATAGCTATAACAGTCTTTCCGTCGCTGAAATATTCAGTACCCAGGATCATATAGACCTTGTTGGGAGCCTGAGGGTCGAAAGCAAGACCGTCCACGCCGAGCAAACCTCTGTCGTCAGCCGACACCCAATAGTTCATGGACGCCCATTTTCCGTTTGTTTCGGGAGTACGGTAATACGCGCCGCCAACGTCTGTTCTTGCATACCACACATCCTTTTCGGGAGTGGAGAACACGCCGGTGACAAATCCGCCGCCGCCGATAGCCACCTGACCGTAAGTCCAGTCGGTGTTGATAAAGCCTCCGGTCACGTCCACAGCGGAAGAAGTATCAACGTTTCCGCCGCCTGAAGCCTGGGTAACGTCCGCGGAAGTCTGACCGCCGTTGCCGCCGCCTTCGCTGCCGCTTCCTTCGGTTTTGGAACAGCCTGTAAGGACAGTCGCGCACATCATTACAGACAGCGCCGCAGCCATAATTTTACTTGGTTTTAAAGTCATAAAAACACACCTCGAAATTTTACATAATTACATAATAAAGCATAACAATTATAGCGTATAATTTCAATAAAGTCAAGAGCGCTGCTGTTAATTTAAACAAAATTTTTTGATGATGTACAATAAAATACGTTAAAAATGTCTTGCGTACAAATGAAAAATATGGTATACTATATTAAATAATTTTATAGGGACGTGTTTTTATGAACGACTTGGAGCTTCTTGCCGCGGCAGACAAGGCTATGGAGAACGCCTACGCGCCATATTCTGGTTTCCGGGTGGGAGCGGCTTTGCTCTGCGCGGACGGACGTGTCTTTACCGGCTGCAATATAGAAAATTCAAGCTACGGCGCAACAAACTGCGCCGAACGTACTGCCGTTTTCAAAGCTGTATCGGAGGGCTGCCGCGATTTCAGCGCAATTGCAATTGTGTCCTCAGGCGGAGGAGAAACCTTCCCATGCGGTATCTGCAGGCAGGTCCTGGGAGAGTTTTCTCCCAATATCAGGATAATTTTAAGAAACGAAAGCGGCGCAGCGGCGGTTTACACATTTCAGGAATTAATGCCAAAATTTTTCAGCCTTTAGTAAAGGATTTTTACCGCTCTGTCATTGACTTTACTTAAAAAGTGTTATATAATTACTGTACATCAAAAATTTGTCCGAATAGGAAATGAGGTTAAAATGCAGTATCGTTTAAAGCTTTTGGTAATTATAGTCACAGCAGTTTTCTCCTTGGGTGCGGCAGGCTGTCATCAGGTTTCGGAGGACGTTTCCGACTCGTCTCCCGCTCCGGTGGTGATACCTGCCTCGGATACGGAGGAAAATTATTCCCGCACGACAAAGTCGGAAACGGCAGAAACAAAAACGGAAACATCACTTTCGACAGATACCGCTGCGGAAGCAGAAATAGTTACAGAAATAAGCGTACTATCGGAAACAAAAAGCGCAAATGCGGAAATAACAGAAAAAATTGCGGAAATTCCGGAAACAAAATCGGAAATTGTCACACAAACCGCGAAGGCAAGCCAAACTTCTGCGCTTACGCTTCAATATGAAAGTCCGAGGGAAATAACGGAAACGAAAGCGGAAACAGCGCTTAAAACGGAAACGCAAACTGTTTCCGAATCGCGGACGGCGGGAAAACCAAAAGAAAAAAACGGCTATTCCGCCCTTAATTTTGATGAACAAAAAGGGTTTTGGATTACATATTTAGAGTACGCTTCAATACTTCGGAACAAATCGGAAAAATCATTTACCAAGTCTGTCGGAGAATATTTTGACAATATTTCCGACCTTGGTTTCAATACGGTGTACGTTCAGGTCCGCGCATTCGGAGACGCTTATTATGACTCGGAGCTTTTCCCCGCGGGCGAACAGTTTGACGGAGTTATCGGTACCAAGAACCGCTTTGACGCACTTAAAGTTATGGTCAAATGCGCTCATGAACGCGGTATTTCCATACATGCGTGGGTAAATCCAATGCGAACGATGACTTCCTCCCAGCTTGAAAAAATAGATGACGGCTACACCATTAAAAAATGGTATAATGACCGTGACCGCCGCGGTGATTACATAGTTAAATCGGGAGACAGGTGGTATCTCAATCCAGCTTACGACGAGGTGACAGACCTTATTGCAGATGGAATAAGGGAAATTGCAGAAAACTACGATGTGGACGGGATCCAGATAGACGACTATTTCTACCCCACAACTAACAAAAGCTTTGACAGCACGGCTTATGCCGCTTTCGGAAACGGTATGTCCCTTTCCGACTGGAGAATTTCCAACGTAAACAAAATGGTGAAGAAGCTCTATAGGACGGTACATTCCGTAAACGATACCATGGTTTTCGGCATTTCTCCTCAGGGCAGCGTAGAAAATAACTACGGGGAGCTTTATGCTGATGTGCGGAAATGGTGTTCCGAAATCGGTTACTGCGACTATATCCTGCCCCAGGTCTATTTCGGATTTGACAATCCCGCGCTTCCCTACGCGGACGTTATAGCTCTCTGGAACGGAATGGTCAAAAGTTCAGACGTAAAGCTTGTTGTAGGTCTCGCAGCCTATAAGATAGGAGCGGAGGACGGCTACGCGGGCAGCGGAAAAAGAGAATGGATGAACAACAGCGACATCATAGCCCGTCAGATGAAGCTTGCGGAGTCTCTGGAAAATTACGGAGGAGTAGCTTTGTACCGTTACGATTCTGTTTTCAACCCGACAGCCGGCGTTGCCGCTCAGGTATCAAAGGAAATAAAAAATATAGAAAAATAAGTAGAACAAAACAACTAAAAGAAAGGGAAATAAGATGAAGGGAAAAAGAGAAAAAAATCCTGCATTCCGGAAATCACGGCGTTTACGGAAACTTGCGGGGCTGATAACAGCTGCTTCAATTTGCGCGCAGTTTTTGTCGGGTTTTGGCGGATTTCCCGCTTTTGCGGAAGAAACCGCCGATGATTTCGGAAATATCACAGTTATCGCGCCTCAGCCAAACATAGGCAGAGACGAGTCCCTGCCAGCGTTTGACGAACCCGATGCGGCTCCGCTCTACAGCTTTCCAGACAATATGCGCGGCGTTTATGTTACTCCAACGGTAGACTATGCCGTACCAAATGAGGACGGCGAGCCTCTTACCGAAGAGCAGATATCTGCAGGCGTTTCGGAAATGCTTGATACCGCCGAGAAAAACGGTCTTAACTCTATAATAATTATGACAGATCGAAAGGGCGAGGTTTTCTACAGCGCTGACATGAACGAGACCGTTGAACGCCCGCTAATCGACTATGCCGTTGAAGCCGCCAAGGAGCGCGGCTTTTACGTCTATCTGAATTTCAGTCTGGACTGCGTTCTGGACGGTCTTAAAGAGGATGATCTGCGCTCCCGCATTGACAGGCTGGCGATAACAGTACACGGCTTTACGGTCAAGTACCCTGTTGACGGAATTATTCTGGACGGCTACTATTCCTCAAAGGACAATACGTCTCTGGAGGACTATGTTAAGCACGGCTCCGGCATAGGCTACGAAAACTGGCTCCCAGACAACGGCGCGTACATATTCAGTCTTGCGGCGGACGCGGTAAGGCGTACCAACAATACCGTGCCCGTGGGTATATCCCTTAACGATGTGTGGGCGAACTATACCACTTCGGAAAACGGCTCTGAGACATCGGTGAATTTTGAGGCGCTCACCGACGGCTATGCCGATACTGTGGGGTACATCCAAAACGGCTGCGCTGATTTCATCATGCTGAAAGCCAAAGGTTCGCTGAGCGACAGCTCACTGCCCTTTAAGGAAATAGTAGGCTGGTGGAACAAATACGCCGAGGAAGCGGATATCCCTCTATATGTTCACCACATGAACCAGCGCATCTGCACAGAAGCGGAAGGCTGGGGCTCCCCCGACGAACTTGTCAAACAGGTTATCGCGGCTTCCGATTATGATTCCTACAAGGGAAGCGCGTTCCATTCTCTGTCCTCTCTGGATAAGGATATTATGCAGTCCACAAGCGCGCTGATGAAGCATTACGACAACGAAATAGACGTGGAGGGCCTCAACAGTGAGCTTGAAATGACTCTGCCCACCAAGACTACCTTTAAAACCGAAGAGCCTACCGTTATTTTTGCAGGTTCTTTCGACCCCAATTTTCCTGTTTATTACCAGGGAAAAGAGATCAAGCTCAACGAGGCTGGACGGTTCTACTTTACCGAAGACCTTGATGTTGGTCTGAATACATTTAAATTCCAGAATAAGGCAAAGGTTATTACCTATAAGATAACCCGAACGGTAAACGTGCTGAAAAGCGTTTCCCCTGCAGACGAAACAATGCGCGTGGAGGAACAGTCCACCATTACGCTCAGCGCGATAGCATACCGCGGCTCTGCGGTAACGGCTTCGGTAAACGGCAAAAGCGTGTCCCTGAAAGAGGTTGAGGGACAGCTTGACGAGCTTGACCCTAACTCCAACTATACTAAATATGTAGGTTACTACACCGCTCCCGCAGGAAAGCGGGGCGAGGACATAAACCTCGGAAACATCGAGTTCTACGGCAGTTACCCCACCAAATCGGGAAATATTAACGAGTCAAGAACAGGCGCAAAAATAATCGTAAACGCTCTTGCGGAAGTTGCAAATGACTACAGCGGAAATCTTTTACAGATCAAGAACGACAATACTATGGTGTACGACTACAAAACCACGAGCACAAGTCCCACGCCAAATTGCGCAAGACTTCCCGCAGGAACGCTGGATTACATAGTAAAGACCGTTACATACAGCGGCACAGACTACTATCTTACAAATTCAGGCAAGCGTATCCGTACAAGCGCGGTGACGGTGCTTGACAACAGCCCCCTCGGCAGCAATCCCATGTCGGTCGCTGCTGCGGGCAAGGACGGCACGGATACCGTTATCAAGCTTAAAACTGATGTGAAGATACCGTTTTCCATGTCTTATAACAACCAGTCCTACAGCGACGGAGGCAACGGAGGATACTATGTTTCCGCATTCAGCTGCGATTCCATAACGCTTACCTTTGATTACGTCACAAGCGTTTCGGCGGGAGACATTACTTTTCCCGACAGCGCGGTGTTTACCAAAGGTACATGGAACGTTTCCTCGTCCGGAGACATGACAAAAACAAAGCTTACCCTGCGGCTTCGCCAGTCGGGTGTTTTCGGAGGACTTACTTCCTCCTACGACAGCGAGGGAAATCTTGTCCTGCGCTTCAACGGCTGCCGCAGCAGTCTCAGCGGAGCGACTATCGTTATCGACCCGGGACACGGCTACACGGGCGCGTCCGCGTTTGACCCGGGAGCTATCGGTCACATTAAGGAGCAGGAGGCAAATCTTGCCATTGCCAAATATGTTGAGCAGATACTCAAAGACGAGGGCGCAAACGTTATCAGGCTGAAAACCGAAAGCCAGACCTACGTCACGGAACAGAGGGCTTCGGACGCAAGACAGTACAGTCCGGATATGTTCGTTTCCATACACTGCAACTCGGCGGGAGAATCTGCAAAGGGCGGCGAAGCATACTATTTTACTCCGTTTTCGCAGCCGCTGGCAAAGTATATTTCAGAATCGCTGGGCGAGGTGCTGACGCAGGTGCACGGCTCCTCAAGCGGAACGAACCGCGGCGAAAAGTACAATTATTTCTTTGTCACACAACAGCAGGATTTCCCCTCGGTGCTTGTGGAGACTGCGTTTGTTACCAACTACAGCGAAGCCATGGCTCTTGCGGATCCGGCATATCAAAAGAAGTTTGCTTCGGCTATCGTGAGCGGCATGAAGAAATATTTCGCGCGAACCGATTACTCCTGCTTCGGAGAGGGAAGCGCCTCATGGAACGATACGGGCGGGAGTTCGTCCAATAACGGTATGACTGACGGAAGTACCTCCGGAAACAGTCCTGCCGGGAGCGGATTCGATCCCCCCGGAGCCGATGTTTCCGTACCTCAAGAGGACGACGAGGAACTTACAGAATAGAGGCAGTACAAAATACAAAATTATCAGCCGTTCTTTGCAAACCCGCAGAGAACGGCTTTTTGTGATACTAAAAAAATTCAAAAATATTCACAAAAAATCAGTAGAATTATTGTGCAGAATAGCATATACTTAGACTTGCGTCCAAAGAACCCAAACTGTTTTTCGGACGGTAAATTTTAAGAAAGCCGGTAAACTGTTATGGCATCTTCAAAGGATCTTACCCGCGGAAAACCTATGTCCCTGATACTGGGCTTCGGTATCCCGCTTTTATTCGGATTTTTATTTCAGCAGCTCTACAACGTTGCCGACACTGCTATTGTGGGACGTTTCCTCGGTTACAAGGCTCTTGCCGCCGTGGGAAGCACTGGTTCGGTAAACTTTCTCGTTATCGGATTTGTTATGGGGGTCTGCAACGGATTCTCAATCCCTGTTGCCCAGATGTTCGGCGCGGGAGACTTCAAGCAGCTCCGCAGATACGTTACCAATTCTCTGTGGCTGTGCATTTTCCTTGCGGCTGCAATAACGGCGGTAACGCTGATATTCTGCGCGGAAATACTTGCCTTCACCAACACTCCCGACGATATATTTCAGCGTGCGTATACTTATATTTTCACCATTTTCGCAGGGATACCCGCATACTTCCTGTACAACATGACCGCAGGAATACTTCGTTCACTGGGTGACAGCAAGACCCCCGTAAGCTGGCTTGTTATCGCTTCAGTTGTGAATATCGTGCTTGACGTCGTATTCATTTTCTGCTTCAAAATGGACGTTTTCGGCGCGGCTCTGGCAACGGTGATAGCTCAGTTCGTGTCGGGCTTCGGCTGCCTGTGGAGGGTCTGCAAAAGCTATGCGGTACTCAAAACCGACCGTGACGACTGGCATTTCAGCACGAAGCATATCGGCAGACTTTTCCTTATGGGACTTCCTATGGGACTTCAGTACTCCATAACCGCTATCGGCAGCGTAATGCTCCAGACAGCCGTAAACGGTTTGGGAACGTCTTATGTAACGGCAGTAACGGCAGCTAACAAGCTTTCTATGTTCATGTGCTGTCCTTTCGACGCAATGGGTTCTACCATGGCTACATATGCGGGACAGAATGTAGGCTCGCAAAAGTGGGAACGGCTCAACAAAGGCTTGGGAGCCTGCGTGCTGCTTGGACTGATATATTCTGCGGCGGCGTTCCTGTTCCTTTTGGCTGCGGGAAACAGCCTTGCAATGATATTCCTGGACGAGGAAAGCAAGCATCTTATCCCGCTCGTAAAACAGTTCCTGACGGTTCTGTCAGCGTTTTACTTCCCGCTGGCTCTGGTGAATATCGTTAGATTTTTCATACAGGGTATGGGATTTTCTCCCACGGCAACTGTGGCAGGACTTTTGGAAATGGTCGGCAGGTGGTTTGTTGCCCATATGGTAACGCTGTACGGCTTCACTGCGGCTTGCTTTGCTTCTCCAGCAGCGTGGATACTGGCTGACGCGTTCCTTATACCTGCGTACTTCATTTGTAAAAGACGGCTTTTGAGAAAAAATAACGCATTGCCGGATCCAAAGAAGAAAGCTGTTTCAAAATCGAACTCTGAAAAATGCTGCACCGAATCATAAAAAACGGGACTGCCCGTCTGTCAGGCAGTCCCGTTTTTACTGCTTATTTTTCACGAACTGTTTTTAATTGCGGCGGCAGCGCTAAGGGATTTCAGTTTGCCGTTTAAATTTTTTAACCAAATTTTGACCCGCATTTCGACACCAATATTATATAATTTTTATGCAATTTCAGCGGATTTTTATGCAATTTTACGGCTTGTGCAACCGAAAATTAAAGCCCCGCAAACTTTGTTGACTACGTAGTTTGCAGGACTTTGAAACTGGAGCTGGTGAACGGACTCGAACCCCCGACCTGCGCATTACGAATGGGGGCGGACGCTTTTTGTGTTTTTCCGCCAAATGGAATAAACCACTATTCTGCGCGGTTTAATATGCTTCTGCTTCTTGTCTCTTTTAGTAACTTATAGCGCACAATTGTAACTTTGGCGCACAAACGGCGCACAAAAAATCTGCCTTATACCTGCTCAAAAATGAGCGGGTTATTTTATTTTGAGTGAATAGTGCTATAGACGCTCCGTCCCCCTCGGAGAGAGCCTGTACTTATGACATGGAGTTTGCGGAATGTCGTAAGTACTATGGCGTTACTTATGACAAAACCCAAGTAAATCGGCGGTTCTGATGTTGAAATATGCTTCCGAATGCTTGCAGTCGGACTAAGGGGTACAGGGGAAAGCTGCCACACGAACTATTTACAGCGGAAATAGCCATAGTGTGTTAAAACTTTCATTGAAAGTGTACCAGTGTATCCCGCTCCGTGACCTGCAAAGCTGGTAGTGCTTGGAAGATAGCAAGCGCAGAAAAGTAGGTCAGCCTTTTATTCTGAACAGTTATTCACACTGTAAGGCTACCAGAACGCCACATAATCGACGAAAGCCATTTCATAATGGACTTTACTGCACAAAATACAAGCCCTCTAAAAACGGTCTTGTAGTCGCTCTTGGAGGGCACTGTTTTCTTTGACGGAAAATTGGAGCAGGTGACACGCTTCCGATTTTTTAAGCTATGGGTATGCTGTCAATGTAACAGCTGTCGGGACATAAATCAACTTTATTGTTCCATACGACATTACTGTCGACATTCGGATCAATGTCCCATGCAACGCAGCTTGTATCATCAAGGTACACTCTTTTGAAATTCTCATAGTCCTTAAACGGTTTAAAAACAGCTCCGTCAAGAAAAGGCTTACAGTCCAGTATGCGCCTTTCTCCGCTTTCAAAGCAAAGTGTTAATGTAAAATCTTCATTAGGCGATACGGAAATGATTTTTTTCCTACCGGACGCATAATATTCAGCCGTCACCTTGTCACAGCCTTTGGAAAGATAGTATTCAACACTGTTAGGCATAAGATCACACCTTTCTTATTTCATTGGTTCGATCTGAAAGAGTTCCTGCTGCTTTTCGGCAAGCTCCCAGTTTTCCATTAACTCTTCCTGATGAAACGCCGCCCAACCTAAAAGCATTTTAAGCTGCTTGTTAGGCAAGCTACCGCTTAAAACTTCCAGTTCTTTTATAAGCACCGTTACTTCTTCACCGCCATATACCGCGTGGAAATGCGGCGGATTATGTTCATTCCAGTTCATATAGACTTTAATACCTCTGAATATACTTAATGTTGGCATTGTTATTCCTCCGTTTCTGCTCCGTCGGGAGCGGGTTTTGACGGTAAGCCGTCCAGTCCCTCCGACTTCATACGCCTGTCTATTGCCCCAACAACATATGCGTTGGTACTTTCCCCTGCTTTGGCAGCAGCGGCTTGAATTATCCCACGTGAGCCTTTATGCACCTGTACCGCAAGGCGGTCATATGCTTTGGAATTATATTTATTATTTGCCTTTGTTCTTGATGTACCCACAATATCACCTCTCTGTATCTATTATAACACGTTTTATGTACTTGTGCAATTGTATATAATAGCAAAATGTACGTGTGTAAGTTTGGCTATTTTGCATATTGACTACACGTGTGCAATGGTATATAATATAATCACAGGGTAAGGAAAGCGGTACACCCGCTCCCGAACCAAATAATAAAACAGGAGGTAAACCAGTATGAACAAAACAAGGTCAAAAGTAATGACAATAGCGAACCGCCTTGTAAAGCAGGGACTTACCCGCTCGATAGCAACTATCAAGGCGTGGGTAATCGTTAAGGCAAACGCTCTCCGTACAAAGGTAAAGGGCACGTCCCGCCGCCAGGACGCGCTGGAGAAGCTTGCAGGGGTAAATCCTGCGGACATATCCGTCAAGCTGAAAAGAGAACCGCACAACGTCCACGACAGCAACGCAGTAGCCGTATACGCCGCTTTAAGGGATAACCGAGTATTTTTTATCGGGTATCTTCCGA
>CAJUHS010000002.1 GCA_910586535.1 uncultured Oscillospiraceae bacterium
GTTTTCCTCCCGCTTGCGGCGGAATCCTCTTGCTACATTCATGTTCAGTCCTCCTCATTTTTAAATGTTTTATCAGCTTCAGTAAGTGCTGCGACTATCGCTCTAATTGGGAGATTGTTTCTTTTACATATATGGAATACTGCTTCGGCAAGCGCGGTCATCACATCAATCGCTGTTTCATTCGTGATTTGCGATCGCACACCCTCACCTGTAATGTGAATGTCAATCATCAATATACCTCCCCGTGATTTCCTTGAATTCTTCATAAATGCGGTCAGCGTCCTCTTCGCGGGCATATTTCCGCATTATTTCATAAAGTGTCTTGGCGATGTACAAACATTCGGTGCAAACAAAGTAATCGTTATTGTTGGCAATACTGATTATGAGCTTTCCGATTTTGTCCACCATATCGTCAATGCTTTCGAGAACTTCAGTAAGTTCCTTTGATTCTTCTTTACTCATGATGTCACCTCTTTTCAAAGGAAACAGATAATTTGTTTCCTTTAAAATAGTTTGCTACAGCCTCCGGTATGGCTTGCTCCGATAACGAATTAAGCTGTTCGTGAACTTGACGGCGGCAATCAGCGTGGTTCTTTGCAAGCGCTTTTATTTTGTCGCTATCGGAATCAGATATATAACCGAGGTTAAGCTCAATCGGCTGCGGTCTTTTAGGCTTATCAGTTCCAGAAAAGTCATTTAAATGATTTTGTGCTATTGCTTTAAGCTCTGCAAAAGTACGCTCTACCTTTTTCCTCCTATGACCTCTGCCGGCTATGTCGCCGCAAAGGAATTGACTTCCGTTATCAGAAACGACCTTGTCCGGAACGCCAAAGGAATGAAGCGCGCTTCTAAGCTCTGCTTCCGTTCCCTCGAGAATAATTTTCATAAATTTTCCTCGCTTTCTATTGTTTTTTCAAGTTTCCTGTGATACAATTGGCTTGTACCGTTGTGGTGAACCAAGGGATTATTGCGCCTATTTGATTCACCATGTGAAAATTATACCGCTATTTAGTTCAAAAGTCAATATAAATACCGCTAAAAAGTTCCACAATATTGAGAGGTGTTTTTTGTGAAATTATCACAAGTTTTAAATGGTTTAATGGCTGAAACAAATGTCTCTGCCTATAAAATAAGCAAAGAGACAGGAATTTCAGACAGGCTGATTGGGTACTGGAAAAAGGGAGAAAAAATGCCCAGCGCAGAAAATCTCTTGACTATCGCTAATTATTTCGGTATATCTGTTGATTACCTTCTCACAGGAGAAGATAAAATTAAGCCTATAGCAAATGATGAGCTTGAATTGCTTACATACTATAAGGAATTGCCGGAGCGGGAACAAATGAAGCTAATCGGTCGTGCTTCGGCGTTGGCGGAGGTGTATAAAGAGCAGGTCGAAGAACTAAAGCCGCCTATAATTTCAATAAACTGTTCTCAAAACCGCGTGTCGGCAGGAATAGGCGAGGAGCTTTTTGACTATGAGCAATGGGACACTGTTGATGTGATCGAAACGCCGGTAAGCCGCAAAGCTGACTTTATGCTAATTGTTGACGGCGAAAGTATGTCACCAAAATTTCATGACGGAGATCATGTCCTCGTTCGTCAGCAGCCTGCCGTAGAATTAGGACAAATAGGTATTTTTTATGTTGACGGTAAGGGTTATATAAAGAAATACGACGGAGATTACTTGATTTCGCTCAATCCTGATTATGATGACATTTACATAGTAGATAAGGAGTCTCGATGCTTCGGATTAGTTCTTGGAATAGCAGAATTGGCAGAGTAAAAATAGGGGGTGGGAACTGGTTCCCACCCCCTTGAATTTTAGTTCCCAGTTCCCACCCCCTTAATTTCCAATTTTAAAAGCACAAAATTACCGTTATTTTATTTTGGTTTTAATACCGTTTTAATTGTAAAACAACGCAAACAAGCCATTTGAACGGCATAGCGTTTTTATTAAAACGCTATTTTAACGCCAAAATCAATAAAAAGGCATTTCCAGTTGATTCTTAAAAAATCAACTGAAAATGCCTTTATTTTTTTGACACCATATTTTTCCACCGTCATGAAGCGTCAAGGTTAAAAACGCCTATTCTGCGCCATTTTCCACCTTTTCAAACCTATTTCAAGGGTTGTCAAGGTTTTTCAAGTTTTTTGCATTTTGCGCGTCAAGCAACACATATTCCAACGAAATTTGGTATCGTTTGGTATTAAAATACCTTTATCTTCAAGTGCAAAACGCTTGTCAAAGTCGTGAACGGTTCTGCCGTCAGCTTTGAAAGTTACGGGACTGTCATTGTTCCATTTTAAAAGCAATTCCCACAATCGGGATAATTTTTTCGCAAAAGTCTAAGCTGTTCTACAGGTTGATTAGGACAGAACCAACAGCCGCCGCGCTTTGTATTTTCGTAGATCGGGCTTAACAAATCGTTTTGTTTGCACCAATCATAACACTTTGACTCCGTCCATTCTGCCATTACAAGCGGCGAAATTTTTGTATCGCTAAGAGTTTTAAATCGCTTTGGCTCATCATAGGCAATGCCGATATAAGAAATGCAATTTTTTGGTGCTTTGCGTATTGGGGAAACTTTTAACGCTCTTTGCAATTCGCAAGCACCTATCATTGGAAAGCCGATTATTTCGCCGACACGATTCCCTCGTTGCCGTTTGGAATAAAATATATCATTTGCTGTTTTTAACGCCGATAATTTCAACTTTTGGCACCATTGCCCCTGTTGCATCGGAAAACCTTTTATACTCCCCGCATACTTCCCTGAATTCAGCACGTGATAAAATCCGTCTTCAAAAGTAATTTTGTCACCCTTGATACCGTCAATATTTGTGCTGCATACGTGTTCAACAGTTATTCCGTATCTTTCCTTAATGATTTTATCAGCTTTTGTCTTAAATTCGACCATTGGCGGCAAGTCGGCAGGAATTGTATCAGTTGCCCATATCTCGGCGTGAATTATTCTGTCAAGCGGTAAACCAAGTTTTTCGATTGCTCCAAGACAAGCAAGGCTGTCCTTGCCGTAGCTTAGTGATAATATGTGTTCCATAATATTTTTTCCTCCTCAAAATAGGGTAATTAATTCCCCTGCTGTCCTTTTTGTAAATTTCGCCTTTGTATACGCTCCGGTCGCGCTGTGTGTCATTGCTATGTTTCGTCATTCTGCACAATAAACGAGCTGACATCTTTATGCATTCAGCCTTTACAATTGTGACAAGCTAAAAAGCCAGTTTGCTCATAGCTTTTGCATTCATATATACAATCAAGGAAACTAATTCCAAAAGCAAAATAATTTTCAGCAAGTCCACAAAAGTCAGACAAAACATATGTGATACAGTAAAGATAACCGTTTATTTTATGTTCAATCGGGAATCCAAGAGAATCGACAGCAACAAAATGAACTAAATCGCTAACTTGAAAATTACGGTCGTTCAAACGCACTTCAAATGTTTTAGCACCGTAACATACAAAATCGCAGTACTTTTGTTTCAGCTTCAATTCATGTAACATCTTTAAAGCCTCCAGTTAATATCTTGTTTTATCGGTTAAATATTTTAAAAATCTTGCTAAAAACAAAACGATAAAAACAGAAATAGGGGTAAGTATAATAAGAGCAACTAACCTTGCTATGAAATCAATAATCATTTTCAAAACCTCTCTTATTATCATATTCCAGATACAACATAATGGACTTTTCAACAGCAGTCTTTAAATAGTCCTTTGTGAACTGCGGAAACTTCCTGCCGTACTTCTCATGAAGATGACTAACCGTTGTTGATGTTCTGTGTCCCTTTATGAAGTTACTAACGGCTGTAGCTGACTATTGACGGCGAAAGTATGTCGCCAAAATTTCATGATAGTGATCACGTCCTAATTCGCCAGCATCCAACTGTAGAGTTGGGACAAATAGGAATTTTTTATGTAAACGGGAAGGGATACATATTGATTTCTAAAAAATCAACCGAAAATGCCTTTATTTTTTTGACACTATATTTTCCACTGTCATGAACCGTTCCGCCGAAGAAAAATGATCCGAACCCTTGGTTTTGAGATTTTTGGCTTTACAAAGAACGCTTTTTTAATAATATCAAGGCTTTTCGCAGGGTGCCTCGCCCTTCCTTGCTTTTGTCTAAATGATACATTTTCTTTGTGTTTTCAGATATGCTCTAGCGCAAATGGGATATTATTGTATATCTCAAACAAAAACGTAATCCCAAATTTCAGAAAGCTTTTCATTTGATAAAGCAAAACTAAGCTCTTCAATATTCTTAAAGTATATAATCTGAGCCCTAAGTTCAAGTATATCATCAGCTAAAGTCTCATCAATACCGGGAAGCTGCATCAAATCATCTTTATTACAGGTATTTATATTAACTTTATAAGTATTATACGACGTTTCACTTTGTGTTAATGATTGAGTACTGCTAAATTCTGATTCGTATGTTGTAGTATACGAAACGACATATACATATGAACGTATGGATTCAAGTTTGTTTTTGCCTATTCCACTTATATTAAGCAGATCATCAACTGTTGTGAAGCCTATATTCCTTGCATATTCAACGATTTTATTAGCTGTAGATTCACCTATCCCTTTTATATAAGTCAAATCTTTGACACTTGCTGAATTAAGCTCTATTGGAAAGTTCGGATAATATTCTGATTCAGTTATATCAAATACATTAAAATTTTCAGGGTATGAATACTGAACTTCATAATTATCTGTTTCAAATTCTTTGTCAATGTCAGTAACAAATTCCTCTGTTTCCATGATAAAGTCTTCTGTTGTGGCTTCAGTTCCTACGACAGTTATCATTGTTTCATTATTGTACTGCGGAACAGTTGTGACAATAACAGTGCTGTCTTCGTCATTATATATATTAAATTCCGGAGTATACGGCAAGGTTTCCGGAAGCAATTCATGATCAATATAAAGGTATCCTTTTAGCGCTGCAAGCTTCTTTTCTCCAATTCCGTCAATATTCAACAACTCATCCATTGAATAAAAATAACCGTTTATGCCTCGGTAATCAACTATTTTATTTGCGGTTATTTCTCCTATGCCTCGTACCATCATTAGTTCTTCAGCATTTGCAAAATTAATATCCAAAGGAAAAGAAACCGTAACACGCGTGTATTCGGAAGTCAGTGAATCTGTTACCAATACCGTTTCGGTAAATTCAGTTTCTGTATTTCCCAAATTATATGAATCATCTGCGTTGTCATCTTCCCAAATATCAGTATCTAAATTCCCTTTTGTCGTATATCCGTAGCCTTCAAGTTGTTCTTTAGATAATGTATATATAACGACAGGCTTGTCATCGTATTTTTCAAAAATATTAGGAAAAATAAAAAATCCAAAGATTATGCTCGCGGCAATAAGGAAAAAGAAGATTGTTACCTTTTTATCATCATCATTATTATTCGGTTCTTTATTTTCCACTAAGATCCGTCCTTTATGATATAATAAAAAATTAAAGTATATGCAAATTGTGTATTCAAAATACGCGTGCATATTTTGACAATAATTTTAATAATTATATCATATTTTGATTAACGTGTAAACGATAAATTCCAAAACCGTGTTTTGGTTAATCAAAATATTTTGCTTCTCCAAACCAAACTGTTGATGAAACGGGATAGTAGAATATATCAATGGACCTTTCATTGTATAAAAGATATTCGTTTTCATAACATATCGGAATAAAAATATAATCTATGATTATTTCACTTTCAGCGTTGTTTATTCGCTCTATCCCCTCGGAAAGACTTGCCGCTGTTTTTAAATTGTTAATATCAAGAGCAAGCTTCGCGTTTCCGGTAAAAAGATTGTTTCCGCAGAACTTTCCTAGAAAATCCTGAGGAGAATTTTTGTCAGCTCTTATTTCCACTAATGCAATTGAAAAGCTCCCGCTGTTTATCTTGGAATCATATTCGGTTTTGGAGACCGTTTCAACTCCGCAGTTAAACAGTAGTTCGCTGCGCCATTTGTCAGTAATATCATAAATTGCTTCCGGAGCGGAAAATTCCTCCGATACCGTTATTTTTATACCGTCAACCGATCCAATATCGGAAGACCGCATTGCGTTTTCCCATAACTGCGCCGAGTTAGTGTCATATACTGAAAGCACGCGGTCAGGTGACATATCTCTATAGCTTTTTCCCTGAACGGTTATACATTCGGGAATTATTCCGTATGCAGCAGTATATTGCTCAGAAAGCAAATGTGAGTAAGAGTCTCTGTTTATCGACTTTGCAAGAGCTTCACGCAGACTTTTGTTTTTAAAATATTCATTTTTTGTATTTATAAGCAAACCTACAGTTTTGACGCTTTTCCCTATATTATTGTTTTCCTTAAAAAGTTTTTCATTATACTTTTCTGTGATAAAGCAATCTGTGTTTCCTAAGGAAAAGCTTTCTTCATCAACAGAACTGTCCCCTGTTATGAAGAAATTGATGCTGTAAGGAAAAACATAATCCGTTTCCGAGTAAGATATGTTTCTTCTCATTATTAAATAATTGTTATCCCAATACGGATCATAGTTCCATTCTTTAAGATAAAACGCTCCGTTGGAAGCGCACGCGTCTGCCGCCATTCCGTATTTTCCGTTGGTAAATTCAAAAAATGAACGGCAGCACGGCATTGCAGACGTTTCAGTAAGCAATCCGAGAAAATTATAGTACGGATATTCCAGCTTGAATTCAACGGTATTTTCATCTACGGCCCTTACACCAAGCTCGTTTATAGATTTTGTTCCGTTCAGAACTGCAGAACTGTTTTTTATGCACAAAAAGTCACTGCTGTATGGAGACTCTGTTTTTGCGTCAAAAATACGCTGAAAAGCAAATACAAAATCATCTGCCGTAACCGGTGCGGAAAAATCCTCTGCAAGGCTTTCCCACATACGGCTTTGTTTAAGATAAAACGTATATGTCAACCCGTCCTCGGACATTGCAAAGCTTTCCGCCGCCGCGGGAACGATAGCTCCCGAAGCGTCGGTTTTCATAAGTCCTTCCATCATATTTGTTATTACCATGATAGACTCGCTGTCAACCGCCATTTGCGGATCGAGGTTCTGAGGATTATTTTCTATATTCATTTTAAAAATATGACCTGAACCATCGTCCTCCTTGCATGAAGTAAGAAAAGATGTTACAAACAAAAATAAAAAAAGAAACGCTATATTACGAATACGAATACTTTTCAAAGCAATGCTCCCTTTAAATTTTTTCATATTCTAAATATAGCATTTTTTAACGTTAATTTCAAGAGCTAAAGCTCTGCTTCTATAACTTTTTTTTCTGCAAGGCTTTTCTTTACGTTAATTATCCGCTGATTTGAGCTTCCTTTAAATTTTAGCAGAATGTCCCGCTTGCTTAATATGAACGGACCGTCCACAAGATAGTCTGTTATTGAAAGCAGTTCGCCGTAATAATTCTCTGTATCGGCGTGTTCTGTAAGGTATTCATACGTATATCCCGTATAGGTAACAATGTTCATACCTGCTTTTTTTATTTCAAGTCCCAGTTCATAAAGTTGTTTTGCCTGACAGAACGGCTCTCCGCCGCTGAACGTTACTCCGTCAAGCAGCGGATTGCTCTTTGCCTTTTCAAGCAGACTTTCAATGGTAGCGTCCTCTCCCCCGTTAAAGTCATGAGTCTGGGGATTGTGACATCCCTCGCAGTGATGAGGACAGCCCTGGGTAAATATAGTCAGTCTTATTCCGGGACCGTCTACGATGGAGTCGTTGATAAGTCCCGAAATTCTTACCGTATCCGACAGCATAGCTCACCTCTCAGACGTTGTGTTTAACGCGGTCGCGAACCTCTGCAAGTTTTGCGTCATTGAACCTGTCAAGAGTACCTACAAGGTAGCCCGTTATTCTTCTTATTCGCTCAAATCCGAGTCCGTCGTCTCCTTCATGCCGGTGACATTTGGGACATTCATCACCTATAATTCCTGTATAACCGCATACAGGGTCTCTGTCAACAGGGTGGTTTATTGAGCCATAGCCTATGCCGGATTCCTTCATGCAGCGTACAATTTTTTCAAATGCTGAAAGATTGTTCATCGGGTCGCCGTCAAGCTCCACATAACTGATGTGTCCCGCATTGGTAAGCTCATGATACGGAGCCTCTATCTTGATCTTGTCGAATGCGCCTATCGGATAGTAAACGGGCACGTGGAAAGAATTGGTATAGTAATCTTTGTCGGTAACTCCCTCGATCTCGCCGAAAAGCTTTTTATCCATGCGTACAAATCTTCCGGAAAGTCCCTCAGCAGGAGTTGCAAGAAGAGTATAGTTCATTCCGGAACGTTTTGTTTCCTCGTCCATGCGTGCGCGCATACGTGAAACTATCTCGTAACCAAGCTTGCGTGCTTCCTCATCTTCACCGTGGTGCTTGCCGATAAGAGCCTTTAGGCACTCTGCAAGACCAATGAATCCCATGGAAAGAGTACCGTGTTTCAGCACTTCTCCCACCGTATCATTTGGCTTAAGCTTATCAGAATCAATCCAGATTTTTTGTCCCATAAGAAAAGGATAGTTCCTTACGCATTTCTGAGCCTGGATCTTGTAACGAGCCATAAGCTGCTCGCATACCAGATCCATAATCTCTTCAAGGCTGTCAAAGAAAGTTCCCACATTGTGATTGGCATTTATAGCCAGACGTGGAAGATTTACGGAAGTAAAGCTGAGGTTTCCTCTGCCTGTAACGATTTCCCGTGTTGGATCGTAAGCGTTTCCGATAACTCTTGTGCGGCAACCCATGTAAGCAACCTCGGTATTATAGTCGCCGGGCTTGTAATACTTAAGATTATAGGGAGCGTCGATAAATGAGAAGTTTGGGAACAGTCTCTTTGCCGAAACGCGGCAGGCAAGCTTAAACATATCATAGTTAGGGTCTTCGGGATTGTAGTTAATACCTTCTTTTATCTTGAAAATGTGTATCGGGAAAATAGGCGTCTCACCGTTTCCGAGACCCGCTTCGTGAGCGAGGAGCACGTTCTTGATGACCATTCTTCCTTCAGTAGAGGTATCAAGACCATAGTTTATTGAGCTAAACGGAACCTGAGCGCCTGCACGGCTGTTCATGGTATTAAGGTTGTGGATAAGAGCCTCCATAGCCTGATAAGTAGCGCGGTCTGTTTCTTTCAAAGTGTTTTTAGCGGTAAAGTCCTGGATTCTCTTTGCAGTATCCGCGTCAACATATCCGCAAAGTTTTTCAAATTCAAGCTCCTTATAGCCGTTATTATTGTCGATGATCGGATAAATTCCCTTTTCGTTTAGTATTTCACTATATATTTTGTCGCTTATTTTCTGACCGCCGTCAATCTTTGCAATCATTTCGAGACAGCGTGCTATATTGTATACGTACTTTCTGCGGTACGTCTTTTTAACGCCGTCAGCCATAGCATACTCAAAATTCGGAACGCTTTGTCCGCCGTGCTGATCGTTCTGGTCTGACTGAATAGCAATGCACGCCAAAGCGGCGTAGCTGGAAATATCGTTTGGTTCGCGGAGAAAACCGTGTCCCGTGGAAAAACCGTTGGTAAACAGCTTGATAAGGTCGATCTGGCAGCAGGTAGTTGTAAGGGTCAGGTAGTCCAGATCGTGAATATGAATATCGCCCTGATTATGAGCCTTGGCATGGCGGGGATCAAGAACATACATCTCATAGAACTGCTTTGCTCCCTCAGAACCATACTTGAGCATCGTACCCATAGCCGTATCAGCGTTGATATTGGCGTTTTCGCGCTTTATATCACTGTCTTTTGCGGATTTAAAGGTCAGATCCTCATATATCTTCATAAGCTTGGTATTCATTTCGCGTGCGCGTGTTCTGTCTGAACGGTACAGAATATAGGATTTTGCGGTTTTTGCGTGCCCCTCTTCCATAAGTACCTTTTCTACAAGATCCTGTATCTGTTCGACCGTAGGGATATATTTTGATCCGTACTTAGAGTCGATCATGTCGCAGACCTTGTCCGCAAGCTCCAAAGATGTGTTGTAATCGCTTCCTCCGACAGACTGAGCAGCTTTATAAATAGCCTGAGCAATTTTTTCAATGTTGAAAGTAGTTGTCCGTCCGTCTCTTTTCCTGATTTGTGTAATCATTGTAATTGTACCTCCATATACGATTTACGCACACGTTAAATCTATGCCACAATATATTGTGTTTTGAACGTCATTGAATACAAGTATATAGTATTTAACTGCTTTTGTCAATATCTATTTATAAACATTGCCGTAAAAAAAGAGGTATTTATTTTGTGCATATTTAACCGTAAGCTCTAAAGCTTTACATCAATATTACCGATGAACATATTCCGGCGCCATCTTTGTGTATGCTTTGAACAAGTACCGTTATTTCAGATACCCCAGCTTTAACCGGAATGTCTCTTGACACAGCCCACTCATTAAAAAATTCTTCTGCAAGCTCATGGTTTACATATACCTCGCACTTTCCCCAAATGCTGTGGAAATGCAATGTCGGAGCTTTTCCGTTAATCTCTTCCGGAATATCCGCTTTGGTACGGTACATGACAAACTTACCATCTTTATTGTAAAGCTCGGCGGCAGCTCCGCTTTCAGGATCAAATGGCTGCCAGCTGTTCATGTCGCTGTCTGAGGTAACAGCATTCGGATCAGGGCGGAAATCTGTAACGGGACTTATCCGCCAGCCTGACAAGTATATTTCCTTTACGGATGGTAAAAATTCGGTTTCAGGTCTTGCCGTAACAGGTATTGTAACTCTTGCCTGCTTCAATCCGTCAGTTTTGGCTTTTACAAGAACATTCTCCGCTTGCCCGTCTGCTGAAACTATAACCATAGCTTTTCCTGCAAAAAGGCTTCTCACCTTGCCGTCAAAGGCTTCATGGCAGTTGGGATCGCCGTTTCCAGTGCCGAGAATTTTTCCTCCGCTTACTGAAAATTTTATCTTATTGTCAGCATTCGGGACTACAGTACCATTTTCGTCCACAAGATATGCCATAACGGGAATTTCTTCAGTTTCTATATCAAACGCCTCAAAGCATGGTGCAAGAACTATCCTTGCTTGCTGTAAAGATGTTTTATTTACACAAGTGGCAGCCTCTGAACTGCCGTTATATCCTACAAGTTTCAGTTCACCCGCTTCAAACGGTACTTCCCATACATGCTGTTCATATTTATTAATAGAATATTTGCCGCAGGATTTCCCATTAATAAACAGTTCTGCCTCCTCGCAGTTTGTACAGCTCATTACCTTTATAGCTTCGCCGTCTGAAAAATTCCAATGATCCGGAACAATTGCCGCAAACGGTTCGAAACTGAATATCGCTTTTGAGATATAGTACCCGCCTTTTTCAAATCCGCAGGTATCCATAAGTCCGAAAAAGCTTGAAACGCTGGGGTAAATATGTGGGGAAGGTTCTCCAAGATAGTCAAAACCCGTCCACATGAATCCGCCCATAATAAAACTTCGGGAATTGATCTCACGCCACGTTTCGCGAACGGTATTCCCCCAGTCAGCAGCGTCTTCATCGTAGCATGAAAACGTGTGCTTGTTATGATCTGTGACAGTACAGCCCCTTGTTTGGAACGCTGAGGTAGTTTCCGAACCCACAATAGGCATTGACGGATACTTTTTATGAATATCATCATAACTATAGGGTTGATAGTTTACGCCGACCGCATCGAGAGCATTTCCAACTCCGCAGTCTTCGAGGATTCCGCCGTTCATAGCGCCCGTAACAAGACGTGATGGATCAAGTCTCCTTATCTCATCCAGCATATGCAGAGCCATGTTTCTTCCCTGCTCTGTTCCTTGAAGCGGTTCTTCATTAAATATGGAATAAAACACCACTGATGGGTGATTCCTGTCACGCTTCACCATTGTTCTAAGTTGTTCAAGACAATCCTCAGAGGTCTCAAAATTGCGGTTTTCGTCCATAAGTAGCATACCCATTTCATCGCACGCCTTGACAAGTCCGTTGGGAGCCATTCCGTGTGCGCTTCGGTAAGCATTGCAGCCCATTGATTTCAACCTCGCGATCTTGTATCTCCATATACTGTCGGATACGGCAGTACCCACTCCTGCAAAGTCCTGATGATTGCAGGTTCCGTAAAGCTTAACAGCTTTACCGTTAAGAAAAAAACCTCTCTCTGAGTCAATTGCTACAGTTCGGAATCCTATCACTGATGTAAAGTTATCAGACATTACACCATCAATATACAGTTCGGAGGTCAGATGATAAAGATATGGCTTCTCTAAATCCCACAAAATGGGATTTTCTATAACAGCAGACGCTTCACTGAACTCCGCAACAGTATTATTATCCGCATCTCGAATGATTTTTTTGACGGAAACCGACTTCCCGCCAGCTCCTTTACCTGTGATAGAACCGCTGACTGTGACTTTCCATTTTGAATCGTCAAGCTTTTCAAAGGAAACATAAGGTTCTTCTGCAAAATGAATCTCAGGAACAATATTCAGCCACACAGAACGGTACAGTCCCGCACCCTCGTACCACCAGCCTTCAAACTCTGTGCCGTTTATGTACACGGCCAGAACATTAGGCTTTCCACCGAATATCACACGGTCGGTAACGTCTATGGAAAAACCTGTGTAACCAGAAAAATTACGCTTCGCTACTGAACCGTTAAAGTAAACCGTCGCCTCGGTAGCAGCGCCTTCAAATTCAATTATAATACGGTCTCCGCGGTACTGCTCGTCAACTGCAAAGCATTTTCTGTACCATGCGTTGGATTTTGGCTTGTAGCCCCAATCGGCGGCTCCGTCGAGATCGGTGTTTCCCTGTATCATATAGTCGTGCGGAAGATCGACAAGCTCCCATTTTCGCGCATCGAACATACTATTTGGAGGACCCTGCTTCGCTCCGGCCTTTGCCGAATTATAGATGTCACTGTGTGAAACATACTTTTTGGTAGGCAGGTCACCGCGGTAAAACGACCAGTCCTTATTAAGCGAAAACCTTACTCTTTTTTCCATAGATAAAATCCTTTCAATACTATTATTATTTTATATGTTATGAGGTACAAAATTTGCTCTGACCGTCAAACGTACTTTTTCGTGCGGCAACCATCTTTATTTTATCATTTGACATTTATTTTTCAATGATATATCATATTTTTATACTAACAAATCCTATTGTTTCAGGGGATAGTACAACCTAAAATATGGAGGACTTAGTATGAGATTATTGGTTATACAACATAGAGAAAGCAAAACATACAGGTATCCGTTTCCGTTCAAGTTAATCAGTTTTCATATCGCTTTTTTCATAATAATACGAACAAGACGTACAATTGCAGATACAGCAAAAACGCCCATGGCTATCGAGCCTGCAATACCGAAAGCCGTTGCAAACTGACGCGCGAACATATCTACTTCTCCACTTATAAGGGTTATCATGGTGTTGTAGAAATATCCTCCTGGAACAAGGGGAATAATTCCCACTACCAGATACATATTTACCGGAACGTGCAGACGTCTTGCCATTATCTCAGAGTACGCCGATACAGCCGCCGCTGAGAAAAAATAGCAAAGCATCTCCTTTGTCCCGCTAAGCTCATAGGACAGAAAAATAAGCTGGGTAACGGTTCCTCCTATACCTGCGGTTATCATGTGACGAAGCTTTATGTTGAACTGTACGCCGAACGCTATCGAAGCCGCAAGACTGTACAGACACGGGAGAATTATCTGTTCCATAACCGATATTTCCATAGTTGTTCCCTCCTTTAAAGCATTGTAAACAGCGCGATAGCCGAAGCCGCGCCGACTGCCATTCCCACAGCTACGAGTATAGCTTCGATCATTGTATAAAGCCCCGCAAGGAAATCCCCTGCAATAAAGTCGCGCATACAGTTTGTAAGTGTAATTCCGGGAACAAGGTTCATAGATGAACCTATAATAACCTTGTCAAAGCCGTCGGTAAGTCCTATTCTTGATATAATTACCGCACAGGAGGCTATTACCATAGAACAGATAACGCTCTGAAAAAAAACGCTTGGTTTTATTTTGTTAACAAATTTTGAAATAAAGAATATCAATATTGAAAGAACTCCTGCGACAATTGCGTCCGGAAACTCACCTCCGAAAAAAAGCGCAAAAACAGCTCCCACCACACCGAAGCTTATAAACTGTACAGGAATACCGTAAACGCTACGTTTGGATATCTCGTCAAGATGACGCTCAATAATTTCGGGTTCGGGTTTTATCGTACAGATATAACGTGAAAGATTGTTCAGCTTGTCAACACGGTCAAGATTTGTGCTGCGGTTTACAATTCTTTTAGTCTGACTTATCGGGAGTCTATCCCCATCGTTCAGAGTAACAATGAGCAGCGTTGGAATGGCAAATATCTCCATGTGCTTTTCTTCTGTTCCAAAGCCGTAAGCAAAAGCAATTCTGTTAAGGCTGTCCTCTACCCTGTATATCTCAGCGCCGTATTCTATAAGCATACTTCCGATACGGGAGGTTATTTTTAAAAGCTCTTTGTTTGTCATCTAAAAAACCTCCTACAGAATAAATCCGCCGTCAACGGAAAGCGTCTGACCTGTTATAAAGCTTGCCTTATCGGAGGCAAGAAAAAGAATAGCCTCCGCTACGTCTTCAGATGTACCTATTCGATTCAGCGGCGTATTTTCTTTAAGCTCTTCCAGTATTTCCCCGGAAATCGCCGCGTTCATGTCTGTTCCGATAACTCCAGGAGCAACGCAGTTTACAGTTATTCCCGATAGTCCTACTTCCTTTGCTAAGGCTTTTGTAAATCCTATAAGCGCGGCTTTTGAAGCAGAATAATGTACTTCGCATGAAGCCCCGGATATTCCCCACATTGAGGAAACGTTGATTATCCTGCCGTATTTTTCATGTATCATTGACGGCAACACAGCCTGAGTACAGTTGTATGCCCCCTTTACGTTTACTGCAAACATTCTGTCCCACTTTTCTTCTGTTATATCCGAAAAAAGGATTTGCTCTGCTATCCCTGCATTATTTACCAGAGCGGAAATTTTGCCAAGCTCTTGTTCGGCTTTTCTAAACATTTCTTCAACTTCCGTTTTATCTGAAACATCTGCCTGGTATGCCGCAGTCATTACTCCATAACTATTTAATTCATCAGCAAGAGCGGCGGCTTTTTCTTTTGACTTACAGTAATTTACAGCTACATTATAGCCGTTTCGTGCAAAAGCAACCGCTGACGCTCTGCCTATACCTCTTGAAGCGCCTGTTATAAGTACGGTTTGGTTCATGACCGCCACTCCCATTATTTTAGTATATAAATATTATACCAATATCCGTTATTAATTTCAACAATTTACAGATAATTATTTTTATGGTATAATACTTATTGAGGAAGTGAGCTTTATGGATATGCACAACTGTAGTTTATGCCCAAGAGAATGCGGCGCTGACAGATATACAGGTACGGGCTTCTGCGGATGCGGAGTGGACATCCGCGCGGCAAAAGCGTACCTTCATATGTGGGAGGAGCCCTGCATATCAGGCGCCCGAGGCTCGGGAACGGTTTTCTTTTCCGGCTGTAATCTGAAATGCTGTTTTTGCCAGAATTATAAAATATCCCATGAAAATCGTGGTAAGGAAATTACTGAAATTCGTCTTGCCGAAATTTTCCTTGAGCTTCAGCAGCAGGGAGCTCATAATATCAACCTTGTAAGTCCTACTCCCTACGTTCCGCAGATAATAGCGGCTCTTGATATGTGCCGCGGAAAACTGAATATTCCCATTGTCTACAATACCGGAGGCTACGAAAAAGTTGAAACAATTAAGTTTCTTGATGGATATATTGACGTTTATCTTCCTGATTTCAAGTATTTTGACAACTCTTTGGGAAAAAAATATTCGGGTGCGGACAATTATTTTGAAACTGTAACCGCCGCGCTGAAAGAAATGTACCGCCAAACCGGACCATGCTGTATTGAGGACGGTACGATACGCCGAGGAATAATAATTCGCCACCTTGCCCTGCCGTCTCACAGAGATAACTCTGTACGGATACTTGAATGGATAGCGGAAAATCTTCCTCAGTATGGTATATTAGTAAGTCTTATGAGTCAATACACTCCGTTTTATAAAAGTGCTGAGCATAAGGAAATATCCCGTAGGATATCTACATTTGAATATAATTATATTCTGGATAAAGCAGTATCTCTTGGACTAAACGGCTTTATGCAGGAACGCTCATCCGCAAAAGAAGAATACACTCCGGATTTCGATTTAAGCGGTATATAAATATGTATGGGTACGGCTTTGAGCCATACCCTCAAGTTATGAAAGCCTGATATTGTCAACTTCTTCTCTGGCAAGCTCTGCATTGTCCTCAAGAACGTTTACAACGCTGCCATCGGCAAGAGTCTTATTGCAGGTGATTATGCTGGTGTAGTACTTCCCGTTGATCTGCTGAGGATTTTTAGGATCTACTCTTGCATGATTTCCATGCTTTATAAGATTTTTTTTCATAGATGTTCCTCCTGTTTAAAGGTATCCCTTAAGATTGTCAATATAAGCCTGTTCTTTTTTTAGCATATCCTTAGCTTCCTGAACGAGCTTAGGACTCGCCGTAACAGTATGATTGAGCGCTTTGTTGATTTTAATTATTCCCATGTTTGTCCCCTGAATGAGCATTTCAGCAATATGCTCTGTGGACTTATCCTTTGCACAGTTAAAACATATTCCCATTTTTGACATCAGCTTTGCCGTTTTGGAAATCGGCTGCGGCTTCAGATCATGGGCCCTCATGCTGCCGACGATCATATTTTCCTGTCCCTGATAATTGGCAAGCTGTTTGCGCAATTCGTTTTTAAGCTTTGTATCGCTTACTTTCGGAAATATTTGCTTAATAGAGCTTGTTCCCATCTCGGCATTTTGGTACAAAGCGTCAAAAAGCTTATTTTGATTTGGCATAAATTGTTCTCCTTTCTTATTGTCCTACAGTTATTATGCTGAATCGTACTATTAAATATTTACGTCATTTGTATTGAAAATTTCAGGAATATGTTGTATAATAATATGTAAAATTCATTGAAACAATAGGAGTATAAAATGTCTGAAAAAATTATTTCAAGAGAAAAGGAAAATTTTATAAAAAGGTGCGCAAAAGGTATTGGCTACTGGATTATAGGAAGTTTTATGTGCTTCTGCATTTGTTCCACGATGGTCGTGCTGATGAAAGGAGTTCTGCTGCTGAAAATTTTTGTTGCGCTCTGTACCTCCGCAATAATGCTAGGTCTGCTTTTTAACTGGACGTACTACTCGGCAAAGCGTGACAGAAACGCGGTAAAATTTCATAAAATGGAATACGACCGATTTATGCCGCTGAAAATGGCAATTGCCGCACCTATTGTGTCCTATGTTATGCTGGTACTATTGTACCTTTGCAAGCTGGGAACTATCCATGAATCATTTTTCAGCTATTATCTGTTTTTTGATATGTGGATACTTCCCTATATAACGCTCTTTACCGGAGAACGCGTTATCAGTGCGGTTTCATGGAGCGGAATGTTTGGAATAACCCTTGTAACGCTTTTGCAGCCTGCTGTAATTTATCTCACTTATATGTTTGTCTATAATGACGTGGACGTTGCCGGTTTGGTTTTTTATAAAAACGTAAACAAAAGAAAGTAATTTAAAGCAAAATTGTCATACAAGCTCTTATTTTTTCATAGGATACAGTAAATAAACAAGCTGTTTGGAGGTATTTTATGAAAAAAATAAGATGGAACGCCGTGTTTGTTGCATTGACTTTCTGTGCCTGCATTGGCGTTATCTGCTGGTCAGCGGTAAAAATAGATACGGCAATTACAGTTTCAAACTCAGTTCCCGAAGATAATTTTATGATAATTCTCGACGCTGGACACGGCGGTATGGACGGAGGCTGCTCTGCTGCCGACGGGAAAACCGAAAAGGGTATTAATCTGAATATACTGCTTTCTGTTCGAGATTTGGGACGGTTTTTCGGTTACTCTGTTGAGGCCACTCGTGAAAAGGATATTTCAATACACGATAAAGGAGTCACAGGAATACGCAATCAAAAGGTATCCGACATGGAAAACCGTCTTGCGCTGTTTAACAAATACGGGAACTCAGTATGCGTTTCAATTCACCAGAACACATTCAGCGATCCTCAATACAGCGGAGCGCAAATGTTCTACAGTGACAAAAATCCGTCCAGCGAGCGTCTTGCTTCCATTATGCAGCAAAAGTTTGTGGGAAATCTCCAGCCGGAAAATCAGCGTGAAACAAAGCTTTGCGGAAGCGAGCTATATCTTTGCTACTATTGTGAAAATCCTGCGGTGATGGTTGAATGCGGATTCCTTTCCAATCCGGAAGAAGCTGCAAAGCTTACCGATGAAGGCTATCAGCAACAGGTGGCTTTTACGATTTTTTCCGGAATAAACGAGTTTGTACATACAAGCGCATAATTGGGTTCAGAAAAACTCATCCGCAAGATATTGACAAAATATGAATGCAGTGGTATAATTTTAAAGGACGATTTAAAACAATGGAGGTATACATATGGCTTACGAACTTACAAAAGAACTTGAAACAGGGAACGGAATTATTGACAGCGAACACAAGAAACTGTTTAAAGCCGTAAATGATTTTCTTGATGCCTGCGGCAAAGGTCAGGGACGAACTTCAATGGAGTCGGTAATTAATTTTCTTACAAGCTATGTCGATCATCATTTCAGTCATGAGGAACAGCTTCAAAAGGACAGTAAATATTCAGGATATTTGCCTCATAAAGCGTTCCATGATAATTATAAGCTTAAGCTTAAAGAACTTGTTTCTAAAATTCCGGAGTCCGGAATTTCAGTTTCTGATATAGCGAATATAAACAGTCACATTGGGGTACTTGTTACGCATATTAAAATAGACGACAAAAAACTGGGTGCTTTTCTGAAAAAATAATTTTCGGGACTTTGGCAGGATCAATGCCGAAGTCCCATTTTGCGTATTCTTGACATTGCGTGAATTTTTTGCTATACTTTATACACGTCATAAAAATTTTCGGAGGTTCAGATGGCAGGAAAATTAAAAACACTATACATATGCAGCCATTGCGGATATGAAAGCTCAAAATGGAACGGAAAGTGTCCGTCCTGCGGAGAGTGGAATACTTTTGAGGAAGAGGTCGTGGAGATAGCTCCGAAATCAGCAGGAAAAACTTTATCATCAGTAAAAACTGCAGATATATCATCAAAAATCGTATCCCTTTCAAGCATTGATACAGAGGAGGACGTTAGGTATTCCACAGGGGTCGGAGAGCTTAACAGAGTGCTGGGAGGCGGTCTTGTAAAAGGTTCGCTGGTGCTTCTCGGCGGAGAACCGGGCATAGGAAAATCTACAATGCTTTTGCAGATATGCAAATACCTTGGAGAAAACTATACCATACTATATATTTCCGGAGAGGAAAGCATACGTCAGATAAAGCTGCGTGCGCAAAGACTCGGGGTTGATACGGAGAATCTTTCACTGCTTTCTACCAATGACGCACGTGCAGCTTCAGATACAATTTCAGTACATAAACCAGATATTGTTATAATTGACTCTATACAAACAATGTCGATAAGTGAGATAAATTCCAGTGCGGGAAGCATTACTCAGGTGCGTGAATGTACAAACCTTTTTATGCGTACCGCAAAATCCGAGGAGATACCAATTTTTGTTGTAAGCCATGTCAATAAGGACGGCGCTATTGCAGGTCCAAAGGTTATGGAGCATATAGTGGATACGGTTCTATACTTCGAGGGAGAACGTCATCTGAGTTACCGTATTCTTCGGGCAGTAAAAAACCGTTTTGGTTCAACGAATGAAATAGGCGTTTTTGAAATGTGCGATACGGGACTTGAAGAGGTGGAAAATCCGTCGCTCATGCTTCTGTCGGGACGTCCTACCGGTGTATCCGGAACCTGCGTTGCCTGCATAATTGAGGGAAGCCGTCCAATTCTTGCGGAGGTACAGGCTCTTGTTACAAAAAGTTCCTTTTCTACACCAAAAAGAACTGCTACAGGTTTTGACTATAACCGTCTGGCAATAATAATAGCTGTGTTGGAAAAACGTCTCGGAATGTTCTGCGGAACTTTGGACGTGTACCTGAATATCGTAGGCGGGTTTCGTCTTGACGAACCTGCCGGAGACCTGCCTGTAGCTCTTGCCATATACAGCGGATATTATGATGTTCCCATAAACGATAAGCTTATTGCTTTCGGAGAGATTGGTCTCGGCGGTGAAGTGCGAAACACTTCAAACATTTCTCAGCGAATAATGGAAGCCGAACGTCTCGGTTTTACCGACTGCATTATTCCCAAGCAATCCATGAGAAGCATTGATCCAAACAAATATAATATGCACATCTACGGTGTATCTTCTCTGCGGCAGGCGTTTGCCGTGATACAGAAAAATAAAAATGAAAATAATAACGCTCCCGCGTCTGCCGAATAATATCGGGCGCGGGAGCGTTTATATCATTGATTTGCTTTTTACTGTGTACTTTTTTTGTGCAGTTTCTGCGTTTTGATAACTTTCATACGCGAAAATTCCTCGCGTTCTTTTTCCTCAAGGCTGTCAGTAATGTACCTAACAATGCTTTCGTACCGCGGGATAACAATATTCTGTAAAGCGTTTGCCCTTGTCTGAGTTTTGCGTATGGAATTAGTCAGTCTGTAAATGCTGTTTTCCACTTCGGCAAGAACAGCAGTCATATATTTTACTTTTTCAAAACAGATGTACGCCTGATCCACGTTGGAATCGGTATTCTGCAATCCGTAATTTAGGACAGGTTTTTTCTGTTCAATGGTAAGAGTTGGGAGCTCACAGCCCATTACGCTTCTGTAAGACACCTGAAGAGTACTGTCAACAGGAACGGCATTTGCAATGTTTTCAATAACTCCCCTTGCAATATTTGCCATTTGCAGCGCAGAGTACGCCTTGACATAGGTCTCGTCAATAGTTCCGCATATAGATTTTGCTGTGTCCACCAATGTCATAAGCTCGCGTATCAGAATATTACGCTTTTTGTCAAGAAGCTCATATCCAAGCTTCGCAAGAGACAGCGATTTTTGCGTATTCAAAAGATTTCCTTTTGTAGGGAACACTTGTTCAGCCATAAATATGATCTCCTTTCATAATTTTATATATACTCTCCGTTTGAAACAAAATAATTTAACGCTAGATACATTACACTTAGAAAAACAAACGAAGAAATCGGGCAAAATTATTATTTCTTTGCGGATTTAAAGGAATATGTCAAAAATATTTATGTCATCATGATTTATACCAAGCTCCTCGTGCATTTCACGCAGTACACAGGCTTTTGCGTCATTCAATTCAACCGAACCGATCCAAACGTTATTTACAACTTTACCGCCCTTCCTGAAAAGAAGAATACTTTTTCCTCTTAACAGGTAAATATTCGTCATATTTCTAAGCTTGCCTTCCATGATAATGTTCTCAAGTAGTTTTTTGGTAGTTTTAAAAAATTAAGTTATAGAAACAATTCAGCGGCGCTTGGATTATATTTTTTATCAAGCAGCTTTTCATTTACCCTGTCAAGAGCGGATTTTGGCAGCAAGGACAAAAGATTCCAGCCTAAGTCAAGAGTCTCGTCAATAGAGCGGTTTTCATCAAATCTCTGGGTAACAAAATATTTTTCAAACTTCTTGCCGAATTCGATGTACGCTTTGTCAAGCTCGGACAGTTCGTCTTCGCCTATGACTGAAGCCAGCGCGCGTGCGTCCATTACCTTTGCGTAGCAGGCAAAAAGCTGGTTTGAAACGTCCGAGTGGTCGGAACGGGTGTAGCCCTCGCCGATACCGTCTTTCATCAAACGTGAAAGCGACGGAAGAACAGAGATAGGCGGATATATACCCGACTGATCCAATCCCCTGTCAAGAACTATCTGTCCCTCGGTGATATAGCCGGTAAGATCCGGAACCGGGTGAGTAATATCGTCGTTAGGCATTGTAAGGATCGGTATCTGTGTTACCGAACCATCGGAGCCTTTTATAACTCCCGCGCGCTCGTACAGCGAAGCAAGGTCTGAATACAAATACCCAGGGAAACCCTTACGTCCGGGGATCTCTCCTTTTGACGAGGAGAACTCGCGGACAGCTTCTGCATAGGAGGTCATATCGGTAAGAATTACCAAAATGTGCATATTTTTCTCAAACGCCAGATATTCGGCAGCGGTAAGCGCACACCTTGGTGTAAGAATACGCTCAATTATCGGGTCGTTTGAAAGATTCAGAAACATAGCAACCTTTTGCAAAACGCCGCTTTCCTCAAAGCTTCTTCTGAAATAGTCAGCAACGTCATTCTTAACGCCCATAGCAGCAAAAACAACTGCAAATTCCTGACCGCTTTCCTCGGCTATCTCAGCCTGACGAACGATCTGTACCGCAAGTTTGTTGTGGGAAAGCCCCGAACCTGAAAAAATCGGAAGCTTTTGTCCCCGAATAAGAGTCATAAGCGCATCAATGGAAGAAATTCCTGTATGAATATAGTTTCTCGGATAGGAACGTGAAACAGGATTCAAAGGTTTTCCGTTGATATCAGCAGTCTTTTCCGCATAAATATCACCCAAACCGTCCACAGGTCTGCCCGCGCCGTTAAATACTCTGCCGAGTATTTCGGGTGAAAGGGGCATTTCCATAGGTCTGCCCATAAATCTTGTTCTTGTATTTTTCAGGGATAATCCGTTAGTACCCTCAAATACCTGCAAAACAGCCTTATTTCCAGAGATCTCAACCACTCGTCCTATCCTTGCCGAACCGTCGTTTAAGCGAATATCCACAACCTCGTCGTAGGACGCCCCCTCAACTCCGTCGAGAACAACAAGAGGTCCGTTAATTTCATTTAATCCAACGTATTGCAGATTCATTACTTTACGACCTCCGTTTCAAGGGTACTTATCTTCCGCAACATCTCGTCAGCAAGAATTTTAAAGAGCTGCGGTCTGTCGTTAGGTATATCGTACTTCATTTTAACAACTTTTTCAAATATTCCGGCAGATGTAATCGCGTTTACAGTAACTCCCCTGCTGACTGCTTCTGCGCACTTATCATATAGATCAAGTATTATTCCCATCATACTGAACTGCTTTTCAAGGGGTACATATGTGTCGTCCTTGTGGTATGCATTTTGCTGCAAAAACCCAACACGTACAACGCGAGCGATTTCAATTACCAGCTTTTGATCTTCGGGAAGAACGTCAGAACCGATAAGCTTTACTATTTCCATAAGCTTGTTTTCCTCATGAAGAATATTTGCGATTCTTTGACGATACGTCAGAAAATCAGGATGTACCTTTTCACTATAGTAGTCTGCAAGATCGTCTATATATTCGGAATAGCTGTCATTCCAGTTAATGGCAGGATAGTGTCTTGCATACGCAAGTGATTTGTCAAGTGCCCAGAAGCATCGTACAAAACGTTTTGTGTTCTGAGTAACAGGCTCGGAAAAGTCTGAACCTTGAGGAGAGACTGCGCCTATTATCGAAACGGAACCCTCTTTGCCGTTGAGTGTTTTAACATATCCCGCGCGCTCGTAAAACTCGGAAATTCTCGACGGAAGATATGCAGGAAAGCCTTCTTCCGCGGGCATTTCTTCAAGACGTCCGCTTATTTCACGGAGAGCTTCCGCCCAGCGCGAAGTAGAGTCCGCCATGATAGCAATGTGGTAACCCATGTCGCGGTAGTATTCTGCAAGAGTGATACCTGTATAGATAGACGCTTCGCGGGCGGCAACAGGCATATTTGACGTATTTGCGATAAGGACAGTTCTATCAGTCAGAGCCTTCCCCGTCCTCGGGTCAACAAGCTCGGAAAATTCCTCAAGAACCTGAGTCATTTCGTTTCCGCGTTCGCCGCAGCCGATGTACACAATAATATCAGCATCGCACCATTTTGCCAATTGATGCTGGGTCATAGTTTTGCCTGTGCCGAAGCCTCCGGGAACAGCGGCAGTACCTCCCTTTGCAATAGGAGCAATAGTGTCAATAACCCGCTGTCCTGTAACAAGGGGCATACTTATAGGAAGTCTTTCTCTAAACGGGCGGCTTTTCTTGATAGGCCACTTTTGAACTAATGTCAGCTCTACTGTCTTTCCGTCATCGGTTTTAAGTTCAATTATTTTATCTGTAATCTTGTGCCAGCTGTTTTTAGCAACCCAGACAACTTCTCCGCAAACGTTTGGCGGAACCATACAGCGGTGCTCAATAACTGGAGTTTCGGGACAGGTAGCATAAATATCGCCTCCGCTGAGACGGTCTCCCTCTGCAACAGTTATGGTTACTTCAAATTTTTTGTTTGTATCCAGCGCAGGAATGTTAGCTCCTTCGGCAATAAAAGCTCCGCTTATTTCCTCAAGCTTTTTAAGAGGACGTTCTATTCCGTCAAAGATATTAGACAGAATTCCCGGACCCAATGTTGCGGACATAGGCATACTGCTGCCCTCGACAGGCTCTCCAGGTTTAAGTCCCGTTGTGGATTCATACACCTGAATTGTGGTCTCATCGGAGTTTATTCCGATAACCTCGCCGATAAGACGTTTTTCACCGACATACACCATTTCAAGCATTGAAAAATCTTTTGTATCCCTTACTTTGACAACAGGTCCGTTTATGGAAAAAATTGTGTTCAAGTCCATACCTCCTTATTGAGAGACGCTGTCCATATTACTCGGCAAAAACATTTTTTCCCGTAAAAACGCGCCTTTGTTCCTCGACAGCCGAATCAAAGGTCTTATCGGAAATAATACCCTTTTCGGCATTATAGACTGACAATCCTCCGAGATGTATTTTCTCGTCCGGCAAAAACTTCGCATTACAGGACGGGATAGCTTTTTTCAGCGTGTCGGCGTACTTCATATCGTCAGGTGAAAGAAATATTTCGGAGTTGTCGGAAACATGCATAAGCAGCAGATTTTTTATCAGCACATTAACATACTTCTGATCTTTGCGGAACTCTGCAAGCCTTTTTTCCACTGCGCCGAAAACTGTATCGGCAAGCTCGTCGCGGTGCTCTATGACCGATTTTTTCATATTAAGCTCGGCTTTTGACACGTCACGTAAATATACACTGCCGTTTTTAAAGTAAGCCGAACCGTTCATTTTTCCTGTTTCGTCTGCCGAGAAGCTTTCAGCCTCGGCAAGAACGGCTTTTCTTCTTTCTTCAGCGTCCGCAAGAATACGGCTCACTTCACCGTCGATCTCATCGTTCACCGCGTCTATGAATACTTTCAGCTTTTCATTTTTATTGTCCATCAGAATTCTCCTTTTAGGCAGAATAGAAAGAACACGCCTACAGCTTTAATCCGATAGCGGATTCAATATAACTTGATATCGTTTCATTGATATTTGATGTAGCATGACGATCCGGAATCTCCACAATAAGCGGCTGCCTGCGGTTTAGCTTATAATCGTAAACAAGCTCTCTGCACAGCTTTATCAGCTTTTCGGTAATAAGTATCACAGCGATGTCCTTATCATCAGCCGCTTTAAGCAAAGCTTCACGTACTTCATCCGGCTTGTGAACGACTATACCTTCAATGCCAGCAAGCCTCATTCCCATCTGAGTATCCACATTATCGCTTATTAAGTAAAAGCGCATAACAGCCTCCGTTTTAAACAAACAGCATACACAAAGCAACTATAAATCCGTAAAGCGCACAGGCTTCACCAAGAGCAACAAATATAAGCGCCTTTGAGAATGACTTTGGATCCTCGCTTACCGCGCCTATAGCCGCAGGTGCAGCCGCTGCAATAGCGATACCGCCGCCTATAGCTCCCAGACCTACCGCAAGAGCAGAAGCAATGTACATCAATCCGTTTGAACCGCCATTATCCTCAGCTTCATCAGCCGCGGCTGAAACTGAAGCGTCGCTGTTCTCATTGTCCGCATAAGCGTTCAAACCGAAAGGGAGTACTGCGCAAATCGCCATTACTCCAAAAAATGCGCAGAAGTTTACTAAAAAAGCATTTTTAATAGATCTGCCGCTTTTACGCTTTTTGAGCGCGGAAAGGATAGGCAGCATAAGAAGTCCTACAACAACTGCGGGAATCAAAAAATAAATCAGCATAACAAAATCCTCCAAAAAATTTTATTCTATGGTTTCGTCGTAGTTTATTTTAACGGGCGTAAAGGGTACGCCGTCGCCCGAATAAAAACGTGAAAACAGCTCGTAAAATTCCAGACGCATTGCCTGTATGCAGACCAGAAGCGCCTCAATGCCCATTACAAAAATGTTTCCAAACACTACCATAACAGGCGAAGCGGCAGCCGACATTCCTTTTGCCAAAGCCATTACAACCAGCATCATTGAGGCGTGTGAAATGGCAAATCCTCCTACGCGAACAAAGGACAGTGAGTTGGACACATAGCTAAGCAGAAACTCAAATACCTCAAAGAAATTCGATGCGATAAAGTCTCCCACGCCGCCTTCCATTCTATATTTTTTTCCCCTGACCAAACAAGCAAGCGGCTCTCTCATAAACATCATAATCAGCGGGAGAACAATGAGCAGCAGCACATATGGAACGCTGAACACCTTTATTCCAATCAGCGTGCCAACCAGTCCGCCGAGTATCGAACCGAAAAACACAAGACCTGCAATACCGTTATTGCTGAACAGCGCGTTTTCATAATCTCTGTTCTTGATTCCCGATACAATATTTATCAGTATTGAAATGATTATCAGAAATACGCCAAGAGCAATAGTCGCAACAAGTATGGGGGCAACATTGTTCATGACCTTCAGCGGCAGGAAAGATATTCCCAGCTTTTCGTATACCGGGTCAAGAAGCTCCTCGTAACCGAAAACGCTTCCGTAAAGCAGTCCAAAAATCGCTCCCGAAATTCCCACTCTTGAAATTATTGGACCCATCTGCCACTTTTTAAGCTTACCCATAAGCGCGCCGAAAATCGCAAGCACAAGTCCTTGCCCGAAATCGCCGAACATTATTCCGAATAGCAGCATATAGGTTATCGCTACAAAATTTGTCGGGTTTATGCTGTTATAGGACGGAAGGCCGTACATTTCCACAAACATTGAGAAAGGTCTTGAAAACCAATTGTTTTTCAGCTTTATCGGAGGCGGAATCTTACCGTTCATATCGGCGTGCTGAAGCGATACAGAAACGCTATCAAGGTTTCCGAACATTCCTGCAAACCGCTCAGAATCGCTTCTCGGAACAAATCCCACAATATGGAACTTATTCTTTACAATAACAGCCTTGTTTCTTAAATCAAAGTTGTCGTGCTGCGTCTTGAGACGCGAAAATATTTTGCAAAGTTTTTCTGTCTTCAGAAGCATAAATTCGTCCAGTTTTTTAACGCTCTCCTCAATAGACTTTTTATCCTCTTCTACCATTCTGTGAAGCTCTGAGGAAGCTGTTTCTGCGTCGCCATGTACAAAATCGGGAATGTGAGTTCTCTCAAAATAAAGATTATCAAATATCTCTTCGACCTCGTCAAGATATGCAACGGGAACCAGATACATACCCCAGTAGTATTCCTGTTCCTGACTAAAATGGAAAAAGAAAAACGGTTTATCGTCATAATACGGAAGCTTTGCAAAGCTGTCGGCAGGAAGACGTCCCATACGTATTTTTATGTGTTCGCAGTGGAATATCTGCTGAAAATCTGCGGTTATACCCTGCAAATGATCTACCTGATACATGGCCTGTTCATGAATGGAAAGCTGTTCACGCGCTTTTTTTTCGGCAGCTTTGTACTCGTCAAGAGTATTGCTCACATCGGTCAGATACTTGTCCAAAACGGGAAGACTGTCCTTTTCCACATCAGAATAGTCCATGCTTTTAAAATCAATTCCGGATCTGGCTGAAATTTCATAAAGTTTTTTTAACAGCGGCGTATATGGGTTGTCCTCTTTAATAGCTGTATACCCGCTTTTCTTATTGGCGACCTTTGAAGCCGACTCAATGTGAAAACATCCGCAGTCGCTGAGCTTGACAAGTACTGCGTTCAGATCGTTCGTATGACCCGAAATGTTCACAAATTCCATTTTTTCAATAGACACCTGACTGTCACCTCTTTATATTCTATCGGGGAAAGTTCCCTAAGTTATAACAAGCGACGCGATCTTATTTGACTCAACGCCGTATCGTATGCCTTCGATAATGCTTATAATATTCTGGACTTCGGTCTCCAGGAGGAAAATAAAAACGTAAACGCTGAGCGGAGCGGAACCCGAACGCCTGAGAATGCTTCTTGCGTGCTTGTATCTCAGTCTGCGGGCGCTTTGTTCAAGATCGGTTATGTCATATCCGTTTTTAATAATTTGCTTTCCGTAATAAGTTTTTGAAAAACGCCTGATAAATTCCTCCGCATTTGGAGCACTGTATATTTCCCGATGTCTTTCTGCAGTGAGCCTGCCGTAAATGGTAAGCATATCCTTTTCTATCTCTTCTTCCGATTCCCCGAAATAGGCAGTAAGACGGTAGGAATTTATAATGTTGATAAAATCGATTTCCGTTTCAAGAAAAGAAATAAACTGCTTGGAATCACTGATTCTGAAATCCGCAGAACTTCTCAGCATATTTATAAAATACGTCCTGAGCAGGGTTTCGCATTTTGTAACGTCTACTTTACCGTTCTCGTCGAGAGAGACCTCTTTCAGCACGCTGTAATACTGAGTTTTTTTAAGGAAATCGAGAAGCCCCTTAAAATCGTTTATCTTAGCAAGTTCCAGCAGATCAAACGACGTAAGATGATTGATATAGACCGGAACGTCCTGAATAAGCTTGTCGGAACCCGCATTGATGCAGCGTATGCACCTGAGTATCTCATCGATCTCAGTCTGGATTATTTTATAGTTGTAGAACTTCTGCTTTGATATATGCTCAAAGCCGGTGATCCTCATGTATGTTTCAAAAACGCTTCTTCTCAGCAGATTTTCAAGCAGTCCCCTGTGAATAGTGTTCGTATCTATCGAAGCAAGAAGCTTGCTGTAGTATGTGTTCTTTTTGAGATAATCCGCAACTTCCGAAACGTTATGCCTGTTCATCATTTCGGTATAATCCTGAGGCTTCAGGCGTTTACCGTATATTGCCATAATCTTTGCCACAGTAGCATTGTAGTTTTTTTGCATGGCAAAGGCTCTCCTTTCCCGATTTTGTCTGCGGACGTGAGACGTCAGATCATTGTTATAACGGCATTAAAAATATCGTCTTCCCATTCGGTATGATGTTTTTCGTATATACTGTCAAGACGCTTTATTTCGCCGTCCTTTTTCCGTTCTATTTCAGCAAGCTTTTCATCGGTCTTGTTTTTTTCATCAAGACTTATCTTCCTGATTTTTTCCTCGGCTTCTTTGAGTTTGCCGCTGATGATTCTTTCCTTTTCAGCTTCGGCTTCGGCAATTATCATATCTTTTTTCTGCCTTGCTTCTTCAAGACGAGTTTGAGCATTCTGTTCGATCTCAAGAATACTCGTAATAATATTTTCCATTCAACCACCCTTTCAGTACGCGGATAATCATGCCGAAACGAATAACGGCAGAATTATTTCCGAAACTAATTTTTAAGGCTGTGAAGCGGCGCGGGGATCTGTCCTCCCCTGCCGATAAATTTAGACGGAGAGTAAGTGTTCACGCGCATAACCGGACCCTTTCCGAAAAGTCCGCCCCAGTCAAGAATGTCTCCCTCTTTCATTCCTATGGCGGGAATTACTCTTACAGCGGTAGTCTTGCCGTTCACCATTCCGATAGCTGCTTCATCGGCAATAATTGCGGAAATAACATCGTCCGTAGAATCTCCAGGTATACAGATCATATCCAGACCAACGGAACATACCGCAGTCATGGCTTCAAGCTTTTCAATTGAAAGGGCGCCGCACTCGGCAGCTTCTATCATACCAGCGTCTTCGGAAACGGGAATAAACGCTCCGGAAAGACCTCCTATTCTGGAGCAAGCCATTACGCCACCCTTTTTAACCGCGTCGTTCAGCAGAGCAAGGGCTGCCGTTGTACCGCAGGCTCCGCAGCGTTCCAAACCGATTTCCTCAAGAATATGGGCAACGCTGTCACCGACCGCAGGGGTGGGAGCAAGAGAAAGATCGACAATTCCGAACGGAACTCCAAGTCTTTCGGAAGCAGTAACTCCCACAAGCTGTCCCACTCGGGTTATCTTATATGAGGTTTTCTTTATAACATCAGAAATTCCGGTAATGTCAGCGTCTGGATATTTTTTCAGCGCCGAACGTACTACGCCGGGACCGGAAACTCCAACGTTGATTATGCAGTCAGGCTCTCCGACGCCATGAAAAGCTCCCGCCATAAAAGGGTTATCCTCGACAGCGTTGCAGAACACAACGAGCTTAGCCGCTCCAAAGCATTGATTGTCAACGGTAAGCTCCGCGCTTTTCTTTACGATTCTTCCCATGATTTTACAAGCGTCAAGATTGATACCGGTTTTAGTGGAACCCACGTTTACCGATGAGCAAACGCAGGAAGTGGAAGCCAAAGCTTCTGGTATTGATTCAATAAGTCTTTCATCGCCTGCCGAAAAGCCTTTCTGTACCAAAGCGGAATATCCGCCGATAAGATTTACTCCGCAGACCTTTGCGGCATTTTCCATTGTAAGAGCAAACTTTACGGGATTTGCGTTGCAGGCGGCTGAAACGATAGCGATAGGAGTAACGGAAATACGTTTGTTTATAATAGGTATACCGTATTCCTTTTCGATGTCCTCTCCTACCCTGACAAGGTTTTGAGCGCAGCGTGTTATTTTGTCATAGACTTTATCGCAAGCCTTGTCAATATCGCTGTCAATACAGTCAAGAAGCGATATTCCCATTGTTATAGTGCGAATGTCAAGGCATTCGTCCTGGATCATACGAATGGTTTCAAGTATATCATGAACATTGATCATAGACAGTCTCCTATCAAAGGTTAAATTCTGTGCATGGACTCAAAAATTTCTTCATGCATGGTATGAATTTGAAGCCCCAGCTCCTCGCCGAGAAGGTTCATTCTGTTAACAAGCTCGGTAAAGTCCTTGTTCAGCTTGGAAATATCAACCAGCATAATCATGGCAAATAAGTCCTGAAGTACGCTTTGAGTAACTTCTATTACATTGGCATTATATTCCGTGCAGATACCGCTTACCTTTGCGAGGATACCGACCGTATCCTTACCGATCACCGTAACAACTGCTCTCATCCACAAAACCTCCGATAAAATTACAAATAAAAACAAAAGATATATTTATAATATCACACTTTTACGAAAAATAAAAGGCAAAAATCAGACAAAATATCAGGCAAATTTTATGTGATTTTTTACAAAAATGCGGTTAATTTTTAGTTAAATATGTTATGACTGTGAATAAATATTCATATGCGAGTATATTTAACGTTTTTAGTACATTCAAAAAATTTAGTAAAACTTCTTATTTCTGTATTATCTCAAACATAAGTTTTAGCTGTATTGCCGAAATTTTGTAATAATAAAAAAATATATGTTGTCAGACGGAATAATGTGATATAATTATAAACATATCCCCAATTGAAAGGAATCATTAAAATGAATCTTATCGACTGTCATACACATACGCAGTTTTCCGTAGACTCAGATGCGGATATTTCCGAAATGATTGAAAAAGCCTGCCTACTCGGACTTGCGGCTTATGCAGTTACCGATCACTGTGAATGTAACCGTTGGTATTCGGAGGATCATTACCCAGACGAAGATACATACCGCTACTACGATTTCGGAACAGATTTTGAGAACTCGGTTTCCGCTGTAACAAGTCTTAAAGAAAAATACTCCGGCAGATTTAACCTGATATGCGGCGTTGAAATGGGACAGGCTACGCACGATTTCGACATTGCAGAGAAAATCGTCTCCGACAGCCGCGTGGATTTTGTTATCGGATCTATGCACCAGCTCCCCAAAACCGAGGATTTTGCCTTTATCGAATACGATAAAATGTCCCATCAAGATATATACGGCCTTGCGGAAAGGTACTTTCTTGAAATAAACAAGCTTTGCAAATGGGGCAAATTTGACGTTCTTGGACATCTTACATATATTTTAAGGTACATAAATGGTACTGCTGGAATAAACCTTGATATAAATCCCTTTGACGAAGTGATCGCCGACAGTTTAAAAACGCTTATTGAAAAGGGCAAGGGAATAGAAATAAACACCAGCGGTCTGCGGCAAAAATACGGGGACGTTTTCCCATCGTTGAAGTACGTCAAGCTGTTCCGCGAGTTGGGCGGCGAGATACTTTCCATAGGCTCGGACGCTCACACTGTTGCCGATCTGGGCAGCGGTATTACAGAGGGCGCGAAGATCGCTCTCGAAGCCGGCTTTAAGTATCTATGCTATTTTAAGGAAAGAAAACCGAATTTCTTAAAAATATAGACAAACGTTTAATTTTGGTGTATAATTATAATATTATTTTCCGAAAACCAAGGCATATTCTTATTATATGCCGTTTACGGTTTTGTGATATCGGAACTATTTAGGGAGGATTATTATGGATACTCTTATAAAGCTTCTTAAACAAAACGCACGGCTTTCATGCAAAGAGCTTGCCGCCATGACGGATATGTCCGAAGCTGACGTGGAAAAAAAGATCAAGGAATATGAACACAGCGGCATTATCAAAGGCTACTCGGCAATAGTTGCCGATGATGCCGATGAAGACAGTGTTACCGCGTTTATTGAAGTCAAAGTAACGCCTAAAGCCGACTGCGGCTTTGACGATATTGCTAAAACCATTATGATGTACGATGAGGTGGAAAGTCTTACGCTTATGTCGGGTTCTTTCGATCTTGCCATAACCATAAGCGGTACAAACTACAAAGAGATAGCTCTTTTTGTTGCACAAAGATTGTCAACCATTGACGGAGTTATATCAACCACAACGCACTTTACACTAAAGCGTTATAAAGAAAAAGGCATTTTCATTGAAGATGAAGCTACCGACGAAAGGGGCTTTGTTTCTCCATGATGGACTATAATAAAATTATTTCAGAACGATGCAGGATTCTTAAACCGTCGGGAATACGAAAATTTTTCGATATTGCCGCCACTATGGACGGAGTAATTTCTCTCGGCGTGGGAGAACCTGATTTCCAGACCCCATGGGCTATAAGACGTTCCGCCATTGCCGCTTTGGAAAAGGGCAAGACTGTTTATACTGCCAACGCAGGACTTATGGAGCTTAGGAAGTCCATATGCAGTTATATCAAAAGAAAGGTAAACGTTGAGTACGAGCCTGAAAAAGAACTTATTGTTACGGTAGGAGGTTCAGAGGCTATTGACCTTGGTATACGCGCACTTGTAAACCCGGGTGACGAAGTCCTTATTGTAGAGCCTTGTTTTGTGTGTTATGCACCTATCGTAACTCTTACCGGAGGCGTTCCAGTAACTATTGAAACAAAAGCGGAAAACGGCTTCAAGCTTACTGCGGAAGAACTGAAAAAGAAGATCACCGACAAGACGAAGCTGCTTATACTGCCGTTCCCGAACAATCCGACTGGCGCAATAATGACAAGAGCTGAGCTTGAACCTATTGCAGAAGTTCTCCGCGAAACAAATATAATGGTGTTGTCCGATGAGATATACGCCGAACTTACTTACGAGGGACGGCACGTTTCCATTACTGAACTTGACGGTATGAAAGAGCGTACGCTGCTTGTAAACGGATTTTCAAAAGCATTTGCCATGACGGGCTGGAGACTTGGTTATCTTGCGGGACCCGAACCTATAGTCAGTCAGATGCTTAAAATACACCAGTACGCGATAATGTGTTCGCCTACAGTTTCTCAGTATGCTGCTGTTGAAGCTATGAACAGCTGCGACGGCGAAGTCGTAAAAATGGTAAACGAATACAATATACGCCGCCGCTGGCTGGTTCAGGCTCTTAACGAGATAGGTCTGACCTGTTTTGAACCAAAGGGCGCGTTTTATGTGTTCCCCTCGATAAAGTCAACCGGACTTTCAAGTCAAGAGTTCTGTGAACAGCTTCTTTATAAACACAATGTTGCCGTCGTTCCCGGAGACGCTTTCGGCGAATGCGGAGAAGGACATATAAGGATCTCTTACGCTTATTCACTCAAGCATCTTATGGAGGCCGTGGATCGTATATCCGAATTTCTGAACGATCTGAACAAGGGATAACTATGGAAAAAATTATAATGACCGCCCCTGCAAAAATAAATCTTATGCTTGACGTAACCGGCAGACGCGGAGACGGTTACCATACGCTTGATACCGTTATGCAAAGCATATCCCTTTGCGATACCGTTAAAATTTCACGGAACAGAAGCGGAGCAGTTACCGTGGACTGCACGGATAAAAGCGTTCCATACGGCGAATTGGCTAAAAAAAATATCGTTTTTAAGGCGGCAATGGCTTTTTACGGCTTTACCGGTATCTCAGATATCGGGCTGCACATCAGTATCGAAAAGAACATTCCCTCCAATGCAGGACTTGGAGGCGGAAGTTCTGACGGCGCGGCGGTTATTTCAGGAATGAATAAGCTCTACGGTACGGAGCTTTCCGACGGTCAATTGTGCGGTATCGGAGCAAAAGTTGGCGCTGATGTGCCATTCTGCATAACCGGAGGCACAATGATCTGCAGTGGTATCGGTGAGATTATGTCTCCCGCCACGCCGCTTAAAGATTGCTTTATCGTTATAGGAAAAGGAAGCGGCGGCATATCCACCGCAGAAGCATATGAAAAGATAGACCGGCTGGAACTTTCCGAAAGATTTAATTATCTTCTGTATGACGGCACGCCGAACTCACTTAAAAAAACAGGCGGAAACATTTTTGAAGCGGTCACAGAAAACCAAGACGTGTCCAAGATAAAAAAAATTTGTGCTGACAACGGTGCAGAATATTCTGCAATGAGCGGGAGCGGCTCGGCGGTATTTGGTTTGTTTCGCAGACAAAAAGAGGCGGTAGACTGTTCTTTATGTCTTAAAGAACAGAATTTTTTTTCCGAAGTATGCAAACCTTTGCCATATGGAGCAAGGTCAGTATAATCTGCTGAACGTCCTTGTGCAAAATGACTGCTTAACTTTAAAAAAATTATATGAAATGTAGAATAGAAATTAAAAATTACTGTAACTATTGAAATGATTTTAAAAATATATTAAAATATAATAATGGGTATGTTATACAATCATATGGAAATGTATAATATTTAACGCTTATTTTATGAGGTGAACGAATCGATGGGTGCAAACATCATTTTGTACGGTCCTCCGGGTACTGGTAAAACTTACAATACGGTAGTGTATGCTATTTCAATTATTTACGGTCGTCCAGTTCGGGAAGTCATGAAAGAAAACTACAACGACCTGCTTGAAAAATATCACGCCTTAAGAACGCTTTACGGTCAGATCGAATTTACTACTTTCCACCAATCTTTTGGATACGAGGAATTTGTAGAAGGTATCAAGCCTGTATTTATTCAGGTAATGAACGAACGCGGCGAGCGTTCACGTAAAGAGGAAATGGTTTATCGTGTAGATCAGGGCGTTTTCAGAAGATTCTGCGATGAGGCGGCTAAAAATCCCGAGGAAAAATATGTTTTCATTATTGACGAGATAAACCGCGGAAACGTTTCCAAGATATTTGGTGAAATGATAACACTCATAGAGCCCACTAAGCGCATAGGACAAGCAGAGGCCGCAACAGTTAAACTTGCATATTCTCAGGAAGCTTTCGGCGTTCCCGAAAACGTATACATAATCGGAACCATGAATACCGCTGACCGTTCTATTGCTATGCTTGACTCAGCTCTCAGGCGACGCTTTGATTTTATCGAAATGATGCCTAATCCCGACCTGCTGGACGGCGTTGTTGTGGACGGAGTTGATATAAAGAAGCTTATTCTTAAAATAAACAAGCGTGTGGAAATACTCTGCGACCGTGACCACACTATAGGTCATGCATATTTTATGCAGCTAAAGCAGCGTCCTACTCTTGCGGTTCTGGCACACATTTTCAAAAACTCTATCGTTCCCCTGCTTCAGGAGTACTTCTATGACGATTATGAAAAAATACGTCTTGTTTTAGGTGATGCAAATAAAGAGGAAAATGAACAGTTTGTCCGTGCCACAGCGGTTGATTACGCGCAGGTCTTCGGCTCTAATGCAGAACTGTATCTTGAAAACGATCAGGTCTACTCTATCAATAATGCTGCTTTTGCCAATATTAACGCCTATCTGAAAATATAACGGTGTCTGTATGAAAAAAATAAAACGTTATGTTGTAACAGAAGCCGACAGCTTCGTTAAAACTGCACTGGAAACCGATTCTGAAAACATTATTTTGTTGTCGGAGCATAACTTTGAACGTCTGGACGATTTTGCCGCAAGCCGAAAATATTCGATAATGCAAAAAGTCACCCTTAATGACGGTCGTGAAGCGCTTCGTCCCACAAGATATGTAGGAATAATAATGCTTAAAGACGGCACACAGATCGAGATTCTGCCGCAGGTTTGCATAGACAGTGAGGAAAATATAGTATCGTCCAAAATTTTGCTTTTGCGTATGCTGGATGGTATACGTGAAGTTCCAGTAAGAAAAGTCGACAAATGTTATTTTAAAAAAGAGCAGCTGAACCTTTTTGAAATTTTTGTCAGAATGTTTACGGACGAGGTTTTAAACGTAGTGCGCAACGGTCTAAAGCAGACCTATGTACCCTACCGCGGAAACGAAATGTTTGTAAAGGGAAAAACGGTTTATGCCGAGCACGCCAAGAAAAATTACGCTCACAAGGAAAAATTTTTTGTTGAGTACGATATTTTCAGCGTTAACCGGGCTGAAAATCGCTTACTGAAAAAAACTCTTGAAGTTCTTGACAAGCTCTCGTCAAACGGTTTGAACAAAAAAAAGATTAAAATGCTGCTGTTGTCTTTAGACGAGGTAGAATCGTCTAAGAACCCTAAAAATGATTTCAAACTCAGTGTTGAGGACAGAAGCATGAGCCGTTACTTCAGCGCGATGAAATGGAGCCGCCTGTTTCTTCTGGACAGAGGAAATGCGTTTTTTTCAGGCGGAAAGGTCAAATACGCAATGCTGTTCCACATGGATAAGCTTTTCAGTGCTTGTATCGCTTCAAGCCTGAGAAAGCAGCTTGACCGTACAAATTATTATTTCGTAACACCAGAAAAAATAAGCAACTCTATTAGCAATACAGGTATGGACAAGGAAATGAAGCCTATCTCCGATTTCTATATAATGAACAGGGTAACGGAGAAAACAATAAATATGCGTTTCAAATTTAAAAATTTCAGCGACTATAATGGTTCGGAGGAGGAAAATACTGTATTGATTTTTCCCGTAACGCAGATTTTGAATACAGCTTTCAACGGTATCGGAGAAACTATGTACCTAGTAGACCTCAACGATATTGATTTAAGCGTTTCGGTGCTTACGGAAACATTTTTTGTATAAAATAACAGCAGAGTCAACGGAAATTCCGATAACTCTGCTGTTTTTTCATAAGTTATTCGTCGTCGGGCGATTTTTTTATCCCGAATACAATTCTGAAAAGACCTGAAAGAAGCTTAGGGCTTTTGATAACAACGATTTTCATATGAAATACCTCCTGTATTGTTTTAATACATAGTATTCCAAAAATTAAAATCGGTGCTATTTTTTTGAAAAAATAACCAAAACTTTTCCTTTTTCAATTTTTAGGGTACATTCTGATGAAATAATTTCATTACTGACCCCTAAAGGAAAACGGTTTGTCAACCGATAGCAGTTCAAATCGTACTTTGTTCCTTTTGTGGTAACGGCAGTATCTTCACCAAAAGAAAAAATCGAAAAGTACACATTGTCATTTTGAGAAAATCCGTATTCCCCTGCTCCAAGAATCTCAGCAGTATCTTTTTCACCGACAAGTTTGCCTCTTCCACCGTTGTCGACTATATATGCCAATGTCTGAATATTTGCAATGGTGTGGTCAAGCCGTCCCTCAAGGGAACCAGCTATCATTATATCGTTGTACCCTCTTGACATTGCGATTTTTACCGCCAGCATTGTATCAGTATCGTCCTTTTCCGCAGGAGCGTTGATTATCTCGCAGTCAGTCGGAATATCTTCGATCAGACTGTCAAAATCACCTACTAAAACGTTTGGCTTCAATCCAAACCGCTTCATCAAAGAGTATCCGCTGTCAGCCGCGATAAGATATGCACCGGACGGCGGGTTAACATTATAGCTGCTGCTTACAGGCGCACCGCCGAATATCCAGCAGATTTTCTTTTCACCTGTCACCGTTTTAACTCCCATTCCTTGATTTGTCGAGCTTCTTCGTACATTTCCGTATAGCTGTTATGCCTTGAAGCTGCGAGCTGTCCGTTTCTGACCGCCTCCAAAACAGCACAGCCTTTTTCCTTAATATGCGCACAGTCGGGAAAACGGCACTTTCCCTCGTAGTCTCTGAATTCCGGAAAACAGCTTGAAAGCTCTTCTTTACGAATAATATCGTATTTTTGAGTTTCAAAGGTGGAAAAACCTGGAGTATCGGCAATATAGCCTCCGTTATCAAGCTTGTAAAGCTCAACACTGCGGGTAGTGTGACGTCCTCTGCCAAGCTTCTTGCTTATTTCTCCGGTTTTAATTTCCAAATTTGAGGATATATGGTTAAGCAAAGTAGATTTTCCCACTCCTGTATTTCCTGTAAAGGCAGACACCTTTCCTGATAGCAGATCGTACAGCTTCACGTACGAGTCCGTATTTTCATAATCTATCTCAATAAGTTCTGCTCCTGAATTTTTATAAATGTCCGCAAAAGAACTGTTTTTCTGTAAATCAATTTTGGTTACTGCAATAATACCTTTTATCCCCTTGTACTCGGCAATTGCAAGAAATTTATCAAGCAGCGTCAAATTAGGCGCTGGCTCACATGTGGAGATCACAAAAACCATGCAGTCAAGATTTGCAAGCGGAGGACGGATAATATTGTTTTTTCTCGGAAGAATTTTGTCGACTACGGCTGTACAGCCGTCTATATCAGTCAAAATAACTCTGTCTCCAACACACGGCGAAATATTTTGCTTTCTGAAAATTCCTCTTGCTTTGCATTCAAAGACGCCTGACTCTGTTTCTGCCGTGTACAGTCCTCCAACTGCCTTTAAAAGCAAGCCTTCAATATGACCACCGTTCATCAATATCCAAACACATCATTCCAAAATGCATTATCGTCATCGTCATCAAATGGATCGTCGATAACAATGTCATCATCAGGATCAATCACAATAGGTTCACGTCCGCTGTTTCCGCTATCGTTACTTTTTTCTGAAAACAGATTTTTTAAAACCTTTTTGTCAAAATTGACCTCTGTAACAGTATTTTCCACAAAATCAACAGAATATTCTCCAATGGTGTCGCTATTGTCGTTGTCTTCATTTACTGCCTCGAGAACGACCTTCTGCATTTCGGTACCCTTAATGTCAACCGAAACCGTTGATGCGTATGCCAGATTATCAATTGTAGTCGTACCGATTATAGTTCCGTTAACATAACAATTGAACGTAGCCTTTCCCTTGATTCCGTCGGGAACACGGAATGTTATAACCGCTTCGGCTTCGGGCATATTGCCTGTACTGAGTGTAAGGATAATCGTAGAATTGATCTTGACAATATTGGGCTGACCATCCTCGCCAACATCGGGAATGCTTTGCTCGATTACAGTTCCCTCAGGCTCAAGGGAATCCTTAGTCATTGTTTGAATTGTAAACTTATCGCCCAGAAGCGTCTGAGCTTCCTCAATGGTACGGCCTACGCATTTGGGTACAACAACGTCTTGAACCTCAGGCCCGCGGCTTACATACATATAGACCGTCGAACCGTATGCAACCTTTTCATTGCGGGCAGGCTCTGTTTTTATAACGAAATCTTTTGGAACCGTTTCGTCCGTAACGCTCTTTATCAATACATTAAAACCGTCGTTGTCCTTTAGCATACTCATGGCTGTTGTGGAATCCAGCTCATAAACATTGGTAACTGTTACCATACGCGGCCCCTTGCTCACGATCAGCTTTACCGTGGAATTACCTATCATGTAGTCCTTACCCTCTGCGGGTGTCTGGTCAATTATCGCACCTTCGGGGTATTCCGATGAAAATTCCTTATTTTCAACAACAACATCAAAGGAGCTTGCGTAATAGTTAGCAACCTCTTGATAACTCAAACCGCGCAGATTAGGCATTTTACCAATTACAGGAGGCTCATCCTTATCAAAAACATTTATAAGCATAATTGCGATAAACGCAACTACAATTATAACAATACCTGCAGCTATAGCTGTAAGAACAACAACAAAATACGAAGATTTGGACGGTTTTTCGTCCTCCTCATAATCATCATAATTGTCGTAATTGTCAAGCTCATCCTTGGTTCTGGTATGTGTACGCATTTTTCTGCTGTCACCGCCTTTTTCCAGCTTTGCGATCGCGGATGATTCTGCAGCCGCTTTTGAAACCGCTCCCGCATTGAAATATTGGGTTTTTTCTGATAAATACTTGTACTCAAACACGATGCTCGGATTTTTCTTAAACTCTTCAATGTCCTTGATCATTTCTGAAGCCGACTGGTAACGTTTTGAAGCTTCTTTCTGCATAGCCCTTAGAACGATCTCCTCCAGACCTTCTGGAACGGAATCATTTACCGCCCTTAAAGGCTTGGCTTCGTTCTGCATATGCATAAGAGCCACAGAAACGGGGTTTTCTCCGTCAAAAGGCTTTTCGCCAGTAAGCATTTCGTACATCATAACGCCAACGGAATAAATGTCGCTCTTTTCGTCGGTAACATCTCCGCTCGCCTGTTCGGGACTTATATAGTGTACGCTTCCGATAGCCTTGTCAGAAATAGTCTTTCCCTCTTCTCGAGCAAACCTGGCAATTCCGAAATCCATGACCTTGATAGTGCCGTCCGGAAAAAGCATAATATTTTGAGGCTTTATGTCCCTGTGGACGATGCCGCGGTCGTGAGCGTGCTGCAAAGCTCTGAGTATCTGAATTATAAAATGGATACAATCTTTCCACTTTATAACGCCCTGCTGCTCCATAAACTCTTTTAGTGTAATACCGTCAATATACTCCATGACAATAAACTGGATTTTTTCCGTAAAGCCAACGTCATAAATCTTTACGATATTAGGGTGAGAAAGAACTGCAATAGCTTTGGATTCGTTTCTGAAACGTCTGACAAATTCCTCATTATCCGCAAATTCGTTTTTCAGAATCTTTACCGCAACTGTTCTGTCTTCCAGAATGTCAGTCGCCTTATAGACATCCGCCATTCCTCCGACTCCGATAAGCTCGGTAATCTCGTACCTGCCGTCAAGCTTTCTTCCAATGTTTTTATCCATTAAATTCACTCCTGTAAATAAACAGTTTCCTGTAATCATTTCATATAAGCAACGGTAATGTTGTCTCCGCCGCCGTTTTCAAGGGCTTTTCTGATAAGCTCGCCCGGGACTTCATTAGGATTCAGTTCTTTTGCAGCTTTGAATATGTCAGACTCGTCACAGTAATTTGAAAGGCCGTCAGTACAAAGCAAAAGCGAGGAATTTTCCGTCAGATCAAACTCAAAATAGTCGGGAACAACGCTTTCCGAAACACCTACCGCCTTTGTGATGTAATTTCTCCGCGGGTGATTTTTGATCTCTTCACGTGTAATTTCCCCGCTTTCATACATATGCATGACGACCGTGTGGTCTTTTGTTATCTGTCGTATTTCATGGTTAATAAGGTAAAGTCTTGAATCGCCCACATTTACCGCATAAAGCTTGCAGCCGCAAACCAGAGCCGCAACGCAGGTCGTACCCATTCCGCTCATTTCCAAACTCGAAATAGCTGTATCATATACAACCGAGTTAGCGGTTGTAATGGAAGAAATAAGTAAATTTCTGATTGACTTGCTTTCGTAGTCGGCACGAAAAACCTTGGTTATCCTGTCAAAAACAATGTTTACTGCTCTTTCACTTGCCTCGCTTCCGGCATTCTGACCGCCCATTCCGTCGCAAACAACCGCAAAGCAAGCTCCGCCGTCTATCAGCGCAGAGCGTACTCTGTCCTGATTTTCTAATCTTGACAATCCGATATTCGTATCGGAATAGACATTCATCAGCCGCACTCCTTTCGCAGATTTATGAATATAAATGAGTCATATCTCGTATTCGCGTCTGAGCTGTCCGCAGGCAGCGTCTATATCAGCGCCGAGAGTTCGTCTGACAGTAGCGTTCAGACCGCCCTTTTCCAAGGCGCCGAGAAAGCTGTAAAGAGAGTTTTTATCCGAACGATAGTCCCGCTCTTTAATTTGATTTACAGGAATAAGATTGACATGACAGTTCATTCCTTTAAGAAGCTTTACCAGTGCGTCGGCATCATCCGCAGAATCGTTTACTCCGTGAATAACCGCATATTCAAAGGATATCCTACGTCCTGTTTTTTTTATATAATAGCGGCAGGCTTTCAGCAATTCTCCAATAGTATACTTTTTGTTTACAGGCATGATCTTGCTTCTTTTAGCATCGCTGACCGCATGAAGAGATACTGAAAGCGTAAGTCCGAATCGATATTCGGCAAGGTCGTAAATTTTGTCAACAAGCCCGCAGGTAGAGAGCGAAACGTGTCTCAGACTGAGATTCTTTCCGGTTTCAAATGAAAGAATCTGCAAAAACTTAACAACATTATCAAAATTGTCGAGAGGCTCCCCGATACCCATAAGCACAAGACTGTCAATATGCCGCCCGCTGTCTCTTTCCGCTTCATAAACCTGAAGCAGCATTTCGGATGGAAACAAGTGCCGCTTGAAACCCGCAATAGTCGAAGCACAGAAGCTGCAGCCCATTTTACATCCTACCTGAGTTGAAATACAAAGGCTGTTTCCGTGCTTGTAATCCATCAGAACAGACTCAATATGATTGCCGTCCGACAACTCATATAAATATTTTACAGTATTATCTATAGAAGATTCAAGCTTTCTGACAATTTTTATACTATTTATACAATAATTATCATTTAATTTTGTGCGTAAAGACGAAGAAATATTACTCATATTAACAAATTCATGAACTCTTTTTGTATGTAGCCATTCATAAATTTGTTTTCCTCTGAAATTTTTCTCACCAATAGACTCCATTTCGGAGTATAGTTCACTCAAACTACAGGATAAAATATCCTTTTTCAAAATCAAAGTTCGTCCTTTCTGATCTTGCTTATAAAAAATCCTTCGCAGCCAAAATCCCTTGGAAAAATAGTCATCTTATGGCTTTCATTCCCGTATTCTTCCATAACATTTATAGGTATAAAGTTTTTGTGATCATTAAGGAAACGATCAATCACATTGTCATTTTCATCTCTATTCAAGGTGCAAGTCGAATAAACGAGCTCTCCGCCTGGTTTCAGGTATTTTGAAGCTGTACATAAAATATCGTACTGCACTTCGGGAAGCCGTGAAAAGGTTTTCAAATCGGTATATTTCAACTCCGGTTTTGAACGTATTACTCCGAATCCAGAGCATGGAACATCGCATAAAATTTTATCCGCCTGCGGAAAATTTTTATTAAACACCTTAGCGTCGTTTTTTACTGCCTCAATTAAGAGGCCAAGCCGCTCAGCGCCCTTTTTTATCAAATTTACCCTATTTGAGCGTATATCACATGCAATTACCTTGCCACTCCCTTCCATTATCTCTGTAATGGTGAACGCCTTTCCGCCAGGAGCCGCACACAAATCAATTACTGTATCGTTTGGCTGCGGAGACAAGACCTTGCAGCAAAGCTGTGAAGATAAATCCTGTACATGAAAAAAACCTTTTTGGAAAAGTCCGCAGTGTTCCACTCCGCCGAGCCCTTCCGCTTCAAGGCAATTGTCTGTAATGCTGCAAACCTTTACGGACATTTCCAAAGCATTAAATTCAGAAATAAGCTTCTCGGAAGATATTTTTAAGTTATTTACCCTTAAAAAAGTTTTATGCGGATTAACAGAAGCTTTAAGCAAGTCCTCTGCCTGTTCAAAAGAATAATCTACGCAAAGCTTTTTAACAAGATCAAGGTTGCATGAATATTCAAGACCAAGACGTTCGACTATATTCTCTGGAAAGGTAATTTCCTTTCCTTCTCGGATAAAGCTTCTCAGTACTGCATTTACAAATCCCGAGGCACTTGCTTTGCCGCATTGCTTTGCAAGAATTACCGATTCGTTTACAGCTGCGCTGTCAGTTACCGAATCCATATAGAGAAGCTGATACAGTCCCATTTTCAATATGTTAATGACAGCATTGTCCAGCTTGTGTAAAGGCTTGCTGCTGTACATCGAAATAACATATTCCAAAGTAAGCCTGCGCTCTACTATTCCGTAAAAAAGTCTGGAGACAAAGCTCCTGTCTCTATTCGAAAAACCGCTTTTCTCAAGCACCGAATCCAATGCAAGGTTGGAATAGGCCTGCTTATCCATTCTATTCAGTAATTCCAACACTGTAAAACGCGGAGACTTAACACCCATAATTAATTTCTCCTGTTCCTGCTGGATAATAAAATAAGTCTTAAAAGGCTCATCAATGATGAGAACATAGCAGCAACATAGGTCATAGCAGCAGCGGTCAAAACCTTTTTTGCCATTTTGACTTCACTTTTGTAAAGAATAACATTTTCATCAAGGGTTTTCAGTGCTCTTCTGCTTGCATTAAATTCAACTGGAAGCGTTATCGCCTGAAACAGAACAACTCCCGTATAAAGGAAGATACCCACAGGAATAAGCCATTGCAGCGCGCCAATCAGCATTCCAATAAATACTAATGGCAAAGCAAGACTTGAGCCTATCTGCGTAATGGGAATAATCGCCTGTCTGACTTTGATCGGAGTGTAGCCCTGTGCGTGCTGGATAGCGTGTCCTACTTCGTGAGCTGCAACGCCGATAGCTGCAACAGAAGTGCTGTTGTAAACCGAATCAGAGAGTCGGATAACATTTGCCGACGGATCATAATGGTCAGTAAGGCTTCCTCTCACGTATTCAATGCTGACACTATAGAGGCCGTTCTCGTCAAGAATTTTTCTCGCAACTTCTTTTGCTGTATAGCCATGTTGATTATTTTCGCTGCTGTACTTACTAAACGTGGATTTGACCATAATCTGAGCAACAAGAGCAAAAATTACCGCCGGAAGTACGAGCAAATATGTTGGATCGTAAAACATATCCTGCCTCCTTTTACACTAAAACAGTACCCTCACTAACAGCTCTTCCCCTTAAATAATCCTCTGTAGACATTCTTTTTCCGCCCTCTGCCTGAATTTCAGTAAACCTAATGCAGGCTCCGTCTCCACAAACAACTGTAAAGTCTTTTGGCTGTACAATAGTTCCCGGCAGTTTATCCGACTTTAAATTTTCAGCTATCTCCGATCTGTAAACTTTGAGACGTTTCCCGTCAAGAACAGCCGAAGCACACGGGTAAGATGACAGCCCGCGTATTTGATTGTGTACCTCTTGAGCAGTTTTTGAAAAATCTATCGGACACATATCCTTTGTAAGCATAGGCGCATGGCACGACTCGGAATCATTCTGCGGAATTGGTGTAATGTTTCCAAGCTTTACAGCACTAACTGTATCTAAAAGTGTTTCAGCACCAAGTACCGACAACCTGTCATGTAACTCCGAAGCCGTTTCGTTTTCTCCAATTTCCAGAGATTTGCTTAACAGCATATCTCCAGTATCAACGCCCTCCGCCATAAGCATTGTAGTAACGCCTGTAACCTTTTCACCGTTTAGAACGCTCCATTGAATAGGTCCTGCGCCGCGGTACTTCGGAAGAAGCGACGCGTGAACGTTTATACAGTAATGCTTCGGCGCATCAAGAACAGCCTTAGGAAGTATCTTTCCGTATGCGACTACAATTATCAAATCTGGAGAAAGTTCATTTATAACTTTCAATGCAAACTCAGCATCTTCACCTTTTTTTAGGCTAAGCGGCTGATACACTGGTATATTGTGCGTTAAGGCAACTACCTTTACAGGGGGCGGAGCAAGCTTATATCCCCTTCCCTTTGGTTTATCTGGCTGAGTAAACACTGCTGTAACATTTTCGCCGCTGTTGATAAGCGCTTCTAGACATGGAACGGCAAAATCTGGAGTGCCCATAAAAATAATGTTCATTAATTAGTCCTTTCAGCGTTTTTTAGTTTTCCTTTTTTGTTTTTCTGTTCAGTTTACATTTCATCAGGATCAACCATTTCATCGGCAATATCAATAAAAAGCTGCCCCTCAAGGTGATCAACTTCATGACAAACCGCTCTGGCAAAAAATTCCTTTAGTTTTAATTGTATATTTTTTCCGTTTCTATCCTGCCCCTTGACAATGATTTCATTGGGACGAACAACATAACCCCAGTCGTCTGGACAGGAAAGACAGCCTTCAACTGCCCGCTGAGAACCTTTTGATTTGATAATTTCAGGATTGATAAGTTCCAAAAGTCCCTCGCCTACGTCAACAACGACTGCACGCCTTAAAATTCCAACTTGAGGTGCGGCAAGACCAACGCCGTTTGCCTTGTACATAGTTTCAGCCATATCATCGAGAAGTATACCAAGCTTTTCGTCAAAGTTCTCTACGGGCTTGCATTTCTTTCTGAGTATATCCTCAGATTTATTGACAATTCTTCTCAGTGCCAAAATGTTCACTGCCTTTCAATAATTTTACTAAATTATGTCTCCGTTTATATCAATAATCGTGTGTACATTTGCAAATTCTCTCATTTTAAAGGTTTGCTTATAAATCTGTCCAATGTAGCTGCGAAACTGACTGTTGTTTCTGCATTTGATAATTATACGGTAACGATATTTGCCGTTAATCTTCTCATGCAGACACTTTGACGGACCAAGCGCTCTTATCGGAACATTTATTTTTCCCGAGGAAATACTGCCGCTTATAAGTCCGAGAAAAGTTTTGGAAGCTTTGTCAGCGCAGCTATCTATCACCGAAGAAAACTCAAGTAAACATATGTCGCAGAAAGGAGGATAAACCAACGCCTGTCGCGATGCAATCTCCTGCTCGTAAAACGCGGGGTAATTCTGTTCCGCCGCAAGATTCAAAACGTAGTGTTCGGGAACATATGTCTGAATGATAGCACGACCCTGCTTATCGCCTCTTCCGCAGCGCCCCACAACCTGAGTTACAAGTGAAAAAGTCCTTTCGTAGCTTCGGAAATCTCCAGAAAACAACGCCTTGTCAACGGAAAGGACTCCGACCAGCGTTACATTGGGAAAATCAAGCCCCTTAGCGATCATCTGAGTTCCAAGCATTATGTCGTAATCTCCGTTTTCAAAAGCACGGAAACTTTTTTCATAAGCATAACGAGAATATGTGGTATCGGCATCCATACGCAAAATCCTTGCATTTGGAAACAATGCCGCCACTTCATCTTCCACTTTTTGAGTGCCTAGCCCAGTCATTTTAAGATGATTTGAACCGCATTTACCGCAGATTTTCGGCATTTCAGCGCTGTAGCCGCAATAATGACACAGCACACGACCGTTTGTCTTATGATACGTCATAGGTATGCTGCAATTCGGACATATAAGCGGTTCTTTACAGTCCGTACAGCTTATATAAGTATGATAACCTCTTCGGTTAAGAAGAAGAATTGTCTGCTCTTTTTTTTCAAGATTATAATTGATCTCTTCCACAAGCCTATCTGAAAAAACCGTGGAATTTCCGTAAAATCCATCTACCGCCAAATCTACTATTTCTGTAACCGGAAGTCTATCCTGTGAATACCGTTCAGACATGGTAAAAAGCTTATATCTTCCCGTTTTGGCGTAATAAAAGCTTTCTATAGACGGAGTGGCAGAAGCCATAAGAGTGACTGCGTTATGGGTAATACACCTTTTTTTGGCAATTTCCTTTGCATTATATCTTGGGGACGACTCTGATTTGTAAGTTCTTTCGCCTTCCTCGTCTATAATAAAAAGTCCGATATTTTCCATAGGAGCAAAAACCGCGCTCCTTGTTCCAACAACAATCCTTGCCTGACCTTTTTTAACCCTTTTATATTCGTTAAGCCTTTGAGTCAGCGAAAGACTGCTGTGCATTATTGCAACCATATCACCAAAAAGATCCTGAAACCGTTTTAAAACCTGCGGTGTAAGGGATATTTCGGGAATAAGCATAATAACATTTTTCCCTAAATTAAGGGTATGTTGAATAAGCTTTGCAAAAACCGGAGTTTTTCCGCTTCCCGTAACGCCGTAAAGCAGTGCAGCGCACGGTTTGCCCTCATCTATCAAAGCAGCTATACCATTGTATGCCTGTTGCTGCTGTTTTGAGAGGATTATATCGTCTGCATTTTCTTTTGCGGCAACATTAGGTGTTTTCAGTATTTCATACTCATAAGATTCAACAATTCCTTTTTTTGTCATATTGATGACAACTGACGATGTGACGCCGCAGAGGTAGCATATTTCCTTTATTGAAGCAGAGCCGCTGTCTGTAAGAAGTGTAACAACGCTTTTTTGTTTCTGAGACAAGTTTGCAGCAAGCTTTCCCGCTGCAAAATCGGACGTAAGCTTTATCATTTTGACCGTTTCATCTTTAGTTCGTCTTTTTACTGAATCATATTCAATCAAAAATCCAGCTTTTACAAGCTCGGAAACAAGCTTGTTTTCCGCACCGTCCAACGCAGAAAAGTTATTCTTAATAGCTTTTAATAGGTTAAGCGCACCATCCGAAAGAGAGTCCGAAGATAAGCTGCTGTCGGAAGAAAGCTCATACTTATGCGTAAAATTTACGCTTAGTCCAATTGGTATCAGCGTTTTAAACGCCTCAAAGTAAGTGCATAAGGTTGTTTCCCTTAACCACATGACCAAATCAAGCATTTCGCTGTTAAGCAAAGGCTCATCGTCAATAATAGAATTTATCGGCTTGAAACGGCTCAAATCCTCGACGGAAGCATTATCAATACGTATTATGACCCCTATGCGTTTTCTGTTGCCGTTGCCGAAAGGAACGAGAACTCTTACTCCTACTGCTGCCTTGCCGTCCATGTCCATCGGAACAGTATATTTATATCTTCTGTCATACCCATAGTCCGCAGAACTTACCGCAACAGCCGCCAGATGTTTTATAGTCTGCAAATCTTTTCCTCCGCAGAGATCAATCCTTTGAGTTCTTGAGAGAAGGATCCTCTATGAAATAATATTTTCTTCCTGCAAATTCCTCGACGGCGGTTTTAACTGGTTTTTCCTCAAGGGTCTCGTTATTATTGTACAGATCGTCAGCGATTTCTCGTGCGCGTTTTGCAACAGCAATTACAACCGAGTAATAGCTTTCATTTTTCGTAGCGATTTGATTAATAGCAGGTCTAAGCATTTTCCAACACCTCATCTATAGTATTTTTTATTTTAGCTATTTTCAATTCTTCTGCTCTGATAATCGATTTTATATCGTTTACTGCTTCGGAAAGTTCGCCGTTTACAACGGCATAATCGTATTTGTACGCATGAACTATTTCCCCTGCCGCTTCTCCAAGACGTTTTTCTATTACTTCGGCGGATTCAGTTCCGCGTTTTTCAAGACGCCTGCGAAGCTCCTTCAGCGATGGCGGAAGAATAAATATAAACACAGCGTCAGGGCATTTATCTTTGATTTTCATTGCCCCCTGTACTTCAATTTCCAGAATAACGTGACAGCCTTTTTCAAGCATATCCTCTACAGGCTTCCGAGGCGTACCATAATAGTTTCCGCAATAAGACGCATATTCGAGCATACCTCCGTCAGCGATCATTTCCTCAAATCCATTTTTTGCCAAAAAATAATAATTTATTCCGTCCGTCTCGCCTGGCCTGGGGCTTCTTGTTGTTGCGGAAACTGAGTAGAAGATGTTATCACTTTTGACAATCTCTGCCAGAACAGTTCCCTTTCCGCAGCCTGACGGACCGGACACGACCATTAATATACCTTTACTCATCGTCCGATTCCTCCTCGTCGTCCAAACGCCCCGCAACAGTCTCAGGCTGTACCGCAGACAAAATAACATGATCGCTGTCCATAATTATAACCGCACGAGTCCGCCTGCCATAAGTAGCGTCGATAAGCAAGCCTTTCTCTTTGGCTTCCTGAATAATACGTTTTATAGGAGCAGACTCGGGGCTTACAATGGTAATGAGCCGTCCCGCGTTTATCATATTTCCGAAACCGATGTTAATAAGCTTCATATGTTCCTCCGAAAGGTTCTTTAAGACTATTCAATGTTTTGAATCTGCTCGCGTATTTTTTCAATCTCAGATTTAAGTTCAACAACAATTTTGGTAATCTCAATGTCCTGTGCTTTAGAACCGATAGTGTTGCTCTCGCGGTTGAACTCCTGTATCAAAAAGTCCAGCTTACGTCCTACAGGTTCCTTGATATCAAGCAAGGTACCGAACTGATGTATATGACTTTTCAGGCGTACCGTTTCCTCATCAACAGCAGTTTTCTCCGAAAAGACAGCAGCTTCTGTCAGAATCCTTTGCTCGTCGATCTTTTTATCAGAAAGTATCTCGCAGAGCTTGCCGTAAAGCTTTTGACGGTATGCTTCAGTAACTATAGGAGAACGCTCCTCCACCATATCCACAAGCTCGCCGATGTAATTTAGACGGGATTTTATATCGTCCATCATTTTCAGACCTTCGATTTCCCGCATTGAAATAAAGTTATTGAGAGCTTCCTCCGCAACAGTTTTTACATCGTTCCAGATAACAGTTTCGTCCTCCGCAGTTTTTATTACGTTAAAAATGTCTGGAAGTCTTATAAGATTAGACAGTGACAAATCGTCTTTCAGTTTAAGATTTTCGTTAGCATTTCTGAGCGCATTGACATAACCTGCCGCAATTGACTGGTTGACTTCAATCTGAGCGTCTTTTCCCTCGACATTAAAAATTGTCACGCCCACGTCGACTTTTCCGCGGGAAACACGTCCCTGTATAAAGGATTTAAGTTTTTCTTCAAGATATCCGTAAGCCCTCGGAACTCTTGCCGAGAATTCAAAATACCTATGATTCACCGATTTGATTTCTACCAGGATTTCTCTTCCGTCGATAGTCTGCTGAAATCTGCCGTATCCAGTCATACTTTTAATCATGTAACGCAGTCCTTTCCGCTTATAATTACCCGCTTTCATTATCAACACTTATTTTTAATTATACCATTTTTTACATTAAAAATCAAGTGTTTTGCAATAAAAAAGAGCCGGTTTTTTCCGACTCTTTTAATAACAGTATTTTTAATGTCAAAATAATTCGTCCAATAAAATGTAATATCTGAGTTTATCCCAATCGAGTTTGATATTCAGCTTATCAAAAAAAATATCAGGATTGAAACCGCTGTATATCTTTCCTCCGAAGCTACCGTCAAAATTATGCTTTAAACTGCGGTAACAAAGCGAAATGTCTCTCCATTTGTCGGCGATTCCCGTATCACCCAAATCAATAAATCCACTTATACTTCCGTTATTCAGAAAAATATTAGGCAGACAAAAATCTCCGTGGGACAGTACAGGTTCTTCTATCGGCGGCTTGTTGTTTTCAAGCCAGCTTAAAAGCTCAGACGGACTTTCAAATCCATTTTTGCCAAATGTTCCGTGTTCAGCGTGGTCAACATTTACAAGACCATGTTCAACTCTGTACTGTGCCTCCTTAAGCTCCGTATCAAGTTCGCGGCGGCGTGGGAAATCAACGATATCAACGTTCCAAAGCATTTCTAAAGCTTCTGCCAGTAAACCGAGCAATTCATGGGGTCGTTCAAGATAATACGAATCGCAGGACATTATCCCATCTGCCTTGCTCATGAGCAGATACTGATATTCATCGCAAACTTCACGGCAAATCACCTTTGGCACGGGAAGTTTCCCGTCCAGCCACTTCATAATCTGTACCGTTTCGTCAGCGTTCTTACTATTTTTTTCAATTTTCAGAACCATATTCGGAAACATCAGCACCTGCGCACCGGAAAGACCTGCCGTATCCAAATCATATGTCGAATTTCCGATAATATTTTTAATAGTGTCGGGAATAAAAATACTCATTTACATTTTACCAGATCATACCGGGTGAACTTTGTTCTCTGCATCAGCGTGAGCACTGTCAACACCATATTTTTCATCCCGTCTCTTGGCAAAGAATTTCGGAGCTACCTGCGGGAACATTGCATAGCTGAGTACATCCTCCTCTTGTTCAGCCCATTCGGAAGCTTCTTCTTTAAGCTTATTAAGCTCAGGCTGCAAAAGGTCAGCAGGACGACAGGTAATGGGTTCCTCACCCTTAAGTATCTTCTTGCTGAATTCAGGGTCAATAGGAGCTGGAGTTTTTCCGTACTCGCCCTTAACGAGAGCCTTAAATTCCTTTGTAACAGTTTTATAGCGTTCGCCGTTGATTACGTTGAACACTGCCTGTGTACCAACGATCTGTGAGGTAGGCGTAACAAGCGGAGGATAGCCCGCGTCCTTACGAACGTTAGGAACTTCCTTAAGCACATCGGTAAACTTATCCTCTTTTCCAGCCTGCTTAAGCTGTGAAAGCAGGTTGGAAAGCATTCCTCCGGGAACCTGATAAATAAGAGCATTTGCGTCAACAGCAAGCATTTTCGGGTCAAGCTGACCGTTGTCAATGTATTTCTTGCGGAGCTTCATAAAGTAATCGCGAATTTCAGTGAGCAGAACAAGATCAAGACCTGTATCGTACTCGGTACCCTGCAAAGCCGCAACCATTGACTCGGTAGGCGCATGGGAAGTACCCAAAGCAAGTGGAGACATAGCGGTATCAATCATATCAGCGCCGTTTTCAATGCCCTTCAAAAGACACATTGAAGCCAAACCAGAAGTATAGTGGGTGTGAAGCTGTACGGGAATCTTTACAGCCGCCTTGATAGCCTTAACAAGCTCGGCAGTTCTGTAAGGAGTGAGCAGGGCAGCCATGTCCTTGATACAAATAGAATCCGCACCCTCAGCTTCTATCTCCTTGCAGTAATTAACATAATAATCGGTTGTGAACACGTCGCCCAGCGTATAAGAAATAGCAACCTGAGCGTGCGCTCCCTCTTTCTTTGCAGCAGAAATAGCTGTTCTGAGGTTTCTTATATCGTTGAGAGCGTCAAAAATACGGATAATATCGATACCGTTTGCAGCGGATTTCTGAACGAAATACTCCAGAACATCATCTGCATAATGACGGTAACCAAGCATATTCTGACCTCTGAAAAGCATCTGAAGCTTTGTGTTTGGCATTTCCTTACGAAGTATGCGGAGTCTTTCCCAAGGATCTTCATTAAGAAAACGAAGACAGGAATCGAACGTTGCTCCGCCCCAAACCTCTGCGGAATAATAGCCGACCTTATCCATTGTTGAAAGTATGGGACGCATTTCGTCCATAGTCATTCTTGTAGCAATAAGAGACTGGTGCGCGTCACGGAGAACCGTTTCGGTAACTTTTATTTTAGCCATTTTGATCAACCTTTCGTAAGATTACTGAATGTAAGCGAGAGCGTCTCCCGAGTTTACGCTGTCGCCTTTCTTAACGCTGATTGCAGAAACCTTTCCGGCTTTGGGAGCAACGATATCGTTCTCCATTTTCATAGCTTCAAGAACCATAAGTACCTGACCCTCTGTAACGGTATCTCCGACAGAAGCCTTAACGTCAAGAATAGTTCCGGGCATAGGAGCGTTTACGGCAGTTCCGTCAGCAGGAGCTGCGGCGGCAGGGGCAGCCTGTACAGGAACGGAAACCGCAACCGGTGCGGCAGCAGGAGCAGCTGTTCCTCCTGAAACTTCCTCAACGGCAACATCGTAAGCCTTTCCGTTTACGGTAATATTAAATCTTTTCATAACAATAACCACCATTCATATATTTTTCAAAGTTTTTATTGCCACAGAGAATATCGGTTCAACAAATCTGCTAACCTATATTCTCTGACTTCTAACCTTTAAAAGGGCATATTACTGTGCTTCTTGGGCAAACGCTTGGTCATTCTCTTGCCGTTCATAAGCTCCAGAACAGCAATAATCTTTCCGCGGGCTTCATCTGCGGAAATTATTCCATCAACGCAGCCCTTTGAGGCGGCATCAAACGCGGAAGCGTTTTCGTCAGCGTACTGAGCAGCCAGCTTATTCCTTTCCTCAGAAAGATTCGCCGCGCCCTTGAGTTTGTCGTGCCAAAGAAATTCAACCGCCGCAACAGGTGCGATGGGAGAAATAACAGCCTCAGGATATGCGTAAGTAACATCGGCATTGCCTGCTCCGAAAGCAGCCATAGCCGCACCGTAAGCTTTGCCGCTAACAACGGATACTTTAAGAGTTGTAGCCTCAGCATACGCATTGGAAACCTTTGCCATATCTCTTACACAAGTGTTGGAAGCAAAACCTTCGGTATCAATATAAGTAAGTATAGGGATAGAAAAAGCGTCGCATGTTCTTACAAATCTTGCAAGCTTTGAGCAATCGTCTGAAGTAAGCTTATCCGCTGATTTATTTGTAGCCGCTATTCCCACGGCAGAGCCTCCGACAGTTGCAATTGCAGTATAGGCGGACGTTCCGAATCCGGACGAGAGTTCTATCACACTGTCCGAATCGGCAACAGCCATTGCGATCTCATCAGCTGTACCGCTTGCAGCCTTTCCTGTTTCAGAAAACTCAAACATAGGCGCAGAGGAAATATTATTTGCAGGAAGAATGGCAATAAGCTTTTTAACAGCCTCCATTGCTGCCTTATCATCTTTAGCGGAAAGCGCCGCAGTTCCGTTGGCAACAGCGTCTTCGCCCTTTATGTCTTTACCTGGAGTAGTATAGAGCTCTCCGTCGTCTGTGATAACAACAAAATCGGCAGAACACGCCGCCATAGCTGCGCTGCCTGCACAGGTTCCGGCAATTACCGAGATCTGAGGGACTACGCCCGAAAGGTTGCTTGTCCAAAGCAGAATATCGCTGTACGCTTTGATAGCTTCAGCGCCGTCATCAACAAAAGCTCCGTTTGAATCATAAATACCCACAACAGGCACGCCCGTACGTGAAGCAAGGTCAAATACTTTACAAATCTTTGCTGCATGACGGCTGTTTACCGCACCACCCTTAACGGCTCTGTCCTGTGAAAATGCATAAACGGGACTTCCGTCAACATATCCGTAAGCAGTAATTACTCCCGCAGGAGAGTTTCCGTTCATAACGGCTGCATCAAGTTCGGTGAACTGTCCATCGTCAAATAATTCCGCAAGACGTTTTGCCGCCGCGCTTTGGCAGTCTGCCGCCGAGTACGACTTATAGGCGTCAAATTTAGCCTTCTGGCTTTCAGTTAACATATAAGGTTCCTCCGTTCGATATCAGTATCCGAGATCGGCTTTGCCGAATACGGTTACAAAAAAATTATACCAGAATAATTATACTACTTTTTTCCTTGATTGACAAGATAATAACAATATTTTTACATATTTTTTCAATTTATTCATATTTAAACAGGTCATTTTTCCCCTACCGCACTTCTGATAGCGCGAAGCTCCTCAGAAGTAAGCTCTCTGTAGGCTCCCGGTTTGAGCATACCCAGCCTCAAAGGACCGATAGCTGTCCGTTTAAGCCTTGATACCTCAAGATTCACAGACTCGCACATCTTACGTATCTGGCGGTTCCTGCCCTCACGGATAACAATTTGAAGCACTACCCTGCCCTGTTCCTGAACAAGAACGTCCACAGACGCAGTCAGTGTTTTCCTGCCGTCTATCTCGACACCCGCCGAAAGCCGCGCAAGCTGTTCCTCGCTTACCGGAGGACGAACCGTTACACGGTAAGTTTTGGACACATGGCGGCTGGGGTGCATGATATCGTTTGAAAAATTTCCGTCGTTTGTAAACAGCAGCAGACCTTCGGAATTTCTGTCAAGTCTGCCCACAGGGTACACTCTTGCAGGAAAATCCTTCAGAAGCTCGGTAACGCAGCGTCGGTCAAGCTCGTCCGACATGGTTGTAACGTATCCGCGCGGCTTGTTGAGCATTATATAGTATTTTTCACGTTTTTTTGCAATTGGCAGCTTTTCCCCGTCCACAGCAATAATATCTTTAACGGTAGCTCCGTCGCCGATATGGGCGGCTCTGCCGTTGACCGTGACCTTGCCCTGCTTTATTAATTCCTCCGCTTTTCTGCGGGAACACATCCCGCTTTCCGCTATAAGCTTCTGAAGTCTGACTTTTTCCACTTGCCTGCTCCTTTTCAGTCTATAATTTGTTTGAACCACTCCAAGACAGTTTCGTAAACGCTCGGCTTATGCTTGCTGACAACAGCTTCGCAGCCGTCCTTTGCAATCACGTTAACGGTGCACATTAGCTTTCCGTCGGCATAAAAATTTACCTTTCCGACATTTTTTCCTTTTTCAACCGGAGCGTAAACAAAGTCAGAAATCAATGTTTCCGACGTTATCTCGGGTTCTGCACCGTTTACAATAGTATACGAGGGTATATTTTCCAGTTCAACGGAAACCTCTCCTACAGTTCCTCCCGCAGTTTTTATCCGAAGTCCCGAACAATCAAAGGAAACATCTCGGCTTTCAGTAACGGAAAAACCGTAATCGTACATTTTTTTATGGTCGTTCCAGTCGTCGGAAGCGTTCAGGGTAACACAGATAAGTGTGACTCCGTTCTTTTCCGCAGCTGAAACGAGACACCTTCCCGCTTCATCGGTAAAGCCGGTTTTTACGCCTATACAGCAGTCGTACATAGTCAGCAGCTTGTTAGTATTCACAAGCCACCTCTCATATGGCGGATTACCGAATTTAAGCTTCGCGCGCTTCGTACCGCATATTTCGCGGAAATCATCATTTCTGAGAGCTTCCCTCGTAAGCATAGCCATATCGTACGCGGTTGAGTAATGGTTTTCATTATGCAGTCCCGATGGAGTAACAAAATTTGTGTCCTCAAGACCGATTTTCTCAGCCCTTTGATTCATCATCTCCGCAAACTTTTCGGTACTGCCAGCCAGCGTTACAGCCGTCTGATTTGCGGCGTCGTTTCCCGACGGAAGCAGCATACCGTAGCAAAGCGCTCGCTTGGTAACGATATCGTCCTCGCATAGCCCCATGGACGAGCCCTCCACCATGATAGCCTCGTTGTCCACCCTGAATGGTGTGTCCAGACCGCCGCTTTCAAGCAAAAGTAGCGCAGACATTATCTTCGTGGTGCTTGCCATGGGAAGTCTTTGTTTTTCGTTTTTTTCTGCAATGACCGTTCCTGTCTGAGCGTCTATCAGTATCGCCGCCTTTGCGGAAAGTCCCGCAAGAGAAACGGCTTCAGCTTTCAGTGCAAACGGAAAAATTACCGCCGCTGAAAGCAAAGTGCCTATAATACGTTTAACTTGTTTCATACAAACCTCCAAAGGAATATTTACATAATATCTTATGGAGTCTGTATGCAAAATATTTAGTTAAAAGTCAAATCCCTCGGTGTTAATTTCAACCTTTTCTATCTCCGGTTCGGCAGAATCCGACGGTGCGGAAATATCTTCAACATTTATAGGTTCGTTGGAATCTTTATCCTTTTTCTTTGAAAACATTGCCTGTATTTTTGAAATAAGCTCTGGAACAGCGCTGACTATAGCGTTTGCAGAGGAATTGCCCGAGCCCAGCTCAAGAAGCTTAACGTCCTCGCCTGAAACCACAATAAACGCCAGAGGATTAATGGTTACTCCTCCTCCGCTGCCGCCTCCGAAAAACTCCTTTTCATTTTTTGACGGAAGATCGGAGCCTCCGGCAGCAAATCCGTAGGAAACCTTTGAAACAGGAATAATTGTTATTCCGCCATCGATCTTTATAGGATTTCCTATTACCGTATCCGCGTCGGACAGTTCGTGGATCTTTCCAATTGCAGATGAGACCAAATCTTTTACCTTTGTATCCATTTTCATTCTCCTTTATTATAGTTGAGCGGCTGCTTCATTAGACTGCCGCTTGTCTGACTTCCCCATTATACTCTTATAGTTTATTATAAATCCTCCGAGAATACCCAGTACCGCAGCCAAAAGCGTTGACGGTCTTGCCGTAATATCAGCGGCAGTATCGTACACAGGCTTTTTCCCGTCAAAATCACAAGAAATATCGACTGACTTTACTTTTGTGCGGAATAATGTGCTTATTATAGAAATGCCGTTATAAACGGCAGCGCTTACCGTTCCGTAACTTACCGCCGTTTTGCAGGCGTCATCCCCCGCAATAACAAAATCAATCATAAGGTTTTCGATGTAAATATGGGTAAATATCCTCCTGAGCCTTTTCTCTGAAAAACCCCATATTATCTTGATCTTTTCAATAAGTTCCGACAGCTTGTCAAGCTTGTCCTTAAGCTTTTCCTTTTGCTTTTTTTCTGAGGGAATATTTTCCGTATCTTCTTCAAATTCTGTATCGGCATTTTCGGAGATATCCATGCTTTCTTCCGTTTTTACAAATTCCTCCGCAGATTCATTTTCTGACGATATATCCTTTCTACCTTTTTTCTTGCGGGTATCTTGTTTTGCCTTACCGGCTTTCTCCTTTTTCTTTTTGCGCTTATTTTTTTTAAAAGGATAAATAGTAAACCAAAGATATTTCAGCCTGAAGTCAAACTCTCCGCCGATGTACCTTATACGCACACGAAGCTTCACATTAAGTGCAAGCGCAAAAAACAGTATTATCGCGGCGATCACTATCAAAGCCGTCAATGCTTTACCACCCTTTCACACATCGGAAACATCCCCGCCGTCCAAAACCTCCACGGATTTACCTTTATCGTTGGAAATAAGTATCTCGTCAAAACTTACCTGTCCGTCTGAATCAGGCAGAGCAGGCAGATCGTCCAAAGAGGAAAGCTGAAAGCATCTTAGAAAAGCAGAAGTCGTTTTATAGGCGATAGGCTTTCCCGGAACATCAAGACGTCCGGCCTCCTCAAGAAGATTTTTATCAACAAGAGAATTGACAACACTCGAACTGTCTATACCCCTGACGTGCTCTACAAAACCTTTTGTTACGGGCTGATTGTAGGCTATTATGGTAAGCACTTCCATTGCCGCAGGAGAAAGCGGAGTATTTTTTTTCGACTCCAGCGCAGCTCTTACATAGTCGAAAAATTCGGCTTTGACCGCAAGCTGGTAGCTGTTGCCAAGTTTTAACACTGTAAGCGCGCTTCCCGTAGACTCGTATCTATCAACTAAAAGCTGAACAAGCTTTTCCGGCATATCAGCCTCTACTCCCGCCGCAGCACAGAGCTTTTCGGCTTCGATAGGCTCTCCGTGTGCGAAAAGTATAGCTTCGACAGCGGAAATACCCTCGTTTATCTTCATGAATATGAAACCTCCGTTTCGGTTTGGTCGAACGGCTCAGAATGAATCTTGCTGTGTTCCCTATTAAAGGTTATCACTGTATTGTCATCGTTCAGCATTATTCTTCCGGATTTTGTAAGCTCCAGCACAGCAAGAAAAACCGCAACGCGTTCGGAACGGTCAGTCAATCCTGCAAACAAACCGTCCATAAAACAGCTTCCGGATTTATAGAGCCGCCTGAGGACAAAAATTATTTTGGACGTTACAGAAACAATCTTTTTCTTTACAATAGTATTGAAAGCTTCTGTCTTCACCTTTTCCTCCGGAGGCTTTATCTGTATTTTCAAGTAAGCGTCCAGAAGCTCCTGCGGATCGTGAATAATCGGATATGTGTTGTCGAACTCTACAGTAAGCTGTCCTCGCACCGCAAAAACGTTGCCGATATAGCGCTCTTTCATAATTTCCGCAGTTTTTTTGCACAGTGAATACTCAATAAGTCTTCCCTGAAGCTCTTTTTTGAGCTGTTCGGCTTCCTCTTTCTGCGGAAGCAGTGACACTGTTTTAATGTACACTAATCTTGCGGCCATTTCAAGGAATTCACCTGCGATCTCCATGTTCTGCTCTGACATACGGCTTATATAGTCCAGATACTGATCAAGGAGCTCGGTTATCGGAATGTCGTTGATATTCAGCTTATGCTTTGAAATCAGGTGGAGCAGAAGATCCAAAGGACCCTCAAAAACTTCAAGCTTGAATGAGATCTGCTCCATTTACATACCTCGAATCATAAGAATATCTACCCATATCGAAAGACGATTCATAAGACCAAAAGCCTGCTGCTGCAAAAAATAAAGAGGCTTGTCAAGAAATCCCAACCATATTGACAGAAAAAGGATACCGAAAATAATGTTTTCGTACTTCATAACCTTAAAATACAGCTTCTCGGGCAAAACAAGGTTAAATATTCTGGAACCGTCCAAAGGCGGAACAGGCAATAAATTGAATACAGCCAGTCCCAAATTGAGTATCGTTGCGTACCAGAAAACGTCTGCAAGAGCGTTCACATATGAATTGCCGTAACTGCTGTATGTAAGTATTTTACATATTACAATGGAAACATAGGACATAAGCACATTTGAAAGGGGTCCAGCCAAAGATGAGACTGCCATTCCTACCTTGCGGTTCTTGAAATTATTCGCATTTATAGGAACAGGCTTTGCCCAGCCGAATCCTGCAAGCAGCATGAACACCGTACCAAACAGATCAAGATGCCTTAAAGGATTAAGCGATATCCGCCCCTGATTTTTTGCCGTATCGTCGCCAAGCCAGTGCGCCGCAAGTGCATGAGCGCACTCATGCACCGGAAAAGCTGTCAGAAGCACAATGCCATGCATAATAAATTCAATAATTCTATCCTGCATAAATTATGTACGCTTTGTAAACAAAGCCTCTCCTTTTTCGGCGTAAAGTTCAAAATCAACATTTATTATAACATATTTCAATTAAAAATACAAGGATATTTCTTAACATTTCCAAAAAAACTTTATTTTTTCAAACTTTTTTTCAAAAAACACTTGCAATTCCAAAACAGTTGTGATAAAATAGTAACGTTGACTTTATACAATGATATTGAAAAGGAGGTGTAACCCCCATGGCAAAGTGCGATATTTGCGGAAAGGGTGTTGCTTTCGGTATTAAGGTTTCCCACTCACATCATCGCTCCAACAGAACTTGGAAACCCAACGTTAAGCGTGTAAAAGCTATTGTTGACGGTACTCCTAAGCATATTTACGTATGTACAAGATGTCTCCGTTCCAATAAGGTTACAAGAGCTGTATAACATATCCGTAATGAAACACACAAACGGCGATTCCTAAGGGAAACGCCGTTTTTTATTTATTGTACCGGTTCACGGCTGTCAGTCAATTTCAACTGCACTTCCATTAAACTTGATTATTACACTTATTTGTTGCTATAATTTAAAGCGGTAAAAATAGTTATTTTGTCATATCAAGAAACTCCTGCTCGCTGAGAACAGCTATTCCCAGTTCCTGAGCTTTTGTAAGCTTGCTGCCTGCTTCCTCACCCGCAACAACGTATGAAGTCTTTTTTGACACCGAGCCTGACGCTTTCCCTCCGAAACGGACGATTATTTCTTTTGCTTCGTCCCTTGTCATGGATGAAAGCGTTCCCGTAAGCACAAAGGTTTTTCCCTCAAAGCGTTTGTCGCCGCTGTCACGCTTTTCGTACTCCATTTTAACACCAAGATTTTTCAGCTCAGCAACAATATCTGAAAAATGCTTATCATGAAATGCGGACACAACGTTCTCCGACATGACCTCTCCGAAGCCGTCTATTGCGGCGATATCTTCTGCTGAAGCATTCATTATCTCCTCAATGCTTCCAAAACGGTCGCACAGAAGTTTTGCTCCGCTTTGACCGATATTGCGTATTCCTAAAGCGAAAATTACCTTGTCAAGAGTAGCTTCTTTTGAAGCTTCAATTGCTTTAATAAGATTTTCGGCGGATTTTTTACCGAAACGCTCCAATGCTTCAAGCTGATCTGACGTAAGACGGTATAGATCGGCTACTCCCGATATCAGCTTCTCATCAAGAAGCTGTGTAACGATCGCCTCGCCAAGACCGTCAATATTCATCGCCCCCTTGCTTGCAAAGTGAATGATATTCCGTTTAAGCTGTGCGGGACAGTCTACATTTGGACATCTCAAAGCCGCCTCGTCCGCAAACTTTACCGCCTTGTCCCCGCAAACGGGACAATATTCAGGCAAACTGTAGGGCTTTGAATTTTCTCCGTGGGAAACGGATTTCAGCACCTCCGGAATTATATCCCCCGCCTTGCGAACCACTATCCTGTCCCCAATCCTTATGTCCTTTTCCGTAATAAACTCCTGATTGTGCAGCACCGCACGGCTGACGCTTGTTCCCGCCAACAACACAGGCTCAAACACCGCCACTGGAGTAATAGCTCCAGTCCTGCCGACATTTACTTCAATGTCAAGCAATGTGGTCTCTTTTTCTTCGGGAGGAAACTTATAGGCAACCGCCCATTTAGGAACCTTTGCGGTCGCGCCCATTTCCTTACGGAGAGCAAAATCGTCTATCTTTATTACCACTCCGTCAATATCAAAATCGTATTTGCTGCGCATATCGCCTATATGGTTGATACGCTCCTCTATTTCGGCATAGCTTTCCACTTGCCGATAATCGGCAATTACTTTAAATCCCAGATTTGCCAAGTAATCCAGCGATTGCTTGTGTGAAGTGATAGTTTCCCCGTCTATTTGCTGAATGTTGAATACGAAAATGTCAAGCCCGCGCTCTGCAGCTATTTGTGGATTTTTCTGCCTAAGTGATCCGGCCGCCGCGTTCCTCGGATTTTTAAAAGGAGCCTCGTCATTGTCCTCCTGCCGTTCAACAAGCTTCAGAAAAGTATCACGGGGCATATAGACCTCTCCCCTTACCTCTAAAAATGCTGGAGCATTTTTTAATTTTAAAGGTATTGATTTTATGGTTTTCAAATTTGCGGTAACATCTTCGCCGATAAAGCCGTCCCCCCGTGTCGAGCCGCGGACAAGCTCGCCGTTTTCGTACTCTAAAGACACGGAAAGACCGTCTATTTTCGGCTCTACCACATACACAGACTTCGCGGAGGTTTCCTCGCAGCGGTCTGTAAAGGCTTTCACCTGTTCAAAGGAAAAAACGTCCTGCAAGCTGCCCATTTGAACACGGTGCTCCACCTTTTCAAACAGGTTCAGAGCTTCGCCGCCCACACGCTGTGTTGGGGAATTTTTATCAGCCAATTCTGGGTACTGCTCTTCCAAACCCTTTAATTCCTGCATAAGCATATCGTAGGTGTAGTCGTCCACCGTAGGGTTGTCCAGCACATAGTAGCTGTGATTGTGTCCCTCAATCTCCTCGCGGAGCTTTTTCACTCTTTCGATAATTTTTTGATCCATAAAATCACTTCCACTTACTCAACAATTTTCGGACTGAAAACGCCCTTGACCTTGCAGCAGTATTGCAATTGATAGGTACGCTTTCCGCTTTTTACCGCCTCGGCTATTGCCGCGATTTCCTTTTGAGCGTCCTCTTTTTCTTTATACCAACCCAATTGGGTGGTATTGTCGCCTAAAATTCCGGTACTGTTTACGCCCGCAAGAGCAAACTTAGGTTCACGCTTTGTTGGGAAAACAACGGGTAATATCGAAAATTTATAGCACCTGACCAATGCGTCCTCGTTTTGAATATAAACAGCGCTTTCGGCGGGTACGGTCAGTTCCTTTTCGCTTAAGGCAACAACGGTTTCTTTTTTAGCGGCGGACGCGTTAACTTTGTCCAGCAAAAGCATATCAAGAGAAACGTCAAGCTTTTGAGCAAGGTCGATAAGCTTTTCCGTTTCGGGATAACCCGCTCCCTGCTCCCACTTGGACACCGCCTGTCTGGACACTCCCATTATTTCTGCAAGCTGCTCCTGTGACAAATATTTTTCTTTCCTCATCATCTTTAAATTTTCCGCAAAACTCATAACAATATTCCTTTCGTAAATGTATTCCGAAATCTCGGTGCAATTTCAGAATACATTAAAACGCTACGGTCATCAACCAACCCTGCTTTGCTTTTTGTCAACTTTAGGTTGCAGTCTTGCTAAAACTGCTTTTGTACTCCTCCGCAAGACTTTTTTGCTTCTCAATGCCGCCGCTGTTCCATTCGCAGAGCTTTCCTGTTATCCATTCGCAGGGAAACTCTCCACAAAGTCCGCAGAATTTTACTTTGTGCTTTTCACAGCCTTTTTAGTTAGGGTCGTCAACGATATTTTCAAGTCTGCCGTTACAGCGTTCAATAACCTTGACAGAGCCTATATTTGAAGTATAGCTTGCAGCCACGACCCTGCGCATTTTTCTTTGCTTAGCTTCTTCAAGTATCTTTTAAGTATTTGTACGGCGTACCACTTTTTTCTTTCGGAGGGTCTCACGCCGCAACCGATATGTCCCCATGTTCTGTTCGTCTCCATGGTCAGATAACGCCTTAAGAACGTAGATCCTATCAGACTGTCATTTTCGTCTATAACAAAATAAGAGGACGCCGAAGAAAATTTTTTATGCAGATCGGCATTTTGCAGCCGTCCAGCATTTGGATAAACTTTCCGAAATCCCCCAAATTATCAAAGGGCTTATCCAAAAGCCACGGCGTGATACGCATACTGCTTTTGTTCCGTTCTTTCATCATATCGTTATATTGGTCGAAAAAAATATAGGTCGGGTTTTACAATATAAAGCTTCATAATTTTGACACTTTTCATTTAATTCTGCGAAAAATATCGGTGACCTCCGAAATCCTGTAAACGGTAAAATCCGGCTTAAACTGCGCTAAATCGACGTTCCACATACCGAACCAGCCTTGCCGTACCCATACTGTGGACATTCCCATTTCCGCGGCGGGGACAATATCGTTGTCAAGCCTGTCACCAACCATACAAGACTCCGCTGCCGTACAGCCCGCCCTTTGGAGCGCAAGCTCGAATATCCGCTTATCGGGCTTTGAAACGCCCTCCTCTGCGGAAGAGACTATTACGTCAAAATACTCTCTTATTCCAAATTGTACCAAGTGTTCTTCCGTACCCGCACTTTGATTTGCAATTATTCCTAACTTGTATCTGCCATGCAATGATTGCAAAACCTCCTGTGATTCTGGGTAAAGCTTTTCCAATTTCTTAAGCCACCCGATCTTTTCAAGTCCGAATTTTTTTACGGCATCCTTGTACGGAAGCATATTGACAGAGGCGAAATACTCCATTAGCCTGTAAAATTCTTCCTTGGAGGGCGCGCCTGTCTGCTTTAAGGTTTCCGACACTCTGTATTCTATGCAGTCCGTTTCATCTATCAAAGTTGAACCCAAATCAAAAAATATCCATTGTATCAATTGTTATTTCTCCTTAATGCCGCATAAAAAATCTTCAATAAGTGAATTTACAACCTCTGGCTTGTCCGTATTTGAGTTATGACCAGCGCCCTCTATCCATTCAAGCCGTATGCCCGTATTTTTGTGCCAAGCCTTGTTGTACCTAATGCACGAACCCGCATGATCCTTTTCACCGCATATCAGCAGGGCGGGACACTCCAGCTTATAAGGCAAGTCGGCTTCCATAGCCTCCGCGAGAATGCGGAAGCCGTGTCCCGAAAGCTTTGCGTACCGCTCCTGATCTCCGCTGTAAACTGTCATCATATCGTACATCAGCTTTCTCCCGTAATCGGTCATTGCAATCCCCTTTGTACCAGATTTAAGCAGCAATTTCCAAGGATAATGCCTGTACACAGGCTCCATTCTTTTCAAAAGCCAAAGCTCTGCAGACGTTACATATTTTCTTTGCAGCGGTGCGGAATCAATAGATATAAACCCATTAAGCTTTTTCGGGAACAGTTCCGAATACGCCTGTCCCACATATCCGCCCATTGACTGGCCGATAATAACGGGTTTGCGGAAAGCCTCCGCTGTCAGTATTCCGTCCAGCCATTTTGCCTTATCAGATAAGGAAAAAGTCATCTCAAAGGGATAAGAAGCGGCGTGTCCCGGTGCGTCCCAAACCAAAACATTGTAGCTGTCCTCAAAATATTCTATCTGCTTATCAAACAGACGGTGGTCGGCAGTCAGACCCGGTAAAAACACTAACTCCGCTTCACCGCCGTTTGTTTTTTTGCTGACCCAATAATGAATTTTTCCGTTTGGGGTATTGTATATTTTTTCGGTCATAACGTACCTCTTTTTTATTTATTACCAAACAAAGGGTATCAGCCTATAACACAACTTTCCTTTTGTATTCCGCATAGCCCTATAGCTCTGCTTCAAGCACATTTTCTTCATTGCGTATATAATAGCGAGGTACGCAAAAAAATTACAAAGGAAACCACCGAACCAAGCACCAACGGCATTGACAGAAACAGTATCAGCGTCACGCTGTACATAGGGTGACGTACAATTCGTACAAGACACGTGTAAATAACCTTCTGGTTTTCCTGCATCTCAACCGTGCGGGACAGGTATGTATTTTCCCTCAGCACCTCTGCATAAAACAAGTATGCAAGCAAAAATACGGCGGACGCCGGCCAAGATAACCACTGGGGCGGCGTTATCCACCGAAAACGAAAGTTAAGTCCTGCAATTATAAATCCATCCGCAAACATCAGACCGATTAGCTTTATTGTCGGCTTATGCTCGGTCTGCTGCTCTTTGGCATTAAGAAGCTTTTTTAAAAGCTCGGGATTTTTGAACGTCATAATAATGTTTTTAAAAAACATTATAACAAGCATTACAGCTGCAATTATTCTTGATATTTTTTCAGATATGCAATTATCTGCTTTCGAAACTTTACTTTTTCAAAGTAATCGCAAACTTAGCCTTTTCAACAATATTTTCCGCTGAAAGACCAAATTCTTTAAGCAGATCAACAGCAGGTCCGGAGTGACCGAAAACGTCATTTACACCAATTTTTACAACGGGAACAGGGCAGCACTCGGTGACAGCGTCTGCAACAGCAGAACCAAGTCCGCCTATGACGCTGTGCTCCTCAGCAGTAACGATAACGCCTGTTTCATTTGCAGCCTTGCAAATGACGTCCTTGTCGAGAGGCTTGATAGTATGAATGTTAATTACGCGTGCCGAAATCCCCTCTTTTTCAAGAGTATCAGCCGCTGTAAGAGCCTCGTTTACCATAAGACCTGTTGCAACGATAGTAACGTCCTTGCCATCCTTGAGCTGAACTCCTTTGCCCACCTCAAATTTATAAGTATCCTTTTCGTTGAAAACGGGAACCGCAAGACGTCCGAAACGAAGATACACAGGACCGTCAATGTTAATAGCCGCCTCAACTGCCGCCTTTGCTTCAACGTCGTCGGCAGGGTTGATAATTGTCATACCAGGAATAGTCCTCATAAGAGCAATATCCTCGTTGCACTGGTGGGTTGCGCCGTCCTCGCCGACAGAGATACCTGCATGAGTCGCGCCTATCTTAACGTTTATATGCGGATAACCGATAGAATTGCGGACGATTTCATAAGCTCTTCCCGCCGCAAACATTGCAAAAGAGCTTGCAAAAACCTTTTTGCCTGTTGCCGCCAAACCTGCTGCAACGCCCATCATATTAGCCTCGGCAATTCCGCAGTCTATAAACCTTTCGGGGCACTTTTTCTTAAAGATACCCGTCTTTGTTGCCGCGGCTAAGTCCGCGTCAAGAACCACCAAATCTTCATATTTATCCGAAAGCTCCGCAAGAGCTTCGCCGTAGCTTTCTCTTGTAGCCTTTTTAATTACATCTGCCATTTTCCGTACTTCCTTTCTTATGCCTGCAATTTATTTAACTGCTCGTTAAGTTCGTTCATAGCCTGATCGTACTGCTCTTTATTGGGAGCTGAGCCGTGCCAGCTGACCTGATTTTCCATATAGGAAACACCCTTACCTTTTGTACTCGTCTGAACAATAGCTACAGGCTTGCCGTTTATCTTTTCAGCCTCATCAAAGGCGCGCTCAATATCGTCAAAATCGTGAGCGTTCATTGTTATAACATACCAGCCAAAAGCTTCAAACTTGTCAGTAATAGGCATAGGAGAGCAAACATCGGTAATCTTGCCGTCTATCTGTAAACCGTTGTTGTCAATAATTGCCACAAGATTGTCAAGCTTGTTGTGAGCGGCAAACATTGCGGCTTCCCAAACCTGACCTTCTTCGATTTCTCCGTCGCCAAGGACCGCGTAAACCTTATAAGAAGCGCATGAAAGCTTGCCGCCCAAAGCCATGCCGCAGGCAGCGGAAATTCCCTGACCGAGAGATCCCGTACTCATGTCGACTCCCGGCGTACCTTTCATATCCGGGTGACCCTGGAGCATTGCACCGATGTGACGAAGCTTTTTAAGCTCGTCCTCAGAAAAATATCCTCTCTGCGCAAGAACGGAATAAAGTGCGGGAGCACAGTGTCCCTTTGAGAGAATAACCCTGTCTCTTTCAGGCATTTTAGGGTTTTTAGGATCAACATTCAGTTTTGCAAAATAGAGATACGTCAACAGATCGCTTATTGAAAGCGAGCCTCCCGGATGTCCTGATTTAGCGTTGTAAACGCCTTCGATTACCCCCTTCCTTACTTTGCAGGCTGTTACTTCAAGCTGCTTTTTAATTGTTGCGTCCATATTTTACCAATCCTTCCTATTTATTTTAATTTATTCAGATAATCAATTGCTTCGGCAATAGCGCCGTCCTGACAAGTTGCCTTTGTAACATAATCAGCGGATTCTTTTACTATATCCTGAGCATTCTGAGGCGCAATAGCAATATCGGCAAATTCCAGCATTTCCAAATCATTGTTATAGTCTCCTGCTGCCACAACTGTAAAGGCATTCCACTTTTCAATAGTCCAAAGCTCTTTCAGCGCCGAACCCTTAGTACAGCCCTTCGGAAGACACTCAAATAAAAAATCTCCTGATATTACAAAGCTTGTTTTGTCCCAACCCATTTTTGCAGCATAGTCGGAAAGCTCCTTTACTCTGCCGCCGCCAATTGAGTACAGTACCTTGCACCAACCGTTCCTCGGGATTTCCTCCAAGCTTTTTTCGGCATACGGCAAACGGGTAATACTCAGATGAAGCTGTTCCCACTCGGTCATTTTTGCAACGTAAATACCATCTGGAAGATTTATCTCTACTCCCATTTCAGGAAACCTTTCCATAAGCTCAAGAGTGTAATCTCTTGCCGCGACGTCAGCACAATGTTCGCAGAGCGTTTTGCGTTTGCCGATATCATATATAAGTCCTCCGTTATTGAGAATAACCGGCGCGTCAGGTTTAAGAGCTTCAAAGAATTGTTCCGCTGCCTGAATGATACGTCCCGTAGCGATAGTAAAAATTCCCCCGTTTTGTCTGAAATACTCTATAGCGTTAAGGTCTTTTTCATTTAGTATTTTATTATGCGGAAGCAGAGTTCCGTCTAAATCAGTTATAAGAACTGTATTTGAAAATTTTGGCATAAATATCCCTCATTTTGATAATTTGTTAAGTACAAAATTAAAATAATCGGGTAATTCGCTGTCAAATTCATAATATTTTTCGTCGATAGGGTGAACAAATCCTATTTTTTTTGCGTGAAGGCATTGGCCTTCACAGTATTTTGATGCCTTTCCATAAACATCATCGCCAAATACTGGGTGCCCGATATACGCCATGTGAACCCGTATCTGATGAGTTCTCCCTGTAAAGAGCTTAAGCTTTACATGGCTGCAGCTGCTAAGTTCATTTAAAACTGTGTACTCCGTCTTAGCTTCCTTGGAATTTTTTCCCGTAACGCACATTTTTTTGCGGTCGACAGGATGTCTGCCTATTGGAGCGTCAATTATTCCGGAGGTTTCCTTTAATCTTCCGCAAACAACCGCTTGATATTCACGTGTAAAGGTATGAGCTTTTATTTGTTCTGCAAGACCGACATGAGCCTTATCGGTCTTTGCAACAATAAGCAAACCGCTTGTATTTTTATCAATTCTGTGAACAATTCCTGGACGGACAATCCCGTTTATTGAAGAAAGCTGACCTTTACAGTGATATAGCAGCGCGTTGACAAGTGTTCCGCTGTAATTTCCTGCTGCCGGGTGAACGACCATTCCTTTTGGCTTATTTACAACAAGCAAGTGTTCGTCCTGATATACTATTTCAATAGGTATATTTTCCGAAACAACATTAAGCTCTACCGGTTCCGGAAAGTCAATTATGATCTCATCGCCGTGTTTAACCGTATAGCTCTTAACAGCCAGTAAACCGTTTACAGTAATTTTTCCGTTGTCCAGCAGTTTTTGAAGCATGGAGCGCGAAGCTTCTAGATTTTGACAGCACAGCCACTTATCAATACGAACTCCCTCGTTTTCAGAGTCAGCCGTAAACGTCATTCTACTCATCAATATGTTCCTTTATTCGCCTGACTTCATGCCTGAATGCATCGTTTTTATCCGCAATTTTAGGTTCTACAAAGAAAACAAAGATCAATGCAAACATCGCACCGAGCACAACACATATATCTGCAAAATTAAATACTGCAAAGTTGAACAGCTTTACATCAAGATAATCTACTACATAGCCCTGACGTATCCGGTCAATAAGGTTTCCGATACCACCTGACATAATCATGACTGTGCTTACAAGGAAAAACATATTTTTGTTTTTACACTTAATGACGAATATCAGCAATGCAATTAGCATTATAAGAGTAAATACCGTAAGAAACCATCTTGCCCCGCTAAAACTGCTGAATGCGGCTCCGGTATTTTCGGTGTACCTAAGACCAAGTATCTCAAAATCTCCAAAGTGTATAAAGTCCATAACCTTTACAGGCTTCAAGACATTGACTGCCCAAATTTTTATTGCCTGGTCGGCAGCAATAAGAATTATTCCTAGTATTACCAAAAAAATAACCATTTTATATCCTAACCAATCTAAGCCAAGGATAGCCCTTGGCTTAGAAAATTAATTAAATTATTTTACTTCTTCGGCGCAGCGTTTGCAGAGCGTTGGGTGCTCGGCACTGCTGCCAACGTATTCCGAGTAAGACCAGCATCTCTCGCACTTATTTCCCGCAGCCTTTTCAACATCATAGGACATTCCCTCAAAATTATCGCTCGTGAACTCTCCGCTTCCGCCATGGCAAATATCAACGGCGGACACGATAAATACCTTTTCAAGTATATCCTTTAGTGCACTGAATTTGCTGTAGTTTTCACCGTCCGCATGAATTATGACTTTAGCTTCAAGCGGCGCACCAATAAACTTATTCTGCCGCTTGGATTCCAAAGCCTTTGTAACGTCTGAACGAAGCTTATATATTTCATTCCATTTTTCAATAAACTTATCGTCTACAGAAACGTCCGTTTTGTCAGGCATTTGATTCATGAAAATGCTGCGCGCGTCATCATCAGAAGAATGAGGAATATATTTCCATATCTCCTCCGCAGTAAAGCACAAAATAGGTGCGATCATTCTTGCCACCGCGCTGAGTATTTTATACATCGCAGTCTGTGCGGCACGTCTTTCAACAGATTTCTCGCCTGTACAGTAAAGCCTGTCCTTAATAATATCCAAGTAGAAATTCGACATTTCCGTTATGCAGAAATTATGGATACTGCTTACCACAATGTGGAAGTCATATGCGTTATAGGCGTCCTTAACCTTGTCAATAAGAGCATTTAACTTTACCAGTGCAAGCTTGTCAATCTCATGCAGTTCTCCCAAAGGAACACAATCCTTGTCGGGATCAAAGCCGCTGCCGTTACAGAGATTTCCCAAAATAAACCTTGCGGTGTTCCGGATTTTTTTGTAGGTATCCGAAAGCTGTTTAAGTATCTCCTTTGAAATCCTTATATCCGAGTGGTAATCAGAGGAAGCCGTCCAAAGGCGGAGAATATCCGCACCGTACTGATCGTAAATTTCTTTTGGTTCAATACCATTTCCAAGAGACTTGTGCATTGCTTTGCCCTCGCCGTCAACGACCCACCCATGCGTACAGACCGCCTTATAGGGAGCTCTGCCTTTTGTAGCAACCGAGGTAAGCAGCGATGACTGGAACCAGCCTCTGTACTGATCCGCGCCTTCAAGATATAGATCGACAGGCAGATCATAGCCGCGCTCCTCCATAACACCCTTATGAGTAACGCCGCTGTCAAACCAAACGTCGAAAATATCCTTTTCCTTAATAAATTCGGTGCAGCCGCATTCGCACTTTGTTACGGCGGGCAGGAAATCTTTAGGTTCTTTAATGTACCATGAATCCGAGCCCTCCCTGCGGAACATTTCGGAGACAGCCTTTATCGTTTCGTCTGTAACTACCGGCTTGCCGCAGTCTTTACAGTACACCACAGGAATAGGCACACCCCATGTGCGCTGACGTGAAATACACCAGTCGCTGCGGTCATTTACCATTCCGCTGATCCTGTCTTGACCCCATTCTGGTATCCACTGAACGTCTTTAATAGCATTGAGCGTTTCCTCTTTGAAATCCTTAACCGAGCAGAACCATTGCTCGGTCGCACGAAACAGAACCGGATTTTTACATCTCCAGCAATGCGGGTACTGGTGAGCTATCTTCTTGACCGCCAGCATTGCACCGCAGTCCTCCAGATCCTTTGCAATGACCTTGTTGGAAGCATCGGTGGTGAGTCCCGCGTACTTACCTGCCTCTGAGGTCTGAACGCCCTTTGAATCAACTGGAACAGTAATTCCGATCTCAGGATACTTTTTGCATACCTCAAAGTCATCAACACCAAATCCGGGAGCTGTGTGAACACAGCCAGTACCACTTTCAAGAGTAACATGGTCGCCAACTATTACCAAGGACGTACGGTTCATTACAGGATGCTCGGTAACTATATATTCCAGTTCCTTACCCTTTACCGTACCTATTGACGTATAGTCACTGATACCAGCGGCTTCCATTGTAGGCTTAACAAGCTCCGCAGCCATAATATAGTTCTCACCGTTTGCCTGAACAGCGGTGTAGTCGTAATCAGGACCAAGACATATAGCAAGATTTCCTGGAAGCGTCCATGTTGTGGTCGTCCAGATAACAAAATAAGTCTTATTAAGATCAATACCCAATGGAGCCAGCTTGCCCTTGTCATCGGTAACTTTAAACTTAACATAAACTGAGAAGCACGGATCATCCTGATACTCGATCTCAGCCTCTGCAAGAGCTGTCTGACAGTCGGGACACCAGTAAACAGGCTTTAAGCCCTTGTAGATGTACCCTTTTTTGTACATCTCACCGAATATCTCTACCTGTCCCGCTTCTACCTCTGGCTTAAGCGTAAGGTACGGATCATCAAAATCACCCCATACGCCGAGACGCTGAAACTGCCTGCTTTGGTTATCCACCTGCTTCATAGCGTAATCCAAGCAATGCTTTCTGAGTTCAACGGGAGGTATCACGCCATTTTCAACACCGATTTCTTTAAGAGCTTTAAGCTCGATAGGCAAGCCATGTGTGTCCCATCCCGGAATATAAGGAGCACAGTATCCGCTCATATTTTTACTTCTTACAATGATATCTTTAAGGATCTTATTTAAAGCTGTACCGGTATGGATATCACCGTTGGCATATGGAGGTCCGTCATGAAGAATAAATCTCGGCTTACCCTCGTTCTTTTTGATCATTTCATAGTAAGTTCTGTCTTTTTCCCAGTTTTCAAGCATAGCGGGTTCTTTTTGAGTAAGATTTCCGCGCATTGAAAAATCCGTCTGTGGAAGATTGATTGTTGAATTATAGTCCTGCGCCATTGGTAATTCTCTCCTTGGTTTATTTATTATGTCCGAATTTTAATTCTCCGAACTTGCTTTCCGCGTTTTTAGATGTACTTGCAGAAATTGGATCTTCAAAAGGATATGACGGCTTTTCTTGTCTGTATGGATTATCTATGACTTTGGTAGATTCAAAATCGTGCTGGGCTGTCTGAGGCTGAGCATTAACCTGCGGTTCCTCTCTCTGTACAGGAACAGGAGCAGGTGCGGGAACCGGAGCAGGTGCCTGTGCGGGAGCTTTTGCCGCAGGAGCGGAAGCAGACGCCGGTTCGCGGGATTCCTCAGAATCGTCCTCATAATCCGGAATAGCCGTGATCTGTTCAAGGTGCTGTTTGTACATATTAAGAAGATTAGCCTTAAAATCGGAAACTTCCTGCTGCATCTTTACGAGACAGCGTTTTTCCTTTTCAAGCTGAACCTTGGTGCTGCCGATGATCTCTCCGGCCTTGGCTCTCGCTTCGGAAAGTATCTTATCCGCCTGTAACTGAGCGTCTGCAATAATTGTTCTGCTCTGCTTCTGCGCACCGATAAGAGCATCTTTCAATGCTTCTTCGTCCTTTTTGTATTCGCGTACGCTTTCCACAAGAACGGCTATCTTCTTTTCGGATTCATCCTTGTCCCGCTGATATCTTTCAATATCCCGAGCGATCTCGCGGAGGAAATCGTCAACTTCTTCGGTCTTATAGCCGGGCCGCGCCTGTTCAAAACGCTTGTTGTTAATATCCTTAACGCTTAGCATAATCGCTACCACCTCATTAAATATATTTTTTTACCGTAATATGAAATCTGTCCTTTTTGGTTTTGCCGTTAACGGAATCCAGAATAAACTTTCCGAAGCCTCTTGCCGAAAATACATCTCCGCATTTAAGAGAGTAAGACGCAGATTCAACGGTACAGTAATTGACCGTAACTCCTCCGCCTTTTACTATATCTGCAGCTTTTCCGCGGCTTACTCCTGCCGCTAAAGCGAGAACACTGTCAAGTCTCAATGATGATACCGAACCATTTTTTTCTGAAAAAGCCTGCTCGGCTTTTATATCAGGATTGTCGTCCTCCTCCGCTTTAATGCCGACAGAACCTATCTTTGTTACCTCGGACAGCAGTACATCCCTGACAGTATCATAAACAAAGGCTGTCGTACGTCCGTTTCCCACAACAATATCGCCAAGCATTTCCCTTTTAATTTGTCTCGACATAAACGCGCCAAGAAAATCCCTATGCGAAAGCCTGTCATTTTCTCTGTACTTGAAAGTAAGCGCGGAAACAGGAAATTTAACATCTTCGCAGTATTCCGGAAAAACTCCCAGAACTTTTCTCGAAGCTCCTTCATATCCTCCATAAAAGCTGTACTGTACAAATCCGCGCTCGTTAATAACAGACTGTGCCAAAGCAGTCTGCCGTTCGTCAAGAAAAACGGAAAATTTCGGACAATAGCTTTTTTCACAAATACTAATCATATCAGCGATGTGAGAGACCAGTATCCTGTCCTCATCGGAAAGTCTTGAATAATACTCGTTAAGCTTGCTCATATATCAGAGGAAAACCCCGTTGTTTTCAAGTTCGCCTACAAGATCTTCGCCAACAAAGCCAACGTTATAGGGCGTGATAATAAAAGTATTGTTTGCAACCGGCTTGATATTACCGCCGTTGGCATAAGCAACACCGCCGAGGAAATCAATAATCCTCCTTGTAACGTCGGGAGTAGTTGACTCAAGATTAAGCACAACGGTTTTTTTTGAATTCAGGTGATCGGCGATCTGTTTAGTATCCTGAAAGACCTCAGGCTTTACAAGAATAACCTGAAGCTGCGCCGTGGCATGAATATTTACTACCTTGTTTCTTTTGCTGACCTCGTCGTCATAATTATCGTTTAAATTATCAAACGCGTCAAGGTCGTTTTCGTTATCGTCCTCGGTATCCATGCCAAGGATTTCTTTCAAGTTACCAATGAAACTCATTTGTTTTATTCTCCTTCTCTTTTTTTATTTTCTGGAACCGAAAATACCGGAACCTATCCTTACAATATTTGAACCGTACCTGACGGCTGAAACGTAATCGGAGGACATCCCCATTGATAGGATATCCATATATGCGTTTTTATAACATGACGATTTCAAATCATTAAATAAACGCTGAAGCTTTTCAAACGATTCCTCCGACCTTCCAATCGGCGGAATGGACATCAAGCCTTTTACTCTAACGTTCTTTAGTTCCGATACCTCGCCAAGAAGCTCGTCCAGCCTGTCGGGCAAAATCCCGCTTTTGGACTCCTCTGCGCCGATGTTGACCTCAATAAGAATGTCCGTGCATTTTTCCGCTTTTGCGGCATATCTGTCTATCTCGGAAGCAAGCTTTAAGCTGTCTACCGAATGTATCATCGTCACACTGTCTATAATATATTTGACTTTATTGGATTGCAAATGCCCTATAAAATTAACTTCGGCTTTCGGATCGTAGAAGTCCCTTTTTTCAAGGTACTCCTGAACACGGTTTTCGCCGAGGAGCGTTATACCCTCGTTTACTGCAGCGTTAACGCGTTCATAAGGTACTGTTTTAGTGACCGCCATAATTCTGACCGTATCGCCGGATTTTCGGTACTTAATCTTAGCTTCTTCAACATTATAGCGTATCCGCTTGATATTTTCGGAAATTTCACGATCCTCCATACCAACACTCCCCCTGCGGATTAATCTTCCTGCCAGATATCTTCATCGCCGTCTTTTTCAGACCCGGTTTCCAACATCTCCGGTTTCTCCGTATTTTTCACGGAGCGGCTTGTCTCATTCTCAGATGCATCATCAGAAACAGATGTTTCTTCAACATAAAGTTCTGAGGATATCTCACCCTCTACTATAATGTCGTCGTAAACACTGATATAGCTGCTGTCCGAAGTTATCTGAGACAGGATATATTCGTCGCACTCATATATCGGATTTATCTTTTTAAAAGCAATTCTTTGCCCCAGAAGTATGTAAACACCCTTTTCGTTGTTCTTGTCAAACCTTATCGCACTTCTCGGAACTTTTATGCCTTTGTAATCATTTAAAATAATCTCAACACGCTCCGCTCTGCGCTGAACAAGGTTATAAGTCAACTCATCGCAGGAAAGAACGATTATGCTTTCATTTGGGTCGTCCGTTTCGGATAAATTGTCAATTACAGCGGTAACTGTGTCGGGCGTTGATGAAAATTTTACCATAACGCTGCTTCCGACGCGGAAGTCCGTAACCTTAGGATCAACGATACCGACCATTTTCCATTCGTATCCGTCTACTATTTTTCCGATTGCGTTTCCGTTGTTTTCTTTTCTTGACTCTGCTACAATATCTTTTATTTCCTTGGCAGTAATACTGTCAATTGTATCAGGAGAAAGCTTGCTCTCAAACCCGTCAGTATGACCGATAAAATAGCCGGCATTTTCTGCTGTGACAGTTCCCAATGGTTCCCTGAGACTTTTTTCAAGTTCAGAAATTTTGGAATTAATATTGTCAATCTCGCTGTTAAAATCAGTTTCCTCGTTAATAACGATCTGATATATGTCCATAAGCGTCTGAAGCTTTTTTCGTTCTTCGTCAAGCGATTCAAGGTCGTTTTCAGCTATAAGAAAAGCTATTGTCTGATATTGTTCGTCTATCTGTTCGGAAATAAATGCCGGCTCCACAACAGCCGTCGTTCCCGGATTCTGCGCACTTTCAAGCAGTTCGACTTCCTCTTTCAGCTTTTTTATCTGCTGATTCACAAGAATGTCATTCTCGCTTTGATAGGTATAAGCAACAACAGAGCCGTTTGCGACCTTGCTTCCGTCGCGGCAAGTATAACTGATAACTCCGTTTGCTCTGCTGCTTATAACAGTTTCGTTTCTGACGTAAACGCCCTGAAACGCGACCTTTTCCGCAGAGGAATAGATAACTGCCGTTTCCGTAACATAATCGTCCTTGAACTGCATACTTATCTGGCTGAAAACCGTTATCATAATAAACAGCGATAAAAAGAACACCAGTATCCTTACTGTGATAGTGTTCATAGCTTACTGCTCTGAATCGAGAATTGATATCTGTTTTGATGGAACTATAGTAGAAATAGCGTGTTTAAACACCATTTCCTGTTTTCCGTCACACTCAAGTATCACAACATAGCTGTCAAATCCCTTAACTATCCCCTTAAACTGGAAACCGTTCGTAAGGATAAAGTTGGCTTGTATTCTGTCTTTTCTTAACTGATTGAGAAATACGTCCTGAAGGTTCATGCTTTTGTTCATTTTACCATCCCTTCTGATTCATGCGTTTCCCGGGAAAGAGTATATCTACCTAGTACGCAGCATCAGGATAAACATTTTTACTACATCCGAGCAAATATAAATGCTCAATTATTATTATAACATAAAATTTCTGATTTGGCTACTATTTTTTTGCATATTTCAATAAATTCATCAAAATTATAAATTTCGTCCAAATTAATCCAATTAATTCGTTCATCACGACGAAACCATGTAAGCTGTCTTTTGGCGTATCTTCGCGAACTTTGACGTATTTTGTCAAGACAGCTCTCCAAATCCGCAGTTTTCTCAAAATAAGGAATAAGCTCTTTATAGCCTATTGCCTGACAAACAGTACCCAGCTTTTCGTTGTCGTAAATTCTTTGACATTCCTCTACCATACCGTTCTCCGCCATAAGGGTCACCCTGCGGTCTATCCTTTCGTAAAGTCTGCCGCGGTCACGGAAATTTAGTCCTATCATGCAAGCATTGTAGGGAGAATCCTTTCCCATGTTCATTTTTTTGTAATCGCCGAACTTTAGCCCCGTTAATTCGTATATTTCCAGCGCACGGATTATCCTAACGATATTTTGGCTCGGAACAGCATCAGCCGTTTCCGGATCCACTGCGCGCAGCCTTTCATGCATTGCTTCGTTCCCCAGTGCCGCAGTCTCTTGCTCAAGCCGCCTGCGTACAGAGCCGTCGGTCTCGGCAGTATCAAAATTAACGTTGTCGATAAGAGAATTGATGTACAGACCGGTACCTCCGACTAAAACCGGCAGCTTTCCCCTTTCGGCTATATCGGATATTTTTTGCTTCGCAAGAACAGTATAGTCCGCGACGCTGAAGCTTTCTCCAATATCAACAACATTTATAAGATGATGCGGTATACCATCCGTTTCTTCTTTTGTTGGCTTTGCCGTTGCAATATCCAGACCCTTATAAATCTGCATTGAATCGGCGGAAACCACTTCCCCCCTGTACTCCTTGGCGAGAGCAACGCCGGCTGACGTTTTTCCCGAGGCGGTGGGACCGCATACAACAAGCAGGGGTATTTTTTTATCGGACATATCTCCCCTCCTACAGTACTCTTTTAAACTGCTTTTCCATTTCACGCTTTGTCAGCCTGAACATTACGGGTCTGCCATGTGGACAGTACCGTATACGTTCGTCGGTGAGAATAATTTTCACTATCTCGGAAAGTTCCCTCAGCGACGTAATATCGTTAGCCTTTATTGCCGCCTTGCAGGCAAAAGTGTGATACATATCATCAAGTATCTCGGGCATAGGATTGGCTTTGTTCTCGCAAATATTTTTCGCCAGCTCAATGATAAGGTCTTTGGGATCGCAGCCGTCAAGAATACTTGGTATGCCCTTTACCTCAACATCAGAAGCTCCTGATATCTCAAACTCAAAGCCAAGTTCGCGGACAAAATCTGCGTTCTGTATGAGCGCGCTGAATTCTCCGTAATCAAGCAGAACGTCCGCAGGCTGGAGCAGCAGCTGGCACACAAGCTTCTGCTGACCCGATTTCAGCTTCTCAAACAAAATTCTTTCGTGAGCGGCGTGCTTGTCCACAAACACAAGGTCGTTTTCCACTTCGGCAATAATATAGTTTTTGAACGCTTCACCTATCACACGGAAATAAATTTCCTTGGGCTGCTCTTTGGGAACTTCTTTTTTCTTTTCAAAGGAATTTCCCGAAATATATTTGAACTGCACGTTTTCCGCAGGTTTTAGCTGTTCGATCGGTTCTTCTCCGTCAGTTTTCTGCGGAATATCGTAAGGAACGTTCACAATGTTTTCAACCTTAGGATATGACGAAGTATGCCGAACATACGTCTGAGACACAACCTGTTTTAAAGCAACGCTCTGTACCGGCATCTCCTCCCTGAAAACAGGACGAGTCTCACAGACAACCGGAGCATTTGCAGAGGCGGAAAAGCTGTCCTGAGAATACACCGGCTGCTGTTCGGGAAGCGGCTTTCTATAGTCGGCTTTGGGCTGCTTTACTGTAATTTCCGCCGGAGCAGTATCCAATAGTATGGCGTTTTTTACAGCAAAATAAATGCTGTCCGCAATAATTTTCTCATCGGTAAAGCGAACCTCGATCTTCGCAGGGTGGACGTTTACGTCCATTATAGACGGCGGTATGGTCATTCTCAGCACACAGGACGGAAACTTTCCCTCCATAATGCTGTTGCGGTAGGCGTGTTCAAGGGAATATGTACAGGTCTGAGACTTTACATATCTTCCGTTAATAAAAAAATGCTGCATAGTACGGTTAGGTCTGCCAAAGAGCGGCTTTACCGTGAAACCGTCTATTCTTATACCGTTAAGCTCATAGTTCACGGGTATCATTGAAGCGGCAAACTGCTTGCCCATGACAGAATATACCGAAGAGTAAAGCTCCCCGTCACCTGCCGTGATGAACTCCTGCTTGTTGTCACGGATAAATTTAAACGCTATTTCCGGATGGGACAAAGCTATCTTGTCTATGATAGAAGCGACAGCGTTGCCCTCGGAAACGTCCTTTTTGAGAAATTTCAAGCGTGCGGGAACATTGAAAAACACGTCTCTTATTATAATAGTAGTACCATCAGGACAACCCGTGCGGTCGTACTCCTTTTCCTCGCCGCCCTCGATAGCGTAATGGGTGCCGTACTCGTCACCAGCGGTTTTGGTCAGCACGTCCACCTTTGCCACCGCGCAGATAGAAGCAAGTGCCTCCCCGCGGAAACCGAGAGTCATAATGCTGTTAAGATCGTCCTTGTCGTGTATTTTGCTCGTGGCATGACGGAGGAAAGCCGTAGGCACGTCCTCATAGTCGATACCGCAGCCGTTATCCGTAACACGGAGGTAGCTTATGCCGCCCCGCTTTATCTCAACGGTAATGCTTGTTGCGCCGCTGTCTATGGAATTTTCCACCAGTTCCTTGACAATAGAACCGGGACGTTCTATGACCTCACCCGCAGCGATAAGCTCCGCCGTTTCCTTGCTTAAAACCTGTACCTTAGGCATTTTTTCACCTCAACATATTAGAGTTTATAATTTTTCCATATACACAAATTGTAATTCATTATTAACTGCTTTAGAATCAAATATTTTATAACCCATGTTTTGGTATAAACAAATATTATCTTTACTCCTTGTGCTTGTAAATAGCTCATATCGTTTTTGAGGAAAATAATGCTCTATTTCTGCCAAAAGCCTTGTTCCATAGCTTTTACACCTATAATAAAGATATTGCAGTTGCAGTATTTCCTGCAAATCATTATGTTTTGCTTTATATATCATAGACATTAATTTTTCCTCTACCCTCCGGTTTATCCGTCAATCAAGCATACCGCAAAGCTCTTTAAGGAAATATTTAGCGTCCTCGTCTGTAAGCTCGTCAACATTTGTTTTGCGAAGCTTGTCTATGATACGTTCGCTGCCGATAGCTACAAAGGATATCTGATCCTGCGGCTTTTCACGATCATGCAGGGATTTTTCCGTCTCCATTTCCGCAAGAAGCTGTTTCGCTCTGTTCAGAACCCTGTTCGGAAGTCCCGCAAGCTTAGCAACATCTATTCCGTAGCTGTCGTCAACGCCGCCTGGAACTATTTTTCTCAGGAACTTGATATTGTCTCCCCGCTTCTTGACCGCAACGCTGTAATTCTTTACTCCGTCAAGCTCGTCCTCAAGCTTTATAAGCTCATGGTAATGTGTGGCAAAAAGGGTTTTGCAGCCCAATATGCGGGAATTTGCGATGTACTCCGCAACAGCCGTTGCAATACTTATTCCGTCATAGGTGGACGTGCCACGTCCCACCTCGTCAAGGATAACAAGACTCTGCTTCGTGGCGTTTTTGAGGATGTCCGCGACTTCGCTCATCTCCACCATAAATGTGGATTGCCCTGCCGTAAGGTCGTCGGAGGCTCCCACTCGTGTGAATATCTTGTCCACAATTGAAATTTTCGCGTATCTGGCAGGAACAAAGCAGCCTATCTGCGCCATAAGACAGATAAGCGCGGTCTGCCGCATATAGGTTGATTTACCGGACATATTCGGACCCGTTATAATAGACATACGGCTGTTTCCCGTGTCCAGATAGGTGTCGTTCGGAACATACATCTCGTCAGTCAGCATAAGTTCCACAACCGGATGTCTTCCGTCCTTGATGTCGATTATACCGTCGATAGCGATATCCGGTTTGGTGTACTCATTTTTCAGTGACGTATAGGCAAATGAGCATAAAACGTCAAGCTGAGCGATCGCCGAAGCGGTCTCCTGAACCTTTACAAGCTGCGTAGCGACAAAATCCCGCACTTCGCAGAAGATGTCGTATTCCAGCGACAGAACCTTTTCGTTAGCGCCCAGTATTTCGTTTTCCGTCTTTTTCAATTCTTCTGTAATAAATCTCTCACAGTTGGCAAGAGTCTGCTTTCTGATGTACTCAGTCGGAATTTTGTCATAGTAGGATTTTGTCACTTCTATATAGTACCCGAAAACACGGTTATAGCTTATTTTCAGATTTTTTATTTCTGTACGGTCTCTTTCGCGCTGTTCAATATCTTTGATGATGTTCTCACCGTTTTTAATGATATTTCTCAGACGGTCAAGCTCCTCGTTAAAGCCGTCCTTTATAACGCCGCCCTCTTTTGCGTTTACAGAAGGCTCGTCCTTTATCGCATTTTCTATAAGTCCTGAAATTTCATTGAGAGTATGTATATTCTGGTTCAGCTCCCGCAAAAGGCGGCAGTTAAAGTTTTCCAGCAGCATTTTTATGTCGGGCATTTTTAACGCGGTAAGTGACAAGGATTTAATGTCACGCGGAGTTGCGGTTTTGTACATGACCCTTGTCATAAGCCGCTCAATATCGTACACTCCCGAAAGCTGGTCGGAAAGCTCCTCCCTGATTACCGACTGTCTGCAAAGCTGCTCCACTGCGTCGAGGCGGTTGATAATTATAGCGGGCTTGATAAGCGGCTGCTCGATATAGGCTTTCAGCAGACGCTTCCCCATGGAGGTCTGGGTATGATCAAGTACCCATAGCAAACTCCCCTTTTTCTCCTTATTGCGCATGGTTTCCGTAAGCTCCAGATTACGGCGGGCAGTAAGGTCAAGTTCCATGAAGTAGCTGTCGTTATACCGCTTTATTTCGGTAAATCTTCCCACCAGTGCTTTCTGAGTATCGCTGATATAGTCAAAAAGACCGCACACGCACTGCGCTTCGGTACTTTCCTCGCTCAGACCTATCTCGCAGAGTTCGGGGACGCTGAACTGCTTTAGAATAACGTCCTTTTTGGAATTGACATCAAAGCTTTCGACGTCAAGCATCTGAACAGAGCAGTTCATTTTGCTTTTGATAAAATCCGTAACCTGTTTATAGTCGAGAAATCTGTCGTTAAACAGCACCTCGGCAGGATCGAACCGCGAAAGCTCGTTGATTATTTCCGTCTGCACGTCCTTGCTTGTTTTTTTGAAAAGGTGTACCTCACCCGTGGAAATATCCGCAAAACATACTGAACACTCGTTCGCTGCCGCAAAAGCTGCGCAGATATAGTTGTTTTTTGATTCGTCAAGAAGTGCGCTTTCAGTTAGTGTTCCTGGAGTGACTATCCGTATAACGTCTCTTTCAACGATACCGTTTTTTACATCCTTAGGATCTGTAAGCTGCTCGCAGATCGCAACTCTGTGACCAAGTTCTATCAGACGCTTTATGTACATCTCGCTGGCATGGTAAGGTATCCCGCACATTGGAGCACGTTCATCCAAACCGCAGTCACGTCCGGTAAGCGTAAGCTCCAGTTCTCTTGAAACTATTATAGCATCCTCAAAAAACATCTCATAAAAATCGCCCAGTCTGAAAAAAAGTATGTGATCTTTGTATTTGTTTTTTACGGAAAAATACTGTTTCATCATGGGTGAAAGGCGGTTAAAGTCAATCTGCACAGCCATAATTACCACGATTGACCCGCCGTACCGAACGGCAGGTCAATGTCTCCTCTCAATAAAATTTTGCTTAGTGACAGCCTCCGCAGGTGGAACAGCTTCCTCCGCAGCCTCCGGGCTCCTCTGTGGGACAGGTCATTGGATCCTCTCCGTTGGCGGAATAGGTAATAATAACGTTTATCTGCGTAAGAAGATCATCCATGGCGGTCTTTGCTTCGTTGTATTCAAGCATATTCTTGTTGCCCATGATCGTTCCGTAAAGAGACTTTATCTCATTGTCCAGAGCAGTAAGCCTCTCAGCGCTGCGGTCGTCCTTAGCCATTTCTGCGTTAAGCTCAACCCTTTTCATCTGAAACTCGTTTATCATCTGCTGAAGCTCGGAATCTCCGTCATTTGCCTCCTTAGCCTTTACATAAGCGGCGTATCTTTCGTCTTCCTGTATCATCTTTCCCAGTTCTCTTGCCTTGTCAATAACGTTCATTGTAAAAAACTCCTTTATTCTCATTATAGTTTGCAGTTTATGTCGATTCATTCCATGCCGCCGAAGACATCTTGTGCCGCCGAATGGATAAACAGAATGCCATCACCGTTAAAAAAACATTCCCTTTCCTGCTTTCTTTTCAGAGCAAGCTTTTCAAACGCTTTACGCTGAAGCTCTTTTCTTGAAAAATATTCGTCCAGAATCTTCTGACGCTCCGTACGTGCTTCCCAAAAGTCCTTTTTCTCCTGTTTCTCCTCAGAATCTTTCCGCTGCTTGTTACGGTATATTTCCTCAAGAGTCTCGCAAAGTATCTCCTCGTCCGATTTAGCGGACTGTTCAGCCGCGCTCAGAGCTTCCGCAAAAGTCGTTCCTCCTGCGCTTCCTCCTTGTGAAACGTATTTGTACAACGCTGCCGCACTGTTTATTCCGGAAACTGACATAATATCATTCCTTTCCTGTCAGTCAATGATTTCTCCCTGCACCGCCCAGTTAAAGGCTTTGGTGATCCTTACTTTTTTTACATGTCCGATAACGGAACTGTCCGCCTTTGCCTCCACAATAATGAACTCTCCGCTTTTTCCGGTATACCGGCCTTCAGTCTTTGTACCGGACTCAAAAAGAACGTCAAGGGTTCTTCCCTCAAATCTTTTGAAGTGCTCCGAAGAGATATCCCTTTGAAGCTCCAGCAGCCTGCGCATACGGACGCTTTTTTCCTCATCTGAAATTCTGTCTTCGATAAGCGCGGCTTTTGTACCCGTCCGTTTCGAGTATATAAACGAAAAAATATTGTCATACTTTACCTCGCGGACGATCTTCAAAGTTTCCTCAAAATCCTCGTCGGTCTCGTTCGGAAAACCCACAATTATATCCGTACTGAACGAAAAATCAGGTATCCTGCTTCTTGCGTACAAAACGGTCTCCATGTACTTTTCTGCGGTGTAGCGCCTGTTCATTTCCTTTAAAATGCGGTCGCTCCCCGATTGAAGAGGCAGGTGCATATGCTTGCATATCTTATCGCATTCTATAATAGTATCAATAAGCTCCCTGTCAGCGTCCTTTGGGTGCGGAGACATGAACCTGACCCTGAAATCCCCGTCAAGAGCGTTTATCCTGCGCAGAAGATCAGAGAAACCGATAGGCACGTCCAAAGTTTTTCCGTATGAATTTACGTTCTGTCCCAGAAGCATTATCTCCTTGCAGCCGCTTCCCACAAGCTTTCTTATCTCGTCAAGCACCGCTTCGGGATTTCTGCTGCGTTCGCGTCCTCTCACATAGGGCACTATACAGTATGAACAAAAATTATTGCAGCCATACATTATCGGTACCCCAGCTTTAAAGCCGCAGCTTCTTACAGGACGGATATTTTCCGCGATACCAACCTCATATTCGGTAATATCAACCCTTGTGCCGCCTTCGGTAAGAACTTCGTACAGCAGTCTCGGAAGCTCGTTTACCGCAAATGTACCAAAGATTAGGTCTACTTGTTTGTATGTCTTCCGCAGCTTTTCAACAACGTGCTCCTGCTGAGCCATGCAGCCGCATACGCCGATAATCATTTCTGGACGGCTTTCCTTCAGATGTTTAAGGTCGCCAAGCAGACCGTAAATTTTCAGCTCCGCGTTTTCTCTGACTGCGCATGTGTTGTACAGCACCAGGTCAGCCGACGAAACATCCTCAGTTATGCCGTATCCCATTTCACACAGCAGTCCGAGAACCTTTTCTCCGTCGCTGACATTCTGCTGACAGCCGAAATTCCGCAGACAGCAAAGGTACGGTGAATCCCTACGCGACACTATTTCCTTGACCTTAGCTTTATAATCCGTCGGCAATCCGCTCTTCCTTTCCGAAAAAATCCATATAATAACATTATACCACTTTCTTTAATAAATTGCAACATTTTCAGTACACTTTTTCTCCATCTGCAAAAAATGCTTTGACATCTGACGGCAAAATTTTTCCGATATGCGTGTACTCGGCATAAAGCTCTCCGTTGTACTCAAAAACGGAAATATACCTGTTTGGATCGTTTATGTCCACATATCTTGCGGCGTAGGCATACTCTGCAAGAGTGGGATTTTCAGGGTAAGGATAAAATTCCGTGCGGATATCCTCGACAAGGTCTCCGTACTCAAAGTCTATGACGTTTTCAGCAAAGCTTTCTTTGCCGCCTATTCCTGAAAACAGCACCGCAGTTTCATAGCCCCCATCTTTTCTGAGACGCGCTCCCTCAAATTCTATGTCACACGCCTCCGAGATACCGCAGATATCGTACAGTTTTATCAGCTTTTCCTCCGAGACTGTTCCGGGATAGCAATATATCATGTACGGGCGGTTTATCCGCTCCAATACTTTTCCTCCGCCGAAATAGATAATTATGAACAGTACTATGGAGATTACGGTATAAAGCATATTTTGCTGTTTGGTGTAACGTTTTTGAGGTGTTCCTGCGCTGCCTTGCTCCTCTTCGGCAGAAAAGTTTGCTTTTTCTTCCATTTGTAAAAATTGCTCCTTTCAGCACATTATATTTATAGAATATCACGAAAAAAAATTTTGGTCAAGTTTATAGTGATTTTTTTTTCAAAATATGCTATAATATTTTTCAGACGTTAAAAGCGCTTTAGTAAACCTCGAAAGGAAGACTGCTATACCCATGAAGTACAATATCAACTGGAACGGTTCCGATGGAGTATTTGCTGTTCCCGACCTTGCCGCAGACTACCTAAGGCTTGCAAGCGGCAAAGCCGTGAAGCTGCTCCTTTACATACTGAAAAACAAAAGCTCCGAGGAAACTCTCGCAGAAATGGGAAAAGCCGTTGGGATCACCGAAGAGGACGCCGAGGATGCTATATCATACTGGCAGCAGGTCGGGGTCATACTTGACAAAAACGCCGCACATCACAAAACAGCTGTGCAGACAGCCGCTGTACCCAAAGCTGACTCCCCAGCTGAACCGGCCGAGGAGATATCAGCTCCGAGAGCGAGGGAAAAAGCCGCTAAAATGATATCTCCCTCAGAAATTTCCAAAAGGCTTGAAAGCTCGGAAGATATAAAATTCCTTTTCAGCGCTGCGGAAGCGACTCTGGGAAAGGTACTTACCTATACAGAACAAAGAACCATTATTTGGATACACGACTATTACGGAACAGCGCCGGATATGCTCCTTATGATAATGGATTTTGCCGTGTCCCAAAATAAAGCGAGCATCGGATTCATAGAGAAAATAGCCTCCCAATGGCATGAAAACAGTATTGTTACCCATGAACAGGCTGAACGCGAAATACTCAGAATGCAAAATTATTATTCTCTTGCTGGACAAGTTTCTGCACGGCTTGGGCTGAACCGTACCCTTACTCCGACAGAACAAAAATTTATCAAAGAATGGTCGGCAAAAAGTATTGATATTGAGCTTATACTATATTCATATGAAAAAACCGTTGACAATATTGGAAAGGTAAAATTTTCATATATGAACACAATTCTGAACGACTGGTACAGCAAAGGTATGTTTACTCCGGCGGATGTAAAGAAGTACGGAAAAAGCTCTTCGGAAGCTTCTGCTGCCGTTTTGTCAAAAAAGCAAAGCCAGCCCCAAAACGACGAGCACTCCTATAATCTCGAACTTCTTGTTGAACACGCACTGAATACAGTACCGAAGATAAAATAAACCGAAAGGAAGCGCAATATGTCCTTTGACAAATACATATATGAAAAAGCCGAAAACGAGGTCAAGCAAAACAGGTTTCGTGCCGAAAGAGAAGCCGAAGAAAGAGCTTTGGAAGCCGAGCGGAAGATACCGGAAATAAAGGAAATAAGCAACGAGCTTTCACGCACAAGTATTGAACTTTCAAAGCTTATACTGAAAAACAAAGGTGATTTTAAGGAAAACTTTGAGAAGATCAAAAACCGAAACATTCAAGGTCAGGAAATGATACGTTCCCTGCTTACCCGAAACGGATATCCTGCGGATTATCTCGAACCGCGCTACAGCTGCGTCAAATGCTGCGACAAAGGATTTTATGAGGGACAACGCTGCTCCTGCTTCGAAAGGCTGCTTACCCGCTTTGCAGTAGAAAAGCTCAACTCTGAAGCCAATATGCCCGACTGCGACTTTGAGCATTTCTCTCTGTCATATTACGAGGGCAGATCGGATTCCGGAGTCGACTGCTTCAAAAGAATGTCGGAAAATCTGGAGTTTTGCAGGCAGTACGCCGAACGGTTTTCAACAAATTCATCAAGCCTGTTCCTGCTGGGAAAAACAGGAATCGGCAAGACCCATATTTCACTATCAATAGCTAAAGAGGTAATAAAACGCGGCTTTACTGTCGCTTATGGCTCTCTGTTAAACTACTTAAGAATAATTGAAAAGGAACACTTCGGAAGAAGCGAAAATCCCGAAACGGACACGCTTCAGATACTTATAGGCGCAGATCTGCTTATTCTTGATGATTTAGGCTCAGAGTTCCGCACAAACTTTTATGAATCCGTGATATACAATATCGTTAACTCACGCATTAATCTGGGACTTCCTACCATTATAAGCAGCAATCTTTCCGTACCTGAACTGCAGAAAAACTACAATGACAGAATTATTTCACGACTTTTTAGCGTATACCATATTATTCCATTTGTCGGAGAGGACATTCGTCAGATAAAACGGCTTAATGAAGAATTTTAAAGAATTTCTATTTTTTTTCTGTTAACGGTTGATTTTTTATAAATAATGTTGTATAATTATACTATAACTTAGGGAGGGATTTTTCTATGAACACTAATATTTTGCTGGAAAGCGGTACCAACGAGCTTGAACTTCTTGAATTTCAAGTGGGTGACAATAATTTCGGTATTAATATTTCCAAAGTTGTGGAAATTATGATAAATGAGGACGTAACGCCCGTTCCCAATTCCCCTGAGGAGATCGAAGGCGTATTTATTCCCCGTGACAAGCTTATTTCCGTTATTGATTTACATAAGGTAGTTCATGTCCCGCATACATCTTCCGGCAAGGAAATTTTCATTATATGCGAGTTTAACCGTATGCATGTTGCTTTTCATGTTACAAGCGTAAAGGGCATACAGAGAATATCCTGGGCGGATATTGCCGACCCGCCGGCCGTTACCAGCGGAAGCAGCGACGAGGCTATAGGTCTTGCAACGGGAGTCGCAAAGATCAACGACAGGATCATCATTATCATGGACTTTGAAAAAATTGTTTCCACGCTCAACCGTGACGCTGGTCTTGACATTAACGGTCTTGAAAAGATCGACAGACCTACGGTCATGACGGGAAACAAACATATTGTTGTTGCCGATGACTCTAAGTTCCTCAACAAGATGATCACTGACTCGCTGTCCAAGGTCGGTTTCCACAATATCATGTCTTTCAGCAACGGTCAGGACGCGTGGGAATACGTTCAGAGTTTCAAGGACAAGGATGACGATATCACTTCTCACATTGCCTGCATTATAAGCGACATTGAAATGCCCAAAATGGACGGTCACAGACTTACAAAGTTAATTAAGGACGATAAGACCCTTTCACAGATACCGGTGCTGCTGTTCTCCTCACTTATAAACGAACAGATGATTGCAAAGGGAAAATCTGTAGGCGCGGACGGTCAGTTCTCAAAGCCTCAGATTAAAGAGCTTATCAGTTATCTTATCAAGGTTCTTTCATGATCAAATCATAATCTAAGCGGTTTGTCAAACGACAAGCCGCTTTTTTTATTGTTGTCCTATAATCGACAGTTTTTTGAAATTCCATGGTGTATAATAAAATCAAACCTTAATCAAGCCGATAAACACATTTTCCACTTAAGAATCGAATGGTATTTTTATGTACATATATGTTGATATACTTATAATCACAAACATCTACGCAAACTTTTTTCTGCTTAAAACTACTGCACGGCTTATCCATACGCCGATAAGAAACAGCAAGTGTATCATAGGAGCAATTGTCGGCAGTCTGTTTTCACTTATAATACTGCTACCTCCGATAAATTCATTTCTGCTGCTTCTTATACGTATCTTGTCAGCAGTACTTATGATAACAGTATCGTTCGGCGGAGGAAAATCTCCCGGTGAGCTTTTCAAAACAGGGGTAACATTCTTTTTTGTCTGCTTTATCTTTGCGGGAATAGAATACGGACTGGCAGTTCTTTCCGGCGGAAAAAATATGCTCTGGCATAATTCCACGCTGTATGTGAATGTTTCGCTGCTGACGCTGGTTATTTCAACTATAGTTTCATATGCTGCCGTGTGTTTTGTCCGTTACTATATGGACGGCAAAAACTCTGCGGATATAACGTATGACCTGATAATAACCAGAAACGGAAAAACGGTATTGGTCAATGCCGTTGGCGATACCTGCAATAACCTCACAGACGTATTTACTGGTAAGCCAGTCATAGTCTGCTGCAAAAGCAGCGTACTCGGGCTTTTAAAGGATAACGAACCCGATACGGAAGTTCCCGGCGGCGGCTGGAGACTTATCCCGTTTTCCACGATTCATTCTGAGGGTATGCTGCCTATTTTCAAACCGTCGGAAATTATTGTTAAAAATACAGAAAACGGCGCTATTAAATCTATTGATGTCTATATCGGCGTTACAGATAAGGAAATGGAACACGCCGTTTTTAATCCTAAAATACTCAGATAAAATTTTGAAAGGAATGACCAACATTGAATATCCGTACAAAAATTATCAACAAAATCAAATTCATTTGGCAGAAAATAATGCTAAGAAAAAATGTTAAAAACATTTTTTACATAAACGGTCCTGAAACTCTCCCCGCCCCCCTTTCCAAAACACAGGAAGAGGAAGTTTTCCTAATGCTCGAGACTGATGAGGAAAATGCTCGCCGTATCCTTATAACGCATAATCTGCGCTTGGTGGTATATATTGCCAAAAAATTTGAATCCACAGGAATAGGCATAGAAGACCTTGTCTCAATAGGCACAATAGGACTTATCAAGGCGGTAAAAACATTTTGTCCCAGCAAAAACATCAAGCTTGCAACCTATGCTTCACGCTGCATAGAAAACGAGATACTTATGTTCCTGCGGAAGTCCAGCCAGTACAAAAACGAAATATCAATAGATGAACCGCTCAACATCGACTGGGACGGAAACGAGCTGCTTCTGTCCGATATTCTTGGTACGGATGAGGATACTGTAAACGGCAACATTGAAAATGAAGCGGAAAAATCAATACTTCTTGAAGCGGTTGAACGGCTTCCCGAACGTGAAAAATGCATTATGAAAATGCGGTTCGGTCTTACCGACGGAAAAGAAAAAACACAGAAGGAAGTAGCAGACATCATAGGAATATCCCAATCATACATATCAAGACTGGAAAAGCGCATTATAAAAAAGCTTCGGCGTGAACTTGAAAAGGTGATCTCATAATTTCCAGTTTTTGTATTGTCCTAAAATGAATATTAAAAACGGCTCCTGACAATAATTTTAGTAATATTATTGTCAGGAGCTAAAATTATGTACTACAATAAGGTTGATATAAGCGGCGTGGATACGTCCAAGCTTACGGTTTTAAAGGAATCGGAAAAGCTTGAGCTTCTTAAACTGTGCAAAAAAGGCGGCGCGGAGGGCAAGGAAGCCCGCCAAAAGCTGATAAACGGAAATCTGCGCCTTGTTCTGAGTGTTATCCAGAAGTTTATAGGACGGGGCGAAAACGCCGACGATCTGTTTCAGGTCGGTTGTATCGGGCTTATGAAAGCAATTGACAACTTTAATACCGACCTTGACGTGAGGTTCTCCACATATGCCGTTCCTATGATATGCGGAGAAGTACGGCGCTATATGCGCGACAACAATCCCATAAGAGTAAGCCGCTCTCTCCGCGATCTGGCGTACAAAGCCATGCAGGCAAAGGAACAGCTTATAAATAAAAATCAAAAAGAACCCACGATAAAAGAGATTGCCGAGCTTATAGGAGTAAAACAGTCGGATGTTGTTCTCGCTTTGGAAAGCATTACAGACCCGATATCGCTGTATGAACCGGTATACTCCGACGCCGGGGACACGCTTTATGTACTTGACCAAGTTGGCGACAAAAACGACGATTCCAACTGGCTGGACGAGATATCCCTTAAAGAAGCAATAAACCTGCTCCAGCCCAGGGAAAAAAATATTCTGTACCTAAGATTTTTTCTTGGAAAAACTCAAGTGGAAGTTGCAAACGAGATAGGAATATCACAGGCTCAGGTATCACGGTTGGAAAAAAATACGTTAGGAAAAATAAAAGGTCAGATATAAATGTAAAACGTACCGGAACAAAAGCTTCGGTACGTTTTACATTTAATTCTAAATCAATAATTCTCTTTTCTTACTTCAAAATAGCTCTGAGGGTGATTGCATACAGGACATACGTCCGGAGCCTTTTTGCCCATGACAAGATGACCGCAGTTCCTGCACTCCCACATTTTCATTTCGCCCTTTTCAAATACCTGCTGCATCTCTATATTGTTCAGCAGCGCGCGGTAACGCTCTTCATGAGCCTTTTCTATTGCACCTACTGCTCTGAATTTCTCCGCAAGTTCGATAAAGCCCTCTTCCTCAGCGTCCTTTGCAAAGCTTTCATACATATCAGTCCACTCGTAGTTTTCTCCGTCAGCAGCGGCAGCAAGATTAGCCTTTGTATTTCCAATGCCGCTCAAAGCCTTAAACCACATTTTAGCGTGTTCCTTTTCGTTGTCGGCTGTTTTAAGGAATATTTCTGCTATCTGCTCATATCCCTCTTTTTTGGCAACGCTTGCAAAATATGTATATTTGTTTCTTGCCTGACTTTCTCCAGCAAAAGCTGAAAGAAGATTCGCTTCGGTTTTTGTTCCTTTAAGTTCCATAAAAATACCTCTTTTCCAAATATTTTTATTAATTATACACCACGTAACGTTCTTTGTCAAGCAAGATATTTCCTGCCACAGTCACACAAATCAATTTTATTAAAATAAATTCATGTTTAACGCAGAATGACGGCTCAGGCGGCGTGGCTCCACGCATATTGTCTATTACAAATTATGGACTTTCTTTAAAATATAATTGATTAAATTACTTTTATCTGAAGAAAATTTTCCGAAAAGTATTGTCATATGCAATAATTTATGTTAAAATTAATATCAATTTATTGTGATATTTTAGGTAAAGGACGATCTTCCCGATAAAAACCAAAAATTAAACCGGAGGCTGAAAATATGAAAAAACTATTTAACAACGATTGGGAGTTCCAGAAAACCGATGTGGAACTTTCATTGGACAATCTGGAAGAAAACAGCTGGAAAAGAGTCGATATCCCCCATGACTGGCTGATACACCAAACAAAGGATCTGTATGAAACAAGCGCAGGCTGGTACAGAAAAAGCTTTAATGTAAACGGTTCTGCCGCCGCAAGAATCGTACGCTTCGAGGGTGTATATATGGATACTGCCGTATGGGTAAACGGCAAACCCGCAGGCGAATGGAAATACGGCTACTCTACTTTCGAGTTCAACATTACAGCACTTCTTCACGAGGGAGAAAATGAAATCGTGGTAAAGGTATCCCACCGTTCTCCCAACTCACGCTGGTATTCAGGCGCCGGTATATTCCGCAATGTTTATCTGCTGGAGCATAAAGGCGCATACCTGATATCCGACGGAGTATACTTCTCAGAAAAACAGGACGTTCAAAACAGCAATATCAGAAATATTAAGCTGTCCGCCGAAAGCATCGGAGGGGATTCGGTTGAATACGTTATTTCTGATGAAAACGGAAAGGTACTGCTGACCGCTAAAAGCAATCCCAATGAGGAAATAGCTGTAACTGCTGAAAATCCACGCCTTTGGGATACTGATTCGCCGTACCTTTACACCCTCGAAACAAAGCTTTACGACGGCGGAATTGTTACGGACAGTCAATCCTGCAAAATAGGATTCAGAACAATAGAGTTCAGAGCGGACAGCGGTTTTTGGCTCAACGGAAAAAACATCAAACTGAACGGAGTGTGTCTGCACCATGATCTTGGCGCGCTTGGCGCGGCGGTAAACAAAACTGCTCTGAAACGGCAGCTTACTGCCATGAAAGAAATGGGCGCAAACGCTGTCAGAACGTCACACAATCCTCCGGCTGTTGAGCTCATGGAGCTTTGCGACGAAATGGGAATACTGGTGGACAGTGAAGCTTTCGATATGTGGGAACTGAAAAAGACCGATTACGACTACGCACGCTTTTTTGATGACTGGTACACCCGCGACGTGGCAAGCTGGGTACGCCGCGACAGAAATCACCCTTCGGTCATAATGTGGAGCGTGGGCAACGAAATTTACGATACGCACTCGTCCCCAAGGGGCGTTGAGGTAACAAAAATGCTTTGCGCCGAAGTCAGAAAACATGACTTTAACCACAACGCCTATACCACTATAGGATCCAACTATATTGAGTGGGAGGGCGCCCAAAACTGCGCCATGGAGATCGAGACCGTAGGCTACAACTACGGCGAGAGGCTTTATGAGGATCACCACCGCCGTCACCCCGAATGGTTTATCTACGGCAGCGAGACCGCCGCAAGAGTACAGAGCAGAAACGTGTACCACTTCCCGAAGTCTGCAGCATACATAACTCACGATGATATGCAGTGCTCCTGCCTGGAAAACTGCCGCGCGGGAATTTCCGAACGCACCGCTCAGACCTCAATTATTGCTGACAGGGACACTCCTTTCTGCGCGGGACAATTCATTTGGACAGGCAGCGATTATCTGGGCGAACCAAGTCCCTACTCCACAAAAAATTCATACTACGGTCAGATAGATACCGCCGGTTTCCGCAAGGACAGCTACTATCTTTATCAGGCTGCTTGGACAAACAAGACCGTGCTGCACCTTATGCCTTACTGGGATTTTAACGATGGTCAGATTATCGATGTTATGGTGTACACAAACCAGCCTTATGCCGAACTGTTCTTTAACGGAAAATCACTGGGCAAAAAGGCTGTTGAGGGTATCTACAGCGCTGACTGGCAGCTTCCTTATCAAAAGGGAGAGCTTAAAGCTGTTTCCTACGGCAAGGACGGTAAAATCACCGCTGAGGACAGCGTGTGCTCCTTCAGCGATACTGCGGAAATACGTCTCACGCCCGATAAGACCGTACTGAAAGCCGACGGCGATGACATGATCTTTTTAGACATCTCTGCTTACGACTTTGATGGTATATTTGTCGCAAACGCACGAAACCGTGTAATAGTCGAGGTAAGCGGAGCTGGACGTTTGGTAGGTCTTGACAGCGGTGACAGCACCGATTACGATGAGTTCAAATCAACCTCAAAAAAGCTTTTCGGCGGCAAGCTCCTTGCAATGATCGCAGGAAAGGATCACGGAGGCGAAATTACGGTCAAAGTTACTTCTGCGGAACTTCCCGAAGCTTCTCTAACTCTTTCGGCAGAAGACGCAGCGATTCCCGACGGTTCGGCAAACGCATTTGAGGAAAACTGTCCTGTTGGAACAATGAAAGAGATACCCGTAAGAAAGATAGAGCTTTCAGCGACCGCACAGCATTTTGACGGACAGCTCACTGAAACTGAAGTCACAGCAAAAATTCTGCCCGAAAACGCTGACTATAGCGTAGAGTGGGCTGCCGTTACCGAAACAGGAGTTATTACAAATCTTGCCACTGTTGAGACTGCCAAAGAAAACAACTGCAAAGCAAATGTAAAGGTATTCGGAGACGGAAAATTCAGGCTTCGTTGTTATTGCAGAAACGGCAAGCCAGACCCGGAGGTAATATCCGAACTGGAAATGGACGTTCAGGGACTTGGCAGCGTGGCAATAGACCCATATGCAGGTCTTGTAAGGGGAAGTCTCTATAACATGAGTCCCTCACAGCTTGACGAGGTATCCGAGGGCGGAGTCAAGATCGAGCGCGGATACGGAAATATAGTCGGCTTCCGCAATGTAGATTTCGGCAGGGGCGGTTCGGACAGATTCTCCGTGACCCTTATCAACTGGCACAACAACGACGAAGTAAAATTCTCCGTCTGGAGCGGAATGCCACATGAGAACGGCTCAGAAAAGCTCGGCGATTTTGCCTACTGCGCAGACTTTATCTGGCAGACCTACATTCCAAACAGCTTTAAGCTTGACCGTCCGTTAAAATGCGTTAAAGACCTGTGCTTTGAATTTGAGGATTCAGAAAAAAGAATTTATTTCGGAGGATTCCTCTTTGAGGGCGGTGACGAATCCTATTCGGAAATATGTGCGGCGGATTTCTCAAATATCCGCGGAGACAGCTTTACTTCAACTGAAAACGGAGTTGAACACATCGGCAACAACGTTTTCATCGACTACGACGGATTCGACTTCTCAAACGGCATAACAAGCATTACCGTTAAGGGTAAGACCCGCAACGCCAACGATTCGGTACATATGAGGATCATCGGCGAAAACAGCGAGGTAAAGGAGATACTCGAATTTTCCAAAAGCGAAGATTACGTTGAAAAAACCTTTACCGTACATAGCCTAACAGGAAAAGCCGATATTAAGTTCGATTTTCTGCCCGGATGCGACTTCGATTTCATGAGCTTCAGATTCAACGCGTGATAAAGAGCACATACAACATTATTCAATTCCCGTCGTGCAGAAAAACTTTTCGGATATTGTAAGTTGTGGACAAAAAACGCATAACATGATATAATAAGAAGCATAAAAAACAAAGAAAACGACAGATATGAAACGTCCTGTCCGCAAAAAACAGAAATCAGGTGAATGAAGGAAAATAGCTCAAGAGTACAAAAACGCTTTTGCAGGCAATGCAAAAAATACTTATATTAATTAAAAGAAAGAAGTGCTTATTATGAAATACGTTGTTTTGCTTTGCGATGGCATGGCTGACTATCCTCTGGAGGAACTCGGAGGGGAAACTCCGATGAGCAAATCGGTTACTCCAAATATGGATATGCTTGCTGAAAACTCTGTAATAGGACTTGTCAAGACTGTTGCCGACGGCATGAAGCCCGGTTCAGATGTTGCTAACCTCTCCGTTTTGGGTTATGACCCCGCCGTATGTTATACAGGACGGTCTCCCCTTGAAGCCGGTTCTATTGGAATAGATATGCTTCCTGACGACGTTTCTTTCAGATGCAATCTCGTAACTGTATCAGACGAACCGAACTTTGAAGACAGAACTCTTGTGGATTACTGCGCTGATGATATTTCTACTGAGGAGGCCGGAGAACTTGTAAGGTTTCTTGCTTCACATTTTGACAATGATGAATTTAAGCTTTACAGCGGAGTAAGCTACCGTCACTGTCTTATTTGGCACGGCGGCACTCTTGATGTAGGTACTCTCACTCCTCCACACGATATCACGGGACGAAAGGTTACGGATTATATTCCCAATCATACAAACGCAAAAAAACTTTTTGATATGATGAAAAAAAGCTACGAGCTGTTAAAAGATCACCCGGTTAATAAAGCAAGAATCGAACGCGGTCTGCGTCCCGCAAACTGTATCTGGCTCTGGGGCGAAGGCGTAAGAGCGAATTTGGAGCAGTTTTTTAAATGCTACGGCCTTAAGGGTTCTATGATATCTGCTGTAGATCTGCTTAAAGGTATTGGAAAGTTTGCCGGCATGAACGTTATTAACGTTGACGGTGCAACGGGATACATTGATACAAATTTCAAAGGAAAAGCGGAAGCTGCTCTTAAGGAGCTTGAAAACGGTCAGGATTTTGTTTATATACACGTTGAGGCGCCAGATGAGTGCGGTCACAGACATGAAATAGAAAACAAAGTTAAGGCGATCGAAATTATCGACAAAGAAATCCTCGGTACAATGCTTCCCGAGCTGAATAAGTATGATGATTTTAAAATAATGATACTTCCGGATCATCCCACTCCGCTTTCTTTAAAAACGCATACAAACGATGCAGTGCCGTTTATGATCTACACCAAAAGTGTAAATGCTGACGGAAAGCCTGCATTTACAGAAAAAACCGCAGCCGAAACAGGTTTGTATATTGAAAAAGGGCCGTCTATCATGAAGTACTTTATTGATCTGCATAACTAATAAAGATAGCACACGGTCATAACAAAGACTTTTCAAAATACAGGTTTGTATCTAAAAATATTGTAAAAAAATGAGTATCTGCTGAAAAAGCAGATACTCATTTTTATGGTTATAAACAAGGTTATGAATCTGAACAGCCGCAGCCATTGCTGTCATTACCGCTGTTGTCGCTTCCGCAGCTGCAGCAGTAGGGGTTCACGCCGCTTGGCTGAGGGAAAAACTGTTCCGTGGGGAAATCGATCCTGTCAAATACGTCGCAGGGAGCTTCAGAAGAAGCGACCTGACCTGAGCAGTCCTTGCATGGTATGCAGTAATCATACGCAGGCACGATCAGTGATACGGGACGTGAAAGCTGTATGATAGAAAAAAGACCGAGAGATACGGCAAGTATTCTGTCAAACTGTTTGTGGTCGCATGGAGGACAGCAGCCGGGTCCGTGACCGGGGCCTCCCGGATGGGGCGGGGGTGGTGGAGGCGGAGGACAAACACACTTGTTTCCGCATGGAACACAGACGAATTTAGCGTCAAGAGCAACAGGATCCACAACATGAACAGTCGCCTTGGGCATACCCGAATTGCTCACGCTTCCGCAGAAATTTCCGTCGCAGGGTTCGATAGGCAGGGGCGTAATAAAATCGTCCTCGCTGGTAAATACCTTGGAGTTGCCCTCTCCGCCGTAAAGAATCACCCTCTTGTTCCACAGCGCTGTACCGCAGAGGATAGTTCCCGACTGAGGCTGGCAGAATGTTTTACTGAAAGCCTCGGCAGTAATTTTGAATCTGTAAGTAATGTCCACCGAGTAATAACCCGACTTGAACGGAACCGAATCAACCGAAATACAGGTTGCTTCGACCTCTACGCAGCGAGTTCTTACTATGTTCATTTCGTCCGTGATTTCCGGAGAGTCTTCGGTCAGCGTGACAGGAAGCTCGTAAATACAGTCTCTGTCCGAGCAGCTGTCGAAAACGCGCTGAACTTCGATGCAAACCGCTTCTTTGAAGCAGTTGTTTTTATCGCTCATATAAATCCTCCTATGAAAAAATTAAAGTATTAAAACTTCAATATATACTATTCACAGGCAGGGTAAAAAGTTACAATATCAGGTGTTTTTGTCTGTCTGGTGAAAGGTTTTAAGGTTTCCTATCTTCTCATTGCGCTCGTCCAGCACCTTTTCAACGTCAATCCATTCAAGTCCCCTATCAACCGCCAATACCATTATATGGTATATGAGATCGTTTATTTCATTCATAAGCTCGTCATTGTCGCCGTTTTTAGCGGCAATTATCGTCTCGGCGGCCTCCTCGCCCACTTTTTTGCAGATTTTGTCAACCCCCTTTTCAAAAAGGTAGCAGGTATAAGATTTTTCTGGAGCCTCTCCCCTGTCAAAAGCTGCCTTGCGGGCTTTGATAACCTCAAAAATTTCATGATAGACTGTCATTTTTTATTCTCCTTTTTCATTTAGATTAATTAATTTCATTGTATTCATATCAAGCTCGCGGTAGTAGCAATTATTGGGTACTCCGTTAAAACTTGTATGGCATATGTTTCCTTTGTCCGGTGTAACACTATACACCAGCGAATTTTGCTCGCAGTTCACAAAAATATTAACAACGGAAAAAGTGTTCCCCGACTCTGCACCCTTGAACCACAGCTTGTTCCGCGAGGTGCTCCACAGCACAAGCTTTTTCGTCCGGACGGTTTCCAAAAAAGCTTCCTCGTTAGTATAGGCAATAAGTATTACCTCTTTTGTTGCGAAATTCTGCACAGCTACAGGGATAACCTTGTTTTCCCTGTCCATGCCGCTGATTTTATTCCAGTCAAGCATAAGCTTGTCCGTTTCTTCTATCATGCCCATATTAGTCCTCCTCGCTTAGCGCCTGATTTATCAGGTCAATTTTTTGTTGGTCGTTTTTATTTTTAACGTTTTTTCTGTAACCGTCTTTCAGCGACGCGGTGTACACCTTTAAATAATCCCACAGATCAAGCAGAAGATACCGAACACCGTTTTCTTCAATTATCGGTATATTTTTTATGTCCACACCCGCAAAGGGAGTCAAACTTTCTATTGAAGCGAACGCCATGCTGACACCGTTTTTTTCAAAAGCGTGTTCGTGCGCGTCATAAAGCGCGTACCCGTTTTCCTCCATTATACGGACAATGCTGCCCCACCTGTCATATAAAAAAATCTCCGGAATAAGCACATCAATATCGTCCGCGTTAAGGTCTGTACCAAGCCTCTGCTCCAGTCCGAGTGAGCCAAACAGTAACGGTACAACATTCAATTTTTCGTCCAAATATTTTGCAATATGTAAAAACTTTTCTTTCATTTTTTGCTTCTCAGCAAATAAATTATTACCGCCTGCTGAACTTCAAGCAAACGCTTTTTAAATCCGTACCCGACAAAATATTCCGAAGCAACAGCGTCGTCGGACACCTCTTCACCTCTGTAAAAAGGCGGACACGGGTTTAATACCGCTCCTCTGTTTGCAGTATCCATAATTTTCTTTGTAACGCGGCAGTTCTCGAAATCTCCTATAACATCGGGCGGCAGGGAATCAGTGCATATAATGTCCTTACCCTTGACCGCCTCGCTTATATTATAGTGTACTTTCAAACCGTCAATTTCGTAACCGTTTGCACAGCATTGCTCCAACTCAAAGCCCATAACCTCTGCGGCTTCTTTCCAGGCAAGACCGATATTTCCGTTTTTGCCGACGAACAAATACCTGTCCTTTGTAAAATCGTCTCTGATTTTTGAAAGCGCGTACATATCGGATAAAATTTCGCACGGGTGATTTACGTCGGTCATGGCGTTTATAACAGGGACGGCAGAGTATTCCGCAAGCTTTTCAAGAACTTCGATATTTTTATGCCGTACAATTATAGCGTCAGCCCAATTGTTCAGATAGCCGCACACGTCCTTTAAATCCTCTTTTTTATCCAACGTTTCCATAGGAAACAATATCGGATATCCGCCAAGCAAATATATCCCCTTTTCAAAAGTAACTCTTGTCCTGATACTTGAATTAGGAAAAAACATAACAACGCTTTTACCCTTTAAAATATCGGTATGTCTGCCGTCTGCAAGTTCATCTGCAATTGAAAAAATATTGTATATGTCTTCTTTTTTGTAATTTGTAAGTCTTATTAAATGTTTCAATACTTTACCTCCGATTAAATTATAAACATAACTTTTTTTATTCGCTTTTTTGTAATTTTCTCAGCAGCGATATCCCCAATACTAAAGAAATTCCGCCGATTACAATAAACATACCCCAAATCAAATTCCAATATGGAGAAGATATATCGAACATTTTTAATATAAGCTCACGCCAGAATTTCAGACCCGTAATAATCGCAAACAGATCAAACAGCAGATACCCGCCGCAGAAAATATAGATCCACCGCCACCAAAAATTATTGTGCAGATTTTTAAAGAATGTTACTATCCCGCATATGCAAAGTCCTGCAAGTATCCCCATAAACGCATAATAAAATGCGCCCCTGTTTTCCATAATTCCGAGCCAGAAATCCGCGTATGTTTTTCTGTCGATAAGTCCCCATATTCTATGTAAATGAAACACTCCGAAAAATATAAATACCCACGGTTCAAACGCTTTTATCTTTCTCATTTTTACCTCTGCTATAGTATAAAATTCACCGTACCGTAAATAAAATGACACACCGTAAAAGCCGCTGTAAAAATCACTGCAATATAATTTTTTCTGTCCAAAGCAAAAAACAGGAACGCAAGACACGGCGGCATGGTAAGAGAAATTATTACAAACGGCGCGGTAATACCCAAATAATAAAGCCCCCAGCCTAAAAAATATATAAGTATACAACAAGCTGAAGCAATTATTTTCGGTGTAACACGCAATTTGCCGCAATTTTTGTTTACAATAAGGCACAGCGCCGCTGCAAACAACGCCTGACATACCGAACCTATTGTGTCAATAACTGCCGTTTTTGACTCTGTACGCAGAATATCATTGGGCGCTGGGACGGCAAACCAAATAAAATTCGGTATCATTATTATTAAAAATATTGCAAGTCCCCAAATATCAAAGCCAAACCTGTAATTTTTTATTTTCATTTCTTATCTACCTTTCGCAAACAGTTACATCGACCTCGTCACCCTCGGACTTGCCAAGCTGTTTACGAATAGATTTCAGCATTCCGATAATGTAACAAATGCTGCCGTCAGGATTCTTTACTCCCATATTCACAATACTCCCATCATAAGGAATACCGTCAAACGTCACATGAACCTTAACTCTGCCCTTACCAAATTCTTTTCGTATATCGTAAGGAAATTCAACATATGCCCCGCCTTTTTGCGGAACAGCATAAATTTTTGATTTGAATTTATATAAGTTACCGTCCATTTTTACATTTCCTCATTATTTATTGTACCGATTTAAATTTAACATCTTACGGGAATGCCCTTGCTTCGGCAGTCCTCCTTAACCTGTCCCACTGTAAGCTCCTTGAAATGAAACAGCGAAGCCGCAAGCGCCGCGGAGCAGTCGGTTTCGATAAAAGCGTCCGCAAAATCGGAAAGTTTTCCAGCGCCGCCGCTTGCTATTACCGGAATTTTTACTGCTCCGCAAACAGCTTTCAGCATTGAAACATCAAAGCCCTCCCGAACTCCGTCGGTGTCTATAGAATTGAGACATATCTCCCCCGCGCCAAGCTGCTCAATTTTTTTCACCCATTCAATAAGGTCAAGCTTCATGTCAATTCTTCCGCCGTTGATGTAGACTGTCCACTTTCCATCGGAAACCATTTTAGCGTCGATACCAACGCATATGCACTGACTGCCGAAAATATCCGCACCGTCCTTGATAAGCTGCGGATTCTGCACCGCCTGAGAATTGACGGATACCTTGTCCGCACCTGCACGCAACGTGTCCCGAATATCGTCAACAGTCTTTATACCGCCGCCCACGGTGAGGGGTACAAAAACCTTTTTCGCGGTCTCGCGGACAACGTCCAGCATAACTCCCCTGCCCTCGTGTGAAGCAGTTATATCGTAAAAAACAATTTCATCCGCGCCCTGTAGATTGTACTCATAAGCACACTCAACAGGGTCTCCGACCTCCTTTATTCCCTCGAAATTCACGCCCTTGACCACCTTGCCGTCCCGAACGTCGAGACATGGTATAATTCTTTTTGCAAGCATAATTTTTCTCCTCTCATTTTATAATCTATTTCTGAAAATCGGAAGTTCCAATTCAAAATTTTCTCCGAAAATATTTATCATTCTGCCCGCATTTAAAATGCGGTATTCAGTATCTTCCTTAGTAACGTTACCGTATGTCAAATGTTCAAAAGCATATAGCGCAACATAGAATTTATAAACTTTCCAGAACTCGTTTGGCGGCGTGCCGAAATATCCGTCTATCTGTCCGTTTGAAAAGCTTTCGCTGTATTCCAACGCCCACAGCAGTCCTCCGAAATCATACCACGGGTCGCCGACATCGTTTCCCGAAAAATCAATTATACCGACGTTTCCCGCTTCGTCCACAACACAGTTATTCCAATGAAAATCACCGTGCAGAACCACTTGCGGTCTGTTTTTCATTAAATCAAAATTCTCCAGAATATATTGCTCGGCATATTTACTGCAAGCAAATTCATCAGTCACACGATGATAATACTCTAAAAATGAAGCCGCCTTTTTTTCAATAATCACTTGCCAATCTGTCGAACTGCTTGGGCAGCATGAATGGAGTTTCTGAAGCTCAATACCGACTTTATTGCCAAGCTGATAATAATTTTTTGAAACGTCTTTCTTGATAATATCCATTATCGGCGTACCGTTGACCCACGACACAATAGAATAAAATTTGTCGTTCGACGTAGCGAATGCAACGGGTCTATGGGTGTTTATATCCTTATCGACATATGCTTCGAGCCGTTCATACTCCTTTTTCTTTTCGGACAAGTTCTTCTTATCTCCTACTCTCAGCAGAAAGTATTTTCCGTCTTTTTCAAGCTTGTACTTTTCATCTCCTGAATAGCCCTCTGCTATTTTTTCGATTACTGTGTATGAGTTAATATCTTTAATAAATTCAAGATTTTCCATAATATAATGCTCCTTTGCGTTTTTATTTCAAGTATGTTCCTCCTGTATTTTCTTTATTCAAAGTACCCTCTGTCTCTATAAGCAGACATTTCACCAAAGCCTTGCATACAGGACGGTGCTTTGTGCCTTTTGGGATAATTATAAAATCTCCCTCCCGCAAATGCGTTAATCCGTCCTCAAATTCAATGTCAAATTCGCCCTCGATACAGTAAAACATCTCGTCCGAATTTTCGTGAACATGGAAATCAAGAACTCTGTTCTGCGCCTGCAAAACGTTCAGCATATGACTGTTCAGCGTTCCCACTCTTTTGTACCGGAACAATTCTCCGACGGAATTTACCTCGTCCTTTAAACTGATTTTATTGACCAAAACTGCACCTCCGTTAATTATTCCGCGCGGCAGAAAAGCCGTAACCTCTGCGCCTCATTTGCCGAAAAACCAAGCTTCTCATAAAACGGAATTTTATCCAGCATAGCGCAAAGCTCCACAAAAATATCCGTACCGCTCACGCCGTTTTCGCGGATAAATTTCATAAGCTCATTTATAAGCGTTCTGCCTATGCCCCGCTTCTGATATTCGGGTCGGACAACAACGTCCTTTATGTAGTAGCAAAGTCCCAAATCACCATTCATAAAAATACCTCATTCATCAATTTCAATCCTGTTTATCATATTTATTGTTTCTCCTCTAAATAATTTTCATACAGACATTGTGCATCTTCAATATTAAATTTTTTATTTTCAAACATATACTCCAGAGTTTAATCTCAAAAAATTTAATTTTTAAACTTATTTTTCAAATAATTCACCTACATCAGAATTTGAATATTTAAGATAAACCGCACAACGAATACAATTCCTCAACACACGGCGTTTTATATTCAATATATTTGTCCATATTGTCAGGAAAAAGCTTTGCAGCATTTTCCTTGACCTTACCGTATTTTTTTACCGCTTCAGGATTATTTTTAAGGAAATCTCTGAATGTGATATGACGCAACAACTCCTTAGAATTTTGAGGACATACGTACAAATGATGTTTCCGTAAGTGCGGCTTATCAGAGTATTTGAAAACTTCTCTTTCTTTTATTTCAAGGTCGCCTACATGAAAATATCCAATAGTACTCAACTTGCTTACTATACTGTCAAAGACCGAATAATCACTGATGACAACATCAATATCAATAATCGGCTTTGCAGAAAGTCCCTCAACAGAAGTACTGCCTACATGTTCAATACATACGATTAAGTCGCCTATTGCATTTACAAGCTCTTGTTTTATTTTCTCAAAATCATTTTTCCATTTAGGGTCATATGGTAAAACAATTACATTTTTAGTTCCCATTTTCAATCTCCCTATTTCAACAAAATTTTTAAATCTGTTTCAATGCTTTTTTGTTATTTATTTTCCAATCCTAAATTTTCCAAAGCATAAATAAAACGACAAAACAACAAACTGGTATTGCAAAAAATATTTTTTCTCTGTCCTTTGCGGGCAAAAATAAATTTGAATTTTTATTAACGATAAGGATCATAAAATAAATACAAATCAAACCAAGAACCTTTTCAAATATATCAAGAACCCGCAACGATTCGGTCATATTCATTATCGGATTTGTCTGCAATTTGAACAATAGCATAACCATATGTAATAATACTTTAATTTAATATTGCAACAACAAATCCAATTACAGAAAACAAATTGCAAAAGCAATGAAAAAAAATACTTATATACAAATTCTTTTCCTTATATGACATATATGCAGCAGGCGCAAAAGCTAAAATACGAAACACATTATTGAAAGGAAGCCAAAAATGATACAGCGAAAATAATATCACTATAAATATTGGAGTAAACAAATTTTGTTTTTTATAATGAGATGTTAAATACCCTCTGAAAAACAATTCTTCCGTTATAGGTCCGATCAACACATTAAAAATACCGTAGTATATACAAGTTAAAATCAATACCGGCTTTGAAAAAGTTTTTAAGTATTCATAATTTGTCCAGTCAAATCCTATAGGTAAATTATCCAACAATGACGCTCTTAACGAAGAAAAAATCTGATTTTCCGCAGGCGCAATAAACGCTGAGAGCAAACCTGCAATTCCAAAGCATACAAAAGCAATTAATAACGCTTTCCAAAGCGGAAATTTATCCTGTCCTGTAAATGCGCTTTTCAGCGAGTATGCGCCGTATTCCTTCTTGCTTGCGGATAAAATCATTCCCAATTCTATCGGAACTAAAATGACGGTACCCAATATACAGAATAATAATATGTACGGTATTTTGCAAAAGTGACCCCAAAATAAATATGCCAAAGATAAGGCAGACGCCGGTATAAAAATCCTCAATATAAGTCCTTTACAGTCCATTTTATTTATCATATATCACCCTCATTTTCCCGTCATTTTCACAAAATTTTTCAGCATTTTAAGACCTGTTTCACCGCTTTTTTCGGGGTGGAACTGCGCTCCGAAAACGGTTTTGCCGTCCGAAACAACAGCGGGAACTTTTCCTCCGTACTCGCAGTAAGCATACAAATTTTCGTCATTACAAAATGCCTCGTAGGAATGTACAAAATAAACGTACTCATTATCGGAAAGCCCCTCAAAAAGGGGACATTCATGCTGCACCTCAAGCTTGTTCCAACCCATATGAGGGATAATAAGTCCCTCGTCGGGAATTTTGTCAACATAACCGCCGATAAGCCCCAGACCTGCACATTCCTCAAACTCAAAGCTTTTTTCAAAAAGAAGCTGCATACCCAGACATATGCCAAGGAACGGTTTCTTTTTAGCCTCGTCCTTGATAATGTCCACAAGACCGCTTTCATTCAGCATTTTCATTGCCCATGGAAAAGCCCCAACGCCGGGAAGAATGATACCGTAAGAATTTTTTATTTCCTCTTCGGACTTCGTAAGCTTGTTTTCACAGCCAAGAAAATCCAGCGCATTTTTTACGCTGAAAATATTCCCCGCGCCGTAATCAATTACCGCTATCATCAAAGCACTCCCTTTGTTGAAAGAATTTCGTTACCCGACGCCGTTTTTGCAGTCTTCAGCGCGTGCGCCGCAGCTTTGAAAAGAGCCTCTGCAATATGATGGTCGTTTTTGCCGTACTCGCATTTCAGATGCAGAGTAACACCCGCGTTAAACGCAAATGCGCGGAAAAATTCCTCCGCAAGACAAGTGTCAAATTCCCCTACCTTATCGTCGGAAAATTCCGCGTTGAAAACGAGAAAAGGTCTGCCGCTTATGTCTACGCTTGCAAAGCCCAGAGCCTCGTCCATAGGAATGAACGCCGTTCCGTAGCGCGCAATTCCCTTCATATCGCCTATTGCTTCTCTAAATGCCTTGCCTAGAACTATGCCAACATCCTCAACGGTGTGGTGCCCGTCCACATTTAAATCGCCCACCGCTTTTACGGTAAGACCCATTCCGCCGTGTACCGCAAATGCCGTAAGCATATGATCGAAAAATCCTATTCCCGTGGAAATATCAGAGTTCACACCGTCAAGGTCAAGTTTTACAAAAATGTCGGTTTCCTTTGTTTTTCTTGCAATTTCAGCAATTCTCACATCTGATCCTCCCTTTCAATGTCTCCGAGAATTTCGTCCAAAGCTTTTACAACAGAAGTATTTTCTTCGGGACTTCCCGCCGTAATGCGGATATAGCTTCCCATATATCTAATAGATATGGATTTTTCAAGAAGCCGTTTATATATTTCCTGCGACAGCGATGTTTTGATAAAAACAAAATTTGTTACCGAATCGTACACCTTTTCAAGCTTTACATACTTTTTTGAAAGCGCAAGAAACTGTTCCTGCAAAAACTTTCTGCTCTCAACAATTTCTGTGCAAAGCCTGTCAAGAGTATCCTTTTCATCAAGCACAGCTTTACAGATTATCTGCGAGATAGTATCCGTATTATAAGGAGATTTAACGCTCCTGAGAGCTGTCGTAATTGTTTCTCCCGCGACTGCAAATCCCATTCTTATTCCCGCAAGACCCATTGCCTTAGAGCAAGTTTTCAGAATAATAAGATTATCGTAATTGCCTATCTCGTCCAAAACGCTCTGATCCCAGAAATCCATATACGCCTCGTCAACTATCACAAGACAAAACACGTTTTTCACAAGCTTGATTATGTCCTGCTTAGTAACGCCGAGAGACGTAGGGTTGCATGGATTGGAAAAAATAACTGCCTTAATCTTGTTATTATTGCAGTAGGAGATCACCTTAGGTATGCTTATCTGCAATGAGGCTTCCTTAGGCAAGGACTCAACATTCAGTTCATACAGGCTGCCGTAAAAAGCGTACATTGAAAAATCGGGAGACAGCGTTAGGATTTTGTCTCCCTTTTCAAGAAAACAGCTTGTGATAATGCTTATAAGCTCGTCAGAGCCGTTTGCCGCCGTAACAAATTTTTCTGGTACTCCGTAAAAATCCGCAAACGCCTTTACAGCAGGTGTAGCCAGAGGGTCGGGGTAACGGTTCATATCCACCTTTTTTATTTCCTCGGCAATTTTATCGCCCAGCGTTTCGTTGATGTTGAAGTAGGACTCGTTCGCGTCCAGCCTTATTTTATAGTGTCCCTCAACCGGGTCATAGGGTTCTATCTTTTTAAGCTTTGAATTTAATTCGTACATTTTTATTTCCTTTCCTAACAGAATTCAAGAAATCAAGAAGCAAGAGGCAAAAATTAATAATAATCTTACATTTCCCAAAAGCCAAATTCCTTTGATTATTAATTGCTGGCGGGAAAACCCGCTCATGCAATAAGGTAGTCAATTATTTGAACCGAACCTTTATTGCATTAGCGTGAGCAGTAAGCCCCTCTTTTTCCGCGATGCAGACAATATCGTCCCGCGCGTCAAGCAAAGCCTGCTCGGTATAGTAAATAAAGCTGGAACGCTTTGTAAAGCTGTTCACCGAAAGGGGCGAGAAGAACCGCGCCGTACCGCTTGTGGGCAGGACGTGGTTGGGACCCGCAAAATAGTCCCCCAAAGGCTCGGGAGCGTACTTGCCCAAAAATACCGAACCCGCGTTGTCTATCATACCGATATACTGCATGGGATTTTCCACCTGCAATTCAAGATGTTCGGGAGCAAGCTCATTGGCAAGCTCTATAGCGCATTCAAGACAGTCCGCAACAATTACCGCACCGTAATCCGACAGGGACTTTTCAATTATCTCACATCTTGAAAGCTCCTTGACCTGCCTGTCAAGCTCGGCAATAGTCTCATCGGCGATTTTCTCGCTTGTGGTAATGAGAATTGCCGAAGCAAGCTTGTCATGCTCTGCCTGGGACATAAGGTCTGCCGCAAGATATTTCGGTTCTGCCGTCTCGTCCGCAACTACCAAAATTTCGCTTGGCCCCGCTATCATGTCAATGTCTACCTTGCCGTACAGAAGTTTCTTAGCTGTTGCTACAAAAATATTTCCGGGACCCACAATCTTGTCCACCTTTGGAATGGTCTCCGTACCGTAGGCAAGAGCCGCCACAGCCTGCGCGCCTCCTGCAAGAAATACTCTGTCAACGCCGCATACCGAAGCTGCAACAAGTATATCCTTGTTGGGCGTACCGTCTTTCAGCGGAGGTGTCACCATTATTATTTCCTTTACTCCAGCTATTTTTGCAGGAATCGCATTCATCAGTACCGACGATGGATAAGCTGCCGTTCCTCCGGGGACATAAAGTCCAACCCTCTCCAGACCTCTTACTCTCTGACCGAGAATAACACCGTTGTCGTGAGGATCGATAAAGCCCTGCTCCTTTTGCCTGTGGTGGAATGCCGCAATATTTTCCATTGCGTCAAGCAGCGCATTTACAAAATCCTCGTCCGCTTCCTCAAGAGCATCGTGAATAACGTCCAGCGGCACCTCATAATATTCTGGCAACTTTCCGTCAAATTTTTCGGTATACTCCTTAACAGCCTTGTCGCCGTTCTCTTTTACATTTTCGATTATTTCAGAAACTATCTCCGTCACCTTTTTGTCTGTTTCGCCGTTGCGCTTTTCAATTTCTTTGAGGAACTCTATCTCACTTTTACCGTCGGCAATGATCTTCCTTATCATATTTCAGAACGTCCTTTCACAAATTTTCTTCAATTAGTTTAATAAGGGACTCTATTTCACGCTGTCTCAGCTTCAGACTTACCGTATTTACAATAAGCCTTGCGGAAATCGGAGCAATGGTCTCAAACACCTCAAGACCGTTTTCTTTTAATGTAGTACCTGTCTCCACAATATCAACAATAGCGTCAGATAAATTTAAAAGCGGTGCAAGCTCTACGCTGCCCTCAATTTTTACAATATCAACGTCCATTCCCTTTTTCTCAAAAAAAGTGCGGGACACGTTGGGGTACTTTGTAGCAATAGTCTTTACGCCGTAGCCCTGATAAAAATCAACGCCCTTTTTACCTGCAAGAGCAAATTTGCACCTGCCGAAACCCAAGTCCGCAAGCTCAAAAAACTTGCCGCTCATTTCCATAATAGTGTCCTTGCCCACAACGCCCATATCGCAAACGCCGTGCTCAACATAAGTAATAACGTCCGCAGCCTTTGCAAGAACCACTTCTATCGTGTCTCCCACAGGAAGTATAAGCTTTCTTCCCTTATCGCGAACAGCAGAGCAGTCATATCCTATCTTTTCAAGAAGTCCAACTGTATCCTTTTCAAGTCTGCCCTTTGTAAGAGCTATCCTCAACGGTCTTTTCTCATTATCCATTTTGTCCGCCCTCCCCGATTATATTTTCTGTTAAAATTTCTTTACCAACACATACAGCTTTTGCTATTCCCTTTTCGGCAGCGTACTCTTTAGTCCTGCCGTAAGAATCGAAAACAGAATTTTCCACAATAAGACCATTTCCGCGAAGACCGTTCGCATACTTTATAGCCTCCATTACAAAGCTGTCAGCGCCGTAAACTATAACGTCGGGTACCGGTGCGGAGTAGGTATGGGACTGCTTCATTACCTTTGCCGCGGCGTCCACATTTACCGCAAAGCCGGTCGCCGGAACATCATATCCAAATTCAGCCAGAAGCTTATTGTAACGTCCTCCCGAAAGTACTGCGTCTCCGTACCCCTGCAAATAGCCTTTCATAACAACTCCTGTATAGTAATCAAGCTTATTTACGATACCCAGATCAATAGTTATCTTTCCGCCGTAGCCCATCTCTATAAGACTGTTGTACAAGACCCTGAGCTCTGAAATAACTCCTCTTATTTTTTCATCGTCGTAAAGCTCCGCTGCTTTGTCAAAGACCTCCTCACCGCCGAAAAGCCTTGGAAGCTGTTTCAGAGCGTTTGTAATTTCGTTGTCTCCGATACTGTCAAGCAGGTCGTTCAGCGCGGGGTAATTCTTTACTTCAATGAGACTGCGTATTTCTTCCTTTGCGGCAGTGTCTGCGTCAAGCTTATTTACAAGCTCACGGAAGAATCCGATATCCCCAAGCTCAAAGCGGAAATCCTCGTTTTCAAAGGAAGCCAGCACCTCTATCGCGCTCGAAATAACTTCAAGGTCGGCTCTTTTTGAATCCGAACCGATAAGCTCTATTCCCATCTGATGTATCTCATCGCTTCTGCCTCGCATTACAGGTTTGTTGCGGTACACATTCTGACGGTAATAAAGCCTTAGCGGAAGTCTTGCGTCCCTGAGCCTTGTAGCTGCAACACGCGCAATAGGCATTGTCGAGTCGGGACGAACCACCAGCAGCCGTCCCTTATTGTCAGAAAGCTTGTACATACTTTCCTGTGGAAAATACCGTGAATTAAGATTAAATACATCAAAAAATTCAAGCCCTGGGGTAACTATCTCACAATAGCCCTTTGATTTGAAAATTCCCGAAAGCTTTTCTTCCAAACTGCGGCGCATTGCACAGTCCTCAAAAAGCAGATCGCTCGTCCCCTCCGGAGTGATAAGATCGTATCTGTTCATTCGTTATCTCCTTTATCTTTGTAAAGTGGTAATTTAGTGCTTTGATATCATAATATCATATTATCTTGCAGCTGTCAATAGATTCTGAAAATATTTACAATTTTCAGAACAGCGATATCTGATTTGACTTAGGCAAAGCTTCAAGCGCGCCGATACCTTCAAGAGTTTCGATAACAGACTTTGTCGCGCCGCTTCGTTCCTGAAGCTCATCTATCGAAAGCAAATCTCCCTCTTGAACAGCTTCGTAAATTGCCTTTGCAGCGTTTGCACCGACGCCCTTTGCCGAACAGAACGGCAGCCGCAGCTTTCCGTCCTCTATCTTGTATTTTTCCGCGTCCGACTTGTATATATCAATAGGCAGGAACTCAAACCCGCGTGCCATCATTTCGTTCACTATCATAAGCATATCATATGTGGACGATTCCTTGGCCGTACGTTCGTTACCCTTATTGCGAAGCTCCGATATCTTAAATTTCACTGCTTCCCTGCCCTGTACAGCAGTCTCCGCGTCAAAATCCTCTCCGCGAACCGTAAATATCGTCGCATAAAACGCCAGCGGCTCGTAAACCTTGTACCACCCCAGCTTCATCGCCGCTGTAACATACGCCGCCGCATGAGCCTTCGGGAACATATATTTGATCTTCAAGCAGCTGTCTATGTACCACTGAGGAACGTTATGAGCAAGCATATCCTGCTTCATTTCCTCGGTAAGAAGCTTGGGTGCGTTTCCTTTACGGGTTATCTCCATAATTTTAAAGGACAGCTTGGGATCAAGTCCGTGGTAAATGAGGTATGTCATAATGCTGTCACGTGTTCCGATAACATCGGAAATTGTGCAGATATTTTCCTTGATAAGCTCCTGTGCATTACCCAACCAAACATCGGTACCATGTGATAGTCCCGATATCTGCAAAAGGTCGGAAAAATTCTTCGGCTTAGCTTCAATAAGCATTCCGCGCACAAAGGGCGTACCCATTTCGGGAATAGCTAACGTTCCCGTTTCGCAGTCTATGTCCTCGGGTCTCACGCCCAATGCCTCCGTAGACGTACACAAACTAATTACCTTTTCGTCACCCGGAAAAATATCCAAGGTTTTTCTTCCAGTCATATCCTCAAGATGCTTGTAAAGCGTGGGAACGTCGTGTCCCAGTTCGTCAAGCTTCAGAATGGTATCATGAAGCGAATGGAAGTCAAAGTGAGTGGTAGTAAAAATAGAATTAGGATCTTCGGCGGGGTGCTGAACGGGAGTAAAGTCATAAACCTCAAACTTTGAGGGAACGACTACCATTCCTCCCGGGTGCTGCCCGGTAGTACGCTTAACGCCAGTGCAGCCGATAGTAAGACGGTTTATCTCCGCCTTGGAAGCAATTTCTCCCCGCTCGTCAAGGTAGTGCTTAACATAGCCGTAAGCTGTCTTATCCGCAACCGTACCAATAGTTCCCGCCTTGAAAACGTTGTCCTTGCCGAACAGCTCCTCGGTGTATTTGTGAGCAAAGGTCTGATATTCACCCGAAAAGTTAAGGTCAATATCGGGAGCCTTGTCTCCGTCAAATCCCAGAAACGTTTCAAATGGAATATCGTGTCCGTCGCGGTTATAGGGTGTACCGCATTTCTCACAGTTTTTAGGCGGAAGATCATATCCCGAACCAACCGAACCGTCCGTAATAAAAATGCTGTGCTTACAGTTGGGACAGACATAATGGGGAGGAAGCGGATTTACCTCGGAAATGCCAGCCATCGAAGCCACAAAGGACGAACCTACCGAACCACGGGAACCTACCTGGTAGCCGTGCTCATTGGAGTTTGCAACAAGCTTTTGTGCGATCATATAGAGAACAGCAAAGCCGTGCTTGATTATAGAAGTAAGCTCACGGTCAAGACGTTTCGCAACAAGTTCCGGAACAGGATCTCCGTAGATAGACTTGCACCGTTCCCATGAAATACGTTCCAAATCTTCCTCCGCGCCTGGAATTTCGGGAGTGAACGTTCCGGGAGGAATAGGCACAACATCTGGATTAACCATGTCCGCAATCTTGTTTGTATTGGTAACGACCACCTCGTAAGCCTTTTCTTTTCCGAGATAGGAAAATTCCTCAAGCATTTCGTCCGTAGTGCGGAAGTATAAAGAAGCCTGATCTCCAGCATCCTTGAACTTCTGATATGTCAGTATTTTTCGGAAAATACCGTCAGCCTTGTCCATAAAATGAACGTCGCAGGTCGCTACTACAGGAATATTAAGTTCCTCACCAAGCTTTACAATCTTCCTGTTAAGCTCCCGCAGATCCTCTTCGGAAGTGATGTTGGGGTACTCGCTGTCTCGTATAAGAAACGAATTGTTTTCAATAGGCTGTATTTCCAAATAATCGTAGAATCGAGCTGTCTCCTTGACGCTTTCCCACGGGTGACCGTCTTTTACTGCTGAAAACACTTCTCCAGCCTCGCAGGCGCTGCCCACAATAAGACCGTCGCGGTGAGCCATAAGTTCAGATATCGGTATACGGGGATTACGCTTAAAGTATTTGATGTTTCCATAAGAGATAAGCTTGTAGAGATTTTTCAGGCCTATCGCGTTTTTTACAAGAATGATCTGATGATACGACCTGAGCGACCGCGGGTCAACATTTAGTACGCACTTGTTTATTTCGCTGATATTGGATATTTTATGCTCCTCAATAAGTCTGCCGATAAGAATAATGTAAATTCTCGCCAGAATTTTTGCATCGTCGTCCGCACGGTGGTGGTTGAAATCTCCCAGACCAAGCTCTTTGGCGACAAAGTCAAGCTTGTGTTTTTTAAGGTGAGGGAGCATACTCCTGCTCATCTTAACAGTATCAATAGTGGAAAAGCTGAAATCTATGCCGTATCTCTCGCAGCCCGCATTTATAAAGGAACAGTCAAAGCTTGCGTTATGTGCAATAAGCACGGGAGCTTGTCCGCAGAATTCTATAAATTTTTTGATGGCTTCCTCCTGAGACGGCGCGCCTTTAACCATGTCATCGGTAATGCTTGTCAGCTCGGTTATACGGACAGGTATCTTCCTGCCCGGGTCAACAAAGGTCTGAAAGGTATCCTCAATTTCAAGACCCTTTACTCTTACAGCGCCTATTTCAATTATTCTGTCTCCCTGCGCGCTGAAGCCGGTGGTCTCAATATCGAAAACAATTACCTCGCCGTTCAAAGAAACGTCCTTAAACACATTGACTGCGTTAGTCCTGTCGTTTACCGAGTAAGCCTCGCAGCCGTAAATGACCTTGAAATCTCCGCCGTTCTTGCGTATCTTTGCAGCAGCCGAAGCGGCCTCCGGAAAAGCCTGTGCAACGCCGTGGTCTGTGATAGCCATAGCGGTGTGTCCCCATGAATACGCCCTTTCTATCAGCTTTGAAGCTGGAGTTATTGCGTCCATGGCGGACATATTGGTATGCAGATGAAGCTCGACTCTTTTGGTTTCGGAAATATCCTTTCGTTCCGTTTTACCGACCTGCATAATGTCGTTGGCTTTTATCACAAATTCATTGTCGAATGTGTCAAAATCTGCTTTGCCCTTTAGCAGAACAGTACCGCCCTTTTTAAATGCGGCAAGAACATTTTCGTCCTCTTTATTTTCAAAGCTTTTAACTGAAATAGAGCTTGTATAGTCGGTAATACTTATAGACACCACACGCTTTTCACCGTTTTTGGTGCGTATATCCTTTTCAGAATAATCAAAAACGTCTCCCCACACGGTAATATTGTTCATCTTGCTCGTGATATCGGAAATATTTATAACAGGCGAATCTATAGTTCTGCCCTTGATAAGCTTTGCGCCCTCTTTAAGGATAGGAAGGTCTTTAAAATCAATTGTAATAACAGACTCCTTTGGAACTGACTGAACCTCCCTGCTGTCCGTATACCGTTCTTCCGGAGGTACTTCTATCGGAGCAGGCATTTCCGAAATGACCTGAGCCATTCTTTTAGCGTAATCGTCTTCCGAAGGCTGAAAATTGCCTTCCGCCAGAACGACCTTGATATTTGCAGAAAAGACTTCTCTTATAAGCTTTTCAAGCTCAGTATCGGCTCCTGCTTTTTTCAGAGTACCGTAGCCTGCGCCGTTAACATTTACAGTAACCGTGCTATCGCAGAAAACATAGTCCGCCCTGTCGAGATGACCGTTGACAACATATAGTCTGCGTTTTAGCATCGACACAATATCCGGCATACATTTTTCACTAAAAAGCGCAGGACTGTAACGGCAGTTTAACGTAAATGCGCCAATACCCAGATTATTTTTCATTGATTTTTCAAAATCAATTACATAATCGTATTTCTGCACCTGTTCGTAGGACGCAAATACAATCAGCTCGCGTTTTTTTTCATTATGGATAAGCTTTAGAGCTTCCCCCCTGCCGATAGAATTAGGTATGTCCGAAATAAAGTCGGAAAAAAGTTCCTTTACAAGCATTAATTTTCACCGATTCCTAAAGTTTTTCTATTTCCTCTAAAAGCTCCGTCAGTATTAAATCTTCGGGTATCTTGCGCACTATCTCTCCCTTTCTGAAAAGTACTGCGCAGCCATCTCCCCCCGCTATTCCGACGTCTGCCTCTCTTGCTTCTCCGGGACCGTTCACCACGCAGCCCATTACTGCCACAGTTATGTCCTTGTCAATGTACCTGACCGCCTCTTCAACTTTTTCAGCAAGTGAAATAAGATCAATTTTTGTACGTCCGCAAGTGGGACAGGAAACAAGTCTTACCCCTCTGCCCTTTCCTACTGCGGAAAGAATATCCCTTGCGGCGTAAAGTTCCTCAACAGGATCTGCGGTAAGAGAAACACGGATAGTCTCACCTATTCCGTCCGCAAGGAGAGAACCTATCCCCACAGCTGATTTTATTATTCCCATGCGCTTTGTACCCGCCTCGGTAACGCCTAAATGAAGAGGGTAATCGGTATTCTCAGCAAGAAGCCGATAACCCTTTATCATGGTGGGAACGTCCGATGATTTTATGGAGATAACAATATCATGAAAATCGCACCGCTCCAGAAGCTCCGCATGGCGAAGCGCGCTTTCGCAAAGAGCCTCCGCCGTAGGCGAACCGTATTTCGCCAGAATATCCTTTTCCAGCGAACCGGAGTTTACCCCTATCCGTATGGGAATATTTTTAGCCCCGCAAGCGTCAGCAACAGCCTTTACCCTGTCAAAATCCCCGATATTTCCAGGATTTATCCGTATCTTGTCTATACCTGCGGAAACACTTTCCAGCGCAAGCCTGTAGTCGAAATGAATATCCGCCACAAGAGGTATTTTTACAGCACTTTTTATGGCTGGAATAAGCTTTACCGCCGCCATATCGGGAATTGCCGCTCGAATTATTTCACAGCCCGCTTTTTCAAGCTCCGCCGCTTGACGAACGCTTCCCTCAATATCACTTGCGGGAACGTTAAGCATAGATTGTATGTAAATTTTATTGCCATCAAGTGTACAGTCTCCAACCTTTACAGCGTGTACAGAACGCATTTTATTTCAACCTTTCATATATAATTTCTATAATTTCATTGCAAACCTTTTCTTTCAGCAATTTAAGCTTTATTTTCTTGTCAATATCTGCGAATAACCGGACTCCCCCTCCCAATATCACAGGAATAATAGAAATATGAAATATGTCAATAAGTCCGTCAGACATAAGCTGTCTGACAATATCCGCTCCGCCGCATATCCAAATATTCTTACCCTCACTCTCAATTATATCTCTTATAAGAGTACAAGGCGAACCGCTGTAAAAAACAACATTTTCATATTGACAGGCAATATCGTGAGTAATTACATAGCTTGTAAAATCCTTATATATCCACTCATTTGGCGAAAGCTCCGTTACAATTTGCCTATAGGTTTTATTTCCCATTATTACCGTGTCAATATCCTTTACAAACTTGGAATAGCTGTCCTCGTTGTCATATCCGTCAAGCCATTCTACATTACCATTAATGTCAGCAATATAACCGTCCAAACTCATTGCAATATATAAAATAACTTTTCTCACAAACTTTCCTCCAAAATTTTCCGCAGAAAAATTACAATTTACTTTGCTTTGCTTCAAGTATTTCAAGCATTTTCACGACATTTTTCTCCTGATTTGGCAGCTTTGAACCCGCAACCTTAGGCGCAAACTGAAACTTCACCGTCCGCTTTTTGCCGTCGTCGAAAACCACGGTAACAACTTTCTGTCCCAGAAGCGCCGGCTTGATCTTTATCTGCACAATATCTTCCATATTATAGGCAGCAGATTCATCGTTGATAGTGTGATACTTGCAGCACAAAAGCCGTCCCATATCGGTTATGCCGGCATAGCCTGTGATAATGTCGCTGCTGCGCGCAAAAAATCCGGTAGGCTTGAAAAGACAGTACACCGCCGTTTCCAAGCGTTCGCTTCCGATAAGGAGCTTCTCCAGTGCGGCGTTCATTTCCTCGTCTGTATACTTTTTTGTAAAGCTGCTCATTTTCCTGCCCCTGATTATTTTATAAAAATATTTTTTACATCATTGAAAGTAACAAATATCATCAGCAGCATTAAAGCCGCAAATCCTACAAAATGTATCATACCCTCGGTCTCAGCCTTCAATGCCTTGCGGCGCACTGCCTCTATCAGCAGGAAAACCAGTCTTCCGCCGTCAAGAGCGGGTATTGGAAGCAGATTGAAAATACCGATATTTATCGTCACCAGAGTGGCAATATCCAGAATAAAGCTGAAATCAAAACCGCTTTTTTCGGTAACGTCCCCGATGACCGTCACTATTCCCACGGGACCCTGCAAATCATTCAGCCCGTACTTTCCGACAATGATGTCCCGCAAAGACATAAGGACTATCCTGCCGTAGTACACAGCATTTTTAAATCCGTACGGAATAATATTTGCGGGAGTCACCTTTTCTTTCAAAACTTTGAAATCGTAGATCAAAGTATTTTTTCCCGTTTCCTTATCAGCTTCCACAGCAAATTTTACTCCGTTTACCGCCACATTTTTGCCGTCCCTCTTTACAACAAAATCAACAACACCGTCCTCGTCGTTTCCAAGCTGATAAGTAATGTCCTTTACCGAAAAGATATGCACGCCGTTTATCTCCGTTATTTTGTCACCAAGCTGCAAACCGTACCTTGAACTGGCAGCGTCCTCGGAAAACCAAACTATCTGCGTAGACACCGCACCGCCCTCCACAAGGAGAAGGATCAACGAAAGAATAAATCCGAGAACAAGGTTCATCACCGCACCCGCAGCAATAGTAGCCATTCTTGCCCACACGGGCTTTTGACGGAATGAATCAGGAGTACACCTTTCCTCGTCCTCGCCCATTGCACAAAAGCCGCCTATAGGCAGCAATCTTATAGTGTAAAGGGTATCACCTTTCTGCTTCTTAAATATCACAGGACCCATGCCTACTGCAAATTCGTCCACTCTTATGCCGCAAAGTTTTGCAACGGTGAAGTGTCCCAGCTCGTGGATAATTATTATCAGACAAAAAAACACAGCGGCAATCAAAATTGAAAGAAAAGTATTCATAAAACCTCGCCTACTCGTTTAATAATTTATTTCGTTAAAGACAAAATTACGTGCAGCCATTTCGGCTCTTTTAATATCCTCATAGGTATCAAATGGCATTTCGGGAAGTCTGTCAAGGGATTTCCTTACAAGCTCACCTATTTTAAGGAATGGAATCTCCCTGCTAAGAAACAGCCCTACCGCTTCCTCGTTTACGGCATTCACAACGCAGGGATAGGCTCCTCCGCGGTTTATCGCCTCAATGCAGCCGCTGAGACAGTCAAACGTCTCAAAATCAGGTTTGAAAAAAGTGAGCGTTCCGTAATCGGTAAAGGACAGCGGCTTTACATCGCACTCAACCCTTTCAGGATACAGAAGCGCGTACTGAATTGGTATTTTCATATCTGGTACGCCCAACTGCGCGATCACTGAACGATCTTTGAATTCCACTGCGGAATGAATAACGCTTTCACGGTTCACAACTATCTCAATATTCCGAGGACTTACACCAAAAAGCCACTTTGCCTCAATAAATTCCAGCCCCTTGTTCATAAGCGTGGCGGAGTCAATAGTTATCTTGTTTCCCATAGACCAGTTGGGGTGATTTAAAGCCTGTTCAACGGTAACGTCCTCGAGCTCATACTTTTTCAACCCGAAAAACGGTCCGCCCGAAGCAGTAAGAATTATTTTGCTCAACTGCTTTTTATCGTTCCCCTGCAAGCATTGAAATATTGCAGAATGCTCGCTGTCTATCGGATAGATATTCACACCGTTTTTTTCCGCCTCGGACATGACGATATGACCTCCTACAACAAGAGTTTCCTTGTTGGCAAGAGCCACATCTACGCCGTTTTCTATTGCCGTAAGAGTAGGAAGCAAACCAACCATTCCGACCACAGAATTTACAAACAAATCGGCTGTCTTGTCCGAAGCGATTTCGCACAGCCCTTCCATTCCGCAAAGTACTTTTATCCCAGTATCAGCAAGACGCTCGCGCATTTCAAGGTAGTGTCCGTCGCTGTAAACGCATACTTTTTCCACAGAAAACTCTCTTGCCTGATTTTCAAGCAAAGCCGTGCTGCTGTGTGCAGCCAAAGCCTTTACAGTAATATTATGCTTACGGCAAACGTCTAATGTCTGTTTCCCTATAGACCCGGTTGAACCGATCAGAGTAATAGTTTTCACTTTAAAAATTCCTTTCATACTGAAAACTAATAAAAAAGTATATAAAAAGTCTGCACAAAAACTTGCATATATGTGTTTTTGTGCAGATTTTTTATCTGCACTTTTATCAAATTTTAGGAGCAAAACACATATCAGGCGTACAAATTGTTTTGTACGCCCGATTTTCGTCCTAATTTTTAACTAAATAAAGTAATGTGGCTTAGCGTAAACATCATAAACGGCGCAACAAAAAGTACGCTGTCAAATCTGTCCATAAGCCCTCCGTGACCCGGCATTATGTTTCCAAAATCCTTTATGCCAAACTGACGCTTTATCAGCGAAGCGGACAGGTCTCCCACTATTCCGAGAACGCCGCATACAATTCCCATAAGCACAAGCCACAAGTAATTTACCTCAAAGGACACGCCGAAATGCCCCATAACCAAGCGGTACAGAAAAGCATAAACCGCAAAAACCAACCCAACAGTTAAAACGCCGCCTATAGCCCCCTCAACTGTCTTTTTAGGGGATATTTCAGGACAAAGCTTGTGTTTTCCTAAAAATGTACCGACAAAATATGCGCCGGAATCGCCCAGCCATGCTCCCGCAAGGCACAAAATAACATAGCAGACTCCGTGCGTTGCGTCAAGATTTTTAAGGGAAACAATACAGCACATGGACAGCGTGGAAAGAAGCGTTACCGCCAGCATACAGCATATCTTTTCAAAGGATATGGTCTTGTGCTCCGCGATATACCCAACAAACACGAGAAAAATACATGACGTGGAAACAATATACTTCATTTCCATGCCCTCAAATTCCGCAAGGAACGGCATAACTGCAGCAAAAATAACGCACACGATACTGTGAAATTTATGCTTGATACAGTCGCAGGCGGTCAGAAGTTCATACAGCATAATAACAGCAATTGCCGAAACTGTGAGATTAAAAACAGGGGTAGCCGACAAAAACAGCACGCCTATCGCTATAGCTATTCCGATCACTGCTGTAATAATCCGGGTACCCATTGTTACTATCATCCTTTTCCGTAAAATTTGCTTTTATGACTTATGTATGAGATATCATACAGGCAAAACGTCACACCCCGCCGAAGCGCCTTTTTCTTGATACAAAATCCTCAATAGCCTTATTCAGCTCTTTGGGGGAAAAATCAGGCCACAAAACGTCTGTAAAGTAGAATTCTGCATAGGCGGACTGCCATATCAGAAAGTTTGACAGCCTTTTTTCGCCGCTGGGACGTATTATCAGGTCTGCGTCGGGAATCCCTCCCGTATAGAGAAGTCCGGAAATAAGCGACTCGTCAACATCGGAATGCTTTATCTCCTTGTTTTCGACCATAGAGGCTATCCGCCTTGCCGCATGAACTATATCGTCGCGTCCGCCGTAGTTCATCGCAAGCAAGATCGTCATATCGTTAAAATCACGGGACGCTCTTTCAAGTTCGGTCATTTTGTCCGCCATTTCCTTGCCGAAAGCGGACTTATCCCCCAGGAAGATCAGACGCGTGTTCTCATCGGCGTAATCGCTGACCTCGTCAATATATTCGCCGAAAAGCTTCATAAGCTCGTCTATCTCGTCCTTTGGTCTGCTCCAGTTTTCTGTGGAAAACGCATAAAATGTAGCATACCTTATGCCTATTTTCTTGCAGCAGCGCGCTATTTTCCTGAACGTCAAAGCTCCCTCGCGGTGTCCGAATTTTCTCGGCAGCCCCCGCTTCTGCGCCCATCTGCCGTTTCCGTCCATAATAAAACCTATATGGACGGGCAGCTTATCCTTATCAACAGTACTCAATACGTTCTCCTATCGGCAACGTCAAATAGACATGATCTCTTTTTCTTTATCGGAAACAGCAGAATCAACATTGTCACAGAACTTGTCGGTAAGCTTTTGCATATCCTTTTCAAGACCCTTCATATCATCTTCGGTAATCTCGCCGTTCTTTTTCATTGTCTTGAATTTTTCAAGAGTATCACGTCTTACGTTTCTGAGAGTAACCTTGGCTTCCTCGCCGAACTTCTTTACCTGCTTAACAAGCTCCTTGCGGCGATCCTCAGTAGGCTGAGGAAAAGCCAGTCTGAGCGCCTTGCCGTCGTTGGTAGGTGTAATTCCTATATCGGAATTTATAATAGCTTTTTCTATAGCCTTGAGCTGGGAAACATCCCAAGGCTGAATAAGAAGATTTCTTGCCTCAACTACCGAAATAGCCGCCATCTGCTGAACGGGAGTCGGTGTTCCGTAATAGTCCACAAGCACCTTATCCAGAACAGCAGGATTAGCGCGTCCCGCCCTTATTGTAGAAAATTCGTGTTCAAGGCTTTTGAGGCATTTCTCCATTTTGCCTTCAGCGTTTTTGATCTGTTCGTTCATAAAAATTCTCCTTTTCTTAAATTCCCGACAGTAATGTTTTACGCGTGACACGTCCCTGTCGAAAACGGTATCAGCATTAATTGGCTTTAACGGTCAATTACAAGAGTACCTACACTCTTGCCAATGCACGCGTCATAAATGTTATCAGGACGTTTAAGATTAAACACCAGAATGGGAATATTGTTATCCTTGCACATGGAGGCTGCCGTGCTGTCCATGACCGCAAGATTTCTTACCAGAATATCGTTGAAGCTGAGCTCGTCAAATTTTACCGCGTCGTCGTATTTATTAGGGTCTTTGTCGTAAACACCGTCGACCATAGTGGCCTTTAAAACAATATCCGCTTCGATCTCAGCAGCCCTGAGCGTTGAAGCCGTGTCCGTGGAAAAGAACGGATTTCCCGTACCGCATCCGAAAATTACTACCCTGCCCTTTTCCATATGTCTGACAGCCTTGTTTCTGATGTACGGCTCGGCAACCTGATGCATTGCAATAGCTGTCTGAACTCTTACGTCCACGCCGAGGGATTCAAGAACGTCAGCAACGGCAAGAGCGTTCATAGTGGTAGCAAGCATTCCTATATGATCTGCGCGCGTTCTGTCCATAGCGCCGCTGGAACGTCCCCTCCAGAAGTTTCCGCCGCCCACAACTATACCGATCTGAACACCGATATCAGCGCACTTTTTAATGCTTTCGCATATTTTAGTAATAATGGAATAATCCAGACCGATCTTCTTTTCACCCGCGAGAGCCTCTCCGCTTAGTTTAAGAAGAACCCGTTTGTATTTTGGCTGTGCAATATTTTCGGACATAACCACCGACCGTCCTTTCACATGACAATATAGTATCTAATTTATTTTACACCAATTTCAGCCATATGTAAAGAGGAAACGGAAAAAATTCACAAAAAAATTTATAGATCATACGCAATAAACCCGATATTGAACTGTCGGGCATTTTCACTAAGTAAATACCTAACTTGTTTCTTCTCCACAAGCCGCGGGGAGCGGCGTTGCCTATGTCCGCCAGTACGCCCTTACCTGATAAGTACCCTTGTCCTTTTCAAGCCTCAGTACCTCCTGCACAAGCATAGTCGCAATGCCTTTTCTTGAAAGCTTTCCAAAACCTCAATAATGTTTATAACGGCTTCACGCGCTTCCACGAGAGCCGGGATATCGCGCGAAAGCACCGCCGCAAATCCCGTTCCCATGTGTACTGTCATTGCTTGACTTCCTGTCTTTCCTGTATACCTGAGTATATCTCGCTTTTTTTAAAACCCGTTGTTTTAGCCGCTTCCTTGCAAGCGTCCACAGCTTTCATTCCGCTTTCTATAAGCCGTTTAGCTTCGTTTACCGCATCGTCAAGAGTTATTTCCGAAAGCTCTTTCTTAAAGTCATAGCCCTCAACAACAAGAACAAATTCGCCTTTAGGAGTTTTATCGGAATAGTACTCAACCGACTCGGAAAGAGTTGTCCTGAAAACATCTTCATGAACTTTCGTAAGCTCGTGACATATGGAAATACGCCTGTCGCCAAGATATTTCAGCATATCCGTAAGAGTGTTAAGAAGCTTGTGCGGAGCTTCGTAAAATATAAGCGTACGAGTCTCTTTTGCAACTCCTTCAAGGTGAGCATAGCGCTGCTTTTTAGCTACTGCAAGGAATCCCTCAAATGTGAATCTTGATACAGGCAAACCGCTTAGAGCCGCCGCCGAAGCCATTGCCGTAGGTCCCGGAACAACCTCGACCGGCACATCGTTTTCAATACAGAGCCTTATCAAATCCTCCCCGGGATCGGAAATGCATGGCATACCTGCGTCAGAGACCACAGCGCAGCTTTCACCCGACATGATCTTACTCATTATCCTGTCGGAAACGTGCCGCTCCGAGTGTTCATGATAGCTTATCATAGGCTTTTTTATCCCGTAATGGTTCAGAAGCTTTACAGTAACTCTCGTATCCTCAGCGCAAATAAAATCCACGGCTTTAAGAGTCTCCACCGCACGGTAGGTAATATCCCCCAGATTGCCTATAGGAGTACCTACAATATAAAGCTGTCCAAAATTTTCAGCCATGAGATCACTCCTTTTCTCTTTGGTAATCATTTGTTTTCCCGCCGCCGTAAATTTGCAGCAGCTCCTCGGAAAAGCCCTCGCTGCCGTTAATATAAAGCTGTGGCAGCACTTTCATAAACGGTTTTCCGCCTTTTTTCCCCTCGATAAGAAAAAGCCACGGCGGGTCGGCCGGAGTCTTGCTTACGAACCGCAGGCTTTTCGGCTCAATATTGTTGTCTTTCATAGCGGAAACAACGTCCGCAAGCCGTTCGGGACGGTTGCATATGCAAAATCTGCCGCCGAATTTCAGCAATCTTTCTGCCGCTCTGCACACATCGCTGATATTGCAGAGTATCTCATGCCGCGCAATACGCTGCGCTTCCGAAAGACTTTGCAGACCCGCGCCGTCCGACTTGTAGGGCGGATTGCAGGTAACAACGTCAAGCTGTCCGATTGGTGCGCCCTGCCAAAGAATCTTTAAATCAGCACAGACGGGTACAATATTTTCCAGCTTATTTCTTTCCACAGAAATATTAAGCTGTTCTATCGCTTGTTTTTGTATGTCAACGCAATAAATTATTTTCGGCGCAAAACTTATCTGCATAAGAAGCGGTATTATACCGCAGCCCGTCCCCAGATCGCATACCATGTCTTTATGTCTGGGAGCAGCAAAATCCGCAAGCAAAAATGCGTCTGTACCGAATTTATGCTCGTCGGAAACGCATATCTCCACCTCGTTCCGAAGCTTTTCAAAACTGTATTCAGGCAATTTATGCATATAATATCCTTTCAATAACTTGTTTAACCGACCATCATCTTTCCATCGGGAAAGACCTCGTTTTTGCTTCGGTAATCCTTTTTAACCGACAGAGAGATAGCAAATGAAACAGGTCCCACACGGCCTATAAACATTGTCAGGCAAAGAATTATACGCGAGAGCACTCCGCTTGCCGCAGAGACACCAACGCTTATCCCACAGGTGGATATTGCCGATACGGCCTCAAACGCCGCGTCGATCCCCTGTATGTCAGCACCGGGATTTGAATAAAACAGTACTATACCCGAAGCGCTTGTTGCAAGCGCAGCCAAAATTATTATCGCAAGTGACTTGTACACCGATTCCTTATCGATCTTACGGTTCATAATGACCGTATCCTCTTTGTTTTTGACAACGCTTACGACTGTCATGATAATAATAGCAAATGTTGTGATCTTGATTCCTCCGCCTGTCGAACCAGGAGCAACGCCTATAAACATAAGGAAAATCGAAGCAAGCTTTGTTATCGAATACATGGACGAAACGTCAACCGTGTTGAAGCCCGCTGTCCTGAGAGACACCGAGTGAAAAAAGCTATTTACAAGCTTTCCGCCGAAACCCATTCCCCCGAGAGTAAGCGGATTCCCCCATTCCGTGACAAGCGTCAAAAGAGTTCCAACGGCAATAAGTATAAGCGTAAAAATAAGCACGATCTTTGACTGCAAGCTAAGCCGCTTTTTTTTGCGGAAACCTATTATGTCCATCCAAACAAAAAAGCCCAGTCCGCCCGCTACAATAAGCAGCGGCACGACCGTCATGACCACCGGGTTATCCGAAAAAGAAGTAAGACTGCAATACGGCGCGTCCACCGCGCCGATAATGTCGAATCCCGCGTTGCAGAACGCTGATACCGCCACAAATACAGAAATATAAGCTCCGTACAAACCGTACTCTGGAACAAACACCGTAGCAAGCAGAGCCGCTCCTATAAGCTCGCAAATCACGGATATACCGATAACATATCTTACCAAAAGCTTAACGTCCGAAAATCCCGAAGTGTTCACAGACTCGGAAGCTACCTGAATTGACCGAAGCTCCATTTTTTTGCCTATCAGAAAGTTAAAAAAGGAAACCAGCGTAACAAATCCCAAACCTCCTATCTGTATCATAAGCAGGATAACTATCTGTCCGAAAACGCTCCAGTAAGTCCCCGTGTCCACAAGAACAAGTCCGGTAACGCAGGTAGCGGAGGTAGCCGTAAAAACAGCTGTAAGCGGGTTTGTAAAGCTTCCGTCCGCAGAGGAAAACGGCATTATCAGCAAAACTGCACCAACGGCTATAATTGCGGCAAAGCTCAGAACTATAGTTGCAGCAGGATCAAGAGATCTGCTTTTGGGTTTTATAACAGGCATATTAAAGACGACCTCGGTTTCTGAAGAAGCTTACGCTTCCTAAAAATTTATATAAAGTCATTATATCACAATTTTACCGAACTTTCAAGTAATTTATAGGAATAAAATAACATTTACGTATTAAAATAATTGAAAAAGCCTCTGTACAGGTTGCATTTTTGCAAATAATATTGTATAATATTTATAATTAATGAAAGGATGATCTCCGCAGATGAAAATAACTCAGCGAGAAAAGAAAAAAGCCAAATTCCGCATTTCGTTCATATTTTTATTTGCTTTTGCAAGTTTTGCGGTATGCTTTACAATGTACATGAAAGAAGATTTTGAGATCACCGAGGAAATGCTGGACGAGCGTTCCGAAGCGGTAGTTTATATAGACCCTGCCGGACGGAAAAATAATTTCGTAAATCCCGTTCCAAAAAGTGAAAAAAAAAGCGAGAACTATTACAGCGACACCGTTTTTATCGGGAGCAGCGCATTGTCAGGACTTTCCGACTACGGGTATACCGATCCGGAAAATATGCTGCTGTCCGATTCGATACGGCTTGATAACTTTAATACCCTTATCCTGTCGGAAAATGATAAGCAAAGCAGTATTTCTGAAGCTGCCGCAAGAAAAAACGCTTCCAAGATATACATAATGGTCGGACTGCACGATCTGGCAGACATTGACAACACTGAACTGTTCAGCGGTCTTGAAGAGTTTATCGACGATGTAAGCAAACATGAATCCGTAAAAAAAATCTACCTTATTTCACTTTTGCCAGTTCCAGCTGACACCGAGGGAGTAGTCGCCTCAAATACCGACATAGACGCATACAATTCCCTGCTGCTCAAGTTTGCAGACAAAATGCGGGTCGGATATCTTGATGTAAACACGGAGTTTAAAGGTAACGACGGAAAACTCCCGTCGTCTGCTGCCGAACTGAACGGCGTACGGCTGAAAAAAGATTACTACGAAAAGCTTTCTGACTACATACTCACCCATGTTTCAGAATAACGCGAAAGGAGCGACAAATATATGCTTATCGAATGTGCGGCGATCTTTCTTCTGATATCCGCCGTATCCTTTATGTACGTCCGCGCGAAAAAGAAAAATTACGCGCTGGCAACTGTTTCCCTGCTGATACTGCCTCTTGCCAATATTCTCGCATACGCCGCATCGGGAAAGCTTTCGGATATTCTTCCCATGGACAAATTCACCATCTATGCCGCGATAAACATTGTTGCCGTAGTGATCTCAAGCTGTCTTGTGGGAGTCATGTCCTATAAATTCCCGAAAAGATCCACAAAAACAGCCTATGTAATTATGTCGCTGATATTCAATATAGCCCTTGCCGCAATACTGGTCTACAATATGTTCGAGAACATTTACCGAAAATAAAAATAGAGCAGGCTCCGAAAGTCTGCTCTATTTTTATTTTTTATTCAGTCCACCCAGACGGTTTCCGCCTCGTGGCGTTTGGGTCTGCCCATAAGATTGTTTACCGCAGCCTTTGCGCTGAGTCCCTCGAAAAGCACTCTGTAGCACTGCTCGGTGATAGGCATATCTATTCCTACCTTTCGGGCAAGATTATAGGCGGCTTTGGTACAGATATAGCCCTCTACCGTTCCGACCTTATCAACAGCCTCCTGAGGAGTAACTCCCTGTCCTATAAGGATACCGGCGCGGCGGTTGCGGCTGTGCATACTTGTACAGGTAACTATAAGGTCTCCAATACCCGTAAGTCCCGCAAAGGTGTCGGTTTTTCCCCCGAGAGCGACTCCAAGACGCGCTATCTCGGTGATACCACGAGTCATCAAAGCAGCTTTGGTGTTGTCCCCGAAGCCCATTCCGTCGCAGATACCCGCACAGAGAGCTATTACGTTTTTGAGGGAACCTCCAAGCTCGCAGCCCACCAAATCGTTATTGATGTAAATACGGAACATATTATTGGACATCACGCTCTGAACATAATCGGAGTACTTGCTGTCCTTTGAAGCCGCAACAACAGTGGTAGGCATACCGAGAGCCACCTCCTCGGCGTGGGACGGTCCGCTGAGAACCACTATAGGCTGATTTGCGGGAAGCTCTTCTTCAAGGACTTCGCTCATTCTTTTCAGAGTATCGTCCTCGAGACCCTTACCGGTGTTTACCGCAACAGTATTTACCGACATATGAGGAGCAGCCTTTTGGGCTACCTCCCGCAGCTTTCTGGTAGGTATGCCGAAGATAACAATATCGGCGCCGTTCACAAGACTAATATCGTTAGTAAGCCTTATTTCGTCGCTTATCCTCACCCCTGGAAGCTTCTGCTTGTTTTCACCGTCACGGCGTATGTCCTCTACCTCCTGCTCAAACGCCGACCAGACCGTAACGTTATGTCCGAAATTGTTAAGCATTACCGCAAGACTGAGACCGAAGCCGCCCATTCCAAGAATTGTAAAATCAGCCATTTTTATTTTCCCCCTCCTGTTTTTTCTTACCGAAGAACTTGTTTTCCGTACCGTTTTTAAGTCTTTGGATATTGGTTTTGTGCATATAGATAAGGAGTACGCTCGTTACCGCCACAAGTACGGTGTGAACTATACAAGTGCCGAAAGGTTCGCTTTCAACAAAATAGTGCAGCAAAAATGTCAGGAAAGGATAAAACAGAGCCGCTGAAATAGACGCTACCGACACATACTTTGATATAAGCAGAACTATTGCAAAAAACGGAATTATTATCGCAAAGGTAAGGGGGTCTATCACCAGCAGGATAGAACTGGATACCAGCACTCCCTTGCCGCCCCGAAAACCGTAATATATCGGAAAAATGTGTCCAACGATAGCGGCTATTCCCGATATGTAGCCGACCGTCTGCTTGTCAAAACCGCCGCTGCCCACAATAAGCCTGAACACAAGTATGCTCAGCAGCACGGACACTATTCCCTTGCCAAGGTCGCCTATAAGCGTAAGCAGAGCCGGTACCTTTCCGTAGCACCTCAGCGTGTTTGTAAGTCCTGCGTTCTTACTGCCCTTTTCGCGGATATCCTCATGCTTGAGAAGCCTTACCACGATTATCGAGGAATTACAGCTTCCCAAAAGATACGAAATTATAACCGAAATAACTCCTGCCGCAATAATCTTAACCATAACGGATCGCTCTCCTATTTAACATCTTCTCTGCCGCGCTCGCGGGTAATAAACCTTACCGGAGTACCCGTCAGCCCGAAAGTCTGTCTTATCTGATTTTCCAGATATCTCTGGTATGAAAAGTGAAACAGATCAGCTCTGTTCACAAACACAACGAACGTAGGCGGCTTTGTGGAAGGCTGGGTCATATAGTATATCTTGAGCCGTCTGCCCTTGTCGGACGGCGGCTGCACCCGCGTTGTGGCATAGGACAGAACATCGTTTAACATTCCAGTTGAAACACGCATACTGTTTTGTTGGCTCACGTCGTTTATCATATCGAAAAGCTTTTCTACGCGCTGTCCAGTTTTTGCCGAAATAAATATGAACGGCACATAGGACATAAAGCTGAAATCCTCTTTCAGTTTAACGGTAAACTCTTCCATTGTACCCGTTGACTTATCCACCGCGTCCCATTTGTTTATGGCGACGATGCACGCCTTGCCCTGTTCGTGGGCGTATCCCGCCACCTTTGAATCCTGCTCTGTGAATCCGACAGTAGCGTCTATAAGGATAACGCACACGTCGGAACGATCAACAGCCATGTAGGCGCGCAGAACGCTATAGTGCTCGATCTTTTCCAGCACCTTGGACTTGCGGCGTATTCCGGCGGTGTCAATAAACACATATTTGCCGTGTTCATTTTCCACAACGGTATCGGTAGCGTCACGGGTAGTGCCGGCAATGTCTGAAACAATAACGCGCTCCTCTCCGGCAATGCGGTTTATAAGCGAAGATTTTCCCACATTCGGCTTGCCTATTACTGCGACCTTAATATACTCTTCATCGTACTCCTCGCTGTCGTCCTCAGGAAAATACTTAAAGACCTCGTCCAGCATATCCCCCGAACCGTGACCGTGCGCCGCGGATATCGCTACAGGATCTCCCAGGCCAAGACTGTAGAACTCGTAGAACTCCGCAGGAGGGTCTCCTATAGAATCGCACTTGTTTACACAGAGGACAATAGGCTTTCCGCTTTTTCTGAGCATACTTGCGACCTCATGATCGTCTCCTGTAACGCCCGTGCGAATATCCGTAAGGAACACAATAACGTCCGCCTTTTGTATTGCCAGTTCCGCCTGACGTCTCATCTGCGAGAGTATCACATCATCGCTGGAGGGCTCAATGCCTCCTGTGTCAACTACCATAAATTTTCTGTTTCTCCACTCGCATTCGGAATATATCCTGTCACGCGTAACGCCTGGAGTGTCCTCTACAATGGACAGCCTTTTGCCCACAAGCTTGTTAAAAAGCGTGGATTTTCCCACGTTCGGTCTGCCCACTACCGCAACTATCGGCAAAGCCATACTATCATCTCCGTTCTGTTAATTTCCGCTTATCGCGTCAAAAAGCTCAAAACCGTCGTTTTCAACAATTCTTACCGATACGCCAAGTTCTCTTTCAACATCGGTAACCGTTATATCGTCAAGAAAAACCCAATCGTCCCTGCGTACCATATTCGACGACAACAAAAGCGTATCGCCCAAAGGCTTGTCCTTTAACTGCGCTATCAGATCACGTCCTGTGATGAGTCCTGTGACAGTAATTGTCTCTCCGAAAAAATCGTTTCTGATCTTATATACCCTGCAATCTATAGTATGCCACTTTTTTGAGGCATTTTCAACAAGTCCGCAAATATATTTATATGCAAGCTCGCCTGTTGCTATAGAAGTACTGCAAGTCCTTATCTCGCCGTCTTCCGCAGTATTACACGCCTGTTCAAATTCGTCCATTAGGGAACGAAGCATACCCACGCCGTTTTCGTACTGAGAATACTCCTCATAAGCTTCTCCCAGCGGAAGCGTACGCTCTGCGGTAATATAAAACTCGTCCGCAGGAAAAACCAGCCTTGTACCGTATTTATTCAGAAATCTCTTCTGAAAGCTTTCAATAAGGTCAAGAGCTTTTCCCGCCCCGGCCTTGTTGAAAAGCGTAAGAGGATACAGTCCCTCGCGGAATTTTGTAAGTCCTACAGGAACGACTGCAATGCTTTGAATATTAGGCATAAGATTTCCCAGATCGGTAAGAGTACGTTCCAATTCCGTCCCATCGTTTATTCCTGGACACAGCACAATCTGACAATTCATTGAAATCCCCGCCTCGGCAAACTGCCTCAGGTAATCAAGCTTTTCACCTGCAAAGCGGTTATTCATCATTTTACACCGCAATTCGGGATTTGTTGTATGAACCGATATATTTATGCTCAGCTTCATCTGGATAATTCTGTCAATATCTTTTTGACTGAGGTTTGTCAGCGTAACATAATTACCCTGCAAAAAAGAGAGGCGCGCGTCATCGTCCTTGAAATAAAGAGTCTCGCGCATATTGGGGGGCATCTGGTCGATAAAACAGAAAATACATTTGTTGCAGCAGCTTTGTTTCTTATCCATCAGAAAAGTCCCAAACTCCAATCCGAGATCGTCATACTCGCTTTTGGTAACCAAAACGGTATGCCGGCTGTCGCCGCGTCCGATAAGAAGCTCCGTGCTGATTTCCGCAGAATAGTACATATAGTCCAGTACGTCTGCAATTTCGTGACCGTTTACCGATATCAGAACGTCCCCCGCCCGAACGTCAAGACCGTCCACGGGCGAACCATTTGCCACAGATTTTATTTTAACAGCCATATGCAGACCCTTTCCATAGAAAAAAGCCGAAGAAAGGCTTCCCCTCCTCCGGCTTTTTGTACACAAGATTAAGCTTCCTTATTGATAACTTGAACGCCCTTATAATATCCGCAATTCTTGCAAACCTTGTGGGGAGCAGTCAGAGCTCCGCAGTGCGAGCATCTTGAGAACGCAGGTGCGTCCAGCTTCCATACTGCCGAACGTCTTTTATCACGTCTGGCTTTTGATACTTTTCTCTTTGGTACTGCCATTATTCAGCACCTCCTTATCCATTACATTCGCTGCCTAACAGCAGTCACATTTGTTTTCATTCAAATCCGTTCCGCAAACGGGACACAAGCCTTTGCAGTCCTCCTTGCAGAGCATTTTAGACGGCAGCTGCAGCAGACAGTCCGTCAGCGCGAGTTCGTCCATATCAAGCTTATCGGATTCAGTCACGATATAATCATCGTACTCGCTGCCGCTGCTGTTAAGCGAACGGACAAGGATATGCGAAAATTCAAAGCTGCAATCGCGTTCAAACTCAATAAGACACCTGTCACAGCAGACACGCAGGGTAAACTCTGCTTTATAGTCAAGCATAACAATACCCGCACGGTTTACTGCCGCGCCCTTAACGGTTATGGGACGGGAAAAGCTATAACCCTTTACAGAATCCAGCATTTCCTTATCGACGGTAAAATCAAGCGCAAGCTTTTCACCGACAACATTGTAAAGCTGTTTCAGATCAATAATCATAGCGCACTCCAAGCATAACAAAAAATATTATAGCATATTTACCCTAATATGTCAATAGTTTTCATTAAAATTATTTTACCGAATACTTTGAAACGCTTTCCGGAAGATCCTCTTTGTTGGCCGAAACAGTAAATACAACCTCAACGTCCTCTCCGGTAAGCTTTTCGATCTTATTGAGCATAGCTCCGAGAGCTTCAAAATCAGCGCCGCCAACCTTGAGAATGGAGTCAACAAAAATTTCCTTGATATCATAGTTGCCGGCAACAAGTCCTGCAACAAGACCGTAAAAGGCCTCAAAGGAATAGATATTGTTAGCGTCAGTATCAACGATCCTTACGGAATGAGGAATATCATATCTGAGCTTTTCGCTCTTGTCAATGCAGACTACATATCCGTTTGTGGACTTAGCCGCACTGTTGATCATGTCGATCAGGACTTTAGTTTTACCCGTACCCTTGGTTCCGGTAATAATTTTTACCATAAAAACACTCCGTTCTGCCGTTTGCCGGCATAATTTATTAACGTAACGCCGCAATTTTACGCAGCGATAACATACATTTAGTCTGCAAGCTTTTCCTCAAGAGCAGCTCTCTGATCCTCATAGCCTGTCTTTCCGAGAAGAGCGAACATATTCTTTTTGTAACTCTCAACCCCGGGCTGATTGAACGGATTTACTCCAAGCAAGTAGCCACTTACAGCGCAGGCCATTTCAAAGAAATAAACCATATAGCCGAAAGATTTTTCAGAGGTGTCCTCAAGCTCCAGAACGATATTGGGAACTCCGCCCTCGGTGTGAGCCAGAACCGTACCCAAAAAAGCCTTTCTGTTTACAACAGACATATTTTGATTTGTAAGGAAATTAAGTCCGTCAAGGTTTTCGCTGTCGTTTTCGAGGAAGAAATCTTTCTTGGGCTTCTTGATATCAACAACGGTCTCAAACATTACGCGGGAACCGTCCTGAATAAACTGACCCATTGAATGAAGGTCGGTCGAGAATATAGCGGAGGACGGGTAAATACCCCTGTTGTCCTTGCCTTCGCTTTCGCCGAAAAGCTGCTTCCACCACTCCGCCATCATAGTAAAGCTCGGATCGTAGGACACCAGCATTTCAATCGCCTTGTTCTTTTTGTACAAAATATTTCTTATAGCCGCATATTTATAGCAGTCGTTATGGTCATAGTCGGCAGAAAGCTCGTCCCTTGCCTGAGCAGCGCCAGCCATAATAGCGTCTATATCACAACCGGCTACCGCGATCGGAAGAAGTCCGACAGCAGTAAGCACAGAATATCTTCCGCCAACATCGTCTGCAATGACAAACGTCTCGTACCCCTCGGTATCGGCAAGCTGCTTCAGGGTTCCCCTCGCTTTGTCGGTAGTGCAGAATATCCTGTCTTTCGCACCGTCCTTGCCGTACTTCTTTTCAACCATTTCGCGGAACACTCTGAAAGCGAGAGCCGGCTCGGTAGTAGTGCCGGATTTTGAGATCACGTTGACGGAAAAATCCCTTCCATCGCAGAGCGAAATGATCTCATTAAGGTATGTTGGACTTATATTGTTTCCGACATAATAAATTTCGGGCGTATCCTTTTTAAGGTTATTGTAAAGCGGCGATTTCAGGAATTCAATAGCCGCTCTCGCACCAAGATAGGAGCCTCCGATACCGATAACGATAAGAACGTCCGACTGCTTCTGAATTTTCGCGGCGGCAGCTTTTATACGTGCAAATTCCTCTTTATCGTAATCAACGGGAAGATCGACCCAGCCGAGAAAATCGCTGCCCGCTCCGGAGCGGCTGATAACGGTTTTGGCAGCCAGTTCCGCGGAAGCTTTAGCGGCTTCGATCTCGTGAGGCGCAACAAAGTTTTGTAAATATTTGGTGTTCAATGAAATTGACATATGCTTATCCTCCAAAAATATTTATAAGTCTATATTACTATAAATTTGAAATTTTTGCAATATTTTTTCTCAATCTTAGGACAAATTGAGAAAGTTTTGGTCAATCAAGCTAAAATGTTAAAAGTTTTTTGAGTATTATGCACAATGCTTTTTGTATATTCATTTCCTCAACATAGTCTGCTGCAAATATATCAACGGAAAAAAGCATCTTATCATTCCTCAGAAACTGTATCTCTCCGACCTTTTGTCCTTTTCTGACAGGAGCATACAGATAATCGGGCATTACGATTCTGGAAGTTACTGAGCCAGCAGCTCCGTTCGGCAAAACAACGCTCCTTATGCTTCCGCAGTCTACGGGTACGGTTTTAGTCATTCCGCCTCTTACGGATATTTCCGCAGGAACATCTTTCGGTCTTTCGGGACGGAAAACAGTATATTGAGAAAAGCCAACGGACAGCAGAGCTTTTGCATCTGAAATACTTATATCCTTGTCGTCGCATCCAAGTACCACCGAAATATAAGCAGTTCCGTCCCGTTCCGCTCCGAGAGCGGCACAGTATCCAGAATTTTCTGTGAATCCCGCCTTAAAGCCGGCTATGCCGTCATAATTTTTAACAGCTTCGTTTGAATTTACAAGTTCCGTTTCGCCGCCGCGCACAAAATCACGCCAGCAGGTAAAATACCCGCGCAGAAAATCATATTTGTACAGCTCAGCGCAAAGCCTTGCAATATCGAGAGCGGTGGATATCTGCTTATCGTCGTCATAATATCCGCTGCAATTAGTAAATACCGTATTTTCCATTCCAAGCTCCCTTGCTCTTTTAGTCATAAGCACGGCAAAGTTTTCCTCGCTTTCGGAAATCTCCTCCGCAAGTACAACAGCCGCATCGTTTGCATTTCCGATTATCACCGCCTTTAACAATTCGTCAACGGATATTTCCTCGCCCGGCATAAGCCATATCTGCGCACCCTGCATACTGTTCGCGTAAGACGAGGCTTTAAGCTTATCGCTTAGCAGCAGCCTTCCCGCTTCGATCTCCTCTGCCGCCAGAAGGACGGTCATAAGCTTCGCCATTGTACCAACCGGCACGGCTGCCTCCGAGTTCTGCTCTGACATTACGGCTCCTCCCGAAGCCTCAATGAGCACCTTGCAAAGCTTATATTCTTTTTCCGTTTCCGCTGCTGAAACTGTCCAAGCAGACGTTACCGTAATTATTGCCAGAATAATGCAAATAATCCTAATGAAAATAAAATTACGCATAAGAATCCCTCCCGATTAATATTATGCGGACAAGAACGGTTATATTAAAGAACCGTTAAAATCAACAATTTCTGCCTAATAAACGGAAATCAATTTTAGTGAAATAAATTTTATGTAAAGCGCGAAACCTAATAACCATAGTGTTGACTTCTGCATGTAAAAGTGGTAAAATATAAAAAACATAAACAAACCGAAACAGGAGAAAATTTATGATTATTACAGCAGTCGGTCTCGGACTTATCGGAGGCTCAATGTGCAAAGCCATAAAAAAGCATACCAATCACACCGTTTACGGCATAGACGTCAACAAGGAAACAATTGCAATGGCTGTTTCCCAGAATGCTATAGACTCCGAAACGGACGATCTGGGAATTGCGGACATCACAATAGTCTCCCTATACCCAACCGACGCTATAGATTACATCACGGCAAATGCGTACAAGTTCAAGGAGGGCAGCATAGTTATCGACACCTGCGGCATAAAAAAAGCAGTTGTGGACAGCGTTACGCCGCTGCTTGAAAAATACGGAGTTACCTTTATAGGCGCTCACCCCATGGCGGGACGCGAATTTTCAGGCTTTGAATACTCTCTTGACAACCTTTTCGATGAGGCAAGCTTTATTATTACCCCCACGGATTCGGTACCTCAGGCTAAGCTCAATCTTCTGGAGGACTTCGCCTATTCTATGCACTTTAAAAAGGTGGTCTTTGCGTCTCCCGAGGAGCATGACCAAATCATTGCGTTCACCAGCCAACTCGCCCATGTGGTTTCCAACGCCTATATAAAAAGTCCCACCCACCGCAAGCAGCTCGGATTCAGCGCGGGAAGCTTTCAGGACTTAACGCGGGTTGCAAAGCTCAACGAGGTCATGTGGACTCCCCTTTTCATGCTGAATAAGGAGCCTCTCTGCTTTGAGATAGACTACATTATAGACCGCCTTACGGAGTACCGCGACGCCATGCAAAACGGTGACAGCGACCGTCTTTGCGAGCTTCTGAAAGAGGGACGGATACTCAAGGAAGAGACTAAGCAGCTTTAATGTTTGAATTTGGGACATTAAAAAGGTTACGCATTTTCGGTGCGTAACCTTTTTGTTTAGAAACCGTCATAAAAAATCCTTCAGCTTTTTCTGCGTTTCATTTTTATAAATTCAAATTATACAAAGCGACAATATATCCAACGTTCAGAAAATAAAAAGGAAATTTTCAATATATGGCATAGCTTCAACCGTTATTATAAACTTTACTAACAAAATACAATATAAAATTACATTTGCGGCAACAATAGATATGAATATACAAAATATAGTAACATCGTCCTTGTCCATTGTGATTTTCCTTTCCAATCAATAGTTATAAACAACCAAACAATTGTCTATAACTATAATATCACACAATCGAACGGTTGTCAACACATTTATTTGAATGTGTGCTAAAATTCAAATAAATAACAATGACAAGGAGGGCTTTTGTGTATTATTACCAAAGATTAAGAGACCTGCGTGAAGACGAAGATCTGCTGCAAAAACAAGTCTGCGGCATAATTGAATGTAAAGCCCAGCAGTACCAGCTTTACGAAAGCGGCAAGCGCGAAATACCCTTTCACTGCGCAATAAAGCTTGCGGACTTCTACAGTGTTTCTCTGGACTACATCGCAGGACGTACAAACAATAAAAAAGGTCTGAACCGCTCCGAGCTGCCCGATACTGAGACCGACCTGATAAACAAATTCCGCTCGCTGTCGGACGAGCGGAAAGGTAAAATTTTAGAGAGAATGGATATTCTTTACGAAGAACAAATTGCTCAAAACGATAAAATTACAGGATAAAACAGATTAATCCCCCGCAGCCCTCGTTGATAATGCGTTCGAGAGTTTCCTGAAGCTTCAGCCGCGCATCTACCGGCATACGGTAAAGTTTGTTGTGCAGACCCTCGTTCACAAGCTCGTGGAGCGACTTGCCGAATATGTTGGACTCCCATATCTTCTGAGGGCTTTCCTCAAACTCTTTGAGAAGGTACATCACAAGCTCCTCGGACTGCTTTTCCGACCCCACTATAGGGCTTACCTCGGTAACGATATCCGCTTTCATCATATGTATGGACGGCGCGGAGGCTTTCAGACGAACACCGTATTTTCCGCCCTGCTTGACAATCTCAGGCTCTTCAAGGGACAGCTCGTCAATGGTCGGCATAACTATTCCGTAACCGGTAGCGTCAACCTCGGACAAAGCGTTCTCGATCTTTTCGTACTTAGCCTTTACTGCTGTAAGCTCTTTCAGAAGAGGCATAAGATCGCTTTCCCCGCCTATCTCTATGCCTGTCTCCTCGCCCAGCACCTTAAAGAAAAGATTACTTTTCAGCTCTGCGTATATCTCAGCGCTGCCTTTGCCCAGGTCTATCTCCGAGACTGCGGCGCGGCTTATGTTCTCGTTGCCAGCAATACTGTCAGCAACGCTGTTTATATCGCGTACGAACTTAACGTTTTCCGCTGCGGAACGTATTGTATCGAAAACGTTGTTTTTGAGCCAGTGTCCCTTTGAAAGACCCGTTATCCACTTCGGCATACAGATGTTTATTTCCTTTATGGGGAATGCGTACAGCACCTGTTTTAAGATGTTGTGTATGTCGTCATCCTCAAGGTCTACGCAGTTAACAGGTATAACAGGAGTTTCGTATTTTTGCGAAAGCTCTCCGGCAAGCTGCACAGCTTCCCTTGACTGCGGATATACACAGTTCAGCAGCACAACAAAAGGCTTGTTTATGGAATTTAGCTCGTTTATCACACGCTGCTCGGCTTCTTCGTACTCCTCACGGGGAATATCCGAAATACTTCCGTCGGTAGTTATCACAAGTCCGATAGTGGAATGATCCTGAATGACCTTGCGCGTTCCCACCTCTGCCGCCATCGCAAAGGGAACTTCCTCGTCAAACCATGGCGTAATCACCATTCTCGGAGCTTCGTTCTCAATATACCCTATTGCACTGGGAACGATATATCCCACGCAATCTATCATGCGCGCGTTGAATCGTGCCTTTTCCCCGATAGTCACCTCTACGGCTTCCTCTGGAATAAATTTAGGCTCGGTAGTCATTATTGTCTTTCCTGCCGACGACTGGGGAAGCTCGTCAACAGCCCGTTCACGGCGGTACTCGCTGGCAATGTTCGGGATAACAAGACTTTCCATAAACTTCTTGATAAATGTGGATTTTCCTGTTCTCACAGGACCCACAACGCCGATGTAAATATCGCCGTCGGTACGTTTGGCTATATCGCAGTAAATATCGTTATTGCTCATTACAGTATACCTCCATTGATTTTTTTCACACTATCGGAATAAGGATCATACCCTTGCCTGAAACCGTATCATCCTCGATGTCGTTTTCCTCCATGATAGCCGATACAGATGTGCCGTACTTTTTGGCTATCTCCCAGAGATCCTCGTTGTCGTCTGTAAAATAAAGCTTTAATGCATAGCTACAGTTACGGTTCACAGGCTCGTTCTCGTCCACGGATATTTCGGTAATTCCCTTTATGTTCATGCTGTTTTCTATTTCTCCGGTAATCCTTATTTCGGTCTTAGCCTCGATACTGCTGTCGGAAGCAAGATTATAAGAACAGGAAACAGGCGTAAGCTTTATATCGGCGACGGACATTTCAGTAATGTTCTCCGCAGGAACATTAGCTGTAAAGGGTTCTTCCTTTTCAAGCATTATGGGTATACCGTCAGCATTTCTCGCCATTACCGTATAAACGGCGTTTCCGTTTATTACTATCCGTGCATTTTCGGGGTCGGGACGGGCATTTACGTTTCCTACCGAACACCAGACGTCGTAAATACAGTCTATCCCTCCGTCGCCGTAATCAATGGAACTCTTTATAACAGCCGACGAATTTACGGATTGTGACGGAAGCTCTATCCGTATGTCAGAACGTGTACTGTCAGTTTTATAGGATGTAGAGTATTCGTCTACCGCCAGATCCACGTTTGCCGTACGGTATGCCGAACAGGTAATGAGTATCGACAGAGTGCATTCCGCGATCTTTGAATTACCGTCTCCATCGGAACGAGGCTCGGTTTCGCAAGAAATAACTTCCGCCTGAACGGAACAGTTATAGCGTTCGTCAATTCCCTCCAGATCGACTATTTGGGAGAACGGCATAGTGAACTGCATTGCTTCAACGCTGTCCTCGTCGTCCTTTACGCAGCTGTACAGCATATTTATGCAAACCTCGCCCTTTGCGATAAGCTTATTGGCGATTACCTTTTTGTCGCTCGATACCACCACCGCGTCGCTTCTGAGGACATTTACAATAGGAGGCTTTGAAAGTCCGAGATCAAACTCCTCCGATACTGTGACACGCTTTGTTGTATAAAGCTTATTGGCTGGATATGTAACGGGGATCTTTTTTAGCTGGATATTTCCGCCGAAAGCGTCGCAGATTATATCTTTTTTATCAAGGTCTGAAACTCTGATCTTGATTGAGACCGCGCCTCGAATATCCAGCCTGCGCTGATTTACCGCGCGGCAGTTCATGTAATCCGTTTTAGGGATAATGCATACTCTCGGATCGGAGCAGGTTCTTCCCAGATCAATGCTTTTGGTGTAGGTAAGCTTCTGAGTTACCGACTGTACCGCGTTGCTGTTCTCGCTGCAGTAAAGAACGCGCACGCACACATACATCTCGTAGGTCAGTTTGTCTCCGTTGACGCTGTATGACACAATCCCGGGCGTGGTCACGCATTTGAGTATCCGAAATATTTCGGGATAATAGTCCGGCAGCACATAATCCAGTTCCACCGACTGCTCCTGTGTATCGTCAAAAATTACCTCCGCGGACGCTATTTCTTCTCTGTTTACTTTAAAGTCCATGCGTATTCCTCCTGTTTAGATAATCAGAATCAAGAAGCGGACAGCAGTATACGGATAACCCTGCCAAGCTTCAACTGCTAAAATATTTATATTCTGCTTCGGGAGCTTGTATGACTGTTTTTATTTATTGGGAAAAATTATCCTGCGTTTTTTCATATTTCTATAGACAAAGCGGGTAAAAACAGGTATAATTATAGTGTAATGATTATAAATCGGAATTTATAGGAGCAGGCAATGAAAATAATAGCTATCGGAGCTGTGACAGCAGGAGGAAAAACAACTGTTGTAAATGCAATAAAAAACAGGTTACCAAGAACAACTTCGCTTCACTTTGATGACTACTCATTCGATGGAGAAGTCGATGACTTTACCAAATGGGTATCGGAACGTGAAGAATATTATAATGTATGGGACTTATCACCATTAAAAGCGGATGTTGAAAGAATCACCAATAGCGGAGAGTATGACTATCTGCTTTTGGATTATCCGTTTGCATATCAGAATAAAATGATGAAAGATTATCTGGACTGCTGTATATTTATTGATACGCCATTAGACATCGCAATGGCTCGAAGAGTGCTTAGAGACATGAAAAAAGCTTCTGCGGATGATATACGTAATGAAATGAATACATACTTGAACTCTACAAGAATTTGTTATATTCAAATGCTAACAGATATTTTACCGACTTCTGATTATGTGATTGACGGAGCAAATGAACTTGAGGATATAATCAATGAAACTATGGAAATTATTTCAAGGTGTTAAATTCTGATTTATCCATTTTCTTGAACCGATAAAAAATATCAAATATGAATAAAAGGTTAAATTTTGCAAACCCCTTGACTTTTCGCTTGTTATATTGTAAAATGTGGCTGTAATCGTTTACAAGCACTGTGGTCACGCTAAATAAGCAATAAAAATTTTTATAAAGGAGTTCGGTATTTATGAAATTTTCAGACGGTTTCTGGCTCAACAAACGCGGCTTTGAGGTAAGCTACGCTTCACAGGCCTACGAAATCAAAACAGGCAAAAACTTCATCAACGTTCTTGCTCCCTCAAACTACATTCAGAACAGAGGAATGACGCTGGGAGGGCCTGTGCTTGAAGTAACTTTCTCATCCACACAAAAGGACGTTATCAAGGTATCTATCGAGCATTTTAAGGGCGGACTTGACAATATGCCCAAGTTCGAGCTTTACGAGGATCAGGGCTATACTCCCGAAGTAAAGGAGTACGGCGAATACTGGGAGCTGATAAGCGGCTGCACAAAGGTGCGCGTGGGCAAGTTCAACTGGAATATCCAGTATTTCTACAGGGACAAGAAGCTGACAGGCGGCTCATGGAGAGCAACTACTGTTATCAATGAAAACCAGTTCAGACTCTCTTCACGCCTTGCCTATACTCAGGACGATACTTTCTGGGACTATCCTCAGGACGAGAGAAACGCCTACATAAGAGAGCAGCTTACACTTTCCGTGGGCGAGAATATTTACGGCTTCGGAGAGAAATTCACCACATTTGTCAAGAACGGTCAGACCGTTGAAACATGGAACTCCGACGGCGGCACCTGTTCGGAGCAATCCTACAAGTGCATACCTTTCTACATTTCTTCACGAGGCTACGGCGTTTTTGTAAACAGCTCGGACAAGATATCCTATGAGGTCGCTTCCGATACGGTTTCCAAGGTTTCCATTACCGTTCCCGGAGAAAAGCTTGAATACTTCATGATCGGCGGCGAGAACCTCCACGAGGTGCTTTCCAACTACACAACTCTGACCGGCAAGCCCGCCCTGCCTCCCGCCTATACTTTCGGACTCTGGCTCACTACTTCCTTTACCACAAAGTACGACGAGGAAACAGTTACCTCATTTATCGACGGCATGGCTGAAAGGGATATTCCTTTACAGGTTTTCCACTTCGACTGCTTCTGGATGAAAGAGTACGAATGGTGCAACTTTGAGTGGGATACACGTCAGTTCCCCGATCCTCCCGCAATGCTGAAGCGTCTCAAGGACAGAGGTCTTGAGATATGCGTGTGGATCAACCCATACATTGCCCAGCGTTCAAAGCTTTTTGACGAAGGCGCAAAAAACGGATACTTTATCAAGAACCTTGACGGAAGCGTTTTTCAATGCGATATGTGGCAGCCCGGCATGGCTGTTGTGGACTTCACAAATCCCGCCGCCTGCGAATGGTACGCTTCAAAGCTCCGCAAGCTCTGCGAAATGGGCGTTGACAGCTTTAAGACTGACTTCGGCGAGAGAATCCCTACAAAGGTGAAATATTTTGACGGCTCCAATCCTATCGCAATGCACAACTACTATACTTATCTGTACAATAAAACGGTATTCAATGTACTGAAAGAATATTACGGCGAAAATAAGGCTTGCCTGTTTGCACGTTCCGCAACGGCAGGCGGTCAGCAGTTCCCCGTACATTGGGGCGGCGACTGCTCTGCGGAATATACCTCCATGGCTGAGACTCTCCGCGGCGGCTTATCTCTTTGCGCTTCCGGCTTCGGCTATTTCAGCCACGACATGAGCGGATTTGAAGCAACAGCTACTCCAGATATCTACAAGAGGTGGGCAGCGTTCGGACTGTTCTCCACACACTCCCGTCTCCACGGAAACAGCTCCTACAGAGTGCCCTGGCTCTTCGACGAAGAATCGGTGGACGTGCTCCGTTTCTTTACAAAGCTGAAAGGTAAGCTTATGCCTTACATCTGGTCACAGGCTATAAAGACCTCCACAATGGGCGTACCTATGATGAGAGCAATGGTCATTGACTTTGAGAACGATCCTGCTTGTCTCAGCCTTGACCGTCAGTATATGTTCGGCGACAATATTTTGGTCGCTCCTATCTTCAACGACGAGGGTACTGCGGAATTTTACGTACCTGCGGGAACATGGACTGACATTATTTCCGGAAAGCAGTACGAGGGCGGCAAATACTACAATGAGAAATTTGATTACTTCTCCCTCCCCTGTCTTGCTAAGCCAAACAGCATTGTTGCTTACGGTAACTTTGAAAAGAACTTTGAGTACGATTATCTTAACGGTACGGAGTTCGTTATCTACGAACCCGAGGACGGAAAAACCATCGAGTGCAATATTTACAACACCGCTGCTGAAAAGGTATTCACTCTTACAGCGCTCAGAAACGGCGACAAGGTTGAGGTTTCCTATACAAACACCTCCGCTTCTTTCACAGTTAAGGTGTTCGGCAAGGAACCCGTAACCGTTAATCCCTCCTGCAACGGAAAGGTTATTATTAATCTGTAAATTTGCAGATAATTTAAATACGCGATAATACCTGACAGAGGCACTTGGTGCGGAAAAATCGTAGCTTGGCAGAACTATAAAACGCATTGCGAGTTACATCAGACACAGAACAATACAGGATCTGTTTCATATTAAAATTTATACAGAACTGTTTTACTGGATGGCAAAACAATTGCAGCAATGTGCAAACTTACACGAAAAAGCGACCTGCTTATGATAGCAAGTCGCTTTTTTATTTTGTTAAGGTAAGTTGATTTCTACAAACTTACGCTTGCAACAATCACATTTTGTTATTTTGCTCGTTTAAGTTTATCTCTTAGGACTTTTTCAAGTTCTTTATTTAATTCCGAAGGCAGCTCTGCATCATTATTGGCGTATAATCCAAAACTTGTTTCATGATATGTATGGTAGTTGTAGCTTATACGGTATTGCTCGCAAATGTCAATAACGTCCGACACCCAGCCCGCACCGTTTCTTCCTTTTTTAAAACCCTCTGAAATTACTCCGAATTCTCCCATATAGATAGGAACATTGTGCTTTTCGGAATAATCTGCATAAATCTTAATCTCACTCTCGAGATAATCCTTATCTAACATAATGCAGCTTGAAGCTTTCGCATAATCCAAACGAACCGCAGGCTTTGAATCCGCCGTATCACTTTTGGCATATCCTGAAACAACATAATAGTAACCATTTTTCAATATAAACTTATCAGCCGAAGCTGTCAGCGCAGTGCGGTTTCCCGAAATTTTAAGACAACCGCTTCCGTTTCTGCCGTTATCGGAAACAGCTAAAACACCTGTACCGTCAGGACTCCAAGGATATAATCCCATTACATTTCCTTCGTTAAAATCGTAAAAATAAAGCGTTTTTTTCTTTCCGTTGGGAGATATTTCCGTAACGGTAATGTCGTCGAAATATGCCGCCCCCTCGGATTCATGAGCATATAACGCCGCTGACGCAATATTGTAGTTATTGGATAACTGAAGCTTCCTGCTTTCAAAGTATGTCCACTCACCGTCAGTATTAACTGAATCAGCAGTAAGGCACCCTACCCAACCGTTTTCATATTCAGCTGAAACAATTTGCTCAGACGGATATGTCATAGTAATACCCTCGGTTCCGGCCCACTGAGTACCTTGGTGAGTAAAGCTGAACGGTGAGTAACAGTGAAATTCATAGATAACATTTTGATCGTTGATTTTGGGGAACGTATTCTCAGGAACAAACCAATCATAATCAGGAACCTTTTCACCGTTAATATCCTTTGCATTACAAAGACATTCGACAAAAAGCGCTTGATGCGGAGACGCTTTTCGCACTTCCTTTGCAATACGGTCAGTAAGTTCAAAATACTGTTCGGCGCTTTTCTCCATTGTATCAAGCAGCGGAACATAAGGCTCGTTCAACAGACCGTATCCCCATACTGCAGGTTCACCGGAATATCTCTCGGCGATAGCTTTCCACAAAGCGATAAGCCGATTTTGGTTTTCAGCATCGTTCCAAAGCTCCATACCGTTTCCGGCAGACTGATATCCACCCTGAGGACAGTGCATATTAATTATAATGCCCATACCGTATTTTTTTGCCCACTTTACATTTTTGTCCAGCCATTTAAAACCGCTCTCTTTATACTTATAGGGAGCAGCATCATCTTCAAAAAAGCAGTAATTAATGTAAAACCTGACAGAATTAAATCCCATTTCCGAAAGCTCTTTATAAGAATCCTCGGTATGGTGGTTATAATTTATTTTGTTGCTCCAGACACTGTTGCCAAAAGCGATCCCTTTAATAACAAGCTTTTCACCGTCAATTCCAATAATATCCTTTCCGTCCGCATGAACAAATCCTGAGGGCTGATCTTTAGATTTATCGCTTTTTTTTGCAGCGAAAACGCAAACAGACAGTATCAAAGGCAACACCGCAAATATTAACGAAAACAATGAAAAGCGCCTCAAAAACTTTTTCTTTTTCATATTAAAACCTCAAACAAGCAACATTAATTCCACTTGTCAAGTTAGTCAAGCGGGTAATTTTTCAAATCGGGAAGTTCTTCTAATGTAAGAGTCCGGTCGCTGTTGTACGCCTTGTTGAGAGTCTCCATTGTGGTATATTCATCATTGAGAACGCCCTTGCTGAGAGTAAACGGATCGCTCCATGTACCCCAGTAGAGCCAACGGCTGTTACCCGTAAAGACCTTGTCGGGATCCATTACACAGCCGTTTTCGGATAAAGCTACCAGCTTAGGAACAGACGGTATCTCTGCCAGATAAGCAAAGCTTCCGCTGTAGCAGGAATCTATTTGTTTTCCCGCATAAATATCCGTAGCAATGATATCAACAGTCTCGTCTCCGGGATACCAGTCAACGTCCTGAGCGTTCCATACCCAAATAAGATTCGTTAGATTATGCTCGTTTGTCATTTTGTCGTACATAACGTTCCACAGCTTGATGTAGCTTTCCGCCTGACAGTTTCCCCACCAGAACCAGCCTCCGGAAGCCTCGTGAAGAGGTCTCCACAAAACGGGAACTCCCGCGTCGCGCAGACGTTCAAGTTGATAAGCGATATTGTCGATATCCTGCATAAGAAGTTCGTAGCCATGTTCGTCCTCGCCGTTCATTATCTTGTCAAGATCAAGCTTCGAGCCTTCTTTATAGAACGATGAGTACCATGGGTTCTGATCGTCGTTGACCTGATAATCCACAGGAGAATGCCAGTGCCAGCACAGCGTAACGATACCGCCGCCATTATTGTACCAGTCATAAGCAAACTCCACCGTGTTAGAGTCGCTTCCGTAGGCGACAGAACCTGAGCTGTAACCCATCATATCCATGCCGAGAACCGCAAAATGAGATCCTGTTTCCTTGGCAATACGGCTGTACTCGGTAGACGTTCTTCCATCGTCGGCATACTGACCTGTAAGACTGTATTTACCGTAAATATCACACAGGAATTTATAAAGGCGGCGTGTATTCTCGTCCGCGTCGGGATTTGACAAAGGTGCTGTAACTTTATAGGTATCGGCGTTTACAGTCGTATTCGGCGTAAGCTTGAGGCAGTCGTAATCAACATATCCCCACTGCGGCTTAATAGTAATTCTGTGTGTACCCTTTGTCAGGTAAACATTTTTCATCATGCTGTCTCCAAAGCCGTCATAATTCAGGCACATAATAGTACCCATTTGCTCATCGTCAATAAACAGATAGTTCTCGCGTCTTCCGTTGCTTGTTTTGGACACAAAGTTCAGATCATAAAATCCGTCATACTCGATATCCGTTACAAACGTAAGACTGTCCCCCTCGCTGTTTAAACCGTTTACTTCCGCTCCTCCTGAAGCTTCTGGACTATCAAATGATGCAGTATTTCCTGTAAACTCCCCCGCTTCAGCTTCAAAGACAGCCTCATAATCAGCGGGAACGCTGCTTGCGGTCAGCGGATAGTCGGACAGATCCAAATCGTTATTAAATTCCGTTTTGATCTCATCATAGATCACCTTGAGAGGTTCAAACTGAGGCTTGTCGGCTGCCGCAGAGGTTACATCCGCCGCAGGAGTCGCAGAAGTATCTCCTGCAGTTTCTGAAGAGGTATTGTCTCCGGCCGAAGTTCCCTCCCCTGAACCTGTAGTACAGCCCGAGAGCATTGCGGCCGCAAATGCGGAAGCCGCCGCAAGAGCAATAAATTTTTTTGCTTTCATGATATTCCTCCTTTTATTTGCTCTGGAGGAATACCATGCATTGCAGACAATATTATTTGTCAGCCAAAGCTTCCCCCTCGGCGTTTACGGGCGGTTCAACGCCCATAGTTTCATAAAGATAATCAAGCTTTTCGGTAAGCTCGTCAATCTGTTCCTGATATACGGCTTCTCTTTTAGCCTGCGCGTCCTTTATCTTGCCGTCAGCAGAAAGACGTACGGCAAATCCTGCTGTAACAACAAGCGCAAAGACTGTAAGAGCTGTGGTAAGCGGATTGAAATATCCCTTGCTTTCTGGTCTTGCCTCTATCATGCGTCCGAATCCCGAAGCGTGCAGAGCTTTTTTCAGCGCAAGATAAAGCGGTACCGAAACAACAACGGCAATAGCTCCGTTTATGAAAGACGCCGCCGCTTTTTCCAGCATAACCGCAGACGCAGTCTGAAAAGGATTTCCGAGAATAAGCTGCGTTACAAAGGACTTTCCGAGATAAAGAACGATGTAAACGAACTGTCCGACAACAGCGGCAACGACCGCTCTTGCCGGCTCGCTTTTTATACCCGAACGATTCAGCTTGCCAGCCGCCCACCCCATAGAAAACTTGGAAAAAAAAGTATAGGGCGCAGAAAGCGTATAGAGCGGGTTAAACAAGTCGTACAAAGCGCCGCCTATTCCCGAGGATAATCCCCCGTTAACGCCGCCGAAAAGAAGTCCTGCAAGTAAACACATTGAGTTGCCTATGTGTATCCTCGTTTCGTTTGCAAGCGGAATAGACATATAGTTTCCCGCGTAGACTAAAGCCGCCATAAGCCCTACGGCAACCATTCTGTAAATTCTGCTTTGCTGCTGCGATACTGTGCTGTTCATTATTAAGTACCCCCTTGGAATTTATGCTTTTATTATACCCGCGTTACTCGGTATAAGCAAATTTCAGGAGTGCTATAATATTCTGTTAATATTTGTGAAAACTGTTAAAATATGCTTTTGCAGCATCTTTTGTTTTCGGCAAATTCCACATACACAGTAGCTTCGGTAAAAAGGTTTTAAACACACACCGTCATATTGCACAAAAAACTTCTTGCAACAAAGCTCTATTTGGACTAAACGGTAGAATTTTTTTGTTCTGGACGCATGGTAAGAGATATCCTCTTACGCTTCATATCAACATCAAGTACCCAAACCTTGACAACCTCGCCCACCTTGACCGCCTCAAGGGGATGCTTGATATAGCGGTTGCATATTCTGGAAATATGAACCAGACCGTCCTCGTGAACGCCTATATCCACAAAGCAGCCAAAATCCACGATATTACGGACAGTACCCATAAGCTCCATGCCTGGCTTTAGGTCTTTCAGCTCCATAACATCGCCGCTTCTCAGCAATGGAGGGGGGAGTTCGTCCCTCGGGTCGCGTCCGGGCTTAGCAAGCTCTTTAAGAATATCTGTGACCGTAGGAACGCCTATGCCTGCTCCGTCTGCGATATTTGGCACTCCGATCTTACGCGCTGCTTCGGGTATCTCCGTCAGACCGCCGTCTTTCAAGTCTGCTATGGAGAATCCGCAGCGGTCGATGATCTTTTTCGCCGCTTCGTAGCTTTCAGGGTGTACTGCGGTGTTGTCCAGAGGGTTCTTTCCTCCGTGTACCCTAAGAAATCCCGCGCACTGTTCAAAGGCTTTAGGACCAAGCTTTGACACTTTAAGAAGCTGCTTTCTGTCGGTAAACGAACCGTTTTCCTCACGGTACGCAACGATATTTTTGGCAACTGCCGAACTGATACCCGAAATATAGGACAGCAGCGAACGGGAAGCTGTATTCAGGTCAACTCCAACGGTATTTACACAATCCTCAACAACGCCTGTGAGAGCTTCGTCCATACGCGCTTTAGGCATATCGTGCTGATACTGACCAACCCCGATAGCTTTCGGGTCAATCTTGACAAGCTCAGCAAGGGGATCCTGCATACGGCGGGCAATGGATACCGCGCTTCTCAGCGACACGTCGTATTCCGGAAATTCATCAGCCGCCAGCTTTGAGGCTGAGTAAACCGAAGCTCCCGCTTCGGACACCACCATATAGGACACCTTTTCTGGAAGCTCCTTGATAAGGTCGGCAACAAACGTCTCCGACTCGCGGGAAGCCGTGCCGTTTCCGATAGCTATAATTGAAACTCCGTACTTCTGAATAAGATTTTTTACCAAAACCTTGCCCTGCTCTATTTTGCGCTGCTCTCCTGTGGTAATATAGGCTACGCCCGTGTCAAGAACCTTTCCTGTATTGTCAACGACGGCAAGCTTGCAGCCTGTGCGGTATCCGGGGTCAAGGCCAAGAGCGACGCGTCCCTTAATAGGCGGCTGCATAAGAAGCTGGCGCAGATTTGACGCAAACACCTTAATTGCCGCCTCGCAGGCTTTAGACGTTAAGTCTGCGCGAATTTCCCTCTCCACAGAGGGAAATATAAGCCGTCCGTAACCGTCAACAGCGGCTGATTTAACAAGTTCTCCGCAGGGAGAATTATTCTTAACATATTTGTCTGTAACAACTTTTTCCCCTCTGCCGTCGGGAACAGCTACGCTCACCTTCAGCTTGTCCTCACGTTCTCCCCTGTCTATGGCAAGAACGCGGTGTCCGGCTATCCTGAAAACAGGCTCGGAAAAATCGTAATAATTTGAATAAACAGTTTCCTCATCGGGGTCAGCCGCTTTTGAGGACACCATGCCCTCTTTGGTTATCATTGCACGAAGCGTTTTGCGTAGCTCCGCGTCATCAGAAATATCCTCGGCAATTATATCCATAGCTCCCTGCAAAGCAGCCGCTCTGTCGGGTACATCCTTTTCGAGGTCTATGTAATTTTCCGCCTCGGCATTAGGGTCGGAGGCAACATTCTGCGCCATGATAAATTCTGCAAGAGATTCGAGTCCGCGCTCTCTTGCCACAGAACCGCGGGTCTTGCGCTTGGGCTTGAAAGGACGGTAAATATCCTCTACCTCAACGAGTGCAGCGGCTTTTTCGATGGCCGCTGCAATTTCGTCAGTCATCTTACCCTGTTCGGTAATGGACGCCGCAACTTCCTCCTTGCGCTTTTCGAGATTGCGCAAATAAGTAAGCCTGTCAAATATCTCGCGCAAAAGCTGATCGTCAAGCGAGCCTGTCAGCTCCTTGCGGTAACGTGCGATAAACGGAATAGTCTTGCCGTCGTCGATAAGCGAAACGGTGTTGTCGATCTGCTCCTGCCTGAGCTTAAACTCTTTGGCAAGGGTCTCGTTAATGTTCAAAAAAATCTCCCTTTCGGTTTAAACAGTGATGGGGCGGAAACTGTAAATTTCCACCTTAATATTATACCACATTTATAAAATTATGGCAAGCCCTTTTTGTCGCTGTTATCTTTGCTGTGCTCCAGAACATCCCCATACCGACAGACGAGTACTCTGCATATGACTAAATCTGCTCGCCTTCGCCTTACCGGTTTTCAGATTAGATAGATTGACATTGCTTATGCACACATTTTCGGCAAGCTCGTTCATGGACATTTTTCTTTCCGCCATAATGCAGTCAAGCCGCAGAATCGTGTAGATTTTAAAAGCATAAATCTTACTGCGGACGAAATATTACCGTTAAAAAATATCAGATAAAATCTTATAAAAAGCTTATAAAATTTATAAAAGCACTTGCATATTTTTTCAAAATCTGCTATAACTAATATAGCAGAAAAACAAAAGCGTGAAAATAAGAGGTTTTTACCCGCATTTTAAATTACGAAAGGAATGACTGTTATGGAATACTATAAAAGACGCGATAAAATAAACTATTATCTCGATATAGCGGAAACTGTTCTGGAAAGAGGCACCTGTATCCGCCGCAACTTCGGCGCGATAATCGTCAGCAATGACCGTATCGTTTCCACAGGATATGTGGGAGCCCCCCGCGGCAGAGCAAACTGCGTTGATATGGGATACTGCACCCGTGAAAAGCTTAAAGTGCCCAAGGGACAGCGGTACGAGCTATGCAGAAGCGTCCACGCGGAAGCAAACGCCATTATTGCCGCTGACAGAAACGATATGTTGGGAGCAACGCTCTATCTCGCATGCCATGACGCAAAGACAGGAGAGCTTTACGGTGACGTTGAACCGTGTTCTATGTGCAAAAGAATGATAATCAACGCCGGTATTTCCACAGTCATAATCCGAAATACAAAGGATACATACACTACTATCAACGTTGAGAGCTGGATAGACAAGGACGATTCAATTGAAGGTACGGCAGGATACTAAAACATAATAAAAACGGCGGACATCAGTTCGCCGTTTTTATTATGTTTTTATCTCTTGCTGAGATCAATAATCTCGTCCTTTGAAAAAATGTACTTCTTGTCGCAGAAGTGACAGCAAACCTCAGCAGAGTCCTGTTCCTCAGCCATCTTGACAAGCTCTTCCCTGCCAAGACTGACCAATGCCCGCTCCACGCGTTCTTTGCTGCAATCACACTTATAGTTCACTTCAAATGAATCCATAACTTCCGGTTCAAGTCCGTCAAGAACGCTTTTGGCAATATCCTCCGCAGACATTCCCGAATCAAGCATTGACGTTACGGGAGGAAGTTTGTTTACATTAGCTTCAAGAATATCTATGCAGCTCTCGTCCGCAAAAGGAAGAAGCTGTATCAGATAACCTCCCGCAGCCTTTACTGTAAGGTCGGGATTTACAAGCACACCCAGTCCACATACTGTGGGAATCTGTTCACTTACCGCGAAATAGTTTGCTATATCTTCGGCGATCTCTCCCGACACGATAGGTACCTGTCCCACATAAGGTTCCTTCAGACCCAAATCCTTGACCACGGAAAGAGTACCGTCATTTCCCACCGCGCCCGAAACATCAAGCTTTCCGTATCTGTTCAGAGGAAGCTCCACTATAGGGTTTCCTACGTAGGATTTAACATTTCCCCTGCTGTCGGAGACCGCGATAAGAATACCCGTTGCTCCCCCACCGTTCATGCGTATTGTAACCGAATCATTTTCACCCTTCAGACCGTTTCCTATCAAAGACGCAGCTATAGACAATCTGCCCAGAGCCGCTGTAACAACTGCCGACGTTCTGTGGATTCTTTCTATTTCGGAAACTATATCAAGAGCGTCTATTGCAGAAGCAACCACAGACGCGTCCTTTGAGATCGTTCTGACTATTTTTGCCATATTTTTTATCCTTTAGTAATCTATAATTTTGGGATATATCAGCATACCTTTTTTGCAGCATAAACCAACTTTTCACTGTCAGCTTTAGGAGGATCGAAAGAATCGTAGTCGTACTTCCCGACTATCTCAAAGCCGCACTTTTCAAGAAGTACGTCAATAATGCTTTCTTCAAATGCAATCTCGGAAAATTCGTCCTCATATCGCCTGTAGAGACCGCTTTCATCACGCTCAAAAAAGTCCAACGACATATCCACACGATTATCCTTTTCGCTGTAGAAATTCTGCCAAACGCAGTAGATGCCGTCAAGATCGTAAACAAAAGTATTGTCTCCCAGAATATTTTTATGCTTATAAGGAGTGTTTATATCAAAAAGAAAAAGCCCATCAGGTTCACAGAAAAGCGAAACCCTCTCAAAAGCCTTTTCGATATCCGCAAGGCTTGAAAGATGATTTATGCTGTCTAAAGCGCATACTATGACGTCTATAGTACCGAACATATCCAGCTTTGTCATATCCTGGCAAAGATACTGGATACTAAGTCCGCTTTCAAATTTCTTGTCGAGAGCGGCATTAAGCATATCCTCGGAACTGTCCACGCCGATAACGTCATACCCCATTATACTGAAAGCCTCTGATAAGCTGCCCGTACCGCAGGCAAGATCAAGCAGAATATTTTTCCTGCCGCCGTGTCTTTTTATCAGCGAGTCAAAATATTCTGCTCTTTCTCGGTATGAAATATTTTCGGTAAGCGCGTCATAAAAATAGGCAAAACTGCGATATCCTCCGCTGTATCCGCTCATTTTTCTGATTCTTCCTTAAGGCGGTCAAACACGAGAGCATAGCCGTCGCTGCCATAGTTGAGCGTTCTGTTTACACGGCTGATAGTAGCGGTACTTGCGCCGGTCTCGGCAACAATATCGCTGTAAACCCTTTTCTGAACCAGCATTGTGGCTACCTGCATTCTCTGAGACATAGCCTTAAGCTCCAGAACCGTACAGAGATCCTCAAAAAATTTGTAGCACTCATCTGTGTTTTCAAGGGTAAGAACAGCCTTGAAAAGCGCGTCCATATGTTCGTCCTTAAGCTTATTATTCATACTGAAATGTTCCTTTCTTGTTGTAATACTGATTTTGATCTCAAATCAGGATAATGTAACAGCAAGGAAGCTTGCTTAAAGTTATTTTAACATATTATAGTGAAAAAGTAAAGAGCTTTTTCAATTTTTCTGTAAGAACATTTTTATTGACGTATCAGCTTTTTTGCCCAAAGGAACAGCGTATCGGACATCTTGTCAAAATCCGCCTTGCCTCCGCTTTTCAAATGCAGGAACGTCCCGATAATAGTCTGTTCATCCATGTCTGCCAGATTAAAAAGTTCTTTTTGAAGCTTAACGTATTTTCCGGTCTGCCTGAAATAAACCGCCTGTACGACAAACGATGCCGACTTGTACAAGCCGCGGAGGATATCTTCGCTTTTCTCGTACAACATATTATGAACGCAGCCGTGATAGATATTGCAGACTCCTATCCTGACCGCACGGTCAACAGCGGAACCGTCAATATACTTCAAAAGCTCGTCAAGGCTTCCGACGATCGGGGTCGTATCATAGAAAAACTGAAACAAATCGGACGGTTCCCAATTGTTAAGCTCGTTTCTGCCGCTGAAAAACCCGCAGACAAGCTCGCGGTTCGGAAGTCCGTCAAGCATATTTCCGTAAGTACGGATATCTTCCGGAAATATCTCGTCCAGTATCACAACAAGATCTATATCGCTTGTCTCTGTCGCTTCTCCCCGACCGTAGCTGCCCTGAAGTCCTACAAACCATATACGGGTTCCAAAAGTTTTCTGTAAAGCTTCGGAAAAGTTATTTATCCATTTATTAATGTCTATCATATTCAAAGTACCCTTATATGTCGTTCCTGACAATATCATCAAATGTCTCTCTCTTAACAATTATCCTTGAAGTACCGTCCTTTACCATAACAACTGGCGGTTTAGGTATACGATTATAGTTCGAAGACATGGAGTAATTATAAGCTCCCGTTGCAAGGACTGCAATTATATCCCCCTCCTCGGTGCGCTGAATGGGTGCGCCCTCTCCGAGCAGGTCTCCGCTTTCGCAGCATTTTCCTGCCACCGTGACAGTCTCGCTTTTCGGTTCTGAAGCCCTCACCGCGTTTACAAAGTCATACTTGGACTTATAGAGCGCATATCTGGGGTTATCCCCCATTCCACCGTCAACAGAAACGTAGGTGCGGATATTGGGTATATGCTTGATACCGCCTACAGTGTACAAGGTTATACCCGCAGGCCCCGTAATAGAACGCCCCGGCTCAATAAGAATAAAAGGCAGTTTAAAATTTTTCTCGGCGCAGACAGCCTTTACCTTTTCGGATACCTTTTCCATGTAATTGTCATAAGGTACGGGCGAGTCCGCATCGGTGTACTTGATTCCGAAGCCGCCTCCCAAATCAAGCTCTTTTATCTCGTAACCAAGCTCATCCCTTACCTGAGCTATAAAGTTCATCATTACCTCAGCGGCAAGGACAAAGGGGTCTATATCGAATATCTGGCTTCCGATATGGCAATGCAGTCCCGAAAGCTCAATATGCTCAAGAGAAATCGCTTTTTTGACCGCCTCTAACGCCTCGCCTGTCTCAAGTGCGAAACCGAATTTGCTGTCTATCTGTCCTGTTCTGACAAAATCATGAGTATGAGCGTCAATGCCGGGTTTTATCCTAAACATTATATTCGCCTTTGCACCGCGCTCGCAGGAAAGTCTGTTAAGACGTTCCAGTTCGAAAATGTTGTCCACAACTATCCTGCCGACATTTTTTTCAAGAGCCATCAACAGCTCCTCGTCAGTTTTGTTGTTGCCGTGGAAACATACCTTTTCCATATGGAAGCCCACGCTTGCCGCAGTATAAAGTTCTCCTGCGGAAACCACGTCCAGTCCCATATCCTCGCTCATCATTATCCTGTACATCTCTTTACAGCAGAAAACCTTGCTCGCATAGCACACAAGACCTTTTCCTCCGTAATAGCGGTCTATAGACTGCTTGAAGCTGCGGCAGTTTTCGCGCAGCAAGTCCTCGTCCATAACATAAAGCGGCGTACCGTACTCCTTTGCAAGATCGACAGTATCAAGTCCGCCTATAGTAAGATGTCCCTTTTCATTCACCGATAAATTTTTTGATACAAACATTTTTTATGCTCCTTTCAAGCTTTGGTTAAGTGTTGTATTCCACCCAATAAACATAAGCCTACATTACCCCTATTATCATCATAACTGCACCCGGTAAGTTTGCCAATGCGTGCATAATGATGCTTGAATAAATATTTCTATTGTTCTTTATATAAAAGGTTGTCAAACCAATTGAGAGTGGAAGATAATAGAAAAATTCCCTCAATTCGTATAAGTGAATACAATCAAATACAATTATGGATATTATAGCCATAATTGTTATCACAGCTTTATTTCTTTTATTGACCCACCCAATTAATGATTCCCTAAAAGTTAGTTCTTCTATGAATGGAGTAAATATTGACATCATGATACAAGTTAAAATTGGAGGTATTGTATCCGCCATTGCTCCAACCGTTTCTGTATTTTGCGTCTTAAAACTCCCATTAACAATGTATTGAAACAGATATGCTAATACTGAAGCTGCAGCTAGCCAAATAAGCAGTTCAATAAAAAAAATCCGCCAACTCTTTATTTCTTTTTTAAACTGATCCCATTTGCTTAAAAGCTCTTTGTTCCAAATAGCAATAACAACTGCAATCAAAACGGCATAGACTGTAAACGATGCCCACGACCTATTCATTCCTGTTGCCACTAACACTTCCCATAATCCAAAATTGATTAAGAAGAAAAAAACGACATTGATAACTGATTTTAAAATTGTTTTCTTCATATGCATTATCCTTTTTCATATATATCTGCTGTGTCTAAATTACGATTTGTCAAGCAGTATTTCTGCCTATCATTATAATATACAATACAATAAATCAAACTTTGGGTCACGCGTTATATTCCGTTCGATAAACATGAATTTGCCGCTGTTGAAATAAATCATACTGTACTTTTAGAAAATTTTATAAATTCATATGGCAATCCTATATCTTCAGAATATTTACAGATTTCTATCTTTTCGTCATCATTCATTTCGTCATAGAAAGGGCGATCTGATACTTTCCAGTATGTTTTAACTTCGTCTATTTTCAATATATCACCCCATGGGGCAATATATAATTCCCCAACTTTATATTTCCCGATTTCTTTATATACCCTCGTGGTATAACAATACCCCAGTTTATTTAAATAATTTTGAATTGACTCATATTCATGTTCAGGGAATGATATTTCTTCAAACATACAATAAACCTACTAACAATGTAAAATATAAAATTTATGAAAAATGTTCAATACAAAATAATATTTAATACAAATTCCGATTTATCGCGCAGTATTTTTATCTATCATTATAATATACAATACAATAAATCAAGCTTTGGGTCACGCGTTATATTCCGCCAGATAAATAGGAATTTATTAATTGCTTTCATTTGCGACAATACCGCATAAAAATCCTCTCATTAAAACCTTTTTGTTTACCGTGTTTTTCTGGAATACGCTTAAATTCCTTAAACCCGATACTCGTATAACATTTAATAGCGTTATTATTTATATCAGTAACATCAAGCACAAAATCCTGATAATTTGTAAGCAGCATACTTTCTTGAAGCATAGTTGTAGCAATGCCTTGCTTACGGTGCTTTTTCCGTACTGCTACAAATTCTATGTATCCTGTTGTAATAGGATACTCAAGTTGCTTTTCAAATTCTTCTTTCAAAACGAAAGTACCAATAATTCCTTTAAAGAACCCAAAATGTTTCTGCAAAGATGCTTTTTCTGCTCTTGCGGCTCTGCCGTTGCAATCAGAAATTGCCAACACTCCCGCAATATTTCCCTTTATATCTGCCACATAAAATCTTTCCATATTCAGTCCCGTTGCGATAGCCTCCGCCACTTTTTGATTATCTTTGCATAATATTGAAAAATCCTTTTCAAATCCTTCTGCAATACATAAAGCTACATTATTACGGTCTGTTTCTTTTGCTTTCCTTATATTCACCATTTTCATATATCCTTTATAATTGTTTTAAACTATTCATCAAATCCCGATTTATCGAGCAGAATCATTACCTATTCTTATAATACACAATCTTTCAGAATTTGTCAATATAAACGCAGAAAATTTTTGCAGGATTTTTATACTCTCCTGCAAAACAAATCTATTTAAAGCAAATTTTCTCTATTTGCCGCGGTAATTGTGAATATCTTAAATTACGCTCATTCATTTTCTGATAAAACGGCTTCTTCAATGACCGCACGTATTTCCTCCGCACCCTCGCCTGTCACAGCGGAAAATTCTATCGTCTCGATACTGTCAAAGTATGGTATCTCTTTCGCAAAACCTGCCATGCGTTCTTCCCGCTGCCGTTTGGAGAGCTTGTCCGCCTTTGTAAAAATAATTACAAACGGCTGTTCCCGATCTATAAGAAAATTTATCATATGCAGATCGTCTGCGGAGGGCGGGTGACGCATATCAACAAGCTGCATGACAAGAGCTATATCCCTGTCGGAGGTCAGGTATCCCTCTATAAGCCCCGACCACCGCTGCTTGTCGCTTTTGGAAATCTTTGCATAGCCGTACCCAGGCAGATCCGCCAGATAAATGTCGTCTACAGAATAAAAATTTATAGTGGCCGTCTTGCCGGGAACAGAAGATACCCGCGCAAGATTTTTTCTGTTGAAAATTTTATTTATAAGAGAGGACTTCCCTACATTTGAACGTCCCGAAAAAGCAACCTCGGGTCTTTCGCACTCGGGTATCTGATCGAATCTGCCGTATGAAGCGTAAAACTCCGCTTTGTTAAAATTCATAAAATGCTGTTCCTTTCACTTGTCCTAAACGCATTAATTATTATATCCCCAAATCATGAGCTTGCCACGCTGCGGTTTTCTCTGCTGTCACGGCTTTCGCTGTTCTCCGTACGTTTTGGCTTGATATATTTTGGCTCTGTTTTTTCGAGCACGACCTCCAGAACATCGGATATCCTTTCGGCGTACACAAAATCAATATTTTCTTTTACCACCTTGTCTACTTCCTCTAAATCTCCCTTGTTGGCCGCAGGAATGATAACCGTTTTCATGCCAGCCTTATAGGCAGCCATTGTTTTTTCGCGCAGACCTCCAATAGGCAGTACCTTACCGTGAAGCGTGATCTCCCCCGTCATTGCAACATCGTGACGGACGGGAATATTTGCCAGTGCAGACACCAAAGCCGTTGTCATAGTTACGCCCGCCGACGGACCGTCCTTAGGAGTAGCCCCCTCCGGCGCGTGGATATGAATATCCTTTTCCTTGTAGAAGTCGGAGGAAATGCCGTACTTGTCAGAAATTCCTCTGACATAGCTGACAGCGATTTTCGCGCTTTCTTTCATAACGTCTCCCAAAGAACCGGTAGTCTCGATAGTTCCCTTTCCATCGAATACGGAAACCTCCAGCGGCATAACAACGCCGCCTACGGACGTCCATGCAAGACCGTTTACCAGACCGATCTCGTTGCTCTTGGAATACTCGTCGTCAAGGTATTTTTTAGCTCCGAGGAACTGCTCAATATTCCTTTCACCGATACGAACGGACTTCTTTTCACCGCTTACTATCAGCTTTGCGGACTTCCTGCACAGCTCGGCAATGCGGCGTTCAAGGGTTCTTACGCCCGCTTCTTTGGTATAATTGTCTATAATGGTGTAAAGCGCGTCGTCGGAAAACTTCAGCATTACCGATTTCAAACCGTTTGCTTTAAGCTGCTTGGGAACAAGGTGCTCCTTTGCTATATGGAACTTTTCCTCACGGGTATAGCTTGTGATCTCGATAACATCCATACGGTCGAGCAGCGGAGGGTCAATAGTCTGAGTGGTGTTCGCAGTCGTTACAAAAAGCACGTTGCTTAAATCAAAGGGCACTTCAATATAGTGGTCGCGGAAAGTGCTGTTCTGCTCGCTGTCAAGGACTTCCAGAAGCGCGGAGGAAGGGTCTCCCCTCATATCGTGAGTGAGCTTGTCAATCTCGTCAAGAAGTATCAGCGGATTGTTGCTTCCCGCCAGCTTCATGGCATTTATTATCCTGCCGGGCATTGCTCCTATGTATGTCTTTCTGTGTCCGCGGATATCGGATTCGTCCCGAACGCCGCCAAGAGATACTCTTTGGTATTTCTTTCCGAGAGCGGAAGCAATTGATTTTCCAATAGAAGTCTTGCCCACGCCGGGAGGTCCCACCAGACAGATTATCTGTCCCTTGATATCTGGTTTAAGCTCTCTGACCGCAATGTTCTCTAAAATTCTTTCCTTGACCTTTTCGAGACCGTAGTGATCCTTATCGAGAGCAGCTTTGACCTTGTTTATATCGGTTCTGTCCTTTGTGGACTTATTCCACGGCAGCTCCAGAACGTTGTCAAGATAGTTGCGTATAACAAACGCTTCCTGAGACGACTGGGACATTCTGTTGAGCCTGTCTGCCTCTTTCAGAAGCTTAGTCCTTATTTCTTCCGAAAGGTCGAGCTTCATTATAGCTTCGGTGTACTCGTCTATCTCGTCCTGATACTCCTCGTCCTCACCAAGCTGGCTCGCTATAGCTTTCATCTGCTCGCGCAAATAATACTCACGCTGGCTGTTGTCTATCTGATCGCGTACCCGCGCCTGTATGTGTCGTTCTATGTCCAGTACTTCGACCTCGCGGGATATCATTGCCAAAAGCATACCAAGGCGCGAAATTACGTGACTTTCCTCAAGAAGCATTTCTTTATCTTCAACTGCTAAAGGAATGTTGAATACCAGCGTTTCAAAAACCTTGAACGGGTCTTTTTCGTCCATTATTGAAGAAACAAGCTCCTTTGGCATTCTTGGCATAAGCATTGAGTACTGATAGAAAGATTGCTTTATCGCACGAATAACAGCCTCGATTTCTATCTCGTCCGTACGAAGCCTGGTTATCTCGGGAAACGGTTTTACCTCCGCAACAAGATATGGCTCGCTCTGAACAATATCAATCAGCTTTGCCCTGTATTTTCCTTCCACAAGAACACGGGTGATACCGTCCGCACCTTTAAGAGTCTGCCTTATCTCAGCAACAACTCCTACCTGATACAGATCTTTAACTGACGGTTCTTCCACTGCGTCGTCCCTTTGGGTAGCAAGAAAAATCATTTTGTCGTTTTTCAGAGCCGCTTTGAGCGCGGACTCCGACTTTTCCCGTGATACGTCAAAGTGCATAACTATATTGGGGAAAACGACCACGCCTCTCATAGCCAGAGCCGGCACAGCAGTTTTCTCAAGCTTTGTCCTCATAATAACCTCCTGCGTCGAAAAATCGACATAAATTATCGCTTCCGATATGCATAAAAACCAAGCAAGCTCCTGCCTTTATATATCGCGCTGATTTTTAAGCTGCGTTTTTATGCAAATTAGAATAGTACATTATCTATTATATATTATATCTTCGAATTTTTCAAGTAACAATTTAAGATAACAAATTTAGTATTTATCGTCTCCGCAAAAAAAATATGAATAATAACATACAATAAATTAACTGAAAATGCGCTTTCTGATACAGAATCCATATTCGGAGGCGGCAGCAAGACGCGGCTGCCAACTCTCCAAACATAAATCTAAATGAAATCAAAAAGCGCATTTTTTGTTTTACTTTTTTAAAATTTTCTTTTTTCCGATTTTAGCCAAAGGCTTCACATTTTCAGTAACGCAGTCCTCTGTAACGGTTAGACCGCAAACTTCATTATCGGAGGGCAGGTCAAACATCGGCTGCTGTAAAATTTTCTCAACAATTGAACGCAAGCCGCGTGCTCCCGTTTTCTGGTCGATCGCTTTTTTTGCTATCGCTTTTAACGCCTCGGATTCAAAGTTAAGCTCAATACCGTCAAGCTCAAACAATTTTTTATACTGTTTCACAAGCGAGTTTTTCGGTTCTGTAAGGATTCTTGTCAGCATATGCTCGTCAAGTTCGTCAAGAACCGTTATTACAGGCATACGTCCCACAAGCTCGGGAATCATTCCATATTTGACAAAATCCTGGTGTATAACTTCCTTGTAGATACCGCTTGACTTTTCAGCTCTTGTTTTAATATCAGCTCCAAATCCCAGAGACGACGATTCAGTACGCTTCTGAATGATCCTATCAAGTCCGTCAAAAGCTCCGCCGCAGATAAACAGGATATTTTTAGTATCAACATGGACAAACTCCTGATTGGGGTGTTTTCTTCCGCCCTGCGGAGGAACGTTTGAAACCGTTCCCTCAACTATCTTGAGAAGCGCCTGCTGAACGCCCTCGCCGCTGACATCCCTTGTAATGGAGGTGTTCTCGGATTTTCTTGCGATCTTATCAATTTCATCAATATAGATAATTCCCCGCTGAGCAGCTTCAACGTTGAAATCTGCAGCCTGAAGAAGCCTTACAAGAACGTTTTCAACGTCATCGCCCACATATCCGGCCTCGGTAAGCGTAGTAGCATCCGCAATAGCGAAAGGAACCTGCAAAATTTTTGCAAGAGTCTGGGCAAGGATAGTTTTTCCGACGCCCGTAGGTCCGACAAGAATAACGTTGCTCTTCTGGAGCTCAACATCGTCAGTATCCATTTGGCTGTTTATGCGCTTATAGTGATTGTAAACCGCAACGGAAAGCGCGATCTTCGCTTCGTCCTGACCTATAACATATTCGTCAAGATATTTTTTTATCTCCGCTGGCTTCATCAATTTAACAGGCTTAAGCGGCTGCGGTTTGACGTTCCGGTTTTCGGCATAGCCGGGAACCAAATCGTTTGCAACAAGCATTTCATAGCAATAAGTCACGCAATTATCACAAATATTGCACGCGCCTGCCGAAAACATATTCAAAACCTTGCTTTCGGGATTGCCGCAGAAGCTGCATCTTTTCATACTTCTATCATTTCCGGCCATAAATTAAACTCCAAACTTATCTTGTAAAAATAACTTTGTCAACCAAACCGTACTCGGCAGCCTCTGCTGCGCTCATAAAATTATCGCGCTCCGTATCCTCTCGGATAGTTTCGATAGGCTTGCCCGTGTTCTGAGCAATAATACGGTTCAGATTTTCTCTTGTTCTGACCAGATGGTCGGAACGTATTTTTATATCGGTACACTGACCCGACAGTCCTCCCGAAATCAAAGGCTGATGGATCATTATTTCAGCATTCGGAAGTGCAAGTCTCTTGCCCTTTGCTCCCGATGAAAGCAGAAATGCTCCCATGGAAGCGGCCAAACCTATACATATCGTAGATACATCGCATTTGATATACTGCATCGTATCATAAATCGCCATACCGGCAGTAACAGAACCTCCGGGGCTGTTGATATAGAGACAGATATCCTTTTCAGGATCCTGACTTTCCAAATACAAAAGCTGAGAAACCACCAGGCTTGCCGAAGTATCGTTTACCTCTTCGGAAAGCATAACGATCCTGTCCTCCAGAAGCATTGAAAAAATGTCCTGGGAACGCTCTCCCCGTCCTGTCTGTCTGACAACGTAAGGTACTAAGCTCATAAAAACCTCGATTCTCCGCAGAAGTATCTACGCAAGCAAACCATCCTTCTGCGGAAAGATGGTTTGCGCTTCAGCTATTGGGTACACAGCTGCACAACATTTTATTATCAGCAAACTGTTCTGCGCTTACTGAGAGATAAAAAACTCAGCCGTTGATCTTTGCGGAATCAAGAACAATTTTGCTTGCTTCCGCAACCTTGAGATCTTCCTTGACAGCCTTAACGCTTACTACGGACTTGACCTTTTCAACGGTAAGATTGTACTGCTCAGCCATTTTGGAAATTTCCTCCTCAGCCTTTTCATCGGATATCTCAACATTTTCAAGTACAGCGATCTTCTCAAGAGCAAGTCTTACCTTGACCTGATTTTTAGCCTGATCCTCAAAAGTCTTTCTGAAAGCTGCCATATCCATATTTGTATAAGTCAGGTACATTTCCATATTAAGGCCCTGCTGTGAAAGACGCATCTCAAAGTCTCTGACCATCTCGTCAATCTTATTTTCAAACATAATCTGCGGGATATCAGCCGTCATCTTTTCGATAAGAGATTCAAAAATCTTGTTTTCAGCTTCCATTTCGGCATTCTTGGCAGAACGCTCTTCAAGCTTTGTTCTCATGTCATTTTTAAGCTCGTCAATAGTTTCAAACTCGGTAGCATCCTTAACAAACTCATCGTCAAGATCAGGAAGCTCCTTAGCCTTGATCTCATTAAGCTTGATCTTGAATTCACAAAGCTGACCTGCGATATCTTCCATCTGATAGTTTTCGGGGAATGTTACATTAATAGTAAACTCATCTCCGGTGCTTTTGCCAACGATCTGATCCTCAAATCCCGGAATAAAAGTTCCCGAACCGAGAGCAAGCTCATAATTTTCGTCCTTGCCGCCTTCAAAAGGAACTCCGTCTTTAAAACCTTCAAAGTCGATAACGGCAATATCTCCGTTTTCAGCGGGTCTTCCCTCAACTGTAACGAGACGTCCGTTTCTTTCTCTGAGAGCCTGAAGCTGCTTATCAATATCCTCGTCTGTAACAGCATTGACAGTTTTTTCAACTTCTATACCTTTATAACCGGAAATTTCAACCTCTGGCTTTACGGTAACGGTAACTTTAAATTTTACGCCGTCCTCTTTGTTTACAGAATCAACAGCAATTTCGGGAGCTGCGATCAGGTCGTAATCCTCATCTTCAAGAACTTTAGTTATATCGGTTCTTACCAAAGCGTTTACAGCATCCTCATAAAAAACGTTTTCTCCGTAAAGCTGCTCAATCATTTTTCTTGGAGCCTTGCCTTTTCTGAATCCATTGATATTGATCTTTCCTCTGGCTTTCAGATATGCGCTCTGGAGCGCCTTTTCAAAACCCTCGGCATCTACGCCGATAACAAGCTCATATTTTGTAGCATCAATTTTATTTGTTGAAACCAAACCCATTTGTAACGTCCTCCAATATTAAATTGGCTCCGCCGCAAGACACGCTTCCGTAAAGCGGCAGAACCGCCGAAGCCTTAAAACACGCTTATTATTATAACATATTTAAAATAATTTTACCATAGATAATGAGACATTTCGCCATTTTATACAATTTATACCACCAACTCAGGGCAAAATTGCACAAAATCGCACGATACCAAATGAAAATTTATACCGTCACGCTCTCCGCAAACCGCGTTTTTATGAGATCGGCCGTGAAGATGTCCGTAATAGCACTCCTTCACACCATATTTGAACATCACGTCAAGTATGTCGTAATTGCTCTCGTTGCCGTAAACAGGGGGGTAATGCAGAAACACAATTGGCTCAAGCTTTTCTTTTAAAGCCGACTGAATAGAGACCTCCAGTCTTTGAGCTTCCCTTGCCAGTACCTTGGCGTCTGCGGGAACTTCTGTCTCATTTATCCAGCCGCGAGTACCGCAAATCCCGTATTTTCCATATGGATAATGATTATTGTGCAGAAATTTTATACTGTCAAAACCGTTTTCCTCAATAAATTTATTAAGCTTTGACAGCGTAGACCACCAATAGTCGTGATTTCCCTTAGAAATAATCTTTCGACCGTTTAAAGCGTTGATAAAACTAAAATCAGCTCTTGCCTCGTCTAAGTTCATGCCCCAGGAGATATCCCCTGGGATAACGACCAGATCGTTATCCGAAACCGTTTTATTCCAGTTTTCAGCAAGCTTTTCAACATGGCTGTCCCAGCCGCCGAAAATATCCATAGGCTTATCCACAGAAAGGGACAAATGCAGATCGGCTATTGCAAATAAAGACATTGCATCACCTGCAATTCAGACAGAAAGCTGCTTCAGAACATAATCCTGCTGCTCTTCCCTTGCAATAATGTCCCTGAAACGACGCTCCTTTGTTTTCAAAGCTGCCAGCGACTGCGGTATCTCGTATCCCGAAAGCTCCGCAAGCCTGTCTATCATCTCAAACTCTCCGATATTGAAAGTATTGCCGTCTATCGCTTCAAGCACGCTTGCGCTGAACTTGTAGGGGCTCGCCGTAGAAGCGATAACTGTCTTTGTCGTATCGCCCGTCTCCGCACGGTAATCCTCGTAAACCTTTACAGCAACCGCTGTGTGGGTATCAAGCGTATATGAGTACTTATCGTATACCTTTTTAATTGTATCCTTTGTAGCCTTGTCATCACAAAAACCCGCAGCAAATTCGTCCGCAAGCTTAGCCTTTATTTCGTCCGTGACCTCATATCTGCCCTCTTTTGCAAGAGAACTGAACCACTCTCGTATAAGAGCGTCGTTTTCTCCGCACATAAGATAAAGAAGTCTTTCAAGGTTACTGGAAATAAGAATATCCATAGATGGAGAAATAGTTGTGATGAACTCGCGGTTTCTATCATACACGCCGTTAGCAATGAAGTCTGTCAAAACCTTATTTGAGTTAGAAGCACAGATCAGCTTGTTCACAGGCAGACCCATATGCTTTGCATAGTACGCCGCAAGGATATTTCCGAAGTTTCCCGTAGGAACAACAATATTTATCTTGTCTCCCGCCTTTAGCTCCTCATCCTTGACAAGGGTCGCATAAGCGGAAATGTAGTAAATTATCTGCGGAGCAAGACGTCCCCAGTTAATGGAATTTGCGCTGGAGAACATCATTTTGTTTGCTTCAAGCTTAGACTTAATAGTATCGTTAGTAAAGATAGACTTAACGCCGTTCTGACAGTCGTCAAAATTGCCGTTGATACCGCATACGGCAACGTTTCCTCCGTCCTGTGTGGTCATTTGGCGCTTTTGCATGGGACTTACGCCGTCTTCGGGATAGAACACCATTATCTGAGTGCCGGGAACGTCCGCAAAACCCTCCAGAGCAGCCTTTCCTGTATCTCCTGACGTTGCCACCAGAATAACGATCTTCTTGTCAATATTGATTTTTTTGGCGGAAGTTGTAAGCAGGTACGGTAGTATCTGCAGCGCCATATCCTTAAATGCACAGGTGGGACCGTGCCAAAGCTCGAGAATATAAGTTCCGTCAAAAAGATGTGATATTTCGGAAATATTTTCCGTCGCAAATTTTTTGTCGTTATAGGCGTTATCTGTGCAGTATCTTATCTCTGTCTCTGTAAAATCGGTAAGATATTTTGCGAAGATATAAGCCGCCCTTTCTGAATAGCTCATATCCCCCAGCCTGACTATCTCGTCCATAGATATTTCGGGTATTTCGGAAGGAACGAAAAGTCCTCCATCAGAGGAAATTCCCTGTACGATAGCCTCGGCGGAACTTTTATTCACGCCGCTGTCTCTTGTGCTTTTGTAGTACATAGCCAACATTCCTTTACAAAAATTTACATTTATCTGCTCGCGTCAAAAGCGTTTTCAATATATTGAAATCCGACGACCTTTCTGTCCGCAGCCGTTACCCACACCACGTCGAAACGCGGCTGAAAATCATGGGGAAAACGCCGTGAATACTCCTCGGAAGTCCTTATTATCATTTTTTTCTTAGCTGCTGTAACAGCTTCAAGACCGTTTACCATTGGTTCGGGAGTACGGGTCTTGACCTCAACAAAAGCAATAACGCCGTCCTTTTCGGCAATAATATCCAGTTCTCCGCCTTTGATACGGTAGTTGCGTTTCAGTATCTTATAGCCCTTTTTTTCAAGATAGTATGCAGCAGCATTTTCGCCGAACCGGCCAAGCTCCTGTCTATCCATTTTTCAGCAGCTTCTTTAAGAACGACATTCTGTGCACAGGAGAAGGACCGTACTTCAGTATCATTTCGTTATGCAGCTTTGTTCCGTAGCCCTTGTGCTTTTCAAACTGGTACTGCGGGTACTCCTCTGCAAGCTTTTTCATATATCTGTCACGACTGACCTTTGCCAGTACCGAAGCTGCTGCAATGCAGGCTGACAAGCCGTCCCCCTTTACAACTGTTTTGGCGGGACATACCAAGTTCGGCAGACTGTTTCCGTCTATTATCGCCATATCGGGTACTATGCCCAACCCCTCCACAGCTCTTTTCATTGCAAGCATAGTAGCCTGCAAAATATTCAGACTCTCGATCTCCTCCACAGTCGCCGCCGCAACGCAGTAAGCCGTTGCCTTTTTGGTTATCTCGTCAAATAAAGTCTCCCGCTTTTTCTCGGAAAGCTTTTTGCTGTCATTAAGACCGCCTATGGAGACGTTCTCGTCAAAAATAACAGCGGCGGCGTAAACGTCCCCCGCCAAGGGACCACGCCCCGCCTCGTCCACCCCGCAGAGTACGGGAGCATCGTTTCTGACAGAACTGTCATATTCAAAAAGAATCACATTTTCACAACCTTACGCCGGAAGCTCAAGAGTTATCCTCCCCAGCTTTCCTCCCCTAAATTCGTTAAGAACCGTTATCGCCGCCCGTTCGGTGTTTATCTCCCCGCCGCTTACAAGCATTCCGCGGGCTTTTCCAACCTTTTTTAGCAGCTCATATCCGTCCTCGTCTTTTTCCGTTTGTATCTTGTATCTTTCAGTAAGCTCCTCCCTGTACATATCATTAAGAATGTACAGCAAACGGCAGGCAAGAGTTTCCACATCCACAACATCATCCTTTACCGCACCTGTAAAAGCAAGCCTTTCTCCAACGGACATATCCTCAAACTTTGGCCACAGTACTCCAGGCATATCCAGAAGCTCCATGTCGTCTGAAAGCTTAACCCACTGCTTGGTTCTGGTAACTCCTGGACGATCTTCAACCTTTGCTTTTTTCTGTCCAGCAAGACGATTTATAAATGAAGATTTTCCCACGTTTGGTATGCCTACCACCATTAGGTGAAGTACGCGCCCCTCCATGCCTCTGGCTTTGTTTTTTTCAATAAGTGAAGCCAACGCCGACTTTACCGCAGTAGCAAATTTGTTCAGACCCTTGCCGCTCCTACAGTCCGCAGCAATGACCGCCAATCCTTGCGCACGGTAATGCTCCAGCCACTTTTGTGTAGCTGCTTCATCGGCAGTATCACATTTGTTCAGCACAACTATTCTTGGCTTGCCCTCGATAAGCGACTGCAAATCTGGATTTCTGCTTGATTCTGGTATACGGGCGTCAAGTATTTCTACCACAGCGTCCACCAAAGGCAGAGAAGCCTTTATCATACGCTTGGTTTTGGTCATATGCCCCGGAAACCACTGTATGGACGGTATCTCAGTCATTAGCACCTCCGAAGCGGTCGGGATCGCCGATAGCGTTGAACGGGAATATTCTGAAAATGACTTTACCCAGAATATCCTCCTCATTTACAAAACCTACCCATTCGCTTCTGCTGTCGGTTGAATTCATTCTGTTGTCGCCCATAACGAAAACGCAGTCCTCTGGAACGGTCACGGGATAATCATGATAGCCCTCGTCCTCTTTTGTAAGTTCAAGAATATACGGCTCGTCAAGGACTGTCCCGTCAACCTTAACAGCTCCCGCATCGGGATCGACCTCGACAGTCTGACCCTCAACCGCGATCACACGCTTAACAATAGCCTTGCCTAGTTTTTCGCTGTTAACTATTACAATATCTCCCGCCGCAGGCTCGTAAAACAGGTGCGAAACAATAAGCCTGTCTCCCTCGGTAAGGGTAGGCTGCATGGACGCTCCGTCAACGTTTGCCACACGAAGAAGAAACGTAAATATAATAATTACCGCAAAAAAAGCCCCTATAATGGTTTCAACCCAGTCGATGAACTCCTCGGCGGCGGTGACTTCTTTTTTCTTGCCAGCATCGTCAAGGGCTTCGTAATTAAGCTCATATCCTGCCATAACAATGATCCTCCGATCCTCCCGCGAAATTTTCATATTATACTGATTCCCGATCAAAAAGTATGCAAAAAATCAATCAAAAGTTTGCGTGTATGATTTTTATAAAGAATTTTTCCGTACTTTCATCGCGAATAAGTATTAAAATATAGCAAAAAAGGGACGCACAGTCCCTTTTCACAACCGCAGTCAGCGAATCTGTTCTTTAACCTTAGCAGCCTTGCCGACTCTGTCGCGGAGATAATAAAGCTTGCTGCGGCGAACCTTACCGCTTCTTACAAGCTCAACCTTGTCGACAACCGGCGAATGAACGGGGAACACTCTTTCAATACCGCAGCCATGCGCAACGCGCCTTACTGTAAATGTCTCGTTGATTCCTCCGTGCTTCTTGGCGATAACCGTACCCTCAAAAACCTGAATTCTGTACTTCTCGCCTTCCTTGATCTTAACGTGAACCTTAACTGTGTCGCCCACGTTTACAACGGGAGCGTTCTCTTTAAGGCTGCTGCCGCTGATAAGCTTCAGTGCGTCCATGATATTTCCTCCTAAATTTTAAGACATTCTTACCTTTCGCAAGCAGCCGCTCCAAGGCGGCATAAGGCAGCGGACTGTCCTTTTAATGTCTGCCGCGGCTGAAAACCGCTAACGGCAGGGCATTAATCTCGTCCGACTATAATTCGGGCGGATTTTTAAATGCTATATAATATTATCACATTTTTTCACGAATTGCAAGTATTTTCTTACAAAAAAAGCTAAAATGTCACTTACTTAAAATCCCGACCGTCAGCACACAATATTTTTGTGCGTTCTGCACAAATTTTTGTAAATTTAATTTTGCTGTAGTCTGCAAATGCTTCTGTAAAAACACCTGCGTTTATATTTATTTTCAGACCTGCCGGAAGTCTTACAAACAAACGCAGAGCTTCTCCGGACGACTCCGCAGATATTATGTTAATGTGCGGCTTTATGTCGGTTTTTACCGTACCCTTGCTTTTAGAACGTTTATCAACTTCAATCTTATCCTCCGAAAGCATTTTTTCAAGAATAGACAGCATTTCCTTTGATCCTACGCCGCTGTAAAAATCTATTTTATAATCTGCAAAACCAACATCTTTGTTTTCGTACACAGGCTCAAAAATATCCAAAATCCTTAGACCCTCGGGCATTTTTTTATTGAGACTGTCCCGAAGCGTTTCAAAATCAGCGGACTCGGTGACGGAAAAATCCATATACTCCGACCTGCCCGTTACTCCAAGAGAAAGAGCCAAAGGAAAATTAAGGTAAATATGCGGATTGAAGCCCTCTGTGTACCAAACGGGGATACTGGAACGCTTCAAAGCCCGCTGCATAGTCCTCATAAGATCCAAGTGAGAGATAAAAACGGCTCGCCCGCTTTTTTCAAACCTCGCTCTGAGATTTAGTTTTTCCAAAGCACGCACCTCCGATACCCTTTGATACTCCGCAGCCGAAACAATTTTCACGGCAGTTTGGGGTAGTTTTTCCCTCGCGAGCCTTTTGATTTTCTCTTACCAAAAATTCTTTCGAAACAAGATAATCCAAATGCTGCCAAGGCATTATTTCATCGTAGGGACGCGCCCTGTGCGCATAAAAGTCAACGTCAACTCCCGTTTTCTCAAAAACTTTTTGCCACAGATCGTACCGATAAAGCTCGTCCCAGCTGTCGAATTTGCAGCCAAGCTTCCACGCCTCATATATAGTATCGCAGAGTCGTCTGTCCCCTTTTGCAAGCACAGCCTCAAGTATGCTGACCTGATATTTGTGCCAGCTTACATTTATACGCTTGCGGGAACGTACGGAATCCAGCAAAACCTTTTGCTTGTGCTTTATTTCCTCCTCGGATGCCTGAGGTTCAAACTCAAACGGCGTAAACGGCTTTGGCACAAACGTCGCGCAGCTTATTGATATCTTGATGTGCTTTCCGCGGGGACGGTTTGGGTTGCTATAGTAAAGATCAACGATCTTTTCCGCAAGCTCGGCAATGCCTCGGATATCGTCATCGGTCTCGGTGGGAAGACCAAGCATAAAGTAGAGCTTTACCGAAGTATAGCTGCCCTCAAAAAAGGCAAGCCTGCACGCGCGCATTATTTCATCTTCGGTTATGTTTTTGTTGATAACATCCCGAAGACGCTGGGTACCGGCTTCCGGAGCAAATGTCAGACCGCTTTTCCGCACCTTTTGTATCTGTTCCATAAGCTCGCCGCTAAACTTGTCTATACGCATTGATGGGAGGGACAGATTAACATTCTCCTTTTCGGTGTACTCAGCCACCTGAGTAAGAGTATCGTTTATATCCGACAGATCGCTGGTACTGAGAGAGGACAAGGATACCTCCTCGTAGCCCGTGGATTCGCACAGGCACTTAGTTTGTTTCACTATGGTATCCGAGCTTTTCTCCCTGAACGGACGATATATGAATCCCGCCTGACAAAAACGGCAGCCTCTTATACAGCCTCTCAGTACCTCCACAACCGCTCTGTCGTGAACTATTTCGCAGTACGGAACAACAAATGATTCCGGATAAAAAACCTCGTCAAGGTCTTTAATGATACGCTTTCTAACAATGAGCGGTGCATTGGGATTATTGGAAACCACGCCCTTAACCGTACCGTCATTATTATAATAAACATCGTAAAAGGACGGCACATAAATTCCCTCGATACCCGAAGCAGCTTCAAGAAACTCCTTTTTGGAACAACCTCTCTTCTTCATATCGGCATAAAGATCCATAAGCTCAAGGTTGACTTCTTCACCTTCGCCTATTATAAACAGGTCTATGAAATCCGTCAGCGGCTCTGGATTGCACACACAGGGTCCTCCGGCAACAACTATAGGCATATCATCTGTACGTTCTTCAGCCTTTACAGGCAGTCCGGCAAGGTCAAGCATATTTAAAATATTTGTATAACACAACTCATACTGTATTGTAAAGCCTATAAAGTCAAACTCCTTTACAGGATCGAGACTTTCCAGCGCATATAGCGGAATATCGTTTTCACGCATGAGCTGTTCAAAATCCACCCAAGGCGCGAATACGCGCTCGCACCAGAAGTTCTTCCGCTTATTTTTCAGCGAATATAAAATTTTCATTCCAAGGTGAGACATTCCCACATCATATGAATCAGGAAAACAAAATGCAAACCGTACGTCCACTTTGCTTTTATCCTTTACCACGCTGTTAAGCTCCCCGCCAATATAACGCGACGGCGACTTGACTTTCAGAAGCAAAGCTTCTATCCGATCCTTTAACATATTTTAACAATCCTTTCACTGCGTCATCAACAAGCAGCCGCCGATACAAGCAGACAGCATAAAGTAAGATACAGCGTAAAATTTCCTTTTCCAAGAGCAGCAAACACTATAAGGATAACAGCTATCAAGATAATATTCAGCCACTTAAGATAACGTTCCAAACGGCAGGACAAAGCAAATCCGCAAAAACTGCGAATAAAAAGCGTAAGTATTTTTCCCCCGTCCAAGTAACCCAGCGGAAGCAAATTAAACGCACCTATTATAGAATTTACCGCTGAAAATATTCTGACAGCGTGGTTTTCCGAAAAAGACAGCAATACTGCCGCAAGGAAATTAGCCGCACTTCCTGCCAGGAAAATCCAAAGCTGCGCCCAAAATCCTGTAAAGTCAAGTTGCTTGTCAGCCGTAAGCTTAATGCCTGCACCATAAAATACCAGCCTTTTTACGGGAATGCCGCAAATACGCATAACAGTAAAATGTCCCAATTCATGCCAAAGGCAAGAGGCAAGTCCGAAAAGCGCATAACGGTTATTGCCGATCAGCATGAGCAGCGAAACTGAGGCAAAAAAGCTGAAATCAAACGCTGCGGTAAAGCTTTTAAACCGAAGCTCAAACATTGTCTATCGGAGCCGTGCCGAGAAAATCAACGATTGCAGCAAAAACATCGACTACGGTACTGTCGGAATTGAGTTTGCTTTCGTACAGTTCAAAAATATCCGCCGCAAGACCTCCGTTTAAAATGTTGGCGGCTATGAATCCAAGCACAAGAAGTATGCATAGTATAGCCTGAAAAGTAATTGTATCCCCAAATGACACGGTCTTTCTGCTATACGGCTCAACGCATACTTGTTCGTCCGATTTTGTTTGTTCTTCCAATCTTTCTAATGATTCTTCAACGCGTAAAGCTTCACAGCTTGTCACATTTTCCTGCATATCAACATCTCCTTTTTACCATTAATATTGGCAAAGAAAACATTTTATGCACGACACAGATGTAAAGTATTTTAATTTTACACTACTTTTTTATTCTAATTATTGAGTTTGGCGGATACTCCTTTTCACATGATATAATAAGCTTCATCATAGCATGATTAGCACTTTCAATCGGTTCTTCATTTCCGTTTAAAAGTTCGCTGACCTTTAACGTGCCAAATTTTTTACCAGGAACTAGAATCTCCACTTCGTCTCCTTTGCAGAATTTATTTCTCTGGGTGCAGTAAATGCGCCCGCCTTTGCACTCATCAACAACCGCAGCAACATCATATTCACGTATATATCCGCTGTTTGGATAGTACTGACAGTCCTTTGGATGTCCGAAAAAAAATCCGGTACAGTATGGTCTGTGACTGACTTTAAATACTTCTTCCCTGACCCACCCGGGAAGTTCTGCACCTTGCTTCAGAACATCAACTGCCATTCTATAAGCGTTTGTAATTACCGAAACATAGTACGAAGACTTTGCCCGTCCCTCAATTTTAAAGCTTGTAACTCCCGCTTCAGCAACTTTAGCAAGATGGTCTATCATGCACAAGTCTTTGGCATTGAGAATGTAGGTACCGTCGGTGTCCTCAGCAATCGGATAGTACTCACCTTTTCTGGTTTCCTCCATCAGACTGTAACTCCAGCGGCAGGGCTGAGCGCATTCACCGCGGTTGGCGTCACGATTCACAAGATACTGGGATAATAAGCACCGTCCCGAAAAGGACACACACATTGCTCCGTGCACAAAAGCTTCAATATCCAGATCAGCAGGTGTTTTCGCTCTTATTTCGGCAATTTCTTCCAAGGATAGTTCTCTCGCAACAACAACTCGCTTCACGCCCATATTATAAAGCTCGCGTGCTGTAACATAATTTACGATTCCCGTTTGTGTGGACATATGCACTTCCATATCTGGACAGTATTCCTTCACAAGTGACAGCAAACCCAAATCGGCAACAATAACAGCGTCCACACTGCAGTCGTTTGCTTCCTCCATAAACTGCCTAAAATAAGGTATCTCGTTGTTTCGCGGCAGCGTATTGCAGGTCAGGTAGACATTAACGCCTTTTGAGTGAGCAAGTCCGACCGCCGCTTTTAAAGAATCATAAGTAAAATTTTCGGGACCTGCACGCATACCGAAGCTTTGTCCGCCCAAATAAACGGCGTCCGCTCCGTAATCCACCGCAGACCGCAAGCTTTCAAAGCTTCCTGCGGGAGACAGAACCTCAAGATTATCTAAATTCATAGCTCCTCCGTTCAGACAAGTCCTGCTTCTATCAGATTCTGATTATGCTCGTCCAGAGTTTCGGCGTAGAAAAATTCTCCAGTTTCCAGATTTGAGCAAAAATAGAAATAGTCTGTTTCAGCAGGATAAAGCACTGCATTTATCGCATCCAGTCCCGGGTTGCAGATAGGCCCAGGAGGAAGACCCGCCCCTTGGTATGTATCATAAGCCTTGAACATTGCCTCTGATTTGAACTCAATATTAGGTTTAATGACTTCCTCAACATAATTCGTAGTCGGGTCGGACTGTAGCAGCGGATACTCGTCTGGATTGTTCAGACGGTTAAAAAATACCGAGGCTACCATTTTCATATTCTTTGTATCCGGAGCTTCTGCCTGAATTACGGAGGCAAGCGTAAGAACATCCTCAAGCTCCATATCAAGGTCTTTCATTCGTCCGTATAGGTCGGGAGTTACCCTTGCGTCAAAGTTTTTGTAAATTTTTTTAGCAACGACCCGCGGATCCTCTTCGACATAGAATTGATAGGTATCGGGGAAAAAGTACCCCTCCATTTTGTAAAATTTCAATGAACTTATTCTGACTTTTTCTTCAAAATCAAATCCAAAGTCTCCTGCATTAAATACTTTTATAAACTCATCTGCGCTGCACACATTCTTTTCTTCCAGCCTTTGGGCAGCTTCAAGAAGCGTTATTCCCTCGGGAAAGATAACATCAGCTGTCTCACGCTGATTTTCTGATTCAGCCTGCAATTCCTCAATAAGCGTATTATAATCCATTTTAGGTGACAATGTATGAGTTCCCGCTATGTAAGTTCCGTCTGCACCCTTGAATTTTGAGAAAAGCCTGAACAGCTTAGGGTCGGAAATTATACCCTCGCTGTAAAGCTGCTCTGCAATATCAATCGTGCTTGAATTCATCGGTATATCAACTACAAGCTCAATATCAGACTTGCCGATAGCCAAAAATTCCTTGGAGCATTTTAATATAAACACCGCAGCGAGTATAGACACGGAAATTATAACAACGCTGAAAATAAGTCCAAAAATAATGTGACCATGACCGCGCTTTTTCTTTTTCAGCTTTTGGGGTACTTCCTCATAGTCTTCATCTTCTTCCCCGTCAAACTCTTCATAATCATGTTCCGCAGTATTTTCAGCATGTTCGTCCGAAGGCTCATTAGCGTCAGTAGGCTCCTCCGCATCTCCAGCGGCTTCAGTATCAGAATCCTCTAAAGTATCTTCGCCGTTTTCATTCGGTTCTTCAACATCGGATGAAGCCGCTTCCTCTGGCACGCTGTTCAGTATATTTTCAAGGAGAACGCTTTTTTCGCTTCGCTCCAACTCTTTCTGTTCCATCTGCACCGTTTTCCTTTCCGCATTTTTTTATATATTTTTCGGTAACAATGGTATCGACCGCAACATCAAACCGCCCGTGGATAAGCTCGGTCACAGTACAGCAGCAATAGCCTATCCCTACGAGAAACATATTCGAATGAGCCGATAAAAACCGGTCGTAATATCCCTTTCCGTACCCCAGACGGTATCCGTATCTGTCGTACACAAGTGCGGGAACTATACAAAAAGCTCCTTTGAAATCGGTAAGCTTCATGCATTTTTTCGGTATAGGTTCAAGAACCGAAAAAGAACCGTGCTCCAAATCACGCAATGAATTTATAATATAGAATACCATATCCCGCGTATTCGGTACACATCTTGGGACAGCAACGGTTTTCCCGTCTCCGAGTGCGTGTTTTATAAACCTTATCGTATCCACCTCTATATCCGTGGAAACGTATGTTAGCACTGTCTTTGCCGCCTTATAGGAATCCAGTCCGATAAGCTTTGAAAAAATTTTTTCATCACGGAGCTTTTTCAAATTGCCAGGCATTTCACGGCGAATACGCTTATAGTTATTCCGAAGCTCGGTTTTATGCTCCCTTATATCGAAACCGGTCAGCTTCTGTACCATAAAATCGCTTCTCCGACTTTTTTGCTTTGCTCGGCGGAAGCGAAAACCTCCGCAAGCTTCAGCCCAAAATCCACCGCCGTACCTGCCCCGCGGGAGGTAATAATATTTCCGTCGAGTACAACAGGCTCGTCTGATACATTTGCTCCCTCAAGCTGAGACTCAAAACCTGCAAAGCATACAGCATTTCTTCCTTTGAGAATCCCTTTGTGTCCCAGTATCGACGGAGCAGCGCATATAGCTCCAATGTAAAGATTATTAGCTATACAGTAATCGATAGCTTTCTGAACGGTTTCCGACTTTTCAAGATTGAGCGTACCGGGCATACCTCCGGGAAGAATTATTCCCTCCAGTTTTTCATCAAGACTAATAAGCTTGTCCTCTGTATCGGCAATAATAGTTATCCCGTGAGAGCTTGTTACAGCACTTCCGCCAACACCAACGGCAACGACCTCCTTGCCGCACCTGCGGAGAATGTCGATAGGTGTGACAGCCTCTGTTTCCTCAAAGCCGTTTGCAAGAAAAATGTAGATCATTCCGATTCCTCCCAAAAGTTTATTTGAATGTGACCTTGTTTTTATGAAGCATTATCACAGGGTAATAGGAACGCTTTGACCTGCGCAGTCCTTCCAGACCCAAATCCTCTTCTCGGTTGATGTAGCTGTATCCAACAGTCGCAGACTTTGCAAACTCATTATTTATGGCGGCATATGCACCCTGTATATCCGAGTTCGCCTTTTCAATGTGAATATCAAATGTGTCTGAATTTATGCCGTCTCCGATTGTAAAGCCCTGAACCTTGTTGTCCACACGGATAACTCCGCCCTTTAATTCCAGTTCACCAAAATAGTTCATAAAAGTATTTATAGCATACTGCTCCGCAACGCTGGATTCGTCATCGTATGATTGATTCAGATTGTAACTATTTACAGCAAATTCAATACACTCGTCGAAATCCTTTTCAGTCAGAATAGAATATTCCCAATTGTTTTCGTAGAATCTTGCTATGTGATTCCTTTTTTTGTGGTATTTCTTGCCGGAAAGCGTCCTGAGCTTTTCCGCGTCATAAATATAGTCGCAGTCAGATTCATCACAGGAAACGCTGTACTGTCCCTCGAAAAGTTCCTCAAAAAGACATAAGTTTTCATCTGTAACCGAACTTACCGTCAGAGGATTTCCAGTTTCCTCCGCTTCCCTTTTTAAGGTAAGGAACAGATCCTTATAGTCTCCGATCCCTGCGGGAAAAGTAAAACTCATACCGTATTTCATGGAGCGGGAAATATAGAAATCCTTATATCTGCATATAGCAGTATCGTATAGCCTGTGCCATGCAAAATTATTTGAAAAATTGTACTCGCAGCCTCTGAAGTCCGATTTTTTCAATAGATCGGTTATCCAAGGCCTGTCGGAAAGCTCAATAACCTTAAAATCCAACATATACTATAAAACCTCTTTTATCAACTGTATAAGTCTGCCGCTTATATCACCTATCGGCAAGACTCTGTCCTCTGCGCTGCAAGGAACTATTTTCCATCCGAGCCTTTCGGCAGCATACAGCGCAGAACGTCTGCAAAGCTTCAGATACTCAACATTTGCCTCATGGATATCCTTTCTCTTTTCGTCTCCGTTATACCGTCCCGTAATAAGCCTTTGAGAAATTTCCACAGGCATATCCAGAAAAATAACAAGATTTGGTTCTGGAAGCGCCAGTTTGGCGTACTCATAGTCTGCAAGCCATTCGAGGTAACTGTCCCACTCGCTTTCGGGAAGTTTTCCCATTTGATGTATTGCATTTGATGTAACATATCGGCTCGCCAATATCAGTTCTCCGCCAAGATAATTTTTTTCCCAAAACATTTTATAACTTGCATAACGGTCTGCCGCATAAAAGCTTGAAGCGGCATAAGCGTTTACTTCCGCTGCATTAGCAGAAATCTCGCCGTTCAGATACATCCTTACCAACGTCGAGGACGGCTGATCATAATCGGGAAAGCTTATTGCCTTTACAGCAGTATCAACCGCAAGTTTTTCCCTTAGAATTTCAAACTGCGTAGTCTTTCCGCTGCCGTCAAGACCGTCTATAACAACCAATTTTCCCATGCAAAACCGTCTCCCAAATCGTATTATATTCATTATACCATTAAAAAAGAAATTCGTCAATATAAAGAACTGCATTTAAAAAGTCCCGGAGAGGTTTTCCAGCTCCGGGACAGTCAGCAAATCTGTCAAGTCTATTTAAAATACATATAAAGCTGACATTTCAGCATTCCGTTATAGAGCTTTCTGCGCTTATCGGCGGTTTTCCCGAACAGCTTTTCAAACTCCTCGTGCGGAGAGATAACAAAGCAAGGGTGTTCCCTGTCGGCAGTAAAACGCTGTCCCATTATACTGTAAAGCTTTTCTGCTTCTCTTATCTCCAGCAGTCGCTCACCGTAGGGAGGATTGCAGATAGTCACCGTATTGGAAATATTTTCATAACTTTTTATATCCGCCTGTTTGATCTCCACCCGCTTCTGGATACCTGCCTTTCGGCAGTTTTCCTGAGTAAGAGCCACGCACTCCGGGTCTATATCATAACCGTAGGCAAAAAAGTCTGTATCTTTTCTTATAGCTTCAAGGGCAGCTTTTCGTTCAGTCTCCCAAAGATTTTGCGGGATAATACTCCAGTTATCGGAAGCAAAACGCCGTTTTAGTCCCGGAGCAATATTCAAAGCCTTATAGGCAGCTTCAATAAGGATAGTTCCGCTTCCGCAGAACGGATCGCATACAACGCTGTCGCCCCGAATATGGGCAAGATCAACTATTCCCGCCGCAAGAGTCTCCTTTATAGGCGCGGCATTTGAATTTCTGCGGTATCCGCGCTTGTGAAGCCCCTCGCCGGTACTGTCCAGAAAAATCGAAACATGATTTTTAAGTATGCTGAACCTTACTTGGTACAGCGCACCCGTTTCTTCAAAATAGCTTATACCATAATTGTTTTTCAGCCGTTCCACGGCGGCTTTTTTTATTATGGACTGACAGTCGGGAACGCTGTGCAGCTCGGAATTAAGTGAATACCCCTTTACAGGAAACCTGTCATCCGCACCGATAAAGTCCTCAAAAGGCGCATTTTTCGTGCCCTGAAAGAGCTCCTCGAAGCTATAGGCGTCAAATTCCGCAAGCTGTACCAGAACACGCTCCGCAGTACTCAGCCAAAGATTAGCTTTAATAAGCGTACCTAAATCACCAGAAAAAGCAACCCTGCCGTCCGACACGGAAATATCCTGCCCTCCGATTCTTGTTATCTCAAATTTCAGCGTGCTTTCAAGTCCGAAGTGACACGGACAAACCATTCTTATCAAATTCATCAGGACTGCCCCTCGTCTTTCTTTTTGGCGCTGTGGTCTGCGGTACACATTTCAGGAACAAAGGTCTTTTTATAATATCCGACCGAGCCCGTTGGACACTTTGCGCCCGCAAGCTTTCCTGTTTCAGCGCAATAGTAAAGCTCCTGAACCTCGTTGTTTACAGGGAAAGATTTCCCATCTTCCGCTTCGGCAATTTCACCAAAAACATTTTTCCACACCTGCGGTGAGCTATAATAAGTTCCTGTGGGTATCTGCTTCGGGGTAAGATAGCCGTACCATATGCCGCTGACATAGTCGGGAGTACAGCCAACAAACGACAGATCGTGCCAATCCTGAGACGTACCGGTCTTTCCGACAAGCGGCGTATTGACAAGCTTTGCGGCACGTCCGGTTCCGTTAGGACCCTCAATTACCGTCTGCATAAGCTTGTTCATTATATAGGCTGTATCACTGCTTATTGCCTGGATAGGCATATATTTATGCTGCAAAACAACCTTACCTGTTCCGTCAACGACCTGCGTGTATGACGTTGGCTTGTAGTATTTTCCGCCGTTTCCAAATGCCTGATACGCCGCAACAAGCTCTTTAAGGGTAAGCCCTTCCGTAAGAGCTCCTACCGAAAGCGGTGCAATATCCGCGTCAGCAGCTGTAAGTGTAGTGACCTGGAAACGGTTTTGCAGAAATTCAAACACTTCCTGCGGAGTCTCCTGCTCAATAAGCTGAGCTGGAACAGTATTCAGCGAACGCTGCAGTGCCTGGAACGTAAAGTATCCTCCGTAATCCCATGTTTTGGAATTATAGTTATAAGGCCACTTACGAGGCAGACCCGTTTCCTCGTCTATAATTTCGGTATCCAGAGGCTTATTGGTAAATACGGTCGACCATGTGAAAAAGTCGTACTCAAGACCATATCCGTAAGAGGTTATCGGTTTTATACAGGAACCGGGAGAACGCTTCGACCTTGTTGCGTTGTTCCAGATATTGGAGCCAGCTTTCTCTCCGATCGCGCCAACGACAGCCTTGATATTTCCTGTATAGTCCATGCAGATAAACGCAGACTCGGGCGGGTCAGCAAGAACAGTATCCGAGAATGTACTATAATCCTTATACTTAGCTTCGACAGCCTTCTGCATATCCAGATCCACGGTAGTATATACCTTATAGCCACCGTTATAGAGCTTGTCGCTTGCCTCGTCCTGCTCAATTCCGTAAAGCTCCTGAAAATCGGTTATTACATCATAGATAACCATATCCACAAACCAGTCCTGAATACCGTTGCCGTTTTCTTCGGATTCGTCCTTGGCATTCGGATCGCGGAATACTATTTTCTCCTCACAGGCAGCCTCGTACTCTCTCTGAGAAATACAAGCGTTTTTATACATAAGCCACAAAACGGTCTGCTGACGTTCCAGATTCCATTCAAGACCTGATTTGAATTCGCCTGTTTCTTCGTCCTCCTTACCCTTTGCAAAGGGATTGTAGTGTACCGGGTTTTTGGGTATGGCTGCAAGGCATGCACCCTCTGCAATGGTAAGCTCAGAAACGTCCTTGCCGAAATATTTCAGCGACGCCGCCTGTATTCCCGCTGTGCTTCCTCCGAAACCTATATAGTTTAAGTATGCTTCGAGGATATCTGTTTTTGTGCAGTACTTTTCTAGCTGCGCCGCACGAAATATCTCACGCATTTTTCTGTCCCAGTTTGCGTCGTCGTCGCCGGTAACGTTTTTGACAAGCTGCTGAGTAATAGTCGAACCGCCCTGTCTGCCTCCCAGAAAGTGCAGTATCTCATTAAGAAAAGCAGTAAAGGTACGCTTCCAGTCAACGCCTGCGTGCTCGTAGAAACGCTCGTCCTCGGTGTAAACAAAAGCGTCCTGAACGTGCTGGGGAATCTTGTCAATAGTAACGGGAATCCTATCGGCGTTTCTGCTTATGCTTGCAAGCTCTACAAGAGAGTCGTTTTTATCATAAGCGTAAATAAACGTCGTATAGTCAAGGTCGAGATCGGAAAGTGAAATGTCGACCTGATCCTGATCAACGAACTGAAGCACATAAACCGTAAGCGCCGCAGCAATTATCGAACCTGTTATTATAACTATCAGCACAAGCGAAAGTATAGTAGTGCCTATGACCGCAAGCGTCCTTTTAATGGGATTGACCTTGCGCTTCTTCTTTTTCTTGCGAACCCTTGTTTCCTCGGGATTATTTTCTTTATAAGCCATGCTCTTCCTCCTAAGGCTGTATTTCTCTGCAAGTATATCACATATTCCCCAAGTTGTTAAGTCAAAAAAGTAAATTGTAATATTTTAAGGAAAATTGTAAACGTTCCGACACGCAAATGTTACCGTACTCGTCAAGCATATCAGCCAAGAATAATATAGGAAGTAAAGCCCAGATCCATAAACGCGGATATAGTTTCACTGAAATCAGCCTGTGAAAAATCGGTCTGCCTCAGAGCGGGAACAATCGTTATTTCATCACCCGCAAGACGCTTTATTTCGGTAAATACCGTCCTTGCCCTGTCGTATGCCATAAGCTCCGAAAGCGCGATCTCCTCGCCGTTTATCAGAGCGGTATTCTCCAGCCCGTTCGGGAAATACTCAACGGAAACTGTTTTGACCGTAAGCTCCGCAGGCTTGAACAGATCGGACTTCCCGCCGATGATCTCTCCCGCCGAAGCCATTACCATTACTGAAGAGCCGTTTGCCTCAGCCGCCTTTGCAGAAATATCTGCAATGCTTATAAGAGTCTTATACTTTGACGGGTCTTTAACTATTGCCCCCACATAATTAAGGTCTGAACTGCGGAAAGGCGGGAAAACAATACCGTCAAAAATAACATAGTCAAAGCCCGCGCTCGAAACCTCGTTTGCAAGGTATGCCGCATAGCTCTGGGTATCAGTGTCAAAAGGAGACAGCCATGGCTTTCCTCCGTTTGCAGCCGAGTCGTCAAGCCATGTAGAGGTGCTTCCCTCAAAACGGTACGCGCCTGTTTTGTACTCTCCGTACCAGTTATGATCCTCAAGAAGATTGATCTTTGCAATAGGAGTAAATCCCGCATTTTTTATCATAGACGATATCTGTCCGGCATACATACCTCCGGCAACAGCGCCGTCAGCGCTCAAAGCCATTTGTGAACTCGTTTTATAGTATATCTTTCCGCCCTCTGCTTTCATCGTAACGACTACAGCAGTATAGCCGCTTCCTTTTGCGCTTTCAAGAGCGTTTCTCAGCTCAGCGTCCGAAACGAGAGCTGTTTCAGGAAGCTGGTACGCAGAAAAATCAAGCTTACTGTTTTCGACGCTATCCTCGGAGACGTATGTCGACTCCTCGGGAACGTCTTCAGTCTCACCGACGGTACTGTCCGTATCGTCGGGCATAACGGGAGGAGTCCACGGTACCGTCTCCTCTGCGGAGTACTTACCGCTTCTTTCCGAAAAATACTTATATATAGGCTTTCCGACGCTGTATCCGACAAAAACCAGCGCCGCCAGAATTATTATCATAAACAAAGCCTTAAAAAATTTCTGAGTTCTTCTTTTTCGGTTGCCTGCGCGAGTACGGTAAATTTTTCTGCCGCGGCGTTCCATTGCCTATCATCCCTTCAACCTTTTAAAATTTTAATGTATAACCCGAAAGTCCCCAAAAAGCCATGCTTAATATACCTATATAGACCAGAAGCAGCGGATAACCCCTGAACGAATACGGCGCTTTCTCAGAATAAAGACGGTCGTAAACTATCGCCGTAAGGTACACCGCCAGTACAAAACCCAATCCCATGCCAATACCGTGTATAAAATATTCACCGAGGGTATTGCAGCGTTCCGAGATAAGGAACAGCGAGCCAAGCACAGCACAGTTGAACGCGGAAATGTGTATATATTTTTTCATTCTGCCGAACATTGCCGGAGCAAATCTCCACATACACAGCAATGTCAGGATATACACCGCGCCGAGAATTATTATATACACAAGAGGCGTATAAATATAGCTTTTTTCGTCGAAACTCAGCGCTTGATTGATAAAATATGTCAGTACGCTCATCAGTGCGGTTATATAGGTCACGCTCAAACCGAATCCAAGCAAGTTTTTACGGCTTCTTGAAACAATTATCAGCGTACTCGTACCGAGCGCTCCCGAAAATATTATGTTTTCGGCAAATACTGCTGTAAAAGCGGTAAGTATTATATTTTTCAGCATATCCAATCAAACCGCCTTCCTACTTCTGAACCCGCTTTATCAGCAGGAGAATACTTCTGAACAGCGCCGCAAAAAGCCCCAGCAAAATAAATCCGCCGAAAGGATGTTCAAATACCCTGAAGGACGAGGGCATACCGGTAATTTTCCCGCCTATCGTACCTGAAGCAAGTATCTCACGCACAGCTGAGAAGATCAAAACGGCAGCGTCGTAGCCGATTATACAGAATATTATGTCAAGAATCATTTTACCTTTTGTTTCCAGAAAAAATATTGACTCCGACCGTGTAACTATAAAGCTGTTCGTTATAAACAGAGGAAAAAATATCCCTATGGCTTCAACGCCCTCAGGCATGAGGTATTCCAGCAGCATGACCGATGGAACATAAACTACAGCGCCTATAAGCGTATAAAGGATAATTCTTATAGTATAGACAATACTTTTCGGCACAAAGGACGATATCAAAAGAGTAAAAAAAGTTATCAGTGAAAACGCAGCAACCAGCATTACCGCGTCATTGAAATTATTTGCCAGCACGATAACAGGTGCGATCACCATTCCGCTTACAAGGATCGGATTTTTGTTAATCAGCCCGTTCTTAATAATTTTTTTGAAACTGTTATTATTGTCGTTACCGTTACTCACAATCAACTCTCCCGTTTATCGTCATTATCAAGCATTTCCAAGGTTTCGCTGATGCTTCCCAAAAGATTGTTTTTGATTTTTTTTCTGTGTTTTCCGTATCTGCGCTTTTTGAGCATATCCGCAAATGAAAGCGCGCGCCTGTCAAGTTCTATACCTATCGGTGACGACACTATAGACGCGTAAACTATAGCGTTTTCCGTACCCGAATACTGGCAGAACATTATCATGCAAACGCTTACCGTAAGTCCGTACAAAAACCGGGAACTTGCAGTTTTCGGTATTACACTGTAGTCGCAGGAAAGAAATATCATGCCGAAAAGCGTCATTCCTCCCGCAAAAAAGTACAGGACAGACATCGGGTTGAAATTATAGCGTATGAACGCATACAGCCCCATGACCGCAAGCTCCGTAAAAAAAGCTATAGCGGAAATTGAACGGCGCATCATCAGAAATACTGCCGTCACAGCCAGCAGAACAATAAAGCCTGTCCCCATTGGGCCGGTAAATCTTCCAACAAGAACGTCTATAAGAGAAACCGACGACGTTCCGGTAAGAATAAAAGTTTTTGTCATAGACTGGCTCAGAATATCCGACGGTACAACCGACGACATTGGTATATCGGTCAATATCCTCGGATATGTAAGCATATTCTCCGGAAAACAAAGGGAAGCAAACAGAAAGCCCACCGCAGCAGGATTAAATATTTCGCAGCCGTGACCTCCGAACGCGTGCTTGGCAGCCACAGCTGCAAAAATCGCAGCAGCAGCCGCTTCAAGATACGGTACAGATGCCGACATCATCAGTCCCAGCGTAAGACCGGTAATCAGCGCTGACAAATCCTTTCTGTCATGCTCTTTTTTCCTTAGCCTGAGACAAATAAGATCAGCCGCTACGCTTACAAGCACCGTTACTGCGATCACAACTACCGCTCTGAAACCATAATAGTACACCGATACTATAGCAGCTATCAGCAGTACGATAAGCATATCAGTCATTATATTAAATTCGGGTTTTCTTTTCAGCTCCATAAAGTCAAGAAGCTCCTCGTTCGTAATTTTATGTAATTTCAGTACAGCAGACTTTTTACAGCAGCCGCCATATCCAGAGCCTTAAACAGATACGAACCTGCGACAAGTATATCCGCGCCTGAATTTTTCACAAGCTCCGCAGTACTTCCGTTTATCCCTCCGTCGACTTCTATGGGAACCGCCCTGCCGCCGATAAGCTTTCGGGCTTCCTCTATCTTCGCTGGCATATTTGGCATAAAGCCCTGCCCCCCGAAGCCCGGCTCTACCGTCATTACCAAAAGCATATCTATTACGTCGATATACTTTTCCGCCGCAGATACAGGAGTTTTCGGCTTTATTGCAAGTCCTGCCTTTTTCCCTAAAGAATGTATTTTCTCAATTGTTTCGGCAGTATCCGATCCGGACTCGAGATGAACTGTTATGATATCCGCACCTTTTTCGGCAAATCTTTCAACGTACCTTAATGGATCTGTTATCATAAGATGAACGTCCAGTCCGGCTTTTGCCGCGTCTGCAACCGCTTTCAGAACCGGCAGACCATAGCTTATATTTGGTACGAAAACGCCGTCCATAACATCAAAATGAATATAGCGGCAGCCCGCGTCCTCAGCTCTTTTTATCTCGCTTCCAAGGTTTAGAAAATCGGCGCTTAAAATAGAAGCCGATACAATTTTTTCCACAGGATGACCCTCCAAAATGAGCGTGTGTAATTGAAGTTCCCGAATCCCTGTCAAATTACATACGAAAGGTTAAGAAACAACCGCGTATGACAAAACTTTTACGTAAATTTCGACAGTATACCAGTATAAAAACTACACCTCATTATATTATATTATATTTTCCGAAAAAAATCAAGGTCAAATGCCAAAAAATTGACATTTGACCAAAATCTATAATATACGGACACATCAAGGTACGCTTTTACGCCGAAGCTCCCCTACGGGTATGCGTCTGCTTCCGATTGGATACCGCGCATACCACTTCAGCCGCATAAACCGTTATTGCCCGTTAATTCAGTTTATGCGGTTTTGTAAAATCGGTTAATCGTAGGCAAGCTTTCGCAGGTCTGTGTCCGATATAAATGACGAAGCATTATAAAGGAAAAGCACCTGATCGTAATCCTCGGGATTCAGAAGCTGCTTATAGGATATCTGAATATATCTCAGGTCAATAAGCGTGATCTCCGAGTAGTGCTCGGTCAAAAACGGAGCGTAACAGTGCGCGTAGGAATCCTTTATAACCAGCAGCTTTCCGCCCTCGTTACCCGACTTTATTGTAACTATCGGCGCGTTTGTTCCAAGAAATGCAGCATATTTATCCTTTACGCTAAGATAATCACGGAAATACATACTGTCATATAGCTGCGGCTCTTCTCCGTACATGGTTGTAACGGCTACCTCACGAACATTTTCTCCGGCAGTCGGGTGCCAGATATCAATGGTATCATTTTCCACCTTATCATACAACGCTTTAGAATAAAACGTTCCCTGAAATTCGTCTGATGCGTGTTCTATATCGTATTTATCCTCGGACAGCGGAGTATAGCCCATTTTCTTTCCTGCTGCAGCGTAAGCAAGGTATGCGCCGCGTGTCGTCCAGTGGTGATCGGTGCGATAATAGATATACTGATACTTATTTGACTCCATAACAGGATAAACATCAAGAGTGGTGATACCCTTGCCGAAGCTTCGGTAAACATAGTTTATAACGTCCCTTTGGTTAGGATTCGGAGCATTTTTGGACAGCTCGTCGGCGTAAATTTCCGCAGACGTGGGTACTATCATAAAAAACACGGGAACGTCGTTTTCTGAAGCAAATTTATTTACCGCATTAACGCTTTTATCAATGGAATTGTAATCTGGTTCGGCTATGTGTTCCACAAGACGGTTCTTTAAAATATAGATCCCATTGCGCTCACGCTTTCCCAAAGACGTTTCAAGCACGGTCTTGGACCTTATCCAGCTTGTCCGCCCGACAAAATGGTCTGAAATATATGTCTCCAGATCGTTCATATATTTTCTGTTAAACACGGTTTTCGCAGATATGCTCGGCATTTTCTGCAAAGGCTTGTTCTCCATTTCGGAACGCTCCTTCTTCGGCAGTAAAGTCGTCGCCACGGGAAGCGTTATCAATAAGGAAAAAAATACTACACAGTTTATTAAACTTGAAATATTAAGCTTAAGCTTTTTCATCGGTTTATCCTTTCTGTCCGTACATTAAAATCTGAAGTACAGGAACGGATTATAGGTGGCGTCCACAAGGTAAGAGGTACACAAAAGCAACACGGCTGCCGTCACTGCGGGAGTTACGCCAGCATAAAGCTTGCCTTTTTTCTTTTTGAAAGCCGCCGCAAGCTTTCCGAACAGGTCGGTGGAAGCAAATATGCACAGCAGGAAAATAACAATATTTGAAGCCATATAGTACGCTGCCGTACTGTCCCCAAGACCGTTTCCGCCGAACATTGCTTTAAAGAACTGTCCTGCATCGGAAAGAGTGTTCGTATCGAAAAGCACCCAGCCAAACACAACAATAAGAAATGTGTAAAGTCCGCTGACAACTGAGGGAAGCTTTTTAAGCACGTTTCCCCAGCCGAGGCGCTCAATAACGATAAGCACACCGAAATAGAGCCCCCACAGGATAAAGTTCCAGCTTGCACCGTGCCACAGACCAGTAAGTCCCCACACGATAAGAAGATTGCGGATAGTTTTGCCATGACCCTTTCTATTGCCGCCCAATGGAATGTAGACGTACTCCCTGAACCATGTGCCCAGCGTAATATGCCATCTGCGCCAGAACTCGCTTACACTACGGGACAGATACGGGTGATCGAAGTTTTTAGGAAAATTGAAACCGAGCATTTTACCCAGTCCAACCGCCATGTCGGAGTACCCCGAAAAGTCAAAATATATCTGGAAAGTAAATGCCAGTATGCCTATCCAAGCGGTCGCCGCGCTTATTTCCCTATAATCCATGGCTTTTATCTGAGTCCAGATAATGCCGATATTGTTGGCAAGAAGTACCTTTTTTGCAAGTCCCTTGACAAAAAAACAAATGCCCTCGCTTATTTTGTTAATGTTTACAGTCCGCTCGTCAAGCTCGGCGGCAACGTCCTCATAGCGGACGATAGGTCCCGCAACTATCTGGGGAAAAAGCGTTACATACGAAGTAAAGCCTATAAAGCTTTTCTGCACCTTGATATTACGCAGGTACAGGTCTATCGTATAGGACATTGACTGAAAGGTATAAAACGATATGCCGATAGGCAAAGCCACGCGGCTTTCACTCAGACCGAAATTGTACACATCGTTTATTGCACGGTTTGCAAGTATCACGGGATTGGTTATATCAGAGCGGAAAATGACGTTCACAGTGTCTATAATAAAGTCGCTGTACTTAAATACCGCCAGCAGACCAACGTTCATGCATACTGACACAATAAGGCAAAGTCTGCGCTTGGCGGGACTGTCGTCATATTTTGCCATAAACCGTCCAGCGGTATAGTCTATCAGCGTGGAGAACAGCATTAAAATCACATAAAAGGGTTCTCCCCAGGCGTAAAAGAAAAATCCCGACAAAAGTATCAGAAGATTTCTGGCGGGAATAACCAAATGCCTGTCACCGCCCAGCGGAACGGTTATCCTGTTTGGCAGAAAAATATACACTATCAATACCACAGGCAAAAAATAATATAAAAATGTAAGACTTGAAAATACCATTTTTAGGAATGCTCCTCCCTGCTGTTTATTTTTTCGGCAAGCTTAAAAAACTCCTGCCTGCCCATCATTGTATTAAGTATAGAAACCATCCCCGAAGCTGTCAGAAGCTCCGGAAGCTTCAGTTCCGCAAGAAACTTTTTTCTCATTTCCGAGGAATTTTTCCCGCCGCTCAGACCGCATTCATACAAATCGAGCTTGGTTATCGGTTCACATACGGACTGTTCACCGTTCTCCTCGGCAATAACCCCGGCCTTTCGGAAAGCTTCAAGAAGCACAGCTTTTTCCATACCCTCAACGCCAAGCTTTCCCTCTTTTGAGGGAACGGTCTTGCGCTTTTCCTTTCCAAAAATATCGGGAACGTAGACGTTCAGTATCTCTCCATTTCCGACTGCGCCTTTGAGAAAAGACCGTATTTTAAAGCCCGCAGCATCCGAATCGGTAAGAATTATTATTCCCGAAGTTTCCGCAAAATATCTTATAAGTTCAAGAGTTTCTCTGTTTTTGAACACATTGAAGCCGTTTGTGGGTATTATCACTCCGTCTATCACCGATGAAAGCTTTATTTTGTCGTACTTACCTTCGACTATAACCGCTTGTTTTACGCAAAGCATATTTGTCTTTACACGCCTTTCCTTAGTTCCTGAATTTCAGCATTCTGACTATTGCTTCCTCAAGCAGTATCATCGGGTCAGTTTTCATGGACTTCATGGCGATATCGGTTTCCGCAAGGACTCTTACGCACATTCTCAAGTGCGGCATGGATAGCTTCTGAACGTCCCGAAAAGCGTTGTCCACACGGAATCCCATATTTTTCGGATAGCCGAAATCCTCCTTAACGTCAGCGGCAGTCTTACGACAGGATATCGCCGCTCTTGCACGGTAAAGGTCAAGCATATTTCCGGTTATGGAATATAAAATAATTATTGACTCCGTTTTTTCCTGAGCAAGGTCGCCGAACAAACGCATTGCGGCTTTAGCGTCCATGCGGGTTATGGCGCGGGCAAGATCGAACGTTGTGGTCTCTATCTGCCTTGGGGACAGCGCCTTTATCATATCAACAGTTATCTCATTTCCCGATGCATATGCGGTGAGCTTTTCTATCTCGTTTTCGATCATCAGAGTATTGCAGGAGCACTGCTCCGCCAGAAAAGCAGCTGCGTCACGGGAAATACCGCAGCCCTCCTTGGAAACTCCCGCCATTATCTCCTTAGTGAGAACGGCAGGGGTTTTCAAAGCAAAGTTGCAGACTCCCCCGTTTTTTCCCGCAGCGTCCATAAGCTTTTTATTTTTTGCCGTGGGAAACTTTTTTCCGTCTGTAACATCTACCGAAGTGTAGTAAAATATCAGAACTGTGGTTTCGGGAAGATCGGCTGTTATATCTGTAATACGCTTCAGAATATCTGCGGACAGTCCCTCCGCGTTCATGTCGCAGACCGTACAGCATACGTATTCCGCAAAAACAGGAAGAGCCTCACAGGCGTCGGAAAATTCGTCGATATCAAAATTTTTTCCGTCAAAAGCATGAAGATTGTAGGTCTCTTCCTCTTTTTTGACAGCTTTTGAAACTATAGCCTTGGTATACTTTTCCACTGCGGCAATGTCCCTGCCGTAAAAATAATATACTTTCGCAAAGCTTTTATTTTTTATTGCAAGCTTAAGATCGCTTTCCGTTACAACAGCCATACCGCAGCTCCTTTCACTTTATTTCCTCGGAATATACAGCTCCATCCGAATCTATGATAAATTTTACATTTTTTCCAATATAGACTTTTGTGTCGCTTTTGGCAGTAACCTCTGCATTTTCGTCCATTGCGGCTATAACTTCCGCGTCAGCGTCGGCTTCTGCAGATTTTCCGCTGTATCGTACTGCCGCGCTGTAAGCAATATCCGGAACGGTATCAGTATTTGAACCGTACATTATTATGTTCTCTCCGTAACAATTTACTGCTACCACACCGTTTTGAAAAAAATTAATACTGCATTCTCCTATCTCAACGCAACCGCCGTCTTTTGAATAGCTCTCAGTATGAAATGAAGAATACCCGTCCGCCAAATACATATCTTCATCGGGAACAAGAACGGTATCCGTATCAAAAAGCTCCAGACTGTTTGAATACACAGGCAGAGACGTATTTACATCTGCATTTAAAATAACCGCTTCAAGGTGATATATCCCGTTTCTGTTAAGATATTTCACGACCGAACCGGAAGCTTCTCCTCCCTTTTTAAGGTCTACCACGCAAGCTGAACGCTTGCCGTGTATCACCGCGGTAACAGCGCTTCCCTCTCTAAACACGGCAACAGTTATGTTTCCGTTTGGTGCGTACTTATACGCACAGGAAAGTATCATTGCCAGCACAAGCGAAGCAGAGGAAAGAAATATCCCGCGCTTTCTTTTTCCGAATACCAAAAGAAGCAGTACAGCGGATACAACGGCAATAATATTAACGGTAAGCACAAAATCGCTTCCGAGCGGTATATAGGAGAATCTCAGCTGCCCGATAAATTCGGAAATAATCATTACCGTACGGCAGCATAATTCACAAATTTTAAGCACAGGAACTGCAGTAAACTCAAGACCTCCCGTAAGCATAACCACAACTCCGCCAACAAGAATTACCGTGCATATTGGAAGAAGTATTAGATTGGATATCGGAGAGACAGCTGAAACTTCGTCGAAAAACAGCAGCGTAACAGGAAAAACTATTACCATAACGCATACCGAAGCAATGAACGGCTTTGCAATGCCGCCAAGCTTTCGCTTCTTTTCAATTTCCGCAGTAATAACCGGCGCGGCAACTCCTATGCCAAAAACTCCTGCAACAGACAAAAGGAACGAAGCATCCCGAACTGCAAAGGGCGATGCGGCAGTCAGCAAAATGACCGCGATACCGAGCGAATTAAAGGTATCGGCACACCTCCTGAAAAGCCCTGCCCCGTAAACAAGAGCAATCATAATTGCCGCGCGTATTACAGAATTTGACATTCCTGCAAGCATAACAAAGCATACCACGGGTACCATAAGAAGTCCGAACCGAAAATATCTGCTGATCGGAAGACGAGATATCACAAGCCAGAAAAACGAGCATACCACCGACAGGTGAACGCCCGATACAGCCATGATATGACCTATTCCCGCTCGGTACATAAGAATCTTTTCGCTGCTGTCTATAGCGGACTTATCTCCGAAAAGCATTGCAGACATCACCGCAGCGCAGTCACCGTCCATTTTGTCGTTAATAACATCCAAAATATGCAGACGATAGCTGTCGATCAGCCGCTTAAACGAAAATTTCGTATGAGTGAAGTTAAAATGGGACACCTTGTCTATCCGCAGATAGATACCCTTCGCCTTATAGTAGGACTTCGCTGGAAATTTATAGCTGTCTTTTAATTCGGCGGCTTTTCCGATTACTCTTACTTCGTCGCCTATCTCAGCGTTGGAGCTGTCAGTGAAAAACGAAACCTCAGCTGCCGCGTCCCCGTTTATAATTCCTTTTACGGTATAAAGCGTTTTATCACCGCTGTACTCGCTGCAGTCCAGTACTTTTCCAACGACCTCAACGTCGCAGCCGTTGTACTTGATAATATTATCATACACCAATACATCGTACGCACTGTAAAGAAACATTCCTGCCGCTGCACTGAAAAAACAGACAGCGATTTTTATATATTTTCCCTTGTAAACAGCAATGGCAGAAACCGCGGTTAACACAAATACCGCGGCAGCCGCCAAGTTAAACCCGCGGCTGAGAAAGGACGCAGAAAACAGACCGGCAAGATAAAACGTACCAATATAAGCCATTTTACGCTTCATCAGAGGTCAGTCCTTTCAGTCAGCCAAAATTATCCCATTGTAACGTCAAGCTTTCTGCCGCCCAGAATGTGAAAATGCAAATGCTTAACGCTTTGACAGCCATTTTCACCGCAATTCGTAACAATTCGGAAACCATCTTCGGCAATTCCCTGTTCTTTTGCGATCTTTGCCGCCGCTTCAAATATTTTGGACACAACTGCTGAATTTTCCGAAGTTATCTCGTTTGCTCCCGAAATATGATTTTTCGGAACGACAAGAATGTGCACCGGAGCAAGAGGATTGATGTCCTTGAAAGCGTAGACATACTCGTCCTCGTATACTTTAGTACTCGGGATCTCTCTCGCGATTATTTTACAAAAAAGACAATCTTCCATTGCGGTTCTCCTTACTTATCACTTTACAAATTCGGAAACTATATCCCCAGCTGCCGCGATTGCTTCCTTTACCTTTGAAGTGTCTCCGATACCTGCCATTGCGCTGTCGGGACGCCCGCCTCCCTTTCCGCCTGTAATGGCTGACACCTTGCGTACTATATTTCCGGCGTGAGCGCCTGCCGCTGCAGCTTCTTTACCGCACACGCAAACTATAGAACTGTCGCCCGCAATAACCGCCACCATGTCGGGAGCCTTATCTTTTATGCTGTCACCCAGTGTTCTGAGAATGTCAGCCTTTGCACCCGCGATCTCAGCGGCAATAACACGAATAGAACCAACAGAGACCGCTCCCTCAAACAAGGAATCAAGCTGTGTGGAAGCAAGCTTTCCTTTAAGCTCGGAAACTTCCTTTTCAAGAGCTTTAAGCTCTCCCGCTGCGGCTGTGCACCGCGCTATAAGCTCTGAAGCATTGGAAGCTTTGATAGCATGAGCGGCTTCGGTAAGCGTATTTTTATAGTCGTCTATCAAAGCAAGAACTCCAGTACCCGTTACTGCTTCTATACGTCTTACGCCGGCAGCAACAGAATTTTCGGAAATTATCCTGAACAATCCAAGCTTTGAGGTATTGTCAACGTGCGTACCGCCGCAGAACTCTATTGAAGTATCTTCAACATTTACAACACGGACGATATCACCGTATTTTTCGCCGAACAGAGCCATTGCTCCCAGCTTTCTTGCCTCATCGATAGGCATTTCCGTCATTGTTACGGGAACCGCGCCGAGAATGTCAGTATTGATGATACCCTCGATCTCTTTAAGCTCGTCGGGAGTTACAGCCTCAAAATGAGAGAAGTCAAAACGCACTCTTTCACCGTCAACAAGCTGTCCCGCCTGATGAACATGATCTCCCAGAACCTTTCTCAGAGCCGCCTGAAGCAGATGCGCCGCCGTATGGTTGCGCATAATGGAAGACCTGCGTTTTTTGTCAACAGAAGCCGTTACCTTATCGCCCACGGAAACCGCTCCCTGTGCAACGCCCATATGAAGAAAATGTCCGCTGTGTATCTTCTTTGTATCGGACACCTCAAACGCTGTCATGGCGCCGCTGATAACGCCGGTATCGCCTACCTGTCCGCCGCTTTCCGCATAGAAAGGAGTTTTGTCAAGGACTATAACAGCTTCATCGCCGTCGTTTGCGGTCTCAACGCTTTCGCCGTCCACAAATATCGCAAGCACCTCAGCCTGTTCTTCCATTGAACCGTAGCCTGTAAATTCCGTAGCTTTACACTCAACAGCAAGAGTTCCGTCCTCCCATGACGAACCTGATTTCGCATTGTGGTCATCGCGGGCTTTTTTCTTCTGTTCATTGAGACATTCGGTGTATCCAGCCTCGTCCACAGTAAGACCCTTTTCCTCGGCAATTTCAATGGTAAGGTCTATAGGGAAACCGTATGTGTCGCTTAGCAAAAATGCGTCCGCACCGCCAAGAACAGTCTTTCCGGACGCGATAACCGCGTCAATTTTCTCGGTAAGAATCTCCATACCCTTGTCAATTGTTTTTGCAAAGGTTTCCTCTTCGCTTTTTATAAGCTTTTTAATGTAAGCCTTGCGCTCCTCAAGTTCCGGATAAGCGCAGGCATTCTCAGCGATAACGGTATCAACTACCTCATAAAGGAAAGGTCTTGTTATACCTAAAAGTCTGCCGTGACGTGCAGCACGTCTCAAAAGACGGCGCAGAACATATCCCCTGCCGTTATTGGACGGAGTTACGCCGTCCCCGACCATAAACGTCGTGGAACGGATATGGTCGGTAATAACACGGAGAGAAACGTCCTTTTTCTCATCTTTTTTATAATCAACACCGGCGATCCTGCTGATGTGCTTCATGATATTCTGAACGGTGTCCACCTCGAAAAGGTTGTCAACGCCCTGCATAGCACAGGCAAGTCTTTCCAGTCCCATACCCGTATCAATATTTTTATGAGCCATTTCGGTATAATTACCGTTTCCGTCGCTGTCGAACTGAGAGAAAACAAGATTCCAAATCTCGATAATACGGTCACAGTCGCTGGCTTGTTCAAAGCTTTCAAAAGGACCGTAGCTTTCTCCCCTGTCAAAATGTATTTCGGAACAAGGTCCGCAGGGTCCGCTGCCGTGTTCCCAGAAATTGTCAGCTTTGCCAAGACGCTTTATGCGCTCCTTGGGTATGCCTATATCGTTCATCCAAATCTGCTCGGCCTCGTCGTCACTTTCAAAAACGGTGATCCAAAGCCTGTCTGCCGGAATAGCCAATACACCTGTCAAAAATTCCCACGCCCAGGCAATAGCTTCCTTTTTAAAATAGTCCCCGAAAGAGAAATTGCCAAGCATTTCAAAATAAGTTCCGTGGCGGGCGGTCTTTCCCACTCGTTCAATATCGGGAGTGCGGATACACTTCTGGCAAGTAGTGACCCTTACGTTAGGCGGAGTTTCCTGCCCGAGGAAAAACTTTTTAAGCGGAGCCATACCGCTGTTTATAAGCAGGAGGCTGTTATCGCCGTGAGGGATAAGCGAAGCGCTCGCCATTCTTGTATGATTTTTGCTTTCAAAAAAAGAAAGATATTTTTCTCTAAGGTCATTCAAGCCTGTCCATTCCATATATAAGCTTCCTTTCGGTACACATAATTTAACCTGATTATTTTACCATATAAGACATATTTTGTCAAGTGCAGAATTATTATATACATATGAATATTTTTCTATGAGAAGCGCACGCCGGTTCTTATGTTACGGCAAATCAAATCCTCCCGTTCAAACGCCAAAAACAATTGAACGGGAGGATTTTAAAATGTACGCATGTGCTTTAACGGACAATCTTAAATATTGCTGGATCCCCGAAGCGGTATTCTATAGAAACGTTACTCCCCATTTCGGGAATATTCCCATACCATTTTTTCCAGTCCCACAAACTAGTCCACTTCTCGTATTCAGTACCGTCTGCGGAATACCTTACTTTAACCCTGTAGGGAAAGAACGCTCCGTCAAGCGCGTACTTTCGCACAGGCTTGGTATTGATCTTAACCCACCAAATCTTTTTAAGCTCTGTAACCGTTCCCGTGGTTTTTACCATAAGCAGTCACCTCACTGACTTTTGCCCTCGCCTGTTTCGCTTAAAACTGTCTGTGCTTCATGCTTTTCTTCCGATTCCACTATTTCGGACAGATCCTTTCCCAGAAGCGCGGGAAGCTCCATTCCCGCCTGCTTGAACACCTCGTTCAGAGGAGGAACAGCTTTCATCATGCCGGAGATAAAATCGGCTGTAGCCGTGTTTCCGTCTCCGCTCTTGCCTCCGTCCCAAACGGTAACCTTGTCGATCTTGATGTTCTTGACAGCCTCGACCTGAATGCGCATAAGCTCCTCAAGCTTGTCGGCAACAAGCATTTTTACTGCGGAATCCGCGTCTCCCGCAGCTTCAATAAGAGTACGCATACCCTCCGCCTGCTTCTGAAGTATCTCCTGTGCGCCGCGGGCTTCGGCTTCCATTTTTGCGTATAAAGCGTCCGCTTCGCCTCGAGCCTTGCGGCGAAGAACCTCCGCCTCTGCCTCTGCGGCGATCTCGGCTTTTTGTTTTTCGATCTGAGCCTTAACGATTACGTCAGCCTTTTGCGTAGCCATCTCAAGTTCCGCACGTTTATTTTCCGCGTCCTGCTGAGCCTGATACGCTTCTTCCTTAGCCTTGGCAGCCTGAACAGCCTCGGCGGTAATGGCTATCTTCAATGCCTCAGCTTCTTTTTCACGGCGGTTCGCTTCGGACTGTGCAACGGATACCTTGGCATTATTTTCGCCCTCGATAGCGGCGGCATTAGCAGCAGCAACCTGAATACGCTGTTCCTTCAAAGCGTTAGCCTGACCTATCTCACCGTCTCTGCTCGTCTGAGCCACAGCTATCTTTGCATCGTTTGTAGCTTTGGCTTCAGCCTCAGCTTCTTTCTGACGGCGTACCGATTCGGATTGAGCAACGGCTATCTTGGCGTCGTTTTCACCCTCGATAGCGGCAGCGTTCGCGGCGGCTACCTGGATACGCTGATCCTTGCGGGCGTTAGCCTCGCCTATAGCACCGTCCCTGTCCTTTTCGGCAACACTTTTTTTAGCGTCGTTAATAGCCTTTGCGGCAGCTTCCTTACCAAGCGCGTCGATATAGCCCGACTCGTCGTTAATATCGGTAACGTTTACGTTGATAAGCCGCAAGCCTATCTTTTTCAGCTCAATTTCAACATTGTTGGACACTGCCACAAGGAACTTGTCACGGTCGGTATTGATCTCTTCAATCTCCATGGTAGCAATTACCAAACGCAGCTGACCGAAGATGATATCCTTTGCAAGTTCCTGTATCTCCATCATCTTAAGTCCCAGCAAACGCTCGGCTGCGTTCTGCATGATACCCGGCTCGGTAGAAATACCTACTGTGAAACGGGATGGTACGTCCACACGGATATTCTGCTTTGAAAGAGCGTTTTTCAGGTCAACATTAATGGAAATAGGGGTAAGATCCAGGTACTGGAAAGACTGGATTATCGGTACGATAAAAGCCGCGCCGCCGTGGATACATTTTGCGCTTTTTGCCTGACCGTTCTTATCGGTACCCACCTTACCGTAAATTACCATGATTTTGTCCGACGGACACTTTCTGTACCGCGAAAGAATTGCCGCCGCCGCCGCGAAAATAACTACCGCAATAACGCATACAGCAATCAAGGTTTCAGGATTTCCCATATTTCATAACCTCCAAAATAAAATTTTATGTAAAAATAATTATGTACGCTTTTTACCTTTTCTGAAAGGCGATTTTATAAAAAATTTATCTTCTATAACGTCGAACAGAATGCCAAATACCTCACTAAGAAATTCGATCAAAAATTCCATAAAATCATGTCCTTTCAACTACTAACGTTTCTCCGTTCAGGTCGGTAACGCGAACCGCCGTACCCGTTTTTAACATTTCCCTTTCATTGGACACCGCGCTGCACTCCATAAAACGTCCCTGCAAGGTCAGCGTAACCTTTCCCTCTCCCTCTCCGGCGGGAGGTATCGGTATGTACACCGTGGCGTTTTCGCCTATAGCATTTCTGAAATCTATAGTACCGTTCTCGGTAAGCTTTTTACTGATTTGAACAAGCTTTGCAATACCGTACATTGCAAAAAAGCCCGCCACAAGTCCAAGAGGTATAGCTCCCGCACTTGGCAGACCGCTGCTCAGCGCGGCAATTGATACCCAGCCGGATACCGCAAGAAAAGCCACTATCCCCTGCACCGTAAAGAGCTGCAATGAGGAATATGAACCGTGAACGTTCATTTCCGAACCGTCCGAAACGTCAGCGGACAGGTCTGACAAATCGATCATATCGCTGATATCTCCAGCGCCTCCAAAATCCGCTCCGCTCATGTCCCCTATATCAATACCGCTCGTATCGCTGAGATTTACATCCGCATCCCCTCCGAAGCCGGATATTGACAATATTGTCTGCAAAAGAAGCAGAAGCGTGGACGGCACGGCAATGCAATACAGTACCTGCACAAGCGTTGATAAGCTTTCCCACCATTCTGTCATATGCTTGACCCCCTTAATGTAAATATTATTTACTATATTATAACTCCGCAGTACAGCTTTGTCAAGTAGTTTTTCAGAAAAACAAACAAAAACAACAAATAAAATACAGTAAGACACACATCAGAATACCTGAGCATTTCCAAAGCCGTCTTTTCAAGCAGTTCAGCCATGATTTTTCATCTCCCCTGCGTTTACCCTTAGTAAATTTTATTTACTTAAAGTATAACATAATGCTTCCCGTTTGTCAATATTTCAGGCACATATTAAATAAAAATATTTATATGCCGTACTTATTGAAGCGCCTAAGTCCGCAATTTTAAAAGTATTTCATAGCATAAGAACATATTTTGAAAATTTTTCGGTTTCCCTATTGCATTTAATGAAAAAATATGCTACAATAATGTAAATTCAATTTACCATTCAAGAAAGGAGAAGCATTATGACTCCCGAGGAACGCGGAAGACGGATTAAGGAAGCCCGTATCTCAAAGAAAATGACTCAAAGCGAGGTTGTGGGAACATTCATTACGCGGAATATGCTCAGCCAGATCGAAAGCGGAGCTGCCGCGCCGTCGCTGAAAACTCTCGAATATCTTGCCTCTGTACTGGATATACCTATTTCAACATTGCTTCCCCAGGGAGAAAGCGAAATGAACGGCAATCTTCTATCTGACGCCGAGCTGCTGGTAAGCTCCAAGAAACTTTACAGCGAGGGACGTTACCGCGAAGCCGCCGCCGCTCTTCAATCTGCTGACATCAGCAGCCCGCTGTATGATGAGTTAACCGCTGTCAGAGCACGCTGCTGCCTGAGTCTTGCTGAGCAGATTGCAGATGAAAATTCCCCCAAAGCCGCAGAATATGCCAAGGAAGCCTCTGCTCTTGCGGACATTGGTTTTTTTGCCGACAGCGGCGTAAAATCAAAGGCGTTACAGCTTTTAGGGGAAATTGCAGAGAAATTAAAGAAATATTATGAAGATATTATTTCGAGTATATGATATAAAAGGGGTATTTGTTATGAATAACACACCTATAGTATTTAATCCCAACGAACCGATTGCTCACTACGAGCAGTGCGGAAAACGCTACAGAAAAGTAAAAAAAAGACTTACTTTCGGAATTATTACAACTATTCCAGCCTTTTTTCTCGGAGCTGCCTGCATTATCTATAACCCGTGGCTCATGGCTGTTTTTGCTTTCTTTGCTATGCCGTTCACACTGCTCTCTATTATAGGATGTGCGACCAGAAAATCCAAAATCTGTTTTGCAACCATTCCTATCGGCATAATACTTGCTGTTTTATCAATTATTTCGGACTCGCTGTTCGCTCCGTTCGGAGCAGCGGCTTACCTGATTGCAGCTTATGCTGAATTTATGGCGGTTTCCGCCTCAAACGAGTTCTACAAGCTTAAAGAGCTTCCCGGATTTCCGTTTTTTGACCCGTCCATGGACGATATTTCTTTTGCTGCAAAGGATCACTTCGGTGCAGACGAATTTATAGACGAAAGCAGCCTGTACACAGAAAAAAGGACTTACAGATTTGATCCGAGCGAACTTGAACCGTCAAACGAAATGGAAGAAATAGTCACCGGAATTTCTCTATTAAAAGATGGTGATACTCCCCCGCAAACCGAAAAAATCCACACCGAGAAGAGCCAAACCGAGGACGTTATACAAGCAGAACTTGCTCCCGAAATATATTCCGAAAGCGCTTATGAACAGATGATTAGCGTCATGCCCGAAAAGCGGAAAGATATTTCGGACATAGAACTTTTTGAATAAAATTATGTAAAGGCCTTCGCCGGTACAGCTGTAAATCAAGGCGCGGCGTGTAAATCTCAAAGCATTTACACGCCGCGCTTTCTATTTTTACCGTTTCGATGCTCTTATACCCTGAAAAGCAGATCAGCATAAGTCGGGAAAGGCCATACGCTTTCGGGAGCTATAGTCTCCAGTTCGTCTACAACAGCTCTCAGCGACTGCATTGCCGCAAACACCTCGTCGCGGTAGAATCTGGCGGTAGGCTCACCGTCCTCATAGTTCTTTACGTCCAACAGCTTCGCATCAAGAGCGTCGGTAGCTTCAAGAATACTGTTTGTCAGACATGAAGCCTTGTCGGCAAGCTTCTTTTCCGCATCAAAGCTTACGCCCGCCGCTTTCTTGGAAACAATAGAATCGGAAAGGAATTTTGTGAACTCACAGCCTGCGGGAATTATCTGCTTTCTCGCCATATCCACCATTGTAAGAGCCTCGATATTTATAATCTTGGAATAGTTATCCAGCAGTATCTCTTTTCTGGACTGTATCTCGGTCCTTGTAAGAACCTTAAATTCCTCGAAAATAGCCACGTTTTTATCATCGGTATAGTGAGGAACCGCGTCAACCGTGGAAATAAGATTTGGAAGTCCGCGCTTTTCCGCCTCTTTTACCCACGAATCGTCATAACCGTTGCCGTTGAAGATAATTCTTTTGTTCTCCTTATAAGTTTTAAGAAGAAGCTTATTCAAGTCATCTGTAAAGTTTTCCGAACCCTCAAGAGTATCGGCAAACTCTTTAAGAATGTGCGCAACAATAGTGTTGAGTATCATGTTGGTGCAGGCAATAGAGTCCGCAGAGCCCAGCGCTCTGAATTCAAATTTGTTTCCCGTAAAGGCAAAGGGAGACGTTCTGTTGCGGTCGGTGGTATCCTTGGGGAAGTTGGGAAGCGCCTCGACGCCGATAACAAATTCATTATCCTGATTCTTAGTAATCATTTTTCCTGTTTCGAGAGCGTCAAGAATAGTCTGAAGCTCGTCGCCTAGGAAAATCGAAACTATAGCCGGAGGAGCCTCGTTTGCTCCCAATCTGTGGTCGTTGCCTGCTGATGCTACGGAAAGACGCAGCAGCTCGGAATAATTGTTTACAGCCTTGATAACAGCCACAAGGAAAGTCAGGAACTGAATGTTGTCCTTGGGGTCGTCTCCTGGATCGAGAAGGTTCTGACCGTCGTTTGTGGAAATAGACCAGTTATTGTGCTTGCCCGAACCGTTTACACCTGCATAGGGTTTTTCATGGAGCAGGCATACAAGATCGTGCTTGATAGCAGTTTTCTTCATGATCTCCATAGTAAGAGCATTCTGGTCGGCTGCAATGTTTGATGTGGTAAAAATAGGGGCCAGCTCGTGCTGAGCGGGAGCGACTTCGTTATGCTTCGTCTTTGCAAGAATACCCAGTTTCCAAAGTTCCTCGTCCAGATCCTTCATATAGGCTGAGACTCTGTCCTTAATGTTGCCAAAATAGTGATCCTCAAGCTCCTGACCCTTTGGAGCTTTTGCTCCGAAAAGCGTTCTGCCTGTCAGCATAAGATCGCGGCGCATATCGTGCAGCTTCTTGTCAACAAGGAAGTACTCCTGCTCCGGTCCCACAGTGGTAGTAACTCTTGTTGCAGTGGTATTTCCGAAAAGTCTGAGCACCCTTATCGACTGCTCGGAAATAACGTCCATAGAACGGAGCAGCGGAGTCTTTTTATCAAGTATCTCGCCAGTGTAGGAACAGAAAGCCGTAGGTATGTAGAGAGAGCCGTCCTTTACAAAAGCGGGAGAAGTGGGGTCCCATGCGGTATAGCCTCTCGCCTCAAACGTAGCTCTCAGACCTCCCGACGGGAACGACGAGGCGTCGGGCTCGCCCTTTATAAGCTCTTTGCCCGAAAATTCCATTATTACCTTTCCGTCTTTTGTAGGAGAAATAAATGAGTCGTGTTTTTCTGCGGTAATACCTGTCATAGGATGAAACCAGTGGGTATAGTGAGTCGCGCCCTTTTCAACCGCCCATTCTTTCATTGCGGAAGCGATGACCTCAGCAACGTCGGGGTCGAGAGCAATACCGAGCCGCTGAGTCCTGAGCAGACCCTTATAGACGTTTTTCGGAAGCCTGTTTTTCATGGTCTCCTCATTGAAAACGTTACAGGCAAAGTAATCCTGTACGCATTTTACATTCTGATTCATAACTTCTGACATAAAAATTCCTCCCTCAAATAAACAAAACGCTTTAGCACACAAGTGACCCCGTATGCTAAAGCGCCGTTGCTTTAACTATTCAATGTATATATGATACACCATCTTTTCCTTTTTGTCAATACCCTTTTTATGATTTTGCATAATTTTGAGCTTTTTCTTGCAAACTGCACTATATATTTTACAAATAAAAATATTTTTTATAGAAAATATGCAACGTTCCAATTCAAGGTATTCTTTTTAAGATGAAAACCATACATTATATATGTTAGCTCATTTTTATGTATGTGACATTTTACAGCAATCCCATTTTGAAATGTAATCAAAAACATTACGAAATATTTTCAGAAAGCACTTGATAATATTACTATATAGTATTATACTATATAGTAGGAGGTGGATAGTACGAAAAAAACAAACGGTGGTTTTCTCATAAGCAAGATAAAGCAGATACAGGGCAGAGTGTTTGAAAAGCTTCTTGTGGCACACGGTATCAGTGAATTCAACGGCGCACAGGGACGTATCCTTTTTGTGCTGTGGGAACAGGATTGTATCACAGTAAGCGCGCTGTCGGAAAAAACGGGACTTGCAAAAACCACACTGACGGCTATGCTTGACAGACTGGAAAAAATGGGACATATCCAAAGGACAAACGATCCCGCCGACCGCAGATCTGTGAAGATCATTCTAACGTCCAAAGCACAGGGACTGAAAGACAAGTACGACGCTGTATCGGCTGAAATGAACAAAATTTTTTACGGAGGGTTCGGCGATGAAGAGGTACTCGCTTTTGAAGCGTATCTTGGGAGAGTGCTTGAAAATCTACTCAAAAAGGAGAATTAACATGAAAAAAATTATTTCTGAAATTATTGAATTGCAAAAAAATGCGGAGTTCGCCTATGTCGGCTCGGTAAATGAGGTGGGCATCCCCCAAATAAAGTGTATGTTTGCGACTAAATGCGAAAACATGAAAACCCATTATTTTTCCACAAACACAAGCTCAAAACGTGCGGGACAGTTCCTTAAAAACCCCAAAGCCTGCGTTTATTACTGCGATGAGACTAACTTTGCAGGCGCACTTTTTACGGGGACTATGGAGGTCTGCACCGACCATGAGACCAAGGCTATGCTTTGGCATGACGGCGATGAGAAGTACTATCCCAAGGGCGTTGACGACGAGGATTACTGCGTGTTCAAATTTACCGCCGAGACGGTGAATTACTACCACGGATTGAGCAACGTTACACTGCCGATAGACCAATTATAAAAAACAAGGATAGAAACGAAACCCGTTTCTATCCTCATTTTTTAAAGTCTGCACTTGAAATCCTCATAGCCGAATTTTTTTATAGTTTTACATATGCCGTTTTCCCCGCACCAAACAATAGCGGGCAGAGGCATACCGTTAAAGGTGTTATTTTTTACCATAGAGTAAATTGCCATATCGCAGAAAACAAGCCTATCCCCTGCCGTAAGCGGATTGTCAAAGGAATAATCTCCGATAATGTCGCCGGCAAGACAAGTGGGGCCTCCCAAACGGTAAGTGTACGTTTTTTCACCAGGCATACCCGCACCGATAACGTTTGGACGGTATGGCATCTCCAGCACATCCGGCATATGGCAAGCCGCGGAAGTGTCCGTAATTGCAAGATTCATACCGTTTTTAAGAACGTCAAGAACTTCCGTTACCAGAAATCCCGCATTCAGAGCAACTGCTTCGCCGGGTTCAAGATAGACCGTCAAACTGTATTTTTCCTGTACTCTTTTTACAATTTCCACAAGCTTTTCAATGTCGTAATCTTCGCGGGTAATGTGATGTCCGCCGCCGAAATTCAGCCACTTTAAGCCGTGCAGATATTTTCCGAATTTTTCTTCTACTGCGGCAACAGTACGTTCTAAAACGTCAGCGCCCTGCTCGCACATAGTATGAAAGTGCAGACCGCTTATTCCCTCCGGAAGCGTATCGGGAAACTCGGCAATAACCGTACCCAAACGGGAATTTTTAAAGCAGGGATTATAAATATCCGTCTCTATCTCGGAATATTCGGGATTCATTCTGATACCGACTTCAATATTCCTTCTGCTTTTCAGCACGTCCGGATAAAATTTTTCGTACTGTTCAAAGCTGTTGAAAACAATATGATCAACAATGGTAACTATTTCCTTAAAATCACTTTTCTTATATGCCGGAGCGTAGACGTGCACCTCGCCGTTCAGCATTTCCTCTTTGCCAAGCTTTGCCTCGTACAAACCGCTGGCAGTAGTCCCCGCTAAATACTCGGAAATTATCGGATAGACGCTGTACATTGAAAAAGCCTTTTGAGCAAGCAGTATCTTGCAGCCCGTCCTGTCCTGCACGGCTTTTAAGATTTCCAGATTATTCCTAAGTAAAGCTTCGTCTACAACATAGCAGGGCGTGGGTAGTAACGATATGTCAAAATTTAGCATTTTGGTTCTCCTCAGAAATATTTTTTCGGTAAATACGGCTGTCTCCGCCGTAGATGTCAGCACGGCTTTCAATGTAGGTAAAGCCGTATTTTTCGTACAGTCCAATATGGTCGGTGCAGATGTATATTTGGGATATTCCCTTTTCGGAGGCAATTTCTTCGCAGCGGAATATCAGCTTTCCCACATAGTGATGTCCGCGGTATTCGGGAAATGTGTAAACAAATCCTATCCACGGAGAAAGTTTTTCATCGTCAATACAATCTCTTTCGGCGAACGTCACAAAGGAGAGCAGTCTGTCCCCCTCGGTGAGAAGCAGCAGCGTCCCCTCGCCGAGGTTCTCGTGAAAGAAGTTTTCCTCGATAAACCGCGCGAGAGTGGGTATTGCGCCCCAATCGCCCTTTTTTATCTCCGCAAGCCAATAGTCGGGCTTGTCCGATTTAAAATAATCAATTATTTCCATAAGCTACTCCTTGTCAATAATCTCAATATTTTTAAGCTGACCCTCCAGATTGGCTTTCACACCGTCGCGGTACTCCTGCCGCAAGGCCGCCTGTTCGGCTTTTTCAGCTTCGGTAAGACCCTCCGCAGTGCGGGACTTCTTTGCCAGCTCGTTTATTCTGTCAATCTTTTTCTTATTCATTTCGATACTCCTTTGCAAATTCCTTTAAATACTCGTCTATCTCCTGCCGCGACTTAAAAATTATCACATTTTTATCCTTATAGCGTTCCAGCATTTTGTATATTTCCGGCAGCTTTTCATTGGGAAAATCCACTATCCACTGTCTGAATTCTTCGTCAAATTCCTCTTCGACCCAAGGCATATCCTCCCGCTTTTTGCCGACCCTTGCCGCCGCTCCCGCCAAGCAGACTTCCAACGGAAAGTCCAGCAGAAACACCGCGTCGCAATGCTCTAAACGCGTTTCAATAGTACGCTGATAGTTGCCGTCGATTATCCACTTATCGGTACGCAAAATTTCGGACAGCCGCCTGTCAAATTCCTCCCTTTCGACAGTAGTCCTGTCGGGTCTGTGGTTGATCATATCAAGGTGGCAAAGAGGCAGACCCGTTATATCCCGCAATTGCCGTGAAAACGTGCTTTTCCCCGCCCCGGGACTGCCAATCACAATTATTTTTCGGAACATATTAATTTCCTCCCTGCACATATTTTTCCCCATTCAGATAAATATAGGCGGGAGCTCGCCAATACAAGCCTGCCCCGCCCAAGTTGTTTTATTTATGTATGCTCTATAATTATTTGGAAATAAGCGCCAGCGTATCTCTTGCGATAAGCAGTTCCTCGTTGGTGGGAACTACCCATACTTCAACCTTAGAGTCCGCCGTGGATATCTTTTTAAGCTCGCCGTGGATAGTCTTGTTGAGTTCGTTGTCGATTTTAATTCCAAAGAAATCCATATCAGAGCAAACGCCCTCACGTACCTCAGAAGCGTTCTCGCCAATTCCTCCTGTGAACAGAACAGCGTCAAGACCGTTCATAGCCGCAGCATAAGAGCCGATGTACTTCTTTATCTCATACTGAAGCATTTCAGAAACAAGCTTAGCTCTCTTGTCACCGTGGGCAGCCGCGCCGGAAATATCCCTGTTGTCGGAGGAAACGCCGGATACCCCCAAAAATCCCGACTTCTTGTTCATGTATTCGCTCATTTCCTTTGTAGTAAAGCCGTGCTTTTCAGCAACAAAGGTTACGGCGGAGGGGTCAACGCTTCCTGTTCTTGTACCCATTACAACTCCGTCAAGAGGCGTAAAGCCCATGGAAGTATCGATAGATTTTCCTCCGTCGATAGCAGTGATCGAGGAGCCGTTGCCGAGGTGACAGGAAACGATCTTCAAATCCTTTACGTCCTTGCCCATTGCATCTGCAAGAGCAGCGGAAACAAACCTGTGAGAAGTTCCGTGGAAGCCGTATTTTCTGACGTGATATTTTTCATAATCATCATAAGGAAGTCCGTACATAAACGCCTTTTCGGGCATTGTCTGGTGGAAAGCGGTATCGAACACAACTACTTGCGGAACGTTTTCGGGGAGAACCTTTTTGCAAGCCCACAGCGCAAGAGCGTGAGGGTGGTTATGTACAGGTGCAAGATCCTGAAGATCGTCTATCTGCTGAATTACCTCATCGGTAACAAGGGTAGTCTTGTCAAAAACTTCCGCGCCCTGAACTATTCTGTGACCTACCGCGGATATTTCGTCCATAGACTTGATAACAGAAGCCTGTCCGGTCGTAAGCACATCAACAAGCTTCTCAAAAGCTTCTGTATGAGTGGGGAAATCACAGTCCATGTCAACCGTTCTGCCGTCGAAAGTCTTATGGGCAACGTGACCTCCAATACCTATTCTGTCGCAGTTTCCCTTGGCAATAACGCTTTCGTCATCCATGTTGAGAAGCTGATATTTGAGAGAGGAGCTTCCCGCGTTTACTACAAGAATTAACATAATTATCCAAACCTTTCTTTGTAAATATTCAAAAAATTACCGAAAATATTATATCACTTTCAACAATAAAAATCAAGAGCATATTTTTAAATTCCGACAGTTTTAATCTCACCGGTTGCTTTTCCCAAGTAAGTATATCAAACCATATTTCCATATCTGCCAGCGCATACGATAAAAACCATCTTGTTTTAAAAAGTTTTTTGTTTTTTCTATTACTGCGCCGGTAAAGTTTTTCCCGTTATTAAAGCTCACCACAAAATACCCGCTTTTTATAAAATTAGTTAATTTAATATTAACGTAAATTATAAACAATTGTAAAAAACTATTTTTCTCATACATTAAAATTGTAAAAAATTTACTTTTACTGTTACGGCAAACATTAACTTCCAGACATCTAACAAAACGATTTAATTTTTTCCTGCTTTGTAAAATAAAATACTTGCCAAATGCAAATAAATATGGTATAATAAAAACCATTAATGCGTGTTACGTAAAAAGCGGAGGAATTTAAACCAATGAAAACATACGGAATCATATGTGAATACAACCCGTTTCACAACGGTCATATCTATCAGATAGAGGAGACCCGCAAGCAGGGCGCTACCCATATTGTCGCAATTATGAGCGGAAACTACGTTCAGCGCGGGGACGTTGCAATGATAGACAAGTTTGCAAGAGCGAAGACCGCCGTAGCAAACGGAGTCGATCTCGTTGTGGAAATGCCCGTAGTATACTCTCTGTCAAGCGCGAACTTTTTTGCCCGTGCGGGCGTTATGATGCTTGGTGCCCTCGGCTGTGTGGACGGTATCTCGTTCGGCAGCGAATGCGGTGACATCGAATTGCTCAAAAACGCCGCTATGGCATCTATAAACGCCTCCAAGCCCGAAAAGATCAAGCCACTTGTTGAACAGGGCATGTCTTTCCCGCAGGCGATACAGCAGGCTATCGCTCTGGAGTACGGTCCCATAATCGCTTCCGTGTTTGATTCCCCCAATAACACGCTCGCTGTAGAATACCTCAAAGCCATAAAGCTTCTTAACCTTGAATTCGAGACCTTTACCGTAAAGCGCAAGGGGGCGGAGCATGACAGCGCCGACCCGTCGGAGGGTATTGCAAGCGCAAGCCTTATACGCAGCATGATCGAGGACGGCAAGGATATCAGTCCTTATGTTCCCAAAGAAACTGCCGAAATTGCAAGAGAATATGAAGAAAAAGAACTGCTTGCATATTTTGACAATCTTGAAAGAGAACTTCTGTATGTGCTGCGTTCAATGATACCTCCTGCCATTGCCGAATGTCCCGACGTTGACCCTGCTCTGGCAAACTTTATATTCCGTGCGGGAATAGACGCGAAATCACTTGACCAGTTCCTTGAAATAACGGGAACAAAACGGTACACCGCGGCAAAAATAAGAAGAGTACTGCTCAACCTTTATATAGGTACAAAAGCCTCAGATCTTATGATAATGCCTCCATACGGCCGAATACTGGCGTTCAACGACAAGGGCAGCGAGATACTGAAAGCATCCAAGGAAAAATCTGAGGAAAACAAACTTGCTATTCCTTTTGATACATCGTTAAAGGATATAATTGAACTCAAGCGTCCTCCCATAAACAGATTTGCAGATATTTCAAACAGAGCGACCAACCTTTACGGTCTTGCTTCAAGAACTATCCGCCCATGTGCCGAGGACTTTACAGCAAAGATAGAAATACAATAATAATTTACAAATCTTGTAATTAGTTTACAATTATACTTTGTTTTGTAACTTTTCGGGCTTGTTTTTTACAATTCGTCATAAAATTGTAATATATTTCGTCAAAAAAGCTATTGCCAAAACAGAAAAAATATTGTATACTTGTAAGTAAGCAAAATTTATTTTTCGCAATAACTGCCTTAAAAGGCATGAAAATCAATTTGCAAAGGAGATTTTTAAAATGAAAAAGAAAAACCTCGGCAGGATTGCCGCAGCAAGTTTGGCAGCTATGACGGCTGTCTCCGCATTGAGTGTTACCGCAAGCGCAATGGTAGGCAATAACGGCATTGCAAGCGGAAGTGTTTATCAGGTAACTATTACTGAGACCGGCTCTAACGGTGTTACTTCCACTACGACTAAATATTTCAGCAGTTCCGAGCTTGCAGACATTGCTATCAGCGGACTTGGTCAAGGTGCAGATGCAAAGAAATCTGAAACAACCGTTAACGCAGCTTTTGGCAACGGTACTGTAATTTACGTTGCAGCAAACGGCGAAATCACAAAGACCAACACTTCCGGTCAAAAGTACACAACTTCCGGTTCCTCATCTTCAAATACCCCGAATTACGGCTCAAGCTACAATTATGCTTCAAGCACAAACAATGTTTATCTGGGTGCAAACGGAAAATGGTATCCCAACCTCTCAAGCTTGTACTCCTCCGGCACTTCACTTTCCACATCGAAGCGTGTTGACGGTCTTACTTACGGCGAAGTAAAAAATTCTACACCAGGCGGTATTGTATATTTTGACAGAGATAGCGGTACATATTCTTCAGTTCCTACAGGTGACTACGTACAGATCTTGGGTTATTCCAGCAACTATGACGACTATTATTACAATCACAGCGACTGGGCTACATATGATATATACTATGTAAACGGTGTATACTACCCCACGCTCAGTTCTGCGCTCTCCGCAGCCGGAAATGACTACAGCAAAATCAGAAGACACAGCGATACGGGTTACACAAGACCTAAGACTAACTATTTCAGCCAGACTACAGGTATGTACTATACCACATATGCAGATGCGCTCAGAGCTTCCGGAAACAACGCTTCCAGAGTTTACTCATTTAACTATTATGCCAATGATTACTATTACGGCGATATGTATGGCTATGGCTACGGAGATCCTTACTACTACTACTGGCTCAACAATCAGAAAAACAAGGATGATGACACAACAAGCTCTAAGAACGACTCCACTACAGCTTCCATAGGTAACAGAAAGGGTTGGACAGCCGTTGCAAAATACCTTGGCTCTCTTAAGAACGGTTCAAGCGTTTCCGTAAGCATGAATTACGAAACTTCTATTCCTTCTTCTGTAACTTCTGCTATTTATGGCAAGAATATCACAGTTAAATTTGTACTCAAAAACGGTGTTGTTTTTGCTATCAACGGAAAAAATCTTTCCACAACCGCTTCGATTGACATTGATACAACTTACAACACCAATATGGTTCCGACAAAGCTTGTTAAAGCAGCTTATAAGAAGAACGATGCTGTAAGCAATGCTCAGATCACTATCAGCGGCGGATCTTTCGGCGTAGAGGCTGACGTTACAGTTAAGTTCTCCACCAAGCGTGCAGGTTGCACTGCTAAGCTGTACCGTTACAATTCCGCAAAGGAAACTCTTTCGCTCGTTGACACAGCTAAGGTTCAGAGCAACGGCAAATGTACTTTCGGCGATGTTGATAAGGGCGGTAACTTTGTAATCATACTTTGTTAACAAAAAGTTCTTGACATTAAACGCTTTTTATGGTATAATGTTTTACCGTAAAGTGATTAGGTAGCACTACTGTCCGATATGTTGTGATGGGCTGCTATGCAATCATAAATATATTGGAAAGAAATGAGGTGCTGTTCATGAAGCAGGGTATTCATCCCGACTATAAGGAGACTACCATTACCTGTGCTTGCGGCAATGTTATCAAGACCCGTTCCACAAAGGAAAACATCAGAGTCGAGATTTGCTCCAAGTGTCACCCGTTCTACACCGGTAAGCAGAAGCTTGTTGACACCGGCGGACGCGTAGACAGATTCAAGAAGCGTTTTGGTATGGATAAGTGATTCCGCAAGCCTGCGTAATTCTTTACGCAGGCTTGTTTTTTGGCTAAATGTAATTTAAGAAAGGAACATTTATATGGACAGCGATTATTCTACCGTCAGAGATTCGGCGGAAGCTTCCTTTACCGAAAAAAAATCCGAATTTATCGGACACATCAAACACGTGGAAACGGAAGATGAAGCGGTGGGCTTCATCAACGATATACGCGCAGCCAACAGAAAAGCCAGACATAATGTATATGCTTATATCCTACGTTCAGGAAACATTTCCAGATATTCCGACGACGGCGAACCTCAGGGGACGGCGGGAGTTCCTGTGCTGGAGGTACTCCGCAAGGAAGGACTGACAGACGTTTGCTGTGTGGTCACAAGATACTTCGGAGGTATTCTGCTCGGAGGCGGAGGTCTGGTCAGAGCATATTCACACAGCGCCAAAATTGCCGCCGACGCTGCGGAACGGTTTGTTATGTGTCTTTGCAGACCTGTAACAGTTACTGCAGACTATAATCTGTACGGAAAAATCAGCTATGTACTTCCGGAATTTGAGGTCAAGCTTCTGAATACAGACTACGCCGAAAATATCACGGTAAAAATGCTTGTCAAAAATGATTTTTGCGCTCCGCTTATCGAAAAGCTTACCGATATTACCAATGGAAACGCCGCTATTGTGCATGGTGATGAATATTACGATAATTTTGCATGATAATTTATGCACTAATACAAATTTCATATTAAAAAGAGGTTTTTTTTCCGCGAAAATTGTATATATAAGCAGATACTATATTTAAATGCGCTACTATAGCATCAGACTTCTCGGAGGTGCGGATATGACAGTACGCGAACAAACTGAAATTACAGAACTTGGCATTTTGTGCGAAGACGCCTGTACGTCAAAGGGTACGGGCAGACGCGTCCGCAGTGAATCCAAATGTCCGCTTAGAACGGAATTTCAGCGTGACAGGGACAGAATACTTCACTGCAATTCGTTCAGGAGACTGAAGCAAAAGACTCAGGTATTCCTCTCCCCAATAGGCGACCATTACAGAACACGGCTCACACATACTCTTGAGGTGTCGCAGATCGCGCGTACTATTTCAAGGGCATTCAGGCTTAACGAGGATCTGACCGAAGCTATCGCCCTTGGACACGACTTGGGACACACTCCTTTCGGTCACTCCGGAGAGGACATTCTTAATGAGATATGCCCTTACGGCTTCAAGCACTACCTTCAAAGCGTCCGCGTGGTTGACTATATAGAAAACGACGGTGCAGGACTTAATCTTACATACGAAGTAAAAAACGGCATTGCCTGCCATACAAACAAGATTGCCGTTACAAAAGAGGGCTATATTGTGCGCCTTGCGGATAAGATAGCCTATATTAACCATGACATAGACGACTCAATACGTGCGGGAATGCTTAAAGAAGAAGACCTGCCAAAGTCAGCAACCGATATTCTTGGTAACAGCAAAAGCAAGCGTATTACAACTCTGATTACTTCTATTGTCAAAAACGGAGTAGAAAATATCCGTATGAGCGATGAAGTTAAAAAGGCTCATGACGAACTTCGGTCGTTTATGTTCGCAAATGTGTACCAAAATTCCACGGCAAAGGCTGAGGAAGCAAAAGCAAAAGCTATGATAGAACGACTTTATATGTACTTTTTGCGGTATCCCGACAAGCTTCCCGACGAATACAAAAAAATTATGGCGAAATTTGACAAGGACAGAGCCGTGTGCGACTATATCGCCGGCATGACCGACGTTTACTCGGTCAATCTCTACAACGAACTGTTTATACCGAAAGGCTGGAAAAAATAATGGCGTTTCCCGAGCTGTTCATTCAGGAGCTCAAACAGAATAATCCTATTGACAGCGTTATGTCGTCATATGTCAGCCTTATACGCCGCGGCAGAGGCTGCGTTTGCCTATGTCCTTTTCACTCGGAAAAATCACCTTCCTGTACTGTTTTTCTTGACGCTGCCGATCCGCATTTTTACTGCTTCGGCTGCGGGGCAGGCGGGGACGTTATCACCTTTGTAATGAAAATCGAAAACCTCGGTTATGTTGAAGCTGTAAAATTCCTTGCCGACCGCGCGGGAATGACTATGCCTGAGGATTTGAAAAACGATGAAAGCTCGCGTATCAAATCACGAATTTTGGAAATAAATCGAACTGCCGCAAGATTTTTTTTCGACACCTTGACCCGATCTCCGGACGGTGAAAAAGGGCGGCGGTATTTTGCAGAACGTCAGCTTTCCATGACCACCATTACAAAATATGGGTTGGGCTATGCTCCTAACGGCTGGAGCAATTTGTCCAATCATCTGCGTTCAAAGGGCTTTTACGACGAGGAGATTATTGCCGCTTTCCTCTGCAAACGCGGAAAAAAAGACGGTGTGTACGATGTTTTCCGGGACCGTGTTATGTTTCCAATTATTGACTTGCGCGGAAACGTCATCGCTTTCGGAGGGCGTACTATAGACGGAGACGGTCCGAAATATGTTAACAGCTCCGACACGCCGGTATTCAAGAAAAGCCGTAATCTTTTTTCTCTTAATTTTGCAAAAAAATCGGAGGAAAAACGGCTTATCCTTGCTGAGGGTTATATGGACGTTATCGCCATAAATCAGGCTGGCTTTGAAAACGTTGTTGCAACTCTCGGTACGGCTCTCACGCAAGAACAGGCGCGGCTCATGTCCCAGTACGCAGAGGAGATAATAATTGCCTACGACTCGGACGGAGCCGGACAGAACGCTACTCACAAGGCTATCAACCTGCTTTCCGAGGTAGGACTGCGTACCAAGATAATTAAAATGGATGGAGCCAAAGACCCTGACGAGTACATAAAAAAATTTGGCGCACTCCGCTTCAAACAGCTTCTGGACAAATCGGGCGGCGCAATTGAGTTTGAACTTGAAAAATGCCGAGCGGGACTGGATACCGAAACTGACGAGGGCAGGATTGAGTACTTGAAGCGATGCGTAAACATTCTCGCGAACATCACCTCCCCTATTGAGCGCGAGGTCTACGCCGGCAGACTTGCGGAAGCTAACAGGGTGAACAAGGAAATGATTGTTCAACAGGTAAACGGTCTTATAAAAAAGAGACAAAATCAGTCAAAGAACAAAGAATGGACTGAAATAAGAACGTTTCAAAAACAAATGCGTACGAATCCCGATTCCTACCGAAATCCAAAGGAATACAAAGCTGAGATCGGTATAATCGCCTATCTTGCGGCAAATCCGGACGATGCGGATTATATTTCATCAAGGATTGCTTCGGAACAATTTGCGACAGATTTCAACAAAAAAGTCTACTCCGTTATGCTGAAAAAGATAAAAAATTCATCTTTTTCCGATATTCTTTCACTACAAAGTGAATTTAGCGCCGATGAAATGGGTAAAATAACCGAAATTGAAGTCAATAGCAAAGATGTAAATATTAATAAAACTGCTCTTGATGATTTTATTAATATTCTTATTTCATCAGCCGACAATTACGAGAGCGCAAAGGATATGTCGGATGACGAATTTTTAAAATATATTCAGAATTTAAAAAGAAAGAAGTAGGAAAGGATGACCTTTATGTCAAATAACAAACGGACTATCGAAAGCCTTATGGAGCAGGGCAAGGCAAGCGGCAAGCTGTCCGCCAAGGAAATTACAGACGTGCTGGAAGAGCTTGAATACGATGTCGATCAAATGGAGGCTTTCTACGACAGCTGCTCAAATCTCAACATCGAGGTCATTGAGGACTTCAGCATCGATACCGATCTGTCGCTCCCTCTGGACGCTACTGCGGACGATCTTGAACTTTCTCTCTCCACCGAAGGTATTGCTATTGACGACCCTGTTAAAATCTATCTGAAAGAAATTGGACGAGTTCCCCTTCTTACCGCCGAAGAGGAAATAGAGCTTGCGGAACGTATGGCTCAGGGTGATATCAAGGCAAGAAAGCGTCTTGCAGAAGCTAACCTTCGTCTCGTTGTTTCCATTGCAAAACGTTACGTAGGACGTGGTATGCAGTTCCTTGACCTTATACAGGAGGGAAACCTTGGTCTTATCAAGGCTGTTGAAAAGTTTGACCATACAAAAGGCTTTAAATTTTCCACATATGCCACATGGTGGATAAGACAAGCTATTACAAGAGCAATCGCCGATCAGGCTCGTACTATCCGTATTCCGGTGCACATGGTTGAGACCATCACAAAAGTGAAAAAAGCTTCGAGCCAGCTTCTGCACATGAACGGTCACGACCCATCCCCCGAGGAGATCGCGGAATTCACAGAAATGCCGGTGGAACGCGTCCGCGAAATAATGCGTATCGCACAGGATCCCGTTTCTCTTGAAACTCCTATCGGCGAGGAGGAGGACAGTCATCTGGGCGATTTCATTCCCGATGACGATGCGCCTGCTCCTGCAGAAGCCGCTTCTCTTATACTGCTCAAAGAACAGCTTGGAGAAGTGCTTTCCACTCTTACCGAGCGGGAAGAAAAAGTCCTCAGGCTGCGCTTCGGTCTGGAAGACGGCAGAAGCCGTACCCTTGAGGAAGTGGGCAAAGAATTCAACGTTACACGTGAACGCATCCGCCAGATTGAGGCTAAAGCTCTCAGAAAGCTGAGACACCCCAGCAGAAGCAAAAAGGTCAAGGATTTTCTTGACTGACAGCTGATCCGGAAGCTCGTAAAAATAAAATGAAAGGAGTAATTTCCGCCGCCTGTTTTGCTGCGGCTGAAATAGCATTATTATGCAAATCACATTGGAATCAGATTACGCTGTAAGAATAGTCAGCTGCCTTGCTGAATCAAAGCGGCGCATGGACGCAAAAACAATTTCAGAGCAAACCTGCGTAACTCTTAGATTTGCTCTTAAAATTCTGCGCAAGCTTGTGGCAAGCGGCATTATAAAATCTTTTAAGGGCACTCAGGGCGGATACGAGCTTGCTAAAACACCTCAGGAAATTTCTCTTAAGGACGTTATTGAAACCGTAGAGGGCAGATACTTCTTAAGCAAATGTCTTTCAGACAGCTATGACTGTAACCGCGGTATGTCCGGGATATGCCGCTTTCAAAAAGTGTACGATGAAATTTCCTCCGATGTGGAAAAAAAGTTGGCCTCATACACATTTGATATGTTCATTGATACATAATCCTTAAAACAAAACTAATGGGATAGAAACGAAATGCTGTTTCTATCCCATTTTTGATTTTAAGATCAGCCGTAATATGCGGTGATGGTAATATCGCTCTTAATATTTTCAAGGCTCTTGTCCCAACCAAGGAAACGGTTTCCGTTGCTGTCGGTTATAGGCCAGAACGGAGGCTCTGCGGTCTGTCCGTCAGGAGTTTTTACAGTATAGAACTGACCGTCTATTATAAAAGTGACAGTATGATACTCGCCTGTTGCAAATACCGCTGTGATAGTGGTATCAATTATAATATTGTCAAGTGACTTATCCCAGCCTATAAAGCGGTTTCCATTAACATCTGTGCTGGGTATATACGGAGGAATAACAGCTCCCCCATGTTCAACCTGAACTGGGTAAGTGTCGTTTTCCACAACAAATGTAACCGTATGAGTACTTGCCTGTTCAAGGATCGCAGAAATAACAATATCTTCAGTAATATTTATAAAATCCTTGTCCCAGCCTTTAAAGATGTAACCCTCCACATTTATAGTTGACGGCAGATTGGCAGATTTCCCGTGTTCAACCTGAATAGTATTCGACTTGTTTCCGATCACTACCGTTACAGTATGCATGATTTCATTCGAATCGGAGGCAAATTCGTTGAACTGAGCTGTAATAATCCTATCCTCTGTAATATTGTCAAACGAACCGTCCCAGCCGATAAATTCCAGACCTTCTATAACCGGATCTTCAGGTTTAACGGCATTTCCGCCATGGATTATTTCCTGAATAGTTTCTTCGCCGTCTACAACAATTGTGACCGTATGGTAAACCCCGCTGTTATCCGAGGTTTCCGCAGGAACAGTTTCTGTGGCAGGTACAGTAGTAGTAACAGGCGCCGCCGTTGTTGTAACTATCGGAGCAGCTGTTGTGTATCCGGGAAGAGTTGTTTCTGTAGGAGCGGGCGCAGTTGTGACAATAGGCTCGGCAGTCTGAATGGTATCGGAGCTGTCAGTTACCGTCTCGTCCGGCTTCTGCTCAATAGGAGGCGCCGCCTCATTGTCATTGCCGTCTGCCTTTTTATCGTATGCTGCTTTTAATTCTTCTGGAGTATAGGGAAACTCTCCGCCTATAATTGCGGCAATGGTTATTAGATTTTTCAGATCGGAAGCGGAAAGCTCCTCCAAATCAAAATCCAAATTTAGCGCTTCAAAGGAAGGACCGTCTTCAGAGACTATCCGTCCCCATTTTTTAGCTATCTGAAGCTCCGCGTTATTTACAGGATTTCCGGCCGCGTCATAAAGCTGAATACTGTTATCGCCCATAAAGGTGTACAGGTCGGTATAGGACATAAACTCGTTAGTACTGTAGGAAATTTTTGACACACTTTTATCTGTCGAGATCATAGAGTCAGCAGTCCTTATGTTTATTGAGCAGCGATCCTCGTCCGCAAAATTTCCTATTACCGAACCGCTTCTCAGAAAAAGCTCTCCGTTTTCCTTGCCGTTAAATTCTCCCGACACAACGACCTGGGAATCCGAACAGAGAACAATATAATTTTTCTCTGAATTTTTCTTTCCTTTATAGGTAAGTATGCATGAGGAATCCGCTCCGAGAGTAACAATATCACCGTTTTTAAGCATATCACCGCTTGCAGAGCTTGTTACGGAATCGGAATTTGTAACGCTTACGCTTCCCGAAGCTGACGATATGTACAGTCCGTATGAGGAGCCTCCGCCTCCGGTTACAACAACCAGTGTAATAACTACCGCGATCAGCGCACATCCTCCGAGGATAAGCGGTATCTTAAAATTATTTATAAAGTCTTTCATAAATGTTATGCCCGATCCGGTTATAGTCCGGATCATCTCCTTTCATTAATTTTCAGCTTCGGAAGTTCCTGCGGTAACAGTAGACTCATCACTGAAATTATCGTCTGTCTCTGCAAACCAGTCTTCATAGCCGTCGGTGCCGGTATTGGTATTTCCTGTTATCTCCCACCATTTTACGCCCGAGTAGGTAGTATATACATGGGTCTTCAGAGTTGTACCCAGCGTTCCGTATGACTCATCGTCCGTTTCAGTTTCCTCAATAGGCGGAGAAGTTGTCACGACAGTAGTTTCTGTGGCAGTTACTGTAGTTGTTACAGTAGTATCGGAGGAATCATCTGTAACCGATTCGGTTGCCGTTTCCTGCTTGAGCCGTTCGTCCCTTACAATCTTATAGGCATGATTTAGTTCCTCAGGAGTAAACGCAAGCTCCTTTTCAGCGCACGCCCGTATAAGCTCTCCGAGCGTCGAATCGTTAAGGGTAAGCAGATCGAAGCTGTAATTAAGATATCCGTATTTGCACATTTCCTCCGAAGTAAGCATTTGAGCCGCAGTACGTTCAATAAGCAGCATAGGCAGTTCATAGGGCTGCTTATCTGCATCGTAAAGCTGGAGAGAGACCGTGCCGTCAAAATTTTGCACCTGAGTTATCATAACATCCTTATAACCCATATACTCCTTTACATAGTCAAATTCAGCCCGAAATGCCGTTCCCTTTACCGAAACGGAGCTGTTAGGAGTTTTAAGTGAAAACGTGGCGTTTTTCTTCAGCTTGTTGTTAAGCCGGCAAATTACCGCTCCTCTGGTCAGGTTTACGGAAATGTCGCCTTTTGAGTCAACATCGGTAAAATATATGTATACTGTGGACTCCGGTTCTATCCAGACAAATTTATCCCTGTCAACACTTATCCGCACAAAGCTGTCCTCTGCAGTAGTAATAATGTCTCCGCTTTTCAGTGCAAACTGCTTATCCGCGTTAAGCCGTCTGCTGTCGCGGGAAATAAAAGCCGTACCGCTGATATCGGTAACAATAAGCTGTCTTGCCACGTCTCCGCCAAAATACAGGCTTAAAACTATAGCTCCCGCAAGAACCATAAGTATACTTATAACGCCGATCATTATAAGCTTTAAATTTTCGGAAAGGATCTTTATCAAATCACAGCCGCCTTTCAAAACTGCAAACATTTTTCTATGTCTGATATCCCGCGTAAATTTCTTCGGGTCTTAATAATCAGAATGACATACGGATAAACTTTTAACATTTTCAGCCGCACACACAATTACACTTTATTATACCACACATCTGTTTTTTTGTCAAAGCATTTTAGAGATTTTGTCGATTTTCAGAAAACCAACACATTTGACTCGCCTAGAAAGCTTATCGCTTAAAATTTCCGAGAAAAGAAAAAGGGGGCAGAGTTAGTCAAAACCCCTGTCCCCATTATGGCAAAGCTTAACGCAGTCAGCGAAAAGCTTCGGTATTGCGACTAAGCCGATAAGCCGGGTTTTGTCGTGTGCGGAAATCTATCTGGGCGAATCGTCGCCGAAACGCTCAAGCCGTCGTTGCAATGCGTCTGCCGAGCAGACAATAACGCATTGTTCCAAAATGACGTTGCATCGGACAGGGTTTACATGGCAGCGCAGTCTCCTGCGCTCCGGTGAGCTCTTACCTCGCCTTTCCACCCTTGCCGGAAAACCGGCGGTATATCTCTGTTGCACTATCCCTAAGGTCGCCCTCGGCTGCCGTTAGCAGCTGTCCTGCTCTATGATGCCCGGACTTTCCTAACGCAGACGCGCAATGCGCATAAAGCGTTCAACCGCATAGCTTACTCGCATTATAAGTATACCACATATTTTTGCGGATGTCAAATACGTATAAATATTTTAAAAAAGCAGGAATTTTTTTACCGCTTTTTGCGAAAAACTCATTCCTGCCTTTTGTTTTTAAAATTATTTGAACAGATCTCCGTTTTCGACCCACAGATCCAAAGAGCTGGGATCTCCCGCCGCAGCCGCTCTGAGGACAATGCTTGTGTCCTTCATTGGAAGTGAACTGCAATTTTTTCCCACGCTTATATCACCGTCGGCAGTTTTAAAGCTGCCGCGCTCAAAGCTCATATGAGAAACATTGCTGTTTGCCGATTTATCCGAAATAACACTCTTCACAACGGAAGCAAGCTTCTTTGACGGGAAACCATACTGTGATTTAGCATTGAACCGCAAATTAGACAACTCGCTTGCAACAGCGTCTCTCATCTTTCTGTTCATGCCCATAATATTTCCTCTTCTGTCCACAGAAAGCTCGGAAATATCCTGTCCGAAGCACTTTTCCAAAGCTTCTGCAACAACGGAATAATAAGCCTCGGTCATTTTGCCGTTTAGTATTTTAGAAGCGTTCGCAATACTGTCAATATCTACCTTTTTCATTGATTTGTTCAAAGCGTTCTGAACTCCGCTGAGATACTTTTCGTCGGAAATTTCCGTTATTTTCGCTTCGCCGCTGTTTACGTCATAATCAAACTTAAAACTGATATTTTCAGGTACGCCCTCGTCAGAAAGATTTTTCTTCATAGCATCGTCAAAATTTCCGCAGGACTTTGAAAGAGTCAGCATAGACTTAGCCGCCTTTACACGGTAATCGCCAAGACTTGCGGAAGTACCGAGTTCTTTCAGCGAATCGCTTGTAATGTTTGAGAAACGATCATATTTAAAGCCGCTGTTGTTCTTAACACCCGACGTCTGCTTAAGCGTTTTGCGGGAAGAACGATTTGCTGACAGTCCCAGCGCACTGATACGGCGGCGCATACCGCTAATATTCTTTAACATATAAAAAGACCCCTTTTCGTCATATATAATATATATCGGCACAAATTCAAAAAACTTTAGGAAAAATAACTACTTTTCCTAAAGTTTTTTGAAACTATTTTACAATATCTTCTATTCTGACGCTTGTTCCCGCAAGGCCAAGCGCACTGTCAACCGGGAGCGAGAAGCATATTCCGCGGCTTTCGGTTAGGATTCCAGCCGCGTCAAGGATATTCTGCATGACCCTTTCCCTGTCTTCCCTGCCGACAACAATGAGTACTACGTCCTTTTCAGGCTGAATTGATATGCCCAGAAATTTTGCCGCTTCTTCGCCGCCAAGTCCCAGACCGTGCAAAAGTGTTCCTCCGCGTGCCCCTGCCGCTTTGGAAGCCTCTTTGACAGCCTCAAATCCGCCTCGGTTCACAATAGTTATTATCATTTCGTATTTGGCTTCGGACATTTCGTTATCTCCCTCCGTTTCGGGTTTAGTACCGTTTATCGCAAACGCCGTTCCTGACGCTCCGCTGATAGGTACTGTAAAGGCTATACCCCTGCCTGCCTCGCTGAGAGACAGCTTTTTATTAAATGTATCGTAAAGCTTCATCACCCGTCCGTTTGGTACAAACACCGCGGCAATAACTTTTTTGTTGTCACCGAGACCAAGATAATCGAGCATAGCCGAGTCAGCCGAACCGTGACCGTGAAGCAGGAAACGGCACGGAAGATTCTCCCGCTCAAGAATGCTGTGTACGTCCTGCGCGCGTCTATAGTCCGCTATCAGAAACATTGCTTTCACTTTCCGGCTCTCCTTTCTCGTGCGTGGTATTTTTACTTTTAGATTAAATCCCCTAACTATCAAAATTCATTTGCATCTGTCGTTATTTCTGAGTACCCACATCAAGGCTCGACTTAGTATCCGTAAAAACAGCCATGTCGCAGCTCTCGTCCAAAACGATCGGGAATACCTGTCCGCTCTCGCATATACGGTCGGACCTGACAGTCTTAAACCTGCTGATAAGACCTAATATCTGGATGGTCAGCAAAGGAGTCATAGCTACCATTGCAACGATCCCGAATGCGTCGGTGGAAATATTTCCTCCTCTGGCAGCACAGGCTCCCATAGCAAGAGGAAGCAGAAATGTGGCAGTTAATGGTCCGGAGGCAACGCCGCCGGCGTCAAACGCTACCGAAGTAAAAATAGGCGGTACAAGCAAGCTTATAATAAGAGCAAGAACATAGCCGGGTACCAAAAACCATAAAATGGATACTCCAGTGAGCACCCTAACCATGGATATACCGACCGAAGCGGCAACGCCCAGCGCAAGGCTTATCCCAAGAGAACGCCCGGAAATACGTCCTTCGGTAATTGTCTCAACCTGCTGCTTCAGCACGTGTACCGCAGGCTCTGCCGATACGATAAAGTAGCCGATCAGCGCACCTATAGGGACAAGCAGCCAGGAGCCTCTTCCTCCCGCAAGATTTTCTCCTATGTGCTGACCGACAGGCATAAACCCCACGTTTGCCCCTGTCAGAAACAGTACCAGTCCTACATATGTGAATCCAAGTCCCACAAAAATTTTAAGCATGGTTTTCGTGTCAAGCTTGAGAAATATTACATCAAAAACAAGAAAGAAAACCACAATAGGAATAAATGCTGAAGCCACGTCCTCTATGTAATGCGGAAAAGCCCGCAGAAATTCGCGGAAACTTTCAGAAATAATATCATAATTTTCAGGATGAGTAAGAGTCTGTTCGGCAGTTTCGGTACTGTTCAGAGCGCCAAGCAAAAGCACGGTAAGGATAGGTCCGATAGAACACATAGCAACCAGGCCGAAGCTGTCCTCCGCAGAGGTCTTATCGCCGCGGATAGATGAAAGTCCAAGACCGAGAGCCATTATGAACGGCACAGTAATAGGTCCGGTGGTAACTCCGCCCGAATCAAAGGCAGCCGGTATAAAGCTCGGAGAAATAAGCGGTGAACAGGCAAAAATAAATATCAGCGCATAAAAAGCTATGAATACCGCCGATATTTTTACCTGCATAAAAATACGCAGAAATGCAAGGGTAAGGAAAATTCCCACGCCAACGCCCACCGACCATATCATGATCTGTGTATCGACAATGGGAGTCTGCTCCGCAAGAACCTTTAGGTCAGGCTCTGCAACGGTAACAAGCACTCCTATCAGAAAACAAACCGGAAGGATAAAGGCAATTTTTCTGGACTTTGTAAGACGTGCTCCGATCTTTTCGCCGATAATTATCATAGACGTATCTGCTCCAAGCGTAAACATTCCAATGCCTACAATGAGCAAGATAGTTCCGACAAAAAAGGAAAAGAACATCTCGCCGCTGAGCGGAACGACCGTTACCGACAGCAAAAAAACCACAGCCGCCACGGGAAGCACAGCTCCCAAAGATTCTTTTATCTTTTCAATAAGGTTTTTCTGCATAAACCGGCTCCTTTCCTCATTTATTTTACCCGTTAAATAAAAAAACGCATATATGCTGACAGGCAAAACCATAAAGGCAAGCCGCTATCCGTTGTATCCACTACCACGAAATTACTGCTTCCCTTATGAAAAAGTTACTGTCGGCATAAAGCGCAAAACTTTTATCTGTGCGGTCTCGAACTTACCGTGGTGATCGCTTTTGTTACAGCTACGTCAATATCTATAGTGTTCTGATATTTGGTAGTATCCAGTCTGCTGAACAGCTCTCCTTTGTGGGAATTTACATACTTGGGCTTAAGAGCGTTAAGAGCCAGCGCCATCATATCGTCCATGCATTTATCGCATTTGCAGCAGTCCACCTCTTGTAAAAGGAATTCAAGCCGTCCCCTTACAACACTCTCCATAACATTAACAACAGCCATCGCAACATCAACATCCTTTCATCTATACCGTCAGAAATCCACGCTTAATTAGAGCGATACATTTCTGTTTATGACCTCAATGCACATTCTTCCGTTGTGATACGGACATTTCCACGGGTTTACCATGTTGACAGTCTGCATAGGCTTGCCGTCAAAGTCAACCTCTCCCCACCATTCCGAATTTTCACGCTTATCAGTCTGTTTAGTTTCTATCCACTCAAAAACCTTATCGGCAGCGTCAAGGAACTTTTTGTCTCCGCCCTGCTGAAACGCGTTCACAAAGCCGACCACGCTTTCCGCCTGTACCCACCAGACGCGTTTTTTGTCAACCTTGTCATTTTCACGTTCATTGTTTACCGCTCCGTTTTCAAAAGCGATATCGTATATATTTTCGGCGATACGCAGGTCAATAAACCGCCATTTCGCCATGAAACGTCTTTCCCCTATTACCTCACAGGCTCTGTCAATGAGCCATGACGCTTCGATATCGTGACCGTAGGAATGGATATCCCCTATCTCGTTAAACTCACGGTCAAAGAACACCCGCAGGCAGTTTTTGCCTCCGTTAAAAATCTTGTCCTCGGCAATCTTTAACAGGAACATCAGCCGTTCCTCTATATGAGCGCTCTCTCCGTTTTCACAGGCCTCAAGCAGTACTGTATAGGCTTCGATAAGGTGCAGAACAGTATTCATGGTCTTGTCAGCCATAAGACCATTCTCCGAAAGCGCGTCGTTCGGGATTATCTGCCAATCCTCAGACATAGCTTCAAGGTACGCCACATCGTCCCTGCACTTGTCCTCAACCGTATGGAAAAGCTCCAGCGCAAGATCGAGAGCCGTTTTGTCCTTTGAGGCAAGATAATACGCCGACAAAGCATATATGGCAAACGCCTGATTGTAAGTATGCTTCATGGTATCGATGGGCTTGCCGTCGTAAGTCATCATCCACCAAACGCCGCCGTTGACCGTATCCACGCATTTTTTCAGGAACTCATAGGCATGGCGGGCATTGTCAAGCAGATATTCGTCTCCCAGCGTTCTGTAGCATGATGAATAAAACCACAATATCCGCGACGTAAGTATCACGCCTTTGTCGGCAGTCTTATCCACATTCAGATCGTTGTCCATAAAACCGTAGAAACCGCCGTTTTCATCGTCCCGAAGTCTGTTCCAGAAAGGCAGGATACGCTCCGTAAGTTCTTTTCTGCATTTATCAGCCAGCATACAAAATCTTCATCTTCCTTTTATGGTAATATTTATCTTTCGCCGAACCTGTTCATTACAAGTCCCGTTATAAGTTTGGGATAAAAATAAGTGGATTTCTGCGGCATCTTCTCGCCCGCCGCGGCAACGTCCCTGATTTCGGAAACCTTTGTGGGATTCAGAATAAAGGAGCAGTCCGCACCGTCAATATCCACCGCCCTCAGAGCCTCCTCCCGGGAACGGGTGTAGCCAAGGTTCTTCTGGTTCGCCATATTTTCCTTGTCTATTCCGAAAATTCTCTCAAGCACAAGACTGTGCAGCACCGAAACGTCCAGACCGCAGTAAGCGTCCGACATATCAGGCAGCAGCCTTTTGACAGCAGTTTCGTCCTTTAAAGTCATAACAAAGCAATTTCCAGCGCCGACGTACATAGCAAAAGCCTTTTTACCCTCATCGTATGCCATATTAAGAGCCGCCTGCATACGACCCTCATCGGGGGCCTCAGAAACAGTAAAGTAGTTCCTGCATTCATCAATAATTTTTTCCGCGTTAAACTCTGCCAGACCGTGTACTATCCTGTGCGTGGGAAAAACAACCAATCCATTATTTTCCATATTTACAAGCATCATCATAACGTAACCGCTTCTGTCGCCGGGAACAGCCTTTCCCGAAGCGCAAAGACTTCTGTGAAAATTCAGAGCCGTTTCATAGCGGTGATGACCGTCAGCAATGTACAGTTTTTTATCCACAAAAGCCTTAGTAAGCTTTGAAATCGTATTTTTGTCGGAAATCCTCCACATTCTGTGGACAGTACCGTCTCCGTCGGTGACCTCCATATCAGGCGCACCATTTGAACTTCCGTCTATAATGCCGTAGACTGAATTATCCTCATCCATGTAGAGAGAATATATCTGACTGAAATTGCAGAAAGTCTCGCCCATAAGGTCGAATCTGTCCTGCTTGGCTTTTGAAAGGGTCTCCTCGTGAGGAAGAACTATTCCCTCGGAAAAATCCGTAAGCCTTACAAGGGATACAAATCCTTTCAGGGAACGCTTTGCACCATTTGCCGTAAACTGCATTTCATAGACGTAAACACCGTCCTCTCCATCGCAGGCAAGAATTTCTCCGTCAAGCCATTTATCAAGCGTGTCTCCCGCTTCTCTGTATCTTTCATCACCGCCCTTGGGCAATTCAAGACGGATTATATTATAAGGGTTCTTTTCGATGTAACTCTCGCGCTGAGCGTCGGAAATTATATCATAGGGAGGACACACCAGCGTATTAAGCGATCCGCCGCTATCCGTATATCTCATACCTTTGAAAGCTTTTATTTCAGCCATTTTCGGACTCCAATCACAAATTATTTCAGATCCATTCCGCAGCATTTTTTATATTTTTTGCCGCTTCCGCAGGGACAAGGGTCGTTCCTGCCGACCTTGCCCTTAACTTTTCTCGGAGAATTTGCTACAGTACCGTCTCCGCCTGTATCCTCAGGTTTCATTACCTGTTCACGCTTTGGAGCCTGCTCGTTTGGCTTGAGCTGAATAGTAAACAGCAGACGGATAGTTTCCTCACGGATAGACTCGACCATAGCGTCGAACATCTCAAAGCCCTCGAAACGGTACTCTACAACGGGATTTTTCTGACCGTAGGAACGCAGACCGATACCGCGCTTCAGCTCCTCCATATCGTCAATGTGAGCCATCCATTTAATATCGACGATCTTCAAAAGAATAACACGTTCAAGCTCTCTGAGTACCTCGGAACCGATTTTCTCCTCTTTCTGCTTGTAGAAATCCAAAGCTCTTCCCACAAGCTTATCCACAATATCCTTTTTAAAAGTGCTTTCAAGCTCCTCGGTGGTGTAACGGAAATCCTCGTTCACAGTAAACAGACCCATAAATCTATCCCGCAGACCCGCAAGGTTCCAGTCGTCCTTTACACCGTCGTCCAAGAGGTACTGATCGACAGTCTCGGAAATCATGTCCTGTATCATTTTAAGAATGTACTCGTGAATGTCCTCGCCGTCAAGCACCTTAGCCCTCTGGCTGTAGATAATCTGTCTTTGAGCGGACATAACATCATCGTAGTTGAGCACGTTTTTACGTATAGCAAAGTTCCTGCCCTCTACCTTTTTCTGAGAGGACTCAATGACCTTTGTCAGCATTTTGGCTTCGATAGGCATATCCTCTTCCACCTTGAGGACTTCCATCATGCCGGTTATCCTGTCGCCGCCGAAAAGACGCATAAGATCGTCCTCAAGTGACAGGAAGAAACGGCTCTCGCCCACGTCTCCCTGACGTCCGGAACGTCCGCGGAGCTGGTTATCGATACGCCTCGACTCGTGTCTTTCCGTACCAAGAATGAACAGACCGCCCGCTTCCTTGACCTTTTCAGCCTTTTCTTTTACCTCGGCATTATACTTTTCGTAAAGCTCGCGGTATATCTTACGGGCATTGAGAATATCCTCGTTGTCAGTCTCGGCGTAGCTTATAGCCTCGTTTATAAGGTCGTCATCCATACCCTGTTTTTTCATTTCGGCTTTCGCCATAAATTCGGCGTTACCGCCGAGAATTATGTCGGTACCGCGTCCGGCCATGTTTGTGGCAATGGTAACGGCTCCGTACTTACCTGCCTGAGCTACGATCTCGGCTTCCTTTTCATGCTGCTTCGCATTAAGAACGTTATGCTTTATGCCCTTTTTGGAAAGCATTTTAGAAAGCACTTCCGATTTTTCGATAGACACCGTTCCAACGAGTACCGGCTGACCTTTTTCATGACACTCTTCTATCTGCCGTATAGCAGCAATAAACTTGCCGTGCTCGGTCTTGAACACAACGTCGGGGTGATCCTTACGCTGAACGGGACGGTTTGTAGGTATCTCTATAACGTCCAGCTTGTAGATCTCCTTAAACTCTTCCTCTTCGGTCATGGCGGTACCCGTCATACCGGAGAGCCTTTTATAAAGACGGAAATAGTTCTGGAACGTAATGCTCGCCAACGTCTTGGACTCATGAGCGACCTTTACGCCCTCCTTTGCCTCTATAGCCTGGTGCAGACCGTCATTAAAGCGGCGGCCCATCATAAGACGTCCGGTAAACTCGTCAACGATGATAACCTCGCCGTCCTTGACAACGTAGTCGATATCGTTTTTCATTACACCGTTAGCTTTGAGAGCCTGATTTACATGGTGAAGCAGAGTTGAATTGTCCGCGTCAAACAGGTTTACAACGTTAAAGTACTTCTCCGCCTTTTTAACGCCCTGTCTGGTGATAGTGGCGGTCTTGGCCTTTTCGTCGATGATATAGTCGCTGTTCTCGGAAGCTTCCTCCTGATCCACCTTGTTGTCCATTTCAACAACGATATAGGGCTTTAAGGTCTTTGCAAACTTATCCGCGAGAGTGTAAAGCTCTGTTGACTTATCACCCTTTCCAGAAATAATAAGCGGCGTTCTCGCCTCGTCTATAAGGATAGAGTCAACCTCGTCCACAATGGCAAAGTGGTGCTCGCGCTGTACCTTGTCCTTTTTGTAGATCACCATGTTATCTCGGAGATAGTCGAAACCGAACTCATTGTTTGTACCGTAAGTTATATCGCAGTTATAGGCAGCGCGTCTCTGGTCATTATTCAGCTCGTGAAGGATACAGCCGATAGTCAGCCCGAGATAGCGGTACACCTTGCCCATTTCCTCAGACTGGAACTTAGCCAGATAGTCGTTTACCGTAACTACGTGAACGCCCTTTCCCTCCAGAGCACAGAGATAAGACGCGCAGCAGGCAACGAGAGTTTTACCCTCGCCTGTTTTCATTTCGGCTATACGTCCCTGATTAAGAACGATAGCGCCTATGATCTGTACCGGAAACGGTTTTTTACCCAGAACTCTCCATGCAGCTTCCCTTACTGTGGCAAGCGCCTCGGGAAGAATATCGTCAAGAGTCTCGCCCTTTGCAAGTCTGTCCTTTAAGATACCGGTCTGCGATTTCAATGTTTCCTCTGACATAGCCGAATATTCGTCGTCAAGTTCAAGGACTTTGTTCTTGATAGGCTCGATCTTTGCAAGCTCTCTTTTGCTGTAGCTGCCGAAAAGCCCGTCGAAAATACCCATTAATTAATTCCACCTTTATTGTTTAACATCATAATTATCATTTATTATAATCCAAAAGTACAAATATGACGCGATATATACAATTATACTTCAAAAAAATAAAGTTGTCAATATTTTTTCACAACTAATATCACAATATAGGAATAAATTGTATTGACTTTCGGCAAAACTTGGGTTAAACTTATAAGTAATTTGTTTCGGGAGGCGGGAATATGCGCTGCGGATACTGCGGAAAAAAAATAAGTGAAACAGCCATATTCTGTCCTTACTGCGGCAAGAAAAACACGGGAAACGGCTCCGAATTTGCCGGCAAATTTGATTCTGAGGAAGATTTGCTTGTAGTAAAGGCTCAGAAAATTTTTTCCGAGGCACCGCATATACCGCGCACAAAGCAGCATGAATTTCCAATATTTGAAAAAAAGCGTCTCCTAAAAGCGGCGGTAATGCTGTGCGCAGCTGCAATATCCTCCTTAGTCTTCCTTGCGGCAAGGATTATTGTACCCGAAATACGCTACTCAAATGCAGAAAAGATGTATGAAGAAGGAAGTCCTTCCAAAGCCGAAAAAATATTTTCGGAGCTGGGTGACTATAAAAACAGCGAGGACTACGTCCGAAAATGCAGATACGAGACGGCTCTGTACCTTATGGCCGAGGGTTTTTACCCCGAAGCCGCGGACGCTTTCACATCACTTAACGGCTATGCGGACTCCAATCTGCTTGCCGCCGAATGTATGGTCAGGATAGCGGACGGCTACGCAGACGAGGGAAACCTACGGTCAGCTGCTTCTATATACGCCGCCGCAGGAAAACCTGAGCTTGCAAAGCTTGCTGCCAAACGCAGAGCGGAAGCACTTGCCCAAAACGAAGACTACTTTTCCGCCGCCGATGTATCGCAAAAATACGGCAACTCAGAAGACGCCTACAAGTACCGTTACACGGGAGCGGCTGAAGCACAGAAAAACGGCGACCTCAAAACCGCCGCCGACAATTACGGTAAACTCGGAAATTACAAGGATTCCGCCGCTCTTGCAGAAAAATGCGCATATGAATACTTTAAATCCGAATATGACAAAAACGGTGCGTCCGAGGAAACGGCAAGAGGTTTCTATTTTATGAGGAACTCCCCCGACTCGCAGGAACTATTCCCAAAGATAGCCTACGAATATGGTATGAAATGCTTTGAGAAAAAGGATTTTTCAACTGCCGCCGATATGTTCAGAAACGCCGGTACATACAAAAACGCGGAGGACATGCTTTACAAGTCGCGCTATGCTCTCGGAGATTCTCTTATTGAATCGGATCCGGCCTCTGCAAGGTCTGTATTCGCTCTTTTAAGCACTTACTCCGACAGCTCGAAAAAGAAAAAAGCCGCCGCCGAAAGGCTCGGCAGCGATGAAAGCTGGTATGTTGACGGGTACACATCGGTAAACGGATACTGCACCTCCGTATTTAGCAAAGACGACGTTCTTCTTGTTTCATGTACTGCCGGAACTGACTACATATCCGCTCCCGCGACTATTTTGCTGACTTTCAGGGACAGCGCCGGAAACGAGATATCTGCGGATTGCAAAGTCCGCAACAGCGCGTCCTTCGGCGTAAACTTTTTACTTTCCTCCTCATCCGCCGGCAATGCCGAGATAATCATTTCCCGAAAGGACAGCGGATCGGTACTCCGTACAATTCCCGTAATTATTTCGGATCAACTCTGATTATCCGCGTTTATTACATCAAACGTGTGTTTATAACTGATCATAATTTTGCGTCCGTATTCTAAACGGTCACCGCATTTTATCATGTATCCGTTTAAAGCAATTTACTCATTGATATTTTGTTACTGTTTAGTTAAATGTTTTACTATATTGAATTGATTTTGTTTAATATATACAAATTGTTTTACAAAAATTTGTACAGTAATTTAAAATTGTCTGGTGACAAAACCGTCAGGATATGTTAAAATATTATTAGTTAAACGGACAGAAAACACTTTTTCGGGGGGAACTGTTTTGCGAAAATTCAGAAAGCTTCTGGGCGTTATTATTGCCCAATCCGACGCCCCATATCAAGCAAAGCTGCTCGAGGGTATCCTTACACAGGCGTTCGAGCTTAACTATGACGTAGCCGTTTTTTCCACTTTCAATAAAGATAAACTGTCCGACCCATGGCACGAGGGCGACGCAAATATTTTTTCAATGATAAATTATTCCGTTCTCGACGGTATCATTTTTGTTCCAGACACGCTTCAGGTCGGCGGCATAGCCGAGCGCGTGGAAAGAGACATAAAAAAGAAATTCGGCAAGCCCGCAGTGTCCGTTGATATTGCCACGGAAGGCTTTAAAAATATTTTTACCGACGACGTTCAGAACATAAAAATGCTTGTCTCTCATCTTATAGAAGTTCACAGACTGACGGATATAGCCTTTATGACCGGTATCAAAGGTCATCCACATGCTACGAACCGTCTTAACGGCTACTTTGAAGCGATGATAGAGCATAATCTGCCGATAGACCGCAGCCGCGTTTTTTATGGAGATTTCTGGTACAACAAGGGCGAAGAGGTAGTTCAGGCACTACTTGACGATGACCGTCCCATGCCTCAGGCTATCGCCTGTGCAAGCGACACTATGGCCGTAAGCATATGCGAAGCATTAAAAAATCACGGATTTCGTATTCCAGAGGACGTGGCTGTCACAGGCTACGATTCAATAGAAGCTGGGGTAAATTACGTACCCAGCATATCTTCGTCTGAAATTCCCGCTGAAAACACTGGTATCCGCGCAGTAAGATTAATGCACAGCCTTATCACCGGAACAAAATTTAACGACGACCCCTGCAGCGCGGAGATATGCATTGCCCAAAGCTGCGGCTGCTCGGTAAATATCGCTGAAAAAATGCGTACCAAAAACAAAAGCTGGCGGGACAGCGACCTTTACGGAGACTTTGATTCTACATATAATTTTATGCTTGAGGCTCTGATTTCGGAAAAAGATTATGAAAAATATCTTGGAACTCTCGGATGGTATGCTCACCAGATAGGCGAATTTGACCATTTATATCTCTGTGTATGTGATAACTGGGATAATCTGGGTGAAACCGATCAAAACAGCAATTACCTTAAAAAGGGATACACAAAAAAAATGTATCTTCCTTTGCACAAGCACGCGGGAACAAACTTTATCGACCTTGACCGCTCTTTTGACTTGGCGGAAATGCTCCCCGCCCTTTATGAGCGGCGTCCAACACCTGCGGCGTTTTATTTCGGACCGCTGCACTTCAACGACAGGTGCTTCGGATACGCAGCCATTTCCTACGGAAACAAGGCTGTCGCATATTCAAGCACATACCGTAAATGGATACGTTATGTTTGCACCTCGTTTGAAAGTCTCAGGCGGCAAAAAAATCTTCAGTTCCTCTACAGCAAAATGGAGGACAATGCCGTTACAGACCTGCTTACGGGAATATACAACAGAAACGGCTTCAACCTCTACGCGGGGCAATCGCTTAACGAAGCCAAAAAGCACGGAGAAAAATTCACTCTTATTCTCGGGGATATGAACAATCTTAAATATATAAACGATACGTTTGGTCATGTTGAGGGGGACTTTGCCATAAAGTCTTCGGCTGACGCTTTCAGAAATGCGATAAACTCCGACTGCTGCTTCAGGATAGGCGGAGACGAATTTGTTATAGTCAGCGACAGTATATCATCACAAGAAGAAATAGACAACATTTGCTCTGCCATTCAGGCATATCTCAAGGAGATAAATAATAACGCTGACAAGCCTTATTCCACAAGCATAAGCCTCGGGGTTTATTTCGGAAACGCTTCTGAGCTTGACTCAGTTGAACAGGCGGTCTCCGCGGCGGACAAGAGAATGTTTGAAGCAAAAGAAAAATACAAGCGCGAAGAGGGATTCAGCTACAGAACCGGCCGAAAATCATAAGGTCTGTATAAAGACGTGATTATGACTATAGCGGCAAGCCCGTAATTGTACAGAATCAACAAAGTTAAAAAAAATGCTTGACAAATGTTTTTTTGTGACGTAAAATGTTATTGTTAATTTAATACTGTAAATTCGTTGAACAAAGGCAAGTAACAGATATGCTGATGAATCAGAGAATCCGGCGGCGGTGTGAGTTCGGGTCATAACGGTATCTGCGAATGGATTTGTGAGAAGCAAAGGCAAACGGTCGGCTTTCGGCTCAGTAGTCTGCGCCGCGTTTCCTGCGTTAGTGGATAGGGTATTTATGCGTGTGCTGCGTACTTGATTCATTATGTTAAAGTATTGTGCGTTCGCTTGTACCCAAAAGAGGCGGACGCTTTTTTATGTCCGCAAATGTTGGGTGGCACCACGAGGTTTATCGTCCCGACAGCCGAGGTATTTGGCTGTACGGATTGTAGACCTCTTTTTTTATTTCCAGAGGCCATGCTGTCCGAACAGGCATCTTCGGACAGCATGATATTACGAAAACCATTATACAAATTAAAGGAGGAAATTTCAAAATGAACGTAAAGAAAGGTCGTTTCGGGGATTTCGGAGGACAGTATGTTCCCGAAACAGTCATGAACGCGGTAAATGAGCTTGACGCAGCTTATGAAAAATACAAGAACGATCCCGATTTTATTGCGGAGCTTAAACGCTATTACCGTGATTATGCAGGCAGACCGTCTATGCTGTACTATGCCGAAAAGATGTCAAAAGAACTGGGCGGAGCGAAGATATATCTGAAACGTGAGGATCTTAATCACACGGGATCCCACAAGATAAATAATGTACTGGGACAGATCCTCCTTGCAAAGCGCATGGGAAAGACCAGGGTTATTGCCGAAACAGGCGCGGGACAGCACGGAGTTGCTACTGCCACTGCCTGCGCACTTTTTGGTCTGGAATGCCAGATATACATGGGAGCGGAAGATATTGAACGGCAGTCCCTGAACGTATACAGAATGGAACTTCTTGGAGCGGGAGTCACTTCAATAAGCGAGGGAACTTCTACTCTCAAGGACGCCATCAACGCCGCTATGCGTGATTGGGCTGAAAATATCGAAACCACATTTTACTGTATAGGATCGGTTATGGGTCCCCACCCCTACCCTACTATGGTGCGCGATTTTCAGAAGATAATTTCCGAGGAAATACGCTCCCAGCTTATGGAAAAAGAGGGCAGACTACCCGACTGCATAGTTGCCTGCATAGGCGGCGGTTCAAACGCAATGGGCGCGTTCTACGACTTTATCGGTGATGAAGGCGTACGGCTCGTGGGCGCGGAAGCCGCAGGTCTCGGCGTTGAATCAGGCAAACACGCGGCTACTGCAGCAAAAGGAAGTATGGGAATTTTCCACGGAATGAAGTCGCTTTTCCTGCAAAATGATTTCGGTCAGATAGACCCGGTATACTCAATTTCCGCAGGACTGGATTACCCGGGAATAGGTCCTGAACACGCTATGCTCCACCAAAAGGGACGTGCGGAATACGTTCCGATAACTGACGAGGAAGCTGTGTCAGCGTTTGAGTACCTTTCCAAAACGGAAGGCATCATACCGGCTATCGAATCCGCTCACGGTGTCGCAGCCGCATTGAAGATCGCTCCCCAAATGGATAAGGATCAGATCATGGTCGTAAACCTTTCGGGACGCGGCGACAAGGATGTTTACTCGATAGCACGCTACAGAGGAAAAAATATCGTAAACTCATAAAGATAGGAGATTGCTATGAACAGGATAGAATCGGCTCTTGCAGAGCTTGAAAATAAAGGCGAAAAGGCTCTCGTCACCTTTGTCACGGCGGGAGACCCCGATCTTGAAACTACCGAGAAACTTGTACTTGAAATGTTTGAAAACGGCTCCGACATCGTGGAGATAGGCGTGCCGTTCTCAGACCCCGTTGCAGAGGGAAAGACCGTTCAGGAAGCCAGTCTGCGCTCTCTTGCGAACGGTACCGATCTTACAAAAATTCTCGAAATAGTCGAAAATCTGCGCAGAAAAACCGACAAGCCAATACTGCTTGTGATGTATGTCAATACAATATTCCGATTCGGCACGGAAAAATTTTTCGGACTTTGCCGCGAAAAAGGCGTAGACGGAGTTATAGTACCGGATCTGCCTTTTGAAGAAAGGGACGAAATACGTTCCTATGCAGACGATAACGGAATCATTCCAATCAGCCTCGTCACGCCCACATCGCGCCGCAGGATCGAAAGCATAGCCTCCGACGCTCAGGGATTTCTATGCTGTGTTTCGTCACCGACGAAGTGCAGTTCCTCGTCCGATCTCGACAGCTTTTTCGGCGAGATAAAGAAAAGCTGCAAAGTACCCGCATTGGCTGACTTCGGCATTTCCGATACAGAACAGGCTGCAAAAATCGGATCATACTGCGGAGGCATTGTTGCCGGCAGCGCGATAGTCGAGATAGTAGAAAAATATGGACAGGATTCGGTACAAAAGGTCGGAGAGTTTGTAAGCTCACTGAAAAAAGCTGTTAAATAACTATTTTTCGTATCAGGAAAGTACATTTTCAACGTTTCCTTTATATAGTAATTCGTATTATTCCGCTAAATTTCATATGGTATATGCCCGAATTTGCCAGTACATCGTATAATACGGCTTATGTCTGATATAAATAAAAAAGTAAGATAAGATTTGCATTTTTCCAAATAATATATTATATTGATTGACTTTAAATAAAATTTATGTTACTATTAAGTTTAAGGCATTTATTAGTTAAAGGAAGTTGAAATTTATGGTACTGTCATTTGCCTTGCTTATTGCAGGGTTTGTTCTTCTTGTAAAAGGCGCGGACTTTTTTGTGGACGGAAGCTCGTCAATAGCAAAACTGCTTAAAATACCATCAATAGTTATAGGTCTTACTATCGTTGCTTTCGGCACAAGCGCTCCGGAAGCCGCTGTAAGCATTATCGCCGGCATTGAAAAGTCCAACGATATCGCTGTGGGAAACGTTATAGGCTCGAATATGTTCAACCTGCTCGTTGTCCTCGGAGTAAGCGCAGCTATCAAACCAGTACAGATAAAGGGACAGATAATTGCTAAGGAGTATCCGTTCATGCTTATAGCTACCGCTCTGCTCATGGTTATGTCCTACGACGCTGTACTCGGCGGCGGAAGCAGTAACGTTATTACACGGGGCGACGCTATCATTCTTTTGCTCTTTATGGGGATATTCCTGTTTTCTGTCATATCCTCGGCTCTCCGCAGCCGCAAGGAAAGCATAGAAAGCGGCGAGGACGATATTCCCTCTTACGGAGTCGGAAAAAGCCTGCTGTTTACAATAGGCGGTCTTGCGGGTATAATTATCGGCGGTCAGGTCGTTGTTGACAGCGCAAGCGACATTGCCGTACGCTTCGGAATGAGCCAGACCCTTGTAGGGCTTACAATAGTAGCGATAGGAACCTCCCTTCCGGAGCTTGTCACAAGCATTGTGGCGGCAAAAAAGGGAGAAAGCGATATCGCTATCGGAAACGTCGTCGGATCGAATATTTTCAACATTCTGTTTGTCCTGGCGACTTCCGCAGCTATTTCACCTATGAATATCAACGCCCAGTGTCTTACCGACCTGCTTATCCTCATGGCGGTTTCTCTTGGAACCTACGGCTTCTGTGTAACGAAAAAACGCGTCAGCAGAGCCGAGGGAATAATCCTTGCTGTAGTCTATGTTATATACCTTGCTTATGCAATAATAAGATAACGTTTTGATAGGAACACAAATATGGAACTTTTATGCCAAATTATAAAAAAGCAGGTACTTCCGAATTTCATAAACCTGGAAACGGCAATAATGACCTATGACAGAAACGCGTTGGTATGCGGTTCTCCCGCTTGGAGATATGTCTACCATACCATTCATTCTGCTGATAAGTGGTTCTTTAATCCGTTTGTGTACACCGAGCCAGATTTTCACGAGGACAGTATGGACAATCCCGACAACCCTTGTTCAGTGGAATTGAGTGACCAACAGCTTTTTGAGTACCTTTACGCTGTAAAGGATAAAACATTACAGTATATAGACGGTCTTACTGACGAAATGCTTCTTGAAAATCCCGAAAATTGTAAATATACACGTTTTGACCTTGTGCTGCGGCAGTTCAGGCATATTTCCCTGCACACGGGTATGCTTAACGGTCTTACTGTTGAAAGGACGGGAAAATTTCCTATATTTATAGGCGGTGAGGACACGATAGACAAACTGAAAAACGGTCTTTTCGACGAATAACAAAATCTTATCCTCTAAAGGAGTTTTTAAATATGTACAGCAGAACCGCCAAAGTTGCGGCGATTCACGACCTATCGGGCGTGGGAAGATGTTCTCTTAGCGTTATCCTGCCTACTTTGTCAGCGCAGGGTATTCAGGTGTGTCCCGTACCGACGGCAATTTTATCAGCCCACACAGGCGGATTCGGGGAGGTTGTTCTCCGCGACCTTACCGATTATATCTCCCCTGCTCTTGAACATTACAAACGGCTGAACTATAAATTTGACTGCGTATACAGCGGATTTCTCGCTTCCACTGAGCAGATAGACCATTGCCTTGAATTTTTTGAGTACTACAAGGACGCCCTAAAAGTTGTAGACCCAGTTATGGCGGACAACGGCAAGCCCTACAAGACCTGCACTCACGAACTTTGCTCACGAATGGGCGAACTTGCAGCAATTGCGGATATTATCACACCCAACATAACAGAAGCGGCGATTCTTTTGAGAGAGAACCCTGTTCAGCCGGATACTGCAATGCAGAAAATAAAAAGCTATCTTGTAAGACTTTCGGAGCTTGGTCCGAAAATTGTAGTAATTACCAGCGTTTTTTCCGACGGAAAAGCTTACAATGTTGGGTACGACCGCGAACACAGCAAGTTCTGGCGTATCCCATACAATATGATAAACGCTCGATACCCCGGCACCGGAGACGTTTTTGCGTCTGTACTGACCGGCTCCATACTTCGCGGAGACAGTTTACCTATCGCAATGAACAGAGCCACCGCTTTCCTTGAAAGAGCGATAAAGACGACCTACAGTTATTCCACAGACACACGGGAGGGCATTATGCTGGAAAGCTGCCTTGATTTTCTTATAACTAACCCAACTCTTTGCGATTATGAGCAGATGTGAGGTGTAACGGCATGAACCTTAACATTGTACTTGTCGAACCTCAGATACCCCAAAACACAGGGAATATTTCCAGAACCTGCGCTGTTACAGGGGCAAAGCTTCATCTTGTCAAACCTCTCGGATTCGAGGTCACGGACAAAAATCTGAAACGTGCCGGTCTGGATTACTGGAACGAACTGGATATTACCTACTATAACGATCTGGAGGATTTCTTTTACCAAAATAGCGGTAATTTTTACTATTTTACCACAAAGGGTAAAAATACATACAGCGATATAAAATTTCCCGACAACTGTTATCTTGTTTTCGGGCGCGAGGATGCAGGACTTCCTGAGCAGCTGCTTATTAAAAATCCCGAAAACTGTCTGAGGATTCCTATGCGCCCTCGTTTGAGAAGCCTGAATTTATCAAATTCTGTGGCGATTGCCGTTTACGAAGTACTGAGGCAATGGGATTTCCCCGACCTTGCGGCGGAGGGAAAGCTTACACAATATAATTGGGAATAATTTTTGATTACAATAAAGAAAGGAAGCAACAATATGAGCAAGATCAAGCTAATGACCGACTCAGCTTCGGATATTCCGCAGGAGCTGGAGAAAAAATATGACATACGTATCCTGCGTTTCCCTATTACACTCGGGGACAAGTCTTTCTACGACAGGGATTACGACAATCTGGAGTACTATAAAATGCTGAAAGAGTCAAAGGATTTCCCTACCCATGCGCAGATAACCGCATTTGAGTTTGAGGAGCTGTACAAGGAGTACTTCGATGATGGCTACGACGACCTTATTTATGTAGCGATAGCCTCTCTCGGCTCGGCTACCTACAGCAATGCGGTCATGGCGATAGACAATTTCTACGAAGTGAATCCCGATGCAAAAGGAAAATTTAACATTCATGTCATTGATTCTGGAAACTACACTGGGGTTTACGGCTACCCGCTTATTCAGTCCGCTGAAAAAATTGAAAAAGGAGCAACAGCGGAAGAGGTTATCGCCTATATGCAGGACTGGCTTGCAAACGCTGAGGTGCATTTCGGCTGCTACACCCTTGAATTTGTAAAGCGTTCGGGTCGTGTCAGCACCGCTGCCGCTTTCGTGGGAGAGCTTATGGGGCTTCGTCCCGTTATACAGATAAAAAAGGGCGTTTCCACCACCGATGCAAAGGTTCGAGGTGACAAGGCTGTAATACCCAAAGTGGTTGAAATAACCGCAAACAGGATAATTCCTCAAACTCCCTATTGCCTTGTGTACGCCGACAACGACGAACAAGAAAAGGAGCTTGCAAAGGAACTGACAAAAAAGTTGGGTTACCCACCCGAAATGTCTTTCAGAATAGGCGGTGTAATCGCGGCAAATGCGGGTCCCGACCTTGTGGGGGCTTTCTTTAAGGGTAAAGATTAAAAAATGGCATTGCCGTATTTGAGCGGCAATGCCTTTCTTTATTTCACACGAACTGTCGTATCCCCGACTATGATCTTTTTTACCGAATCAACGTCAATAATTTCATCAACCCTGTAGTGGGTATGATCTTTTTTTAATCACTGCTGTAACGTAATTCTCACTGCCTGCTTCGGAAAAATCATCAGGAACGTAATGAGAAAACAAATCGTAAAAATCAATCTTCATAAACAATTCCTCTTTCCGTAAGTATTTTTTCAGTCTGGCTCTCGCCCGAAAAAGCCTTGTTTTTGCCGCATTTTCGGTAATGCCAAGCTCATTGGCTGTTTCTTTCAGCGTATGGCAATAATAGTACGTTTCAACCAGAATTTTCCTGTCTGAGTACTCCAATTGATCTATAACTTCGACAAGATAGCCCCTATCAAGGGGTGGTTAAAATACGATTATATCTACCCAGCCCCTCGGAGTGCTATGCAAATGTAAAATTTATTGTATTTAACAATGAGGGACTCTGCCCACGTGGACTCCCCGCTAAAAATTTATTAAAGTTTTTCGTCAAGGTATTGAATTTTTTCCTAAAATCTGATAAAATATTATAGTATGTTTTTGAAAGGCGGCTTTTGTATGGTTTCGGAATTTACCAATCTTATCGACTTAAACGATATGCCAGTATCGTTGTGGAACGAGGTTCTTGCTCTCGGCTCGGAAATATGCGATTCTCCCGAAAAGTATTCCCGCGCGTGCGAGGGAAAAATCATGGCTACCCTCTTTTATGAGCCGTCCACACGTACCCAAATGTCATTTCAAACGGCTATGCTGAAGCTTGGAGGTACTATTATCGGATTTGACAACCCCGCCACCTCTTCTGTTGCAAAAGGCGAAAACCTAAAGGATACCACAAAAATCGTATCGGGATACGCCGATATAATGGTAATGCGCCACCCGAAAGAGGGTTCTGCAAAGGCTGCCGCCCTTACAGCAGAGTGTCCCATAATCAATGCGGGAGACGGAGGGCACCTCCACCCTACCCAGACACTTACCGACCTGCTTACTCTTTCAAAGGAAAAGGGACGGCTCAGCGGTCTTACCGTAGGACTCTGCGGCGACCTGAAAAACGGCAGAACTGTGCATTCTCTCTGCAAAGCGCTGTCATGCTATCCGGATAATAAATTCGTGCTTATTTCGACTCCCGAGCTGAGACTGCCTTTCTACATAAAGGATATTCTTAACGCCTGCGGCTGTCCGTTCAAAGAGGTCAACTCCATTGAAGAAGCCATAGGCAGTCTGGACGTGCTCTATATGACGCGTATCCAGCGGGAACGGTTTTCTTCTCCCGAAGAATACGAAAAACAAAAGGACGTATACAAGCTTGACAAAGCAAAAATGGCAAAGGCAAAGCCTGATCTCTGCGTGCTTCACCCTCTGCCGCGAGTTGACGAAATTGCCATAGACGTTGACGACGACCCGCGCGCTCTGTATTTCAAGCAGGCAAAATACGGAATGTACGTCCGCATGGCGCTAATAATTACGGTACTGAAAAATGAAAGCCCAACACCGCTTCTTACAGGAAAGATATCGGCAGGAAACGTCTGCACTAATCCGAACTGCATTACCCAATCCGAATATTATCTTCCCAAAAGTTTCCGCGGAAACGGCGATACTCTTGAATGCGAATACTGCGATGAACGCTTCCTGCAAACACATTAAAGGTTAAAGGTGTTTATATGAAAAGTATTAAGGTAACTCTGGCTGGAATCGTTGTCATTCTTGCAAGCCTGTTCTTTATGTGCATAGTTATCGTAAATCACGGCGGAGGTCCTGACGGACTTGCTCTCGGGTTGTTTATTTCGGGGATCATAATATGTATTATCGGCCTGTTTTTCGTTCACGATAACGGAGATGACGAAAACAACGGCAAGAAATGAACAAAGCTTTTACCCGAATATATAAAAGAAAAGACTCCGTTTTCCGGAGAAAACAGAGTCTTGGCTTTGTTACTGTATACTGTATATCAAATCAGTCAACAATGAACTCCTTGATCTGAGCAAAAAACTCGGAAGCGTCATCGGTGTGAGCTTCAAGCTTAATCGGCTTAGAGAGATCAAGGCTGAAAATACCCATAATTGACTTAGCGTCTACTGCGTATCTTCCCGAAATAAGGTCAACGTCATAATCGCACTGAGATACGACCGTCACAAAGCTCTTGACATCGTTGATAGTACCCAACATTACTGTAGTCTTGTTCATAATTTGTCCCTCCAAATAATGAGAATTTTTACCTATCGGTATGTATATAGCATAGCAGTTTTGTTCCGGTAAGTCAAGAGAATTTTCAAAACTTTTTTTGAATTGTATATTTATATGCATTGGGGGACAGTTATTCCATAAAGCCTTTTGTTATATTTCACAAATTTTACGGTGGTTTTTATGAAAATTTACTTTATAACCTTTGGCTGCAAAGTCAATCTTTACGAAACGGAAAACATAAAACAGAACTTTTCCGCCGGCGGATACGATACCGCCGCCTCAGAAGCCGAAGCGGACGCTTTTCTCATTAACTCCTGCACCGTCACCGAAAGCAGCGACAAAAAGCTGAAAAAAGAAATTAGACGGCTTAAAAGGATGTATCCCGATACAATAGTCATACTGACTGGCTGTTTCCCGCAGGCGTTTGCCGATAAAGCTGCGGCGCTTTCCGGAGCGGATATTGTTACGGGTACGAAAGACCGCGCCGCCCTGCCCGACCTGTTTTCCCGCTTTTTGGAGGATAGGCGGCGAATGTTAAGCGTTATTCCGTACCAGCGGAACGAATCCTTTGAAAACATGGCAAACACAGGCTACGACTTTAACACACGGGCTTTCGTGAAAATTCAGGACGGCTGCAATATGTTCTGCTCCTACTGCATTATTCCCCATTCAAGGGGTGGCTTCCGCTCAAAACCGCTTGAGGACATAGTTTCCGAGGTCTCCGCTCTTGCGGAGGCAGGATACAAAGAGGTCGTACTGACGGGTATAAATCTTTCCTTTTACGGCGTGGACTTGGGTCTGAGGCTTGTAGATGCAATCGAATCGGTCTGCGGCATTGACGGGATAGAACGTGTAAGGCTCGGCTCTATTGAACCGGAAGTCATTTCCGACACTGACGTTAAACGTTTAGCCGAGCAAAAAAAGCTTTGCTCCCAGTTCCATCTGTCTCTCCAAAGCGGTTGCGGCAAGACACTGAAAGCTATGAACAGACGGTATGACCCAGCACAGTATGAAAGTATTGTAAATTTATTGAGAACAAATTTCGATAACTGTTCAATAACTACGGATATAATGGTGGGATTTCCAGGCGAGACCGATGGGGACTTTGCGGAGTCAATACGATTTGCCGAGACTATTGGCTTTGCAAAAGCACACATTTTCGCATACTCGCGGCGAAAAGGCACTCCCGCTGCGGAAATGGCGGGACAGATACCCGAAGCTGTCAAGCGCTCACGCGCCGCAGAAATGGCAAAGACTATGAACAAATGCCGCGAAAGATTCTTGCAAAGTCAGGTGGGGACGGTTGCTCCGGTACTTTTTGAGCGGGAAAAAAACGACGGTATGCCCCACGGCTACACGCCGAATTACACTCAAGTAAAAATTTCAAAAAAAAATCACAATATTAGTTTGCGTAATTCCATTTTTTATGTTAAAATAATAGGAATAGGCAACGACTGCTGTTTAGGAGAAATTATTGCACAGTAAAGTTTTATCATGATAAGGAGAGTAAAATTATGTCAGTCTATCGTATCTATGTCGAAAAAAAACCGGAGTACGCCGTTGAAGCAAAAAATCTGCTTTCGGACATAAAAACGGCTCTGCGCCCCGACGGACTCAGAAATATCCGTATCCTTAACCGCTATGACGCGGAGGGACTGAGCGAGGAGGACTTTAAACTGGCGGCAGTCAATGTTTTCTCCGAGCCTGCGGTAGACGTGTGCTCCTACAAGCTGCCCGAAATAAAGGAAAACGAAACCGTTTTTGCGGTAGAATATCTTCCAGGGCAATTCGACCAGCGTGCCGATTCCTGCGAACAGTGTATTCAGATACTCACCCAGGGCGAGCGATGCAGGGTAAGAAACGCCCGCGTTTATATTCTTGAGGGAAAGCTTTCTCCTAATGAGCTCTCCGCTGTAAAATCCTATATCATTAATCCTGTGGAAAGCCGCGAAGCTTCTCTTGCGGAGGTAAGCACTCTTGCAGCCGAATATGATATCCCAACAACTGTGGAGACGCTTACAAACTTTATCTATCTGAAAGAAGCGGAGCTTGCAAGCTTTATTGACAAGTACGGTCTTGCAATGGATCTCGACGATATAAAGTTCTGCCAGAAATATTTTAAGGAGACTGAAAAACGCGACCCCACCATTACCGAAATAAGAATGATAGACACATACTGGTCAGATCACTGCCGCCACACAACGTTCCTGACTACCATTGACGACGCGGTTATCAATGCGGACTACATCAGAAAAACCTATGAACAGTATATAAACGTCCGCAAAGAGCTTGGCAGAGGCGGCAAACCCGTCACTCTTATGGACATTGCCACAATTGCCGCAAAAAAGCTGAAAAAGGACGGCGTCTTAAAAGACTTGGACGAATCCGAGGAGATAAACGCCTGCTCCGTAAAGATCAAGGTGGACGTTGACGGAGATTTGCAGGACTGGCTGTTCATGTTCAAAAACGAGACCCATAACCACCCAACGGAAATAGAGCCTTTCGGCGGTGCGGCTACCTGCCTTGGCGGAGCGATCCGCGATCCCCTTTCGGGACGTTCCTACGTTTATCAGGCTATGCGCGTAACAGGTGCGTCCAACCCCCTTGTTCCCGTTGAAGACACCGTTCACGGCAAGCTTCCTCAGAGAAAGATAACCGTGGGTGCGGCTAACGGATACAGTTCATACGGAAATCAGATAGGACTTGCCACAGGTCACGTTGCGGAAGTATATCACCCCGGCTACGTTGCAAAGCGTCTTGAGATAGGCGCAGTAGTCGGAGCGGCTCCAGAAGCGAACGTTGTACGCGAAACTCCACTGCCCGACGACGTTATCATACTCCTCGGCGGACGTACGGGCCGTGACGGATGCGGCGGCGCGACAGGCTCCTCCAAATCACACACCGAAGCTTCTCTGGAACACTGCGGAGCTGAAGTTCAGAAGGGCAATCCCCCCGAAGAGCGCAAGCTTCAGAGACTGTTCAGAAATCCAGACGTTACTAAAATGATAAAGCGCTGCAACGACTTTGGCGCAGGCGGCGTTTCAGTTGCCATAGGAGAGCTTGCTGACGGTCTTGACATAGACCTTGACAAGGTACCCAAAAAATACGATGGTCTTGACGGCACTGAGCTTGCAATTTCCGAAAGTCAGGAACGCATGGCTGTAGTCGTACGCAAAGAGGACGCGGACAGATTCATCGCCGAAGCAGCAAAAGAAAATCTTGAAGCTACTCTCGTAGCTGTAGTTACCAAAGAACCCCGTCTCAGAATGACATGGAACGGAAGCGTTATTGTAAATCTTTCCAGAGAATTTCTTAACTCAAACGGAGCGGAAAAACACGCTACCGTTGCAGTTCCCGTACCCGTTACAAAACAGCTCAAAACCTACAGCGACACCGCCGATAGCTGGGAGCTGCTTATGACTAACCTTAACGTTTGCTCGCAAAAAGGTCTTGTAGAATACTTTGACTCCACTATCGGCGCAGGTACTGTTCTTATGCCTTTCGGAGGCAAGTATCAGCTTACGCCTACACAAGCCATGGCTGCAAAAATCCCGGTACTTAAAGGCGAGACCGATACCTGTTCTGTCATGGGCTGGGGCTTCAATCCGTATGTTACGGACAGAAGTCCTTACCACGGAGCTATGTTTGCGGTAATAGAGTCAATAGCCAAGCTTGTTGCGGCGGGAGGAAGCTACAAAAAGTGCTGGCTGACTTTCCAGGAGTACTTTGAAAGAACACAAAACAATCCCACACGCTGGGGCAAGCCTTTTGCCGCTCTGCTGGGCGCGTTCAAGGCTCAGCTTGAGCTTGGCTGCGGAGCCATAGGCGGCAAGGACTCTATGTCCGGTACTTTTGAAAATATCGACGTACCCTCAACGCTGGTATCGTTCGCGGCGGGTATTGCTTCTGCGAAAAACATTATTTCTCCAGAATTTAAAAAAGCGGGAGACAAGGTAATACTTATAGTTCCCGATCTGGACGAAAACGGTCTGCCCGTATTCGACAGCGTTAAGTCCTGCTTTGAAAGGGTAGAAAAGCTTATCGCGGACAAGACTGCGGTGGCTGCATGGGCAATAGGCTTCGGCGGCGTTGCGGAAGCGGTGGCAAAAATGTCCCTCGGAAACAGGATAGGCTTTAAGTTTGACAAGAAAATTTCCGACGACCTGCTGTTCTATTCCAGATACGGAGCGTTCGTTGTGGAGCTTAACGGCGATCCGTTTACAGTCGAGAATGTAATTGGCGAGACCATTACCGACTATAAGATAGACTGCAAAACCTATACAGTCGATATGGCGGACATTCAGAAAAAGTGGGAGGACAGACTCGAACCTATTTTCCCATGCAATATAAAGTCAGACGAGAAACCCGCTAAAATTTTCACCTACACCGCGAAAGAAGCTGTTCAGCACGCGTCCACATTTGCCAAGCCAAAGGTGCTTATACCTGTGTTCCCGGGCACTAACTGCGAATACGACACTGCAAGAGTGTTTGAACGCGCGGGAGCTAATCCGGAAATCGTAGTTATAAAAAACCTTTCAACAGCTGCTCTGGAGGAAAGCGCCGCGTACTTTGAAAAGGCTGTTAAGCAGTCCCAGATAATCATGATACCCGGGGGCTTTTCCGGAGGCGACGAGCCTGACGGTTCGGGCAAGTTCATTACCGCATTCTTCCGTAATCCCCGCGTAAAGGACGCCGTTCACGATCTGCTCGACAACCGCGACGGTCTTATGCTGGGCATATGCAATGGTTTCCAGGCTCTTATCAAGCTGGGGCTTGTTCCTTTCGGAAAGATAGTCGACATGACTGACAACTCCCCTACCCTTACGTTCAACACCATAGGCAGACATCAGTCAATGATGGTGAATACCCGTGTCGCTTCCACTAAGTCACCGTGGCTTGCCGGCTGCGAGGTAGGAGACATTCACAGAGTTGCTGTATCCCATGGAGAGGGACGGTTCGTAGCTTCTCCCGAACTGATAAAGCAGCTTGCCGACAACGGTCAGATCGCCACACAGTATGTTGACCACGAGGGCGCTCCCTCAATGAATATCAGGTTTAACCCCAACGCTTCTTATGAAGCTATCGAGGGTATTACCTCTCCAGACGGACGTATCTTGGGCAAGATGTGCCACAGCGAACGCATAGGCTCCGAGGTATGCAAAAACGTACCCGGAAATAAGGATCAGAAAATATTCGAGAGCGGTGTAGCATACTTTAAATAATAAAACCTCAAAATCATTTTAAGGAGTTTTATAAATGAATTTCTTTAAAAAGAATAAAAAAGGCTTTATAGACAAGGAAGTCAAAGAGCTTATCCAATGGAACGAACCAAACGGAGACGGCTGCATGGTATCCGACATGATAACCAAAGAGGGCTGGAAAGTAGGATATATGTTCCGTGACGAGCCTCTGCCAGATCAGCCCGACAGCGGCTGGCACTTCTATAAAGGCGACGAAAATGAGGAGTACTCCAACGAACCGAACAATTTTCATGTTTTTAAGCTTAACACTATCTGCAATTACGATCCCGACATAATACCGTATCTTAATTCTCCTGTTGGAACGTACCTGATCAGAACCTCAGACGGCAAATTTATTCCGGACGACGGAACACTGCCCATTTGCACGGAAAAACAAGATCAATAAAAAATCTCCGAAGAGACATATGTCTTTTCGGAGATTTTTTACGGCAGTAATTACATTACAGCTTTTCTTTCGGCAGCTATTTTGACTTTCCCAAAAACGTAGGTCGGAACCATTTTCTGTAGCAGTCGATTATCAGCGTAAGAGCGTATTCGTACAAAAGAAAAACCAAATTTCCCGCCGCAAGCAAAGCTGGAATAAGCCATTCATTGTAAAATCCGAATTCCTCAAACAGATCGAGAGTACCCAGAAGATTAGCCGTTACATAGTAAATTAGCACTATGGACACATTGAACACGGCAAGCTTGCAAAGCCAGCACAGAGCTTTAATTTTTATCTTTTCAAAGTAGGATTTGGCAACGGGATAGTACCCGAAAAGAAACGTAAAAAACAGCCACGCATCCTTATCGGGAGTGACAAAAAACGCCAGTATCGCAACCACAGCATATGTTACAAACGCCCATGAGCTGCTTATTTCTATTGCTACAACAAATATCAGCATTCCTGCGAAAAGAGGCAGGGTTATGCTCAGCGGCGGAATAACCGCCGTCAGGAACATAAGCAGAAGACACAGTGCAGCCACTACTCCGCCCAATGCGACTTTATAGCTTACTTTTTTCATAAAACATCACTTCCGTCCTTAACGGCAAATTGCACGCCGTAAATCAGCAGCAAGGTATGCAGTCGCCGCCCATGCATTCACAGCAGCAGTCCGCGCAGATAAGTCCGTTGCATATATCGCACGCACTGCACCCGAACGTCCTTCCGCTTCCTCTGTAAGGATTTCCGTTGGGATCGCCCTGCATATAGCCGCCCTTGGTCTCGGACATATGCCTCAACGCGGAATTGTATTCGGGATTATAGGGTTCCATTCTGCACGCCTGCGAAAAGTTTGCGTAAGCTTCGTTAAGCCAGCCTTTCGCGTAACAAACGCTGCCTTTAAGGAAGTACCACTCTGCAGTTTTTTCGCCAATGCCTTCAAGCATACTGTCCGCATCATTGTAGTTGCCGTTTTGAAGCTGACGGCGCACCTCGGAAAATCCTCCGTCGGGAATCTGTACCGATCCTCCGCGGCGGAGGTTCATAATGCTGTCAAAAGCTTCGGTTATTTCGGAGAGTTTTTCATCGTCTCCCTCGTAACGGCGCATAAGACTTCTGTATGCGTCTCTTATTTCCTCGTCGGAGGAAGTTGGCATTACACCTAAAATTCTGTAAGGATCGTTCATATCAGATTTGCGGCACACAGCCGCTCTCCTTTCTGTTTAAGCGGAGCAAGGATCAGTTCTCCGCGTTTTATTCAATGTCTTCGTTTTCTTCTTTTTTCCTTATAAGATCGTAAAACACATTTTTAAGTCCCAGGTAAACAATATTGTCAATTATAGGTTTGAAGCGCTTTATTTCAAGCTGAACATATGAATCTGCAAGGGCGCCGAGAGTAAAATTAACGCTGTCGCCAGTCCGCCTTTGTATTTCGGGAAGATTAAGGTCGTTAATCGTTGGATTTCCGATAACAAGCGGATTAAAACCTCCTGCGCGGAAATCCTTTTCCACATCGTCAAAAGCGTCGGCGATATAAACAAACCGTCCCAGAAGATAACCGAAACGCCGCAGTATGCGTTTCTGCTCCTCTTTTTCTGAAAGTCCCGCGGCTATTTCCGCAAGTATATTGGACGACGGCTCGGAGGCGCGGTCAATGGATTTGCAGTTATCCTTTTCAAGCTTTGCCTGACGGGACATCTGCTCGGCGGTATAGGCTGCAAGACCCGGATAGAGTTCCGCCGCTTTTTTATAGGCCTTTTTTGTAAGCTTCAGCATAAACCACGGAAAAAGCTTTGCCCAAAAACGGCGGTCATCAAGATCGTCCTTAACCTTATTGTATATTAGTATCTCCGCGGCGGCGGCAGTATAGGCAAGTCCGTCGGAAGATCTCAGGCATGGCGTTTTCCGCCAAGGGTGAGCAATACACCGCTGCGGCTCAACTACGGCGGGACTGTCGTTGAGCGCCAGCGCCATAAGTCCCAGAAAAGCAAAATCGTAGCTGAGAGTCATTCTTGAAACAAATCCGTACTCCCTGCCGAGAATTTTACACAATCCGCAGTACACCGCTTTGTAGGTTTCATATTCGCATATTCGCATATGCGGTTTAAAAGGCTTTACATATCCGAACATACCTATCCCCTTGATATAAAAAGTATATACAAACAGTATAACACATTTTGTCGAAAATGTCAAAAAAAATATATAATTTGCTTTTATTGCGTATTAACAATTGAAATTGTCATATTTAACTTGACTTTTTTGTGCATAATGCTAAAATCAAAAGTAAACTTAGTATTTACAAATATTTGACCGATACTGCAAAAATGAGCATTATTAACAAAAATTAAAACAAAAACGCATATCAATATGAAATTGAGATAAACGCAAAGGTCAATTCATACTGACTGTAAAATACACTGATACTCTGCATTATGCTGACGACTGTCAAGTTTTTTAAGGAGCAAAGATTTGATTTCAGTTTAGTTGCAATGATCTGGATTTTAAACGCGGTGACGTTCACATATAAAGCCGTAAAGCATAAGAAAAAAGCTTATTATCATAACGGTTTTAAATGTAGTTTGACAAGCAAAATACAAAAAATAATTTCTAAAACACCGATAAATGATAAAAAACACCCCCGCCGTAAGCTTACAATGGAAGCCAACGGCGGAGGTGTTTTGGGAAAGAAAATGTTACAATCAGCGAACCAGAAGCAGAGAATCATCCTGTGCGTCATCATCATCCTTCAGGAATGAAAGCAAACCGACGTCAATACCGCATGCTTTGCATAGCTTAACCACTGTGTCAAGCTTAGGATTTGACACGCCGCGCTCGATATTACCTATACACCTGTCGCTGATGTCGCACATCTCAGCAAGTTTTTCCATGGAATAGTGATTGTCCTCGCGGTACTTGCGAAGCAGTACCCCAAAATCTGCACAATAAGACAAAATTTTCACCTCATAATTATATATTAAGCGATAACCGTGTATAATAACAGGAATTAATCTTCCTGACAAAAAATAAATTACGGTTTGCGCTCTAAATATAACAATATTTGAGGCGTTTTGTATGTCAATAAATATTTAACAAACGGTATGTTTTATGAAATTGATTGTTTTTCTGCTATTCGCCGATCTGTTCCGGAGCGTCAATACGATGATTTACAACAGCGGTTTTTTCGGTCAGAATAGCTTGCTTTTCTTCAACAGCATATCATGGTTATTTTATCTTCAATTTGCTCATTTTGATGATGGCGGGGACGCTTAGAACGTTCCGAAAAGGATTACACACTGTCGTCCCAGCGTTTCTCGCGAAATAATATATGCAAGAACGTACTTTGTTGTACTTTCTGCTTGCCATACTCACACCGTATTTTTCGGAATATTTCATCTGGGATTGATTAAACTTCATATCCTGTATTATGCTATTCATGAGATACAGCTTTCTGTTGTAACACTACAATGTGTCTGCATCTAACATTTAAAAGTACTTGACAAATACGATAAAATATGTTAAAATAATTAAGCAGTGTTAATTAGCCGGCGTGATGGAATTGGCAGACGTGACGGACTCAAAATCCGTTGGGGTAACACTCGTGCGGGTTCGACCCCCGCCGCCGGCACCAATAAACAGTTTTTTAGCACAAAAAAGTTTCTGTATAATTACAGGAACTTTTTTGTTTCTTTTTCTTTGCAGATACATTATACGCGAAAACGGGTTATCATCTTAAAGAGCCAGCTGTCCTGCTGTTTTGGGGTAAAAATTATTTTTGTATGAATGTGAAGAAAAGGATTACAGCTATTCAGCGGCACTGCGAAAGAATTAAATCATTTTTGTTTTTTACGAGCATAATCGCCATACTTGTACCATGCATATACTGAAAAGAATTAAGTCTTTTAAAGGAGTGATCTGCATGGGTCTCACATCCGAATCGGTGGGCAGAAATGTCTGCGGCGAATCATTTATTGTAAATAAACAGGATGGCGACAAGGTTATTGCTTTAGCTGGAAACCCTAATGTAGGAAAATCAACGGTTTTTAATGCGCTTACCGGAATGAAGCAGCATACCGGCAATTGGACGGGAAAAACCGTCTGCAACGCTCAGGGAAGATGCAGGTGCGGAGATAACAGCTATGTTATGGTGGATATTCCAGGTACATATTCGCTGCTTGCTCATTCCGCTGAGGAGGAGATAGCAAGGGATTTTATCTGTTTTGGTTCTCCCGAAACAGGCATTCCCGACGCGGTGATAGTGGTATGCGACGCTACCTGCCTCGAAAGAAACCTGAATCTTGTCCTGCAAACTATAGAAATCACGGAGCATACCCTTGTTTGCGTAAATCTTCTTGACGAAGCGGAAAAAAAGAAAATTTCCGTCGATCTTGAAAAGCTGAGCCAAATGCTCGGCGTACCGGTTTGCGGCGCGGCGGCAAGGAGCGGAAGCGGTATTGAGGAAATGATGGAGCGGCTTCCCGAAGCTATAGCGGCTAAATCTCCGCAAAAGCCGTGCGTTGTTTATTCCGAAGAAGTGGAAGCTGCGGTGGGGATACTGTCAGCAGCTCTTGAACCCAAGCTTTGCGGAAAGCTTTCACCGCGCTGGACGGCTTTGAAGATACTCGAGGGCGACGAAAAACTCCTTGATTCCATAAGCAGTTTTATCGGACTTGATGTTTCCGCAGACGAGGAACTGTACAATGCTGCATTCAAGGCGGGCGAACTTCTTGCGGAAAAGGACATAGATCGCACTGTGCTTAAAGATATGCTTGTGACTTCGGTAGTCAGGCAGGCTGAGCGTTACGCTGCCAGGTGTGTAACATTTGAAAAGTCAGACTATTATGAGCGTGACAGGCGGATAGACCGAGTACTTACTCACAAGGTATGGGGTGTCCCAATTATGGCGGCTCTTCTGCTGGCAATATTCTGGATCACCATTGAGGGAGCGAACTACCCATCAGATCTGCTTTTCGGAGCTCTGTTCTCGCTTGGAGATAAGCTTTCGGCTATGCTTGCAAGCACCGGCGCTCCGGCTTGGCTTCGGGAGCTTTTAATAGACGGCGTGTACCGCGTTCTTGCATGGGTAACGTCGGTAATGCTTCCTCCTATGGCGATATTTTTTCCTCTGTTCACGCTTTTGGAGGACGTTGGGTATCTTCCCCGCGCGGCATTCAATCTTGACAGACATTTCAAAAAGGCGGGAGCTTGCGGAAAGCAGGCTCTTACAATGGCCATGGGATTCGGCTGCAATGCCGCAGGAGTGACTGGCTGCCGTATAATAGATTCTCCGCGTGAAAGACTTATAGCAATGCTTACAAACAGCTTTGTACCGTGCAACGGCAGATTTCCGCAACCGTTCAAATGGCAACATTTAGCACTGTGACGCGAAGGATCACATTTAACGTACGATGAATGAATGTCTTGTAAATTCAGTAAAAACGGCTGCGGAAAGCTCCGCAGCCGTTTAAACGACACGCTGTATTTTTTACTGTATTCGGACAAAAGTTTTTATACAGCTTCTGTAAAAGCATTGAACATTTTCTGAGGTTTTCATCCTATCGGGTTACGTGTCAGATAGTTCCAGTTACGGTGAGCACAGTTGTTCCGGGAGTTACTGTCCAAACGCCAGTAACGGGGTTCTGAACATAGGTTGCGGCAGGAACGCTTATCACTCCTGCTGCGGTTGTAAACACGCCGGTCGTTTCGTCATAGGTGTAGCTTGAAGCGGGAAGCGGCGCTCCGTTAAGAGTTACACTGATATTTGAAAGCGCAGGATTAAAGGTATCCGTGATATACAGGTTATCTAACGCGTTTGTAGCTGTATTTCCTGTATTCTGAACGGTAATAGTATAAGTTACAACACCATTTTCATTTACAGTTGTTGGAGTGAGAGCCTTAACAATCGAAAGATTGGGACTTCCTTCAGCTCTGATGATCTCTTCGTCTGTAACCGGAGTTGTTATAGAGCCGCCGGTAATTGTTACCGTATTATTGATCTCGGAAGCTGCCGCAAGAGGCGCACGGTTGTTTACATTCGTTTCGTAAACTATTGTTGCGTTGCTGTTGGCAGGAACGGTAATTCCTGTAAGGGTAAGAGGTTCCGAATCGGTAACTGTGAGAGGCGTTTGGAGGTCACCATTGACAAAGTAGCGCAGAGATTCTGCTCTATAGGTGAGTGGGGTCACAGTCCCAGCTCCAAGCGGATATGCGCCGAGGTCGTCAGTCAAAGTCAACCCCGTAAATGGAGTCGAACCTGAGTTTACGATATTGACGATATAGGTTATTTTGTCTCCGACACCGTATGTCGGAGTAACAGCCGTCTTGCTGACGGAAAGCGTTTCGACGATCTCGCCCGCCGTTACGTTGGAATTTATAAGATTTCCGTTATAGGAAAGAGTAGCCTGATTGTAAAATGATGCCATATATTTTCCTCCGTGTTTTTATTTGAGGACGCTGCTCCTCTTTAATAATATATGACATTGTTTTCGGCAAGGTTACAATGTGCTATTCAAGTATCTTTAGAGAACTTGACCGCCAAATAGCCTGACAATACCTGCGGAGCATTCTGTGAGTACATTGCCGAATAATCCTACAAAAATCCTGCGTATGGCGTCAGAGACGGTTCAGTAATCCATAATCTTTATGATAACAGTGTTGCTTCATACAAAACGCTTTGTCTCCGGTCGGCGTTTCATCGTTCATTACCCTCCGTCAGCTGATATCCGCCATTTCAAGGTACCGGTTTCCGTACTGTGCAATATAATCCTTCCGTCCCTGCAGGTTGTCACCAAGCATAAGGTCGAACATTTCCGCTGTAGCTTCAAAGTCTGTGGGCGTTACCTTTATAAGCCGCCTTGTGTCGGGATTCATTGTTGTAAGGGACATCATTTCCGGCTCGTTCTCGCCAAGTCCTTTCGAGCGGTCTATCTTGTACTTCTGCCCCTCTATCTTCGCCAGTATCTCCGCCTTTTCCTGCTCATCATAAGCGAAGTACGTCCTGTCCTTGGTATTTATCTCAAACAGAGGGGTCTCCGCAATATAGACATATCCCTCTTCAATAAGGGTCGGAGTAAGCCTGTAGAGCATCGCTAATATCAGCGTCCTGATCTGAAAACCGTCCACGTCCGCATCGGTAGCAATGATAATTTTATTCCATTTCAGATTGTCAATATTAAATGTGGACAGTTCCTTATTGGACTTGGAGTTTACCTCCACACCGCAGCCCAATACCTTAATAATATCGGTAATAATGTCGTTTTTAAAAATTTTTCCGTAGTCTGCTTTAAGACAGTTCAGGATCTTTCCGCGGACGGGTATTATCGCCTGAAATTCCGAGTCGCGGGCGGTCTTGCAGGCGCCCAGAGCCGAGTCTCCCTCCACTATATAAATCTCGCGGCGGGAAAGGTCTTTTGTGCGGCAGTCCACAAACTTCTGCACCATATTGGAAAGGTCGATATTTCCCGCAAGCTTCTTTTTCAAGTTCTGCTTGGTCTTTTCCGCACTCTCGCGGCTGCGCTTGTTAAGTACCACCTGCTCGGCGATCTTCAGCGCATCGTCGGGATTTTCAATAAAGTACACCTCTAACTGATGTTTCAGGAAATCCACCATAGCCTCGTATATGAACTTGTTTGTAATAGCCTTTTTAGTCTGATTTTCGTAAGAAGTTAACGTCGAAAACGATGACGAAATTAAAACTAAGCAGTCCTGAACGTCAATATATTTGATTTTGCTCTCGCCCTTCTGGTACTTGTTGCTGCTTTTCAGATACGAATCTATCTGGGACACAAAGGCTGTTTGCACTGCTTTGTCTGGTACGCCGCCGTGCTCTAGAAAGCTGGAATTGTGGTAGTACTCTATCTGGGCGACCTTATTGGAAAACGCCACTGCAAAGGACAGCTTCACCTTGTATTCGGGTTTGTCGTCGCGGTCTCTGCCCTTGCGCTCGCACTGCCAGAACCGCGGCGGAGTAAGGTAGTCAGTACCGACAATCTCGTTAATGTAGTCAGAAATGCCGTTCTCATAAAAATAAGTGGTCTCCTCAAATTTTCCGTTCTCGTTTTGGAAACGGAACACAAAGGAAATATTCGGGTTGACTATAGCCTGCTTTTTCAGCACGTCCTCAAAGTATTCGCGGCTGACTGAAATGTCCGTAAAAACGTCAAGGTCGGGACGCCACTTTGTTTTAGTACCCGTTTTCTTGCGGGCAGTTTCCTCCTTATGGAGGCCGCCGACGTTCTCGCCCTTTTCAAAGTGAAGGTTGTACTTAAATCCGTCGCGATAAATTTCAACGTCAGTGTATTCGGATGAATACTGGGTAGCGCAGGCTCCCAGACCGTTCAGACCGAGAGAGTATTCGTAATCGCCGCTTTCGTTGTTCTTGTACTTTCCGCCCGCGTAAAGCTCGCAGTAAACAAGTTCCCAGTTGTAGCACTGCTCCGCGTTGTTGTAGTCAACGGGACAGCCGCGTCCGAAGTCCTCCACTTCCACGGAACTGTCCTGATAATAGGTAACGATTATCTTGTCGCCGTTTCCGTCGCGGGCTTCATCAATAGAGTTTGAAATTATCTCGAATATCGAATGCTCGCAGCCCTCAATACCGTCCGAACCGAAAATTACCGCGGGACGCTTTCTTACCCTGTCCGCGCCTTTCAGCTTGGTAATGCTTTCATTTCCGTAATTTTTTGCTTTTCTTGCCGACATTCTATCAATCCTTCTTAACAAATTGTTTTTGCAGTAATACCGCTCTGCACCTATTTAACTGCTGTAACAGTAAATTCACCCGGTATTTTTTCATTTGTCCATGCAGGATGTTCGTCAAACTTTTTCAACGTAAAGCCGCTGTTTATGACGGCGTTAATTATCTCACTTACCGTATATTTTCTGTAGCTGCACTTTGGCATTTGTTCGCGGATATCCTTTTCCAAAAAACGTGCGTGAGCCATTTCTCCCTCAAAAATATCGGTTGAAAAGTAACTCATGGACGGCTGTTCAAAATTCAGTATGTCATTTATTTTAGTAAACGGGTGAAAATCGCTGCATATCATTTTGCCGCCGGCTTTAAGCAGAGAGTACATAAATTATATTTCCATGCCTTTTTGTTCTGAACGCTGTAATCCACCATTTTGGATTTCCTCCTAAATTGAATTTATTAAAACATTACAGCAGATTGCTGTTATTTTATTGCAGTTTAAGTATTTTACTCTTTTGAAGCTATTTTTACGATCCTGTCGCGGTTGTATCTTTGTATAATTACAAAAAGCAAATCAAATATCGCGGCGGCAGCCGATGTAATAAAGAATACCCAAAATGAATCAAAAAATATCACAGCAAACAACGGCACAAAACTGAGTATTATTATTGTTTCGTGTACAAGCTCCGCCTGACACATTGCCTGCGCTATTTCGTTCCACGTGTGCTTTTGCGGTGAAAAAAATCCGGCGCATAAGTGGGCAGTTTGCTTTTCCAGCTTTTTACCTTCAAAATATTGTACAGCTTTGTTTCCCATGTTCTAAGCATGTACCACCTCTTTAAAACGTCGGCTTTATTTTTCATTAGCTTGTTAAATGCATACCCCACAGCAAGTCTCATGCCGAAATGGTAAAAAACCGTACCGAACGTTATTGCAAGCGTCAACCATGGTTCGCCTCTCCAATATATCAACAGCGAAACCGATACCGCAAATGCCGCAAGTGCAGATATCGTAACCGACAGCATTGTCTTTTTCACCATATTGACCTCCGTCAGAAAAGATCGCCTTTATATTTCAGAGAATCCTTTTCGGTAATTTCCCGAATTACTCTGCACGGATTTCCCGCCGCAAGTGAGTTTGAAGGAATATCCCGCGTGACCACGCTTCCCGCGCCGATAACGCAGCCCTCGCCAATTGTTACTCCGCCCGCGATAACCACGTTGCTTGCTATCCAGCAGTTTGAGCCTATCACTATCGGCTTTGCGTACTCGTCGTCGTAAGCCGTGCCGTCCGCCTTAAATTTCATCTTACGTTCCGACGGCAGAAACGGGTGAACAGGGGTCGCAACTGTACAGTTTGGACCGAAGAAGACGTTGTCCCCGATCTTCACGGGACAGCAGTCCAGTACCGTAAAATTAAAATTTGCATAGCAGCACTCGCCAAATTCGGTAAACACGCCGTAATCAAAATAAATGGGACCCTGCAAGAAAGTACCCTTTCCGCGGTTAGGGACAAGTTCGTCCAAAATAGCCTTGCGGAGCTGCTCCTCGTCCTCAAAAGTATTGTTGTAACGCTGTGAAAGCTTGTGCGCGTTCATTCTCATAAGCGCAAGAGTTTCGTCGCTTGGGTCGTAAATTTTTCCCGCAAGCATTTTTTCTTTTTCGGTCATTTGCTACAGTCCTTTCCATTCCATTGCAGGGCGGGGGCTTGCTCCTGCCATTTTATAATAAAATTTATATTAACGTGGGATTGGGCGGGAGCAGGCCCACGCCCTACGAATTGTCAACCGCCACAAGATTTACCGCCAGCTTTGCCTTTGCGATATGGGTCTCGTTTCCGTCCCTGTCAACGCGGAGCAGGTGTCTGCCGTTGGAAACTATCACTCCGCTGTCAACAGGAATATAATCCAGAACACCCTTTTTAATTATCTCCTCGCTGCCATCGGCAGTACGTCTAATAAGCATACGGCTTTGGGGCATGATACCACCGTGCTTGTCGCCGCTTGCCTCGTTTATTTTATCCAGCTTTTCGGCGTTGATAACGTTTCCCTCGATCATTAAATCCTTTTTGGAACGCTGCTTGAATTTCACGCCGTTTGAAGCTCCGCCGCTTTTAAGGGACTCTCCACCGAATATCGTGGCAAAATAATTCAAAAATCCGAACAGCCCCTTAACAATTCTGTAGGGAAACATTATCACATCCCTAAAGGTAATGCCGCCACGAGGCTTTTCTCCGCCGTAGGGTTGGCGTATGTAGTACAGATCACCGTTCTGGTCTTGACGGACGTGGAGATAATCATAATTTTCGTCCGCAACAATTTCAGACATTAATTTTTTGTCAAGGTCGAGATAAGCTATAGTTCGCGGGCCTGAAATAACGCCGTTTTGATTCCAGGCATACCCTGCTGTGGAAAAATAAATGCCGTTTTTCTTAGCCGCCCAGCAAGGATTTTCTTCAATAGTGTCGCCGTCGGTGTACTCGTCGTAATGTCCGCTTATATCCATGACAGCTATGTGGAGGAATCTGCCGCCGCCCATACTTACCGCAAGCTTTCCGTTCTTAACGTCGAACGAGCCGAAAAGAAATTCGTTGGATGCGCGGACAAGTCCCTCAACGTCATCTGATGGATCGAGACTGCGATGGTAAAGGCTGCCCACGCCCTCCAGATTCACGCCGTAGACAAGCTCCTCACCATGTACTCCAAGCCCTGTTATCTGCGCGGGAAGCTCGTCCGGGTCTATCACGTCAGCGGAAGCCATGCCCATAAAATTCGCGCCCGTACCCGTGGTTTTCCACTCCTTGCGCTGCTGTATGCCGCGGACGGTCTCGCGGTATTTTGCGATTTTGCCGCATGGTATCTCCGTCAGCGATTTGTCGCTCACGTCATAGCTAAAAATTTTATTTTCCGAAGTATACAGTATTGTCATAATTTTACCACGCTTTCAAAATTATTTTATTCAAAATATCCGCATATCCCGCCTTTTTGAATAACATGAGCACCTGCCGCCTTAAGGACTTTTCTTTTTGTTGAGACCGGTTTTACATCAAGCGAACAGTCAAGAGCGTACACGGTAAAACGGTATTTGTGGGTCTTTCCCTTTGGAGGCTTCGGACCCGCATAACGGTGAACCCCGTAACCTATCCCCTGTACAGCGTTCCCCAAATCTGCCGCCGATTTTCCGCGCGGAATTGCTCTCGGAATTTTATTTGCGGCAGGGATATTCCATATGACCCAATGTGTAAATCGTTTTATCGGGTGACTCATGTCTTCAAGCGTAATAATAAGAGTTTCAGCGTTGGGAGATAAATTATTTATTATAAATTCGGGAGAAATATCTTCTCCTCTTCCAGTGTATTCCGCGGGAAATTTACCGTTGTCATTTAAGCCGACACACGTAAATTCTAAATTTTCCAATACAATTATCCTCCCGTTTTTATAAATTAATCTCCATATACCCGCAGGTAAAGGGAAAAAAATCAAGCTTTTCCGTACCCGTGTGCAGAAATCCGTGAGCCTCATACCACCTGCGCATACGCCTGTTTTCTTCGACAATACTTAACTGTATTTTAGTACAGTCCATAGCTTTCGTCCGCTCAAATGAATCAAGCAGCAGCCTTTCGCCTATTTTATTGTGACGGTATTCCGGCAGTACGCAAAGATTGTTCAGCTCGCAAACGCCGTCTCCAACATGGAAAAGAGAATAGTACCCCACGATTTTACCGTCCTCAAAATATGCGGACATAGGTCTGCGTTCGCTTTCAAGTTGCCACAGGAGCCTGTCCTCCGTGACCGCAAAAGCCGTGAACCGCGGCGCGTTTTCGGGAGTAAAGCCGAACTCCTCCGCAACGGTCAGAAAGCTTTCCCGTATGACTCTTACGCATTCGGGAATATTTTCTTTAACTATTTGTTGTATCATATCATCAGCTCCAAAATTTAGCAGCCATCACCTATCAACTTTTGAATGAAACTGCTGCCCAACCATCCTTTTCACGGATTTCGGACAAAGCATACCCTTTAGACTTCATCGCCTCAATCACCTCGTCGGCGCGCTCTGTAATAATTCCCGAAAGAATAAGCGTACCACCATTTTTTACAAATTTTTCAAACAGTGGGGACATAGCAATAAGCACGTCTGCAACGATATTTGCCGCAATAATGTCAAAGCCGCTGCCGATTTTTTCAACCAGAGTGTTGTCACTAATAATGTCACCGCAGTAAGCCGTATACTTATCGGCGGAAATGTTGTTTTTAGACGCGTTTTCCTTTGCCGTTTCAACGCTGTTTTGGCTGATGTCAACTGCCGTGACTTTCTCCGCGCCCAACAGCACCGCCGCTATGGACAGTATACCGCTGCCGCAGCCCAAGTCGAGAAGCCTGTCCCCATTACAAAGATTTTTTTCTATAAGTTCCAGACAAAGCTGTGTGGTGTTGTGCTGACCAGTTCCGAAACTTGAAGCCGGATCTATCTCAAGTATAGTTCTGCCGTCGCCGCCGCTGTAGTCCTCCCAGGATGGCTTCACTACCAGCTTTTCGCCAACAGTCAAAGGTTTGAAATACTGCTTCCAGTTGTTAGCCCAGTCCTCCTCACAGACGTTTGCAAGCTCCACCGCAAGTCTGCCGAAAGCTTTGTTTTCGTCCCTTATTTTAAGTGCAGACATCTCCGAACGCAGCGCGGAAAGCATATCCGCCCCCTGCAAGTCGTCTGGCAGGTACACCGTCACACAGGTCTCACAGTCCCGAAGATTCATCAGGTCGTCGTCTATATAATCCCAGTTTCCCGTTTTATCGTTTAAAAATTCCTCAAAATCCTTTGAATCCCTTATTGCAAAGCCTGTAACGCCTATCCCAAGCAGACAGCCGCAAACAGGATCTATTCCCTCCGTTGTGGTATAGATATTGACTTCTGTCCAGTTCATAAACAGTTCCTCCCGTTATTTTAGACAATACATATAATTATTGTACACTATTTTAAAGCAATGTTCAAGTCCCGAAAGGAAAATTAAATAAATTTATTGTAGGATTACATCAAAAACACGGCGAAACATAAAAAGGCAACAGGAAATTTAAACCTCTTTCTTTAACTTTTGATACTGTTTTTTGTGAATGATTTTATGTGTGTATGATAAATATAATAATTTTTTTTCATAAGCCCACATTATCGGTTTGCGCTCCTTTCCCAAGGCCAGGGGTCATCGACCCAATTAAAGCGTTCGGTTGTTGAAGACTGATCTGCGGTAATCGGACCGTATTTGTTTATATAGGATTCATACGCCGCATTTCTCAGTTCGGTGTATTTTTTGAACAAGTTCAGAGCGTTTCGGTCTGTTGGATGGGTGTCAAGATAAAGATTCAGCTCGTACAAATAAAAATCATACATCTGAATCGCACACATAAGGTTATTTCCGTTCATCGCAGGAAACCTCCTTTCCGCAGAATGGCAGATCGAGGCTTGGAAATATCGTTCCGCGTTCAAGAGCGATATTTTCAGAGTACGGAGTCTCCCACTGCTGGAACGGCACATAGCACATTCCTATAGGCGTTTCTGCGGGAAAAGCGGTCATTTCACCGTTTTCCGATAATTTCATATTGATATACATAGTTTCTCCTTTCCGGTTAATAAAAAGCTTAACCTGTTTTATAGTATGAGTACATACTTGGTTTGGTTACAAAAACTGCCATAAAATAATCTTACGCAACAATAACATTTCCTACCGATACGATATTGTCAGTATTTTCAAATGGCATACAGATGAAAAATTTGATTACGTGTGCTTGTCAGGTGAGGATTTCGGCAGTTTTCAAAGTACAATTGAATTGCTTGAAAAGTTTGTTAAACCCAACGGCAAGCTGATTATTGGTACACGATATTCAAAGGTTAAAGTCCCGCCTAAAGAACTGATTGAATTTGAAGGGGAAACTATTACACTAACAGAAATAAATTGTATTATCCGTTCAAAAGATTATTACATTACCTCAATGGATGAGGATACACAGGCAGACTGGGAACGTTACATTATGTGGAGTGCTAAACGACATCTGAACGATTTAAGACAAACTCCAGAAAGCCAGCCGTTACGCGAATGGTTCGATAAATGGTATGATATGTACTTTAATTATCGCAGACCTTATGAGGGATATGTAACAGTTGTGATTGAAAAATTGTAATTGATGAAAAACCGTCGGTTTTAAACTGACGGTTTTTATATGTTAATATGGTAAAGGCTTATAGACCGAGGTACAGACAGAGCTTGTCCCTTCAAAGCTGAATGTGGACAGGCTTATGCTTAATTAGCAGCACGGTTTTATGTGTGGTTATGCCAAGCGTGTGAAATGTTTTTCGCGGGCAGTTCGGAATAATTGACCGCACCGATTAATACAAAGTGGATTCGGCTGATTACCCTGTTCTTTCGGATTTTTACGACCTTACAGAACGTAAATACAATACGAACTTATTCCGAAAAACCGCCTTATAGAATTTCATGCGAAAAATAGACTTTTCCAGACGCAGTTTGCGGAAATGGTAGGCGTTTCGCAGAAAATCATAATCTTTATTAAAACAGGACCGGTTTAATCTCTCGGCGAAGGTTGCGCTGATAATCTGCATTGCTATTGACAAAAAATTTGAGTATCCGTTTTACTTTTGACAGATAAAATTAACAAAAAGTTCATTGACAAAAACATACCGCGGTGATATTATAATACCAATATGTGTAAAGGCTTTGATGAGGAGCAAAACGGTTTATGAAAAATTTCAGAGAGCTGCCGCATGGTGTAAGGCAGTATTTTTCCGCCGATAATATATCACCTCGGAGCTTTCCGCCGAACAGCCTCTAAGTAGGACGGAACGGTTTTCTCCCGTTACAGAGGAGCGTATTGTTTGATACGGCAAAGCGCGGAAAAACTTTTTTCCGAATGAGAGTGGTACCGTGGAAGTATTATATGCTTTCACCTCTTGATTTTATCTTGAGGTGAAAGCTTTTTTATTTTATCTGAAAGGAAGATGATCATGATTTTAAGCGGTTCTCAAATAATTCTTGAATGCCTTTTGGAACAAGACGTGGACACGGTTTTCGGCTACCCCGGAGGAGCGGTACTGAACATTTACGACGCTCTTTACGATTACAGCGATAAAATTACTCACATTTTAACCTCACACGAACAGGGTGCTTCTCACGCTGCAGACGGATATGCCCGCACAACAGGAAAAACAGGCGTTGTTATAGCAACGTCGGGTCCGGGCGCGACTAACCTTGTTACCGGTCTTGCAACCGCCTATATGGACAGCATACCTATTGTGGCTATTACAGGCAATGTCGCCACGTCCCTGCTTGGTCTGGACAGTTTTCAGGAAGTGGATATCACAGGAATAACCATGCCGGTAACAAAACATAACTGTATAGTCAAGGACGTAACAAAGCTTGCAGACACGATAAGGGAGGCTTTCTTTATTGCAAACGACGGCAGAAAAGGTCCTGTGCTTATTGATATTCCCAAGGATATTACCGCTACGAAATGCGAGTACGAACCTCAGAAGCCAAAGGAACACACCTATAACGTAAGCGAGGAGGAAATTACCGAAGCAGCGAAAATTATTAAAAAGTCGAAAAGACCTTTTATTTATGCGGGCGGCGGCGTGGTATCCTGCGACGCAGTATCTGAGCTTTCAAAGTTTGCGGAGCTTACAGACGCTCCTGTTTCCCTGTCGCTTATGGGACAATGCGCTTTTGACAATACGAGTCCGCGTTACACGGGTATGATGGGTATGCACGGAACAAAAACTTCGTCTCTTGCGCTTACGGAATGCGACCTGCTTATTGTTCTGGGATCACGATTTTCCGACAGGGTTACCTGCAATGCAAAAAGCTTCCGTGCGGCGGCGGGAGCAAAAATACTCCATATTGACATAGATCCTGCGGAGATAAACAAAAATATTGAAGCGGACTATAAGGTCTGCGGTAATTTAAAGCTTGTGCTAAAAAAACTCAATAAGCTTATAACCCCTGTCAGGCATACCGAATGGCTTGAAAAAATTTTCGCTTGGAAAAAAGCATACCCTCTTTGTCAGGCTTCTGAGGACGAAAACGACGTGCTCCCGCAGGAGATTTTGGAAATGCTTTACGATATTACAAACGGTGAGGCTATCATAAGCACCGAGGTAGGGCAGCACCAAATGTGGACTGCTGAATTTTATAATTTCCGCAAACCGCGCAGCTTTGCTTCTTCGGGAGGACTTGGTACTATGGGGTACGGTCTGGGAGCGGCAATAGGCTGCAAGGTGGGAAATCCTGAAAAAGTGGTCGTAAACTGCGCAGGAGACGGAAGCTTCTATATGAACATGAACGAACTTACGACTCTTGCGAAATACCAATTACCCGTTATTGAGCTTGTGTTCAACAATAGTGTGCTGGGTATGGTTCGTCAGTGGCAGAAACTTTTCTACAACAACCGGTTTTCTCAAACCACGCTTGAAAAGCCTACCGACTTTGAACTTTTAGGAAAAGCAATCGGAATTAAAGCTATGACGATACGTACCAAAAAAGATATAAGACCCGTACTTGAAAATGCGGTCGCTCTCAATAAGCCTGTGCTGATAAACTGCATTATCGGCAAGGATATTAACGTTCTGCCAATGGTTCCCGCGGGAGCTTCGATCTCAGAGCCGATACTTAAAATATAATGAAAGGATGCTGACTATGAAAAGTGTTCAGATATTTGATTCAACCCTCAGGGACGGTGCACAGGGCGAAAATGTAAATTTTTCCGTCGAGGACAAATTAAACGTAATGAAGGCTCTGGACGATTTCGGTATAGATTTCATTGAGGCTGGAAATCCTGCCTCCAACCCCAAGGACCTGGAATTTTTTAAACGGGCGGAGCAATGTCCCCCAAAACACGCAAAACTTGTGGCATTCGGTTCTACAAGGCGCAAAAATATTTCCTGTGAAGAAGACTCAAATCTTTGCACCCTTGCGGAAACGAGCGCGGAATATGTTTCGGTATTCGGGAAAAGCTGGGATATGCACGCAGCTGAAATTATAAACACCACTCTTGAGGAAAATCTCAGCATGATATCCGACACTGTAAAGTTTCTTACCGAAAAGGGTAAAAAGGTTTTTTTCGACGCCGAGCATTTTTTTGACGGATACAAAACCAATCCGGAATACGCGCTGAAAACTCTTAAAGCTGCCGAGGAATCGGGCGCGATTACAGCCGTGCTCTGCGATACGAATGGAGGCTGCTTTCCGGACGAGATAACCGAAATAACCCAAAAAGCCGTTGAAGCGGTAAATATCCCGATCGGCATACATTGCCACAACGATACCGACTGCGCCGTTGCAAATTCTATCGCCGCTGTAAAGGCAGGAGCTTCACAGGTTCAGGGTACGGTTACAGGCATAGGAGAACGCTGCGGAAATACAAATCTGTCCTGTGTAATTGCAAACTTGCAGCTAAAGCTTGGTATACAATGCGTTCCGAAAGAAAATGAAGCAAAACTTACACGTCTCGCACGGTACATTGCCGAAGTATGCAACATGAAGCTTACAGGGTCAATGCCGTACGTTGGAAAAAGCGCGTTTGCTCACAAGGGCGGAATGCACGCGGACGGAGTGAGAAAAAATTCCCGCAGTTTCGAGCACATTTCTCCCGAAGCTGTGGGAAACAAACGTAATATCCTGCTTTCCGAGGTAGCGGGACGTTCAGCGATACTTCATCGCATAAACGAGATAGACTCTACTCTAACAAAAGACAGTCCAGAAACCAAAGCCATAATAGACCTGCTCAAGGATATGGAATTCAAAGGATACCAATATGAAGCGGCTGATGCTTCCTTTGAGCTGCTGGTGAAAAAATATCTTGGCAGAATAGAGAATTTTTTTGAGATAAGTTACTTTAAGATTATCGGTGAAAAAGCGGGAGAACTGCAAAATCCCTCGTCGGCCATTGTAAAGGTTGCAGTAAACGGAAAAACCGAAATTGCCGCAGACGAGGGGGACGGTCCTGTAAACGCAATAGACAAGGCTCTCAGACAGGCGCTGACGGTGTTTTATCCCTCGGTCGCAGATGTTCACCTAACAGACTACAAGGTTCGCGTTATCGACGGAAGCGCTGCCACGGCGGCTAATGTAAGAGTCCTTATCGAAAGCACCGACGGAAAAGACATCTGGAATACTGTTGGAGCTTCAACAGACGTTATAAACGCATCCGTCACCGCGCTTATAGACAGTATCGAATACAAGCTTATGAAGGATAATTCTCATAAAAATTCTTAAAACGCTCCATAGCGGAGGTAAGCTTTGCATTTTTCATATAAGCAAAGCCTACCTCCCTTTTGTTTATAGGAACCGATAACGGTATTTCAATAAGGCTTCCGTCGGACAGCTCCTGCTCCACAAATTGTTTTATCACGCAGGCAACGCCTATTCCCGTTTTAACAAATTCAATCAGCATATCCATTCCGCTGACTTCCAGGATATGCTCGGGGACTATATTATTTTCCTTGAAATACCGGTCCACGTGCATACGGGAAACGTTTGCTCCGTCCAGAAGCATAATATTTGCTTCTTCAAAAACAGTTGAATCGCCGCGTATATGCAGGTTTTCTATATACCGTTTTGTAGAGACAAACACGTCCTCGATACCGCCGAGGGAATAAAAGCTTATGTCTGAAAGATTTTCGGGCTTTACCGTAAGAGCAACGTCGATCCTTCCGTCGGCAAGAAGCCTGATAAGCTTTGACGAGGACTGACATTCAACCGTAATTTTGACGTGAGGATTGTCGGCAATAAATTTTTTCAGATACGGCAGAAGCATATGCTTACACAGTACTGCGCTTGCTCCCAGGCGGAGCCTGCCTATGCCAAGCTCGTTTATACGACGGAGCTTGTCCTCGCCGTCCTTGATTATATCAAAAGCAATTTTAAGCTGCTCGTACAAAAGCTTGCCCTCGTCGGTAAGAGTAACTCCCCTGTGATTGCGGACAAAAAGCTGCGTACCGAGACTTTCTTCCATTTTTGTTATAGCCTTGCTTATAGCGGGCTGACTTATGTAATTCATTTCCGCAGCTCTTGAAATGCTCTCGCACTCCGCAACGGCGCAAAACAAACGGTAACGGTTAAGGTTGCTTTCCGATATCATTTTTATCACTTTCCTTTTCTCTTAACGAACTTTTCCTCTGCGTAGTCATATGCCTCGCGGATAAGCGGTTTTAATCTTTCAAAGGTTTCCTCGGAGGGATTCAGCGCGCATATCCAGTTCATCCAGCCGTATACGGGGTGGGGCAGAATTTTATCGGTTTCAGCAAAATCATAAGCCATATTTACCACTCCGCCTTTCGGAGGACGTTTTGGCGTAACTCCGAACATTTCCGTAAATGTATTTTTTCGCACTCCCAGATTTACACGGAATACGCCCTCTCTGTCAAGCTTTGAAGATTTGTCGTTTTCGCCGTCCTTTTCCTTGACGGTCAGGACGTAAACTCCTCTTTTAAGCGTTCCGCCGGGATTATAGAAAATTCCTTTTTCTCCCCAGCTCCTGACAAGAACCGTTCCGTCCAAATTATTAAGGCAGTACTCAATAATGTATTCTGACGCTATAATTACAATCACCTCATTTAATAATCATAAGCGGTTTACTGTTAGTGGTATACTTTTCGTTCAGTTTTCTAAGATAACGTCTGTAACCGCTATACAGCAAACCGCCGCAGAAAACTACTTCCGCTCGGACTTTTCATGATCCGTTACCTCGTCGGCTATCTGTCTGAAAATCGGTCCGCAGGTAATATTTCCCGACACTCCGCCCTCGGACATAATTGTTACTGCGTAACGTGGATTATAGGACGGAAAGTATCCTGTAAACCAGCAGTTAAGAACCTCGTTTCCGTTCTCGTCAAAGTGTCCCGTCTGTGCAGTAGAAGTCTTTCCCGCAGCAATGGTCTTTTCAGGGTTGGACATGGAGTTGTCCGCGCGAACAGTGTAGTACATAAACCTTTTCAGCAGCTTTACCGTTTCGTATGACAGCACACGCTTTCCCGCAGTTATTTCGCTGTACTCCACCGTACCGTCGTCTGCGCGTATACCTTTTATCAGAGACGGCTGATTCATTACGCCGCCGTTTGCTATAGCGGCAGTCATTCGGCATATCTGAACAGGCGTTGCGGTAAGCTTGCCCTGCCCGAAGGACATATTAGCTCTCTCGGCGGCTACCTCGATATCCCGTACGGTCTGAAGCGTTCCCGAGGCAGAAACAATGTCACCGCATATAGGTATTTCCTCGCCGAAGCCAAGAGTTTTCGCAGTTTCTATATAGTCCTCCTTGTCAAGATATTCGCTGAGCGCAATAAAATACGTATTACAGGACTTTACCATAGCGGTCTCCATATCTATTTCACCGTGACCGCCCCACTTGTGACAGTTGAATATCTGTCCGTTTACGTCGACAGAACCGGTGCAGATATAGCTGTATTCGGGACTTATACCCTGCTCCAGAGCGGCGGCGGCAGTAACAAGCTTGAAAATAGATCCAACGCTGTATGCCGACATTGCGCGGTTTACAAAAGGCGAATCCGGATCGCCGATAGACGCGGCAATGTTTGAAGTATCAAAGTCAGGACGACTCACGGAAGCTTTTATCTCGCCTGTATTAACGTCCATAACAACTATCGCTCCAATGGAAAGTTCGTTTTTGTCAGCGGCATTTTCGCATATCTGCTGTATATCCTTGTCAAGTGTAGTTACAACACCGCATTGAAGCTCCCCCGCATGGTTTATACTGCTGCCAAGACCGTTTAGAACCTCTCCCACAGCGTCAATATGAAGCGTAACCAAATTATCGGCGCAGTTGCTCCGCAAAAAACTATCATAAGCTTTTTCTATCCCGCAAACGCCAACGCCGTCGGAGGTGTACCCGATAATATGAGGCGCAAGCTGACTGCTGTCGGTACGTACAGCAGATCGGAAAATTATATTTTCCCCATCAAACTCCGCCGCCTTTTCGTCCACACGGCACAAAAACGGAAGATTTCTTTCTATCCCGTCATAATAGCGCTCCATATCAAGCAAATAGGGCTGTATCCTTATTGAACTAATATGATTGGGAATTATTACGGCTTCATATTTGTGTGTACAGTTTACCAGCGGCTCAAGGTCACAGTCATAAATTCCCGCGTACTCCCCTGCCGACTTCAGGGTATAGGTACCCCTCTGAGCTGAAACAGCCGCTATTTCGCTGTCTCCTATAAGTACAGCAAGCCTTGCTGTAAGTATTGCAGCTGTAACTGCGAAAATTATCGTTACAAATATTTTACGGTTCAAATAAAACACCTCGCGAATAGTATTGGCACATTCGCGGGGTGATATTCTCCAAAATTTATTCTGCGTAATAGCAGTAATCCATGATAATATTGCCCTTTTCGTCTGGAGTTGTATAACGAGGGCACAGGCAGTTTTCAAAAGACCAAACGCCTCCGTCGCTGTCTTTCCACAGATTTATTCCAAGCTCATGCAATTCGGCCGCGCAGCCGCTTGTGTCGTGTACTTCGTCCTCCTTACCGTATATCCAGCAAGTCCCCAAGCCAATTGCGGGAAAGTCGACAAACTCAAATCCCTCCGGAACTGCCGTATCCGCAGGTGTGAACATACCTATCCAATACTCGAAAGGCTTGTCGGGACAGCGGCGTTCAACGCCTACATAGCCGCCTCCGTTTTCCCATATTTTGAGGATTTGCTCCGTACCGCCCATTGCGCTTTCGATTTGGTCAAACCAGCCGTTTGCGAACCATTCGCCCCACCAGCCTCCGAAATCGGGGTATTTCTTTCCGATAAAACGCATTGCGGGGACTTCTTCTCTAAACGTTTTGATAATTTCAGCCATTTTTATTTCCTTTCCAGCGGAACATATATCCGCTCCGAATATTTCCTGCTCGTTTCCTCATAGCATTCCATTTCAAAACCTCCGCCTCTGCGGTAACCGCTTTGTGGCAGCCAGTCACCGTATATCCAGTCCCATGTGCGGCGAATAACGTTCACAAAGTCGTGCTGAGAAGCGGGCGGCGTATCGAAAACAGCATATAAGCCCTCAGAAATATCAAGCCGCACCGTTCCCGAAATATCGCCCTTTGCCTTTTCGGCACGTATACCAATGAAGTAATCAAGTCTTTCCTTTTCAGGATTCCAGCGCATTACACCGAAATCCTCCGTTATTTCGCCGCCTGATAAGCGCAGTGAACGTTTTTCGGCGTTGTACTTGTTCCAGAAGCTTGGCGGCAGCTCCTCGTCGCAGGGATATGCAATAACAGAAAAGCCTTTAAGGTACGTCATGGCAACATCGGGGTGCAGCTCGGCCTTTTCAAACTCAAATGGATGAAACAGTCTCAAACTGCAATTTGCCGCTTTAAATTCCGTAGGCAGTATTTTATGCTCTTTTTTAAAGGCGCGGGTAAAATTTTCCTTGGAATTGAATCCGTATTCAAAAGCAATATCCGACATAGGGCGGTCTTCCGTGCCAATGCGGCGGACTATCTCCGAAATGCGGCGTTTACGTATGTAGTCGGCAGGAGTAAGACGGGCAGCTTCACGGAACAGCCGCAGAAAATGAAATTCGGAATAGCCTGCAATACTTGCCAGCATGGCATTGTCAAGCTCGTCCTTCAAGTGCGCTTCGATATAATCTATAACGCGCTTGATGTGCGTCTGCTCCATAATATCCCTCCCGTTGCCATTATAGCACATCAATTCTTCGGAGGATTGATAAAAATTGCGGAATTTATCTTGCTGTGAAATCAATTTCAATCCGCGTCCCGCAGGAAAGCAAAACACCGTCCGTAAGTCTTATCCGCAGGATACAGGTGTTTACATCGCCGAAATCATTGTGACCGTTGTCTATCCACTCGGCAAAAACATTCTTCAGCTTTCCGGAAATTTCCGCGTTTTCGTGCTTGCCGAAATATCCAAGATTTTCGCCCGTACCGTGGGCGGTAAACCATTCTCCCGCCACAGCCACGACGGGAGAATTTTCTATCTGCCTCATTTTGACGGAAAGTCCGTAAGTTATTACATAGAACGCTCCGTTCTCGTAATATGCGTTTACGTTTCTAACATACGGTACTCCGTTTTCCACCGTTGCAAGAGCGATAACGCTGTCCTTACCGAAGCGTTCGTTCATTATCTGTTCTGTTTGCTTACTAATTTTTTCCATAGCAGTTACTCCGTTATGTTATTCTTTATCTTAGCAGCGGTAAGCGTATTCCTCATAAGCATTGCAATAGTCATGGGACCCACTCCTCCGGGAACGGGCGTTATGTACCCCGCCTTATCGAAGCAAGCAGTATAGTCCACATCTCCGCAGAGCTTGCCCTCGGCATTACGGTTCATGCCAACGTCTATGACAACTGCGCCCTCCTTGACCATATCGGGAGTAACAAATCCTGCTTTTCCAACGGCAGCAACAAGAATATCGGCATTGCTGCAAATCTCCTCAAGATTTTTTGTGCGGGAATGACATATAGTCACAGTACCGTTCTTATGCAGCAAAAGCATTGCCATAGGCTTGCCTACAATGTTGCTCCTGCCGATAACAACGCAGTTTTTGCCGCACACGTCCACGCCTGTTTCAGCGATAAGCTCCATAACTCCCGCGGGAGTGCATGGCAGAAAGCTGAAATCGCCTATCATGATATGGCCCACGTTTTCAGGGTGGAAAGCGTCAACGTCCTTTTCGGGACGGATAGCATTTATTATCGCATTCTCGTTTATCTGCTTCGGCAGCGGGAGCTGCACCAGTATTCCGTTTACCTTATCGTCATTGTTAAGCTTTTCAACAAGCTCCAAAAGCTCCGCTTCGGTAGTCTCCTCAGGCAGAGCATACTCATATGAGTTAAAGCCTACTTCTGCACAGGCTTTTTTCTTGTTGTTCACATATACGCGTGAAGCGGGATTGTCCCCCACTATCACTACTGCCAAACCTATCTCTATGCCCTTTTCTTTAAGCGTTTCCGCTTCCTTGCGAACCTGCTCCTTCACCCTTGCGGAAACCGCTTTACCGTCAATTATCCGAGCCATCTGATATCTCCTCCTGTTCTTCTTCCTCATTTTCCCCTGCGGTATCGTCCAGAAGCCTATCCTCACTGCTAAGCTCCTCAGCAGAGTCTATTTTCTTTTCAGCCTTTGCGCTTTTCTTAGCCGCCTTTTCGTCTTCGTATGCCCTGTACTTTTCCTCCGTCTCAGCAATAAGCCGCTTTGATTCCTCGGTATCCTTATAGAAAACATACTCTCCGTCCATTTTTATCTTATGACGCTTAAAAATTATGACAGCTATCGAGACCAGTACGCAGACTCCCGCCACAAGCTGGGATATCCTGATATGTCCCACCATAAGGCTGTCCGTACGGAGACCCTCTATAAAAAATCGTCCCAGACCGTACCAGCCGATATACATAAAGAAAAGCTCTCCGTCAAATTTGCGGCATTTGGAGTATAGGTGCAGCAGTATAAAGCCGACCAAGCACCATAAGGATTCGTATAAAAAACACGGGTGTACAGGCAGAGACGGGTCAACGGTCACTCCCGTTGACGCCAAAATATCCTCCGCCGTTGATCTTATCTGCGCCTGTATTCTCGGACTTGTCATTCCCCATGGCATGGAAGTATTGCTGCCAAAGCACTCATGGTTGAAAAAATTCCCCCATCTTCCTATGCTCTGACCTATCAGGAAACCCATTCCCGCCAGATCGAGCATAGGCATAAGCCGTACTTTACGTATCCTCGCCATTACCGCGCCGAACAGCACTGCGCCTATAAGTCCGCCGTAGATAGCCAGACCGCCGCTGTGTACCGAAAATATCTTAGGCAGATTGTCCTTGTAATAATCCCATTCCATAAAAACATAGTAAAGCCTTGCGCAAATAACCGCGCCGATAAAACCGGTCACTGCCACATCAACAGCTCTGTCGTCGTCAATACCGAAGCTTTTCATTCTTTTAAAGCAATATACTGCCGCCAGAAGCAATCCCAGAGTTATTATCAGACCGTACCATTTTATTGTTATCCCGAAAAGCACAAATGCGTCGCTGTAAACAGGAAACTCAATATTCAGCGATGGAAAGGATATTGTGTTCCATTCTGCGTTTGTCAATTTTGTTCCTCCTTGCTGCTTATAGGCTCAATTATAGAGATAGTAACGTTTTCCGAGTTAAACTGCTTTTCCAGCCGCTTTTTCATATCCTCAAATTTTACATCGGCAACAGTTTCGATTACGTCGAACGCCGAAAGCTTTTCCATACCAGAATTTAACATATTTGTAGCTATCGCCTCCGCGTCGCTGAGGTTTCGGATAAGCGCTCCGTAGTATGCTTTTTTAATACCGTCAAACCGTTCTCGGTCAAAACCCTCTTTTTTGCAGCGGCCTATTTCCTCAATAATTCTGTCGCGTACCAGACGAGGATTTCTCGATTCGCCGCCGAAAATTGAACAGCAGTAACCGTCGCCGCTGAATACCTCTGTGGAAAACGTGGAATTTATCAAGCCCTCATCGTAAAGCTTTTTGTAGAAATCGGAGCTTCCATTTGCAAGCAGAGCAAGCACAAAGTTCGTTTCTATCTCGGCGCGGAGCGCGTCAATACCTGTTTCGGGCTTCGCTTTAAAGCCGATATTGAACATGGGCATGGCGATCTCAAGCTGCTGAACGACTTCTTTCCGGCATACCGTATCGGGCTCAGGCTCAAATGCCGTTTCAAGTTCCGGATTGCCGTTATTTTTCAAAAGCCTGTCGCACATCTCCAATATCCTGTCCTCGTCAATATTTCCCGCAATGCTAAGAACCATATTGTTGAGGTTATAGAACGTGTTGTAGCATTGGTACAGCAGGTCCGCATTTATTTTGGCTATACTCTCAACCGTACCCGCAATGTCTATCTTGACGGGATGATTTTGGTACATACCCTGAAGCATATTAAAGAATACTCTCCAGCCCGCGTTATCATCGTACATACGGATTTCCTGGCCGATTATTCCCTGCTCTTTCTGAACGGTCTCCTCGGTAAAATAGGGAGACTGCACAAAACTGAGAAGTATCTCAAGAGATTCGTAAACATTGTCGGTACAGCTGAACAGATAGCAAGTCTTATCGAACGAGGTATAGGCGTTTGCGGACGCTCCGGTTTTAGCGTAAAGGCTGAACACATCGCAGTCCTCATTTTCAAAAAGCTTGTGCTCCAGATAGTGAGCTATACCGTTGGGTACGGTAATAAAATCCGTCTCGTTCTTAGTCTTGAACTTAGTATTTATAGAACCGTATTTGGTGCCGAAAAGAGCGTAAGAAGTGCTGTAGTCCTCCATTTTCCAAATGTAAATGTCCAGACCCGTAGGATGCTTGACATAGGTATACTGTTCGCCGGTGCGTTCGTTTTTAACGATTTTCTTTTCCATATCAGACAGCCTCCTTTCCTGTAAGAACATAGACCGTATCAAGCCTTAAAGAGTTCGCCGCAGCGATAACTTCCTCCCGAGTAACTTTTTTCAATCTTTCGATATATTCTTCCGGAGTAAAAATATCCCCCGAATATATCCGCTGGAAATACCAGTTGCCTATATCATTTGCATTGTCGCTTACACCCTTAATTCCGTTTAACATAGTGCGTCTTGCATTTTCAAACTCATCATCCGTAAAATCGCCTTTTTTCATGGCTTCAAGCTGATTGAGTATCTCTGCCTCCGCCTTTTTGGCGTTAGCGTGTTCAACACCGCTGTCAACGTAAAGAACGCCTTTCCTGTCGTTATATCCCGAAGAACAATAGTAGCAAAGACTGAGCTTTTCACGTACATTCATAAACAGTTTTGAAATGGGAGAACCTCCGTAAACCGCATTCATGAGCCGCATCACCGCTATATTTTCATAACCGGTTTTAAACGCCATGACCATTTTGCTCTGGGCAACGTCGTGAGGTTCGGTAACACGGCATACCTCGGCTTTCAAAGACGACAAGTTCGAGGAATTATCCCCGCCGTAGTCCCTGTCAATTTTTAAAAGTGATTCCGTCAATACCTTTTTACAGCTATCGTTTGGTTCCGCTCCAACAAAAAGTATCTCTATCTGAGCGGTTTTAAGCAGCTTTTTGTATTGCTCGTAAGCTGAAGACGCAGTTATCTGTTCCGCACGCTCCTTGCTTCCGGAGGTAGGAACGGCAGCAGGCTCGCCCTTGTAAATATTAAAGTTAGCTCTCTTAAATGCATAAGAACGCTTTTCGTTTATCTCGGCGTCAATAGCGTCCAGAAGCTCCTGTTTTTTTAGCGCAAAATTCTTTTTTTGGAACGCCTCGCCCTCCAGATTGGGATCGGTAAGGCAATCGGCAAGTATAGCGGCAAGCTCAGCGGTTATCTTTTCGCCGTCAAAGCTGTAGCGATCGTTTATACAGCTTGCCGAAAGCATAAGGTTCTGGGTATCTCCGTATTTGGAATAATACGACGTAATACCGGAACCGTACAGTGAATCATGCTTGCGGTTAAGCTCTGTAAAGGTCGGGTACTTTGCATTTGTCGAAGCCAGTACTGTAGGTATGACCGCGTTAAGCGCAGCAGTTTCCTCTGCAAGCTCTGTAAGCAGGTAAACGGCAATTGAATTTGTTTTCAGTCTTTTGTTAATAATAGTTGAGAAATGAATCCCATCTGCAATTTTTTCTCTGCTGTAGTTTATTGGCAAATTTATCAGCTCCTGTTAAAATAATAGGTATTTTTATTATAGCACACTTTTTTTTATAATTCTATACCTTGACAAAAAAAAAGTTAAGGTTTACAATTATATTATCCGTTTTCTTTCGTTTTTTGGACAAATGAGGCTCTGCGCCGCAGCTGACGGCTTACAGCTTCAGTATAATGTATACAGATTTTATCGCTTTATGCGGATATCGGAGGGTATTATGGCATCGCAGAAAATCAATCCTAAGGAATGTCCTCAGTTTTTAAACGAATTTTTTACCTTTCAGCGAGTTGTAAAAATCAAATCTGAGAGGACTCTCGAATCTTACTATATTGATCTCAGAATATTTTTAAGGTATGTCAAGCTTACCAAAGGAAATATACGTGCTGATATGCCTATGAGGGACATCACAATTTTGGATGTCCCGCTCGAATGGGTAAGAGATTTTTCAAAGCTGGACATACTCAACTACCTAAGCTATGTCGCCACAGACAGAGGCAATACCGCCAAAACAAGACACCGCAAGCTTGCCTCGCTCAAAGTGTTCTACAAGTGCCTTTACCGCGACCTTAACCTCATTCCGAACGATCCAACAAAAGATATCGACTACCCCAAAATGCACGAGCATCTGCCTAAGTTCCTTACCTTGAACGACAGCATAAAGCTGCTTGAAAATATGAGCAAGGAGGATCCGTACTACTACAGGGATTACTGTATCATAACCCTTTTCCTCAACTGCGGAATGCGTCTCAGCGAGCTTGTGGGACTCAATCTTCAGGACGTAAACTTGGATGAGCGTACCATGCGTCTGCTTGGAAAAGGCAACAAAGAACGTATAATCCACATAAACGACGCCTGTGCGGATTCGATCGTGCAGTACGTTAAAGAAAGAGAAGGATCACCCATTGAGCCGGACGCGCTCTTTCTCAGCAAGCGCGGCACCCGCATCACCAACAGGCGAGTTCAGCAGATAGTTGACAACGCTCTTCGGGACAGCAATCTCGACAATCAGGGATACTCTACTCACAAGCTGCGCCATACGGCAGCTACCCTTATGTACCAGCACGGAAACGTTGACACGCTTATTCTTAAAGAGATACTTGGACACAAAAGCATTTCCACCACCGAGATATACACCCATATTTCAAACGAATCCGTAAAAGAAGCCATGGACGCTTCTCCACTTGCAAATATCCGCAATACAAAAAAGCCAAAAGGTTAAACCTATTTATACCACCGTCTACAGTAAGTTACCGCAGTATTCTGCCAAAACAAAAGCTTAGGCAAAAAGTCTGCACAAAAAGCTGAAACACTTAAAAGGACTGATACAATGAAGCTTGACCGCCTTATAGGAATAATCACAACGCTCCAGCAGAAAGGAAAGGTAACCGCCCCGTATCTGGCGGAAAAATTTGAGGTATCCAAACGCACAATAAACCGTGATATCGAAACTATTTGCCTTGCCGGTATACCGATTGTAACCGAGCAGGGCGCGGGCGGCGGTATTTCTATAATGCAAGGTTTTTCATTTGACACAACGGTTTTCACCGAAGAGGAACTGCGCTCCGTTTTTGTGGGACTTAAAACCCTCGACAGCGTGTCAAAGGAATCAAAGTCTGCTTTGCTTGCCGAAAAAATCGGAGGCGTGATACCCGTTGAAGAAAATATGCTGATAGACCTGTCGTCTTTCTACAAGGACAGTCTTTCAGAAAAGATAGAAATACTGAAAAAAGCGATAGACAGCCGAAAAAAAGTAACGTTCAGATATTACTACGAAAAGGGCGAGGAGAACAAGCTTATCGAACCCGCTCTTGTTGTATTCAAATGGTCAAACTGGTATATCTTCGGATTCTGCCCCGAGCGGGACGGTTTCAGAATGTACAAGCTCACGCGTCTGTGGGAGCTTTCAGTCACCGATGAAATCTTTGAGCCGCGCGTGGTACCGGAAGAGACGCTCTCATTCAATGGGGCTACGGAAGATAAAATGTCGGTAGCGGCGCTATACGAATCAAGTGAAAAATTCCGCCTTGTGGACGAATACGGACCATACAGCTTTACCGTTACAGATGACGGCAGACTTTACTGCAAACTGGGGTTTCGCTCCGAAGAAAGCGCTTTGCGGTGGTTTTTAAGCTTCGGGAGCAAAGCCGAGATACTGTCTCCCGAACCGTTACGCCAAGCCTTTAACAACGAACTCAGGAGGACTTTAAAAATTTATGAAAATACTTAAAAGACTTGCAAAAATCATACTTGCCTTTGCTGCTGTAATAGCTGCCGCCCTGCTGCTATGCTTTGTCAATCACCGTATAAAGCTTGCAAATGAGGACAAATTTTTTATTACTGCGGGAACCCCCGTGACTGTAGACGGTCACACGATGAACGTATACACCGAGGGGGATGGAAACGTTACTTTAGTGTTTATGTCGGGCGGCGGCACTTGCTCCCCCTTGCTGGATTTCAAATCTCTGTACTCGCTTCTGAGCGATAAGTACCGCATTGCCGTCGTAGAAAAGTTTGGCTACGGTTTCAGCGATGTGGTAAACACGGACAGAGACATCGACTCTATGCTTGATGACACAAGAACCGCGCTTTCGGCAGCGGGTCTGAAAGCCCCGTACATACTTTGTCCACACTCCATGTCGGGACTTGAAGCACTGCGCTGGGCACAAGAATATCCAGATGAGGTTTCGGCTATAGTCGGTCTGGATATGGCTGTTCCGCAGTACTATGAAAGCATGGATATCAATATCCCGCTTATGCGGCTGGCAAGCTTCGCGGCTCAAATAGGCATGACCCGAATTATTCCCGGCATTTCGGAAAGCGACGCTATTCTATACGGCACGCTTACCGATGAGGAAAAGGAGCTCTACAGAGCGGTCTTTTACAGACGCACCGCCACGGTTACAATGATAAACGAAACGGCAGCAGTCAAGGAAAACGCCAAAACCGTTGAAGCAGGCGAAATCCCGCAGATACCAATGCTGCTGTTCATATCTGACGGTTCTGGCGGCACGGGCTTCGACAAAGGCACATGGCGCAGTGTCCCGAAAGACTATATTGCACAGGTAAACGGCGGAACTTATATTGAGCTGGACTGCCCCCACTATGTTCATGATCATGAGTATGAAAAAATATCGGAGGAAACCATTAAATTTATTTCCGGACTGGAGGAACTGCAATGATTTTTGATAACCACGATGAAAGAATAAAATACTACGAGCTTATACTTGAAAGAAAAACTCTGGAGGACATCCCTGTTTTTCCACTTCCTGACGGATACAGATTTGTAATGTACAAAAGCGGAGACAGAGACGCTTGGATAGATATCGAAAAGTCCGCAAAGGAATTTAAAACCTATGAAGCCGGTTTAAAATCATGGAACGAATACTACGGAGGAAAGGACGATGAACTTGTCCGCAGAATGGTATTTATTGAGACAGACAGCGGCGAAAAGGTCGCTACAGCAACGGCTTATTACGACATTCACGGCAACGACAAATCCGGAGCGGGCTGGCTGCACTGGGTATCGGTAAGGCGCGAATTTCAGGGAAAGGGTCTGTCAAAGCCTCTTATCGCGCACACTCTTGAAGTAATGCGGTCGCTGGGATATTCACACGCTAAAATTCCCACTCAGACTACTTCATGGGTAGCCTGCAAGGTGTATCTGGACTTCGGATTCACTCCCATTCCTCAGAATGCGGAGCATAACCATGATGGCTGGCGTATTGTCAAGGCTCTGACCAACCACCCCGCTTTAGCGAAGTTTACTCCTGCTGACTTAAAAGAAATCCTTGCAGAAAATTTTAAAAAGGCAGAAGAAACATGACATACAGTTGTCGTGTTTGAGATGATATACTTACAGCAATTCCATTTTGAAAATGTAAGCAAAAGCTGTCTCTTAAAACCCATATACGCAAGATTTCAGACTTATCTTTTGTACATTTTCTTCATGGAATAGCTGTAACAAAAAACGGAGGTCTTAATATGGAAAAAACATTATCAAACGAAAACATCGTCGACTCCCGCTGCGGACTTCACTGCACAGGCTGTGAATTTAAGGAAAGCTGCGGCTGCGGAGGCTGCATTGAAACAAACGGCAACCCGTTCCACGGAGAATGTCCAGTAGCGGTATGCTGTCAGAACAAGGGCATTGTTCACTGCGGCGAATGTCCCGAAATCCCATGCGAACTGCTGACACAGTATTCCTGCGATCCCGAGCACGGAGACAATCCTCACGGCGCACGGATAGAGCAGTGCAAAAAATGGGCGAACGCTATAAAGTTATGATGCTTTACCCGTTACTTGGAAAGGAACAATAAAAATGTATGAAAAAATCATTGCAAGAGCCGGCGAGCTTATTGCTGAAAGGATAGGCGGCCCTCAGAATTTCTGTACTCTTGCTTTTGTTGATCCGGACGGATACCCGCACACCACTACTATATCTGTCTCAAAGGCAGAGGGAATACGCTGGCTGACGTTCTGTACAGGGACGGGAGCTAAGTCCGGCATTATAAATCATTGCAATAAGGCGAGCGTGTGCATAAATTCGGCAGAGTACCATATTTCGCTGACTGGTACTATTGAACAGACAACAGATCCTGAGGTCAAAAAGGAAATGTGGTACGACGGTTTGAAAAATCATTTCAGCGGATATGACGATCCCAATTACTGCGTACTTAAATTTACGACCGAGAGATACAACTTTCTGATTGACTGGGAAAACGCAAAAGGTAGTCTCGTTTGATCGTTCATAAAATGAACTTTTACAAAGCAGTTTGGAGGACAAAATGAATAAAAAACAGTTTTACTCTATACCAGAAAAGGTCAAGAACACCGAGCTTTGGGGCTTCAACTGGCTTGAATACGTTACGGCTATTCCCTCGCCCCTTGTGCTTGTGACAGGCTACAAAAACAACGGACTTGCAAACGCCACAATGGATTCGTGGCTGTGCTTTTCAAGCGAAAACGATTTCTACTGCATTTTCGGCAGCGTTAACAAGTATACCCATATGTACGAGGTCGCCAAAAACCAAGGACAGCTTGTTATAAACTTCTGCGACAAGGACGTAATCGACAAGTGTATGTCAACTATTGAAAACAATCTCTACGACAAGGATGAGCTTGCACTTTCGGGACTTCACTATCATAACGGCAGCAAGGTAAACGCTCCCGTTGTGGACGAATGTTTCCTTAACCTCGAATGTGAAGCAGTATGGGAAAAGCAACTGTTCGACGTCAGCGACCATGTTGTTCTCTGCGTAAAGGTCGTAAACATATGGTTTGACGAAGGCCACTACAAAGCAGGCCCGCTCTGTCGCTACGGCGAAAACGGCTACCTGTACAATATCCATGCGCCTATTGACCCCGAAACCGACGAACAGATAAAATCCCGGTACGGTGTTATAAAACCATTGTAAATAACATTGCCATTACGTGTTTTAAAAAGGAGAACATAAATGATAAAAAATTTTGAGGATTTCTGCAATGAGCTTCTGCACAGCGGCTTCTCCCTCGGCGGAGGAAATGCAAAGGGCGTCTACGCGGTAATAGATTACGACTGGCAGGCGGTTTTGCCAGACGATAATCCTGTAAGGTGGCACACTGGAAACCCCGAAACAGACCCTTGGGAATGGCGTATGCGTGTCCTTGAAGAACGTAGCGATATCGCTTACTCAAAGCTGTTTTTCAATGCCAGCGGCTATATTACCAAAGAATGGTATCCTTACTTTATTTCCGCACGCAGACAGGGCATGGACTTTACCGCCGCATATGAAAGCGGAGAGATAAGCCAAACCGCCAAAACGGTTTACGACATTGTTTCGGGACACGGCGCGGCAGCTCTCCACGAAATAAAGCTTCTCGGCGGATTTGTCAAAGAGGACAAAAGTCGTTTTGACAAGGCTGTCACAGAGCTGCAAATGAAAATGTTTATTACAATGTGCGGCAGAGTTTCCAGAAAAAGCCACACAGGCGAGGAGTACGGCTGGAAAGCGACTGTCTTTACAACTCCCGAAAGCTTTTTCGGAGAGGACTTTATCGCCAAGGCTCTGGATATCCCTCCGAAAGAAGCAGAGGAAAAGATACGCGGACAGATCCTGAAATTGAATCCGTCCGCAGATGAAAAAAAGATAAAGAAATTTATTTACGGTTGAACCTACAGCGTTCTTTAGTCTCGTCTTAGTGCGTCCACGGGATTAAGGGACGCCGCCTTATAAGCTGGGTATACTCCGAAACCGCCGCCTACTGCCAGCGCGATAAGCATTACCGTCCCGCACAGCTTCAGATTCAGCGCGGCGGAACTTCCCACTGCGGCGCATATTGCCGAGGAAATAACAACTCCGAGAATGATTCCCGCCAAACTTCCGATAACGGTTATAAGCTCAGACTCAAATAAAAATTCAGTGAGAATAACTCCGCGGCTCGCTCCGACGGATTTTTTTATGCCTATCTCCCCTGTTCGCTCGCTGACCGAAACAAGCATGACCGTCATAATGGAAATACCGGAAACAACAAGGCTTATTCCCGCAACTGCCGAAAGTGCGGCGGTGGCTATGGAAAGTATATTGTTCATTTTTTCCTTTTGACTGAGCAAATTGTCCACGGAAAAATCGCTGCCGTCAGCTGCAAGAACGGTCTCTACTGCAGCGGCTGTTTCCGCACTTCGGGAGACGTCCTCAAGTTTTACGGTTATCTGGTCGAAATTATCTCTTCCGAGACCTGACTGCATTACAGAATATGGTACATACACAAAGTCTGGAATAAAGCCTCCAAGCATATTCTGTAAAGTGTTTACACCGTTTTTGACTACTCCCACTACTTCAAATTCCGTGGGAATGCCCCCGATGTTTATCATAATATCCTTACCTACGATATTTGTCCTTTTGTAGTGCTCCAGAGCTATGGCCTCGTCAATAACACACACATTATTCTTTTCAAGGATATCTCCCCTGTTGAGCAGCCTGCCGTGTGTCACTTCAAGATCGATAACATTATCAGCGTCCTCGTTCACGCCCCATGCCATGACAGTAACTCTGTCATTTTTTATTTCTCCGTTTGTGATAATGCTCATGAGAGGCATTGCGTTTTCCACGGTATCAAGCGACTTTATCCTGTCAAGCTCATCTTCAGTAAGCTTGTTTACCGATCCCGACTGGACGGAGACCACCAGACTGTCCATACCCATACCCGAAAGCTCGCTGTTTATAGACGCTTTTCCTATCTCGCCTATGGAGGACACCACCACTACCGACATCACGCCCACAGCTATTCCCGCGATAGTGAGAAAGGAACGGAGTTTACTGCGGAAAAGACAGCGGAAACCGCTGCGGATTATATCAGTCATAGGCTTGCTCCTGTTCCGCCAGCTTAACAGCTCCGCCGTTTTCAACAAGCTCGTCCACAGTAATGATCTTTTCACTGTCGTAAACAGTGGTTTTCAGCTCAATACCTCCGCTCAGCTCGGCTCCCGTTTCAACGTAAAGCTTTTCCGCTTTACCATCTCTGAGAATGTAGACGTACTCCCCGTTATCATCCTGATTGACCGCCTCATATGGCACAAGGCTCATAGTACTTGGCTCAGAGGTTATAAGCTTTACAGAAGCCGTGTAGCCTTGTTTCAGAATGTCATCGGGACTGTCGATCTTAATTTTTACCTCCACAGCTGTTTTCTGAACGTTTCCGAACTGCACCTTTGAAGCTGTGTCTGATATCCTGTCAACCGTACCGATATACACGGTACCGGGAAAAGCGTCGCCGGTTATTTCCGCGGTCTGACCTATCTCTACTCTGCTTATGTCCTGCTCGGCAACATAGGTCTGGACGTATGTTTCCTCCTTGGTAAAATTTCTCATTATTGTTCCTGACAGCGAAACGGTGTCAACGTGTTCTACTTTTTCCACCTTGACCACCGTCGCTGTAGGAACGCTTTTCAAAACCATTCCGGGAGCCGCAAGCAGTCCCGCAGTCGCTAAGCCGCATACAGCAATAGTTCCGACAGCAAATTTATTAAATTTACTTTTCATGATAATTCTCCTCCCGCACGTTATTCTCGAACGTTACTGAAAATAGTGTGCCATTTCGAGGAGAATTTATTACATCTCTAAGCAAAAATTCTGTGCAATAATTTACTTTATGTCACAGTTCAGATCAGCACCTCTGCACAGGCATATAGGCATATCCCGATTTATGTTCGGCAGTATCGAATACCTCAAGCTCCTGCGCGCCGTTATCCGCCATTTTAAAGCCGTGAGCGGGCATGAAATACTCTCTGATATAGGAGAAGAGTTCCCATATTTCACACTGCTCCTTTGACAGAAGCTGCGCGGCGGATCTGTCGGTATGGGCGCGTATATACAGCGAAGCGGGCATTTTGTAAATATCAACGCCCTCGGACTGATTTTCGCCGGAGACTTCGCGCACAAAGCCGTATGCCCGTTTCTTTCCGCTGAGCCAGAAGTTCACGCTTAAATGAATGTCACTGACAGGAAGTACCGCGTCCGTGATCATATCGTATACGGAAGCCTCTCCGTCTGCCGCAAAAGCGTCGATTGCCGAATTGAAATCCGAAATATCAGTAAAATCCTTTGCATAAAACATTTTTCCTGCAAAGACAGTCTCTGGCTTTTCCACTATCTCAAAAACCGCTTCCCCGACTTTTATCGTATCAACCACCTTTTCGCTTCCGTCGTTTTCGGTGTCCAGCAAACAGTCGACCGAAACGTTCAGAATGCGCGCAAGCAGCTTAAGATTGTAAATATCAGGCAGACATATCCCGTTTTCCCATTTTGAAACCGCTTGCTCGGAAACACCTGCTTTCACGGAAACCTCTTTCTGAGTCAACATTTTCCGTTCGCGGAACATCCTGAGCCTTTTGCCGAAATTAACTTGATCAAACATAATTCTTCCTCCTAATAGTTTTTAATCCTAATCACTAATTAAAAATGTAAATAAAAATCTGCTTTAAAATCATATATGTAAATTTTAACTTAATTTTTTATACATTTTTTAATAAGTGATTAGTATGAGCATAATTCTTATGCTCTATTTGGGATTATATCATACGCTGCATATAAAAACAATTGTATATATGTTTATGAAAAAACCGCTCAAACACAACCTGCGGTTGATTTCTAAAAATAAAAAAGTCACCTCTTAACGAGATAACCTTTCATATCAGTGGCCCCCCCGCTTGGAGGCTCCACCAGGATTTGAACCGTGGAATCAGAGTGTTGCAGACCCCACCTTACCACTTGGCTATAGTGCCTTACTCTAATAAAGAAAAATGGAGCAGATTACGGGGCTCGAACCCGCTACCTCCACCTTGGCAAGGTGGCGCTCTACCAGATGAGCTAAATCCGCATAATGGCGACTTCTACACAGTGAGCGAAGTTTTGAAACATACGCTTGCGGGTATCGGCGTATCGCTTGGGCTGTCTATGAATTTTGAAGCAGTCACAGCGCAATATGTGGACGTGCAGCTTGAACGGAAGAAAGAAGTCCTTGACGCATACCATGAGGCAGCAGGGAAAGCAGACCCGCCAAAAGCAAATGAAGCCGCTCCCCCAAAAAGCAAAAGGCAAGGCAAAAAAGCACTGATTTAAAGCTTTGACGGACATATCTCTTTACTGCTCGGCGTTTCTGGTCTTTGTTTTTTGCGGTGTGGTGAGCAGATTATTCTACTATCTCTTATACACTTTTTAATTGGTAATTAGTATTAGCTTTATGTAAAGCAAAAGTGTAAAAATGTATAAATCATTAACAAAATTTTCCGAAATTTGTACAATGTGTTGAAACGATGAAACTTTCTTTTGTCTATTGACAACAAAAACAGACGTGGTATAATACATAACAGATAACAATGTTAAGAGTTTAAACGATAGGAGTGAAGCCTGAATGAACGCAAACGGAGGTACGGTGGAAGATTTTGAGCTTGCTGAAAAATTTCACAGAATGAGACAGCTTATGGTACACCTGCCGTCTAAGCTCGGAGTCTCGCACAGCGAATTCTGCACTATGAACATTATCAGCGAGAATAATACTGAGGACGGCATATCGGTCTCGCACATTGCCGCGGCTCTGGAGGTGACCCCTCCGGCAGTGTCTAGAATGCTCAAATCCCTTGAGGAGCGCGGTCTTATCGAACGCCGCGTGAACGCTTTTAACCGCCGCAGCACTATGGTAAGGCTGACGGAAAACGGCGAAAGACTTCTTGATACCGCTCACAAAAGGTTTATCGGACTTATGGAGCACATAAGCGAAAAAATGGGAGAGGAGCATCTGCGGAAATTCAACGTCCTCTACAACGAATTGCTTAACATTATGTCTGAATATATTTATGACAAGGAGGATCGGTCAGATGATAAAAATGCTTAAACACCTCGGCAAATCCGCAATGTGGATACCGCTGATAGTGGCGCTGCTGATAGTTCAGGCTTTCTGCGACCTTGCGCTGCCTCAGTACACCTCCGACATTGTGGACATTGGCATACAGCAGGGCGGCGTTGAGACTGCGGCTCTTGACGAAATAAGCGGAAAAAGCTTTGAAAAGCTGCTTATGTTTGACGACAATATTCAAGAATGGTACGACTATGAACACGGAGGCAATTCCGCAAGACTTATAAGTGTTTCCGGCAAAGACGCTAAAGCACTTGCCGAAGAAGCCGTTACTTACCCCGCGGCGGTTGTGTACGCTCTTGAAAACGCGGACAGCTCAATGCTCCCCGATGGAGTACAGTTTCCCGAGGGAATGACCGTTGTGGACGCGCTTCTTGCATTGCCCGGGGAACAGCGCGCTCCGATGATCGATGAAATAAAAAAGCAGTTTGCAGGCTACAGCGACGTTATGCTTTCACAAATGGCGATAGGCTTCGCCCGAAGCGAGCTTGAAGCTCATGGCACTGATATGAACGCTCTCAGAATGAATTACATTTTCGGTACGGGCGCCAAAATGCTGGGAATGTCTTTACTGATAATGATAGTTACAATAGTGGTCGGATTTATCGCGGCGCAGCTGGGCGCGTTGTTCGGAATGAACGTCCGCGAAAAAATATTTCGCAGGGTAATTTCTTTTTCAAATGCAGAAATGGATAAGTTTTCCACAGCTTCTTTGATAACCCGCTCCACAAACGACATACAGCAGGTACAAATGGTAATCGTTATGATACTGCGTATGGTTTTGTACGCGCCTATCATGGGTATCGGCGGCGTTATCAAGGTAGTACGCACAGGCACGGGAATGGGCTGGATAATCTTCATTGCGGTTGCGGCTATACTTGCGCTGGTAGCGGTGCTTATGTCGGTCGCGATGCCGAAGTTCAAAATTATGCAGAAGCTTATCGACCGCCTCAACCTTGTCACCCGGGAAATACTTACGGGACTTCCGGTTATCAGGGCGTTCAGCCGCGAGGAACACGAGGAAGCGCGTTTTGATACTGCAAATAAAAACCTTATGCGCACACAGCTTTTCACCAACCGCGTGATGACGGTTATGATGCCTTTCATGACTTTGATAATGAACGGTATAAGCGTTCTTATAGTATGGTTCGGCGCAAAGGGTATTGACAACGGCGAAATGCAGGTGGGCGACATGATAGCTTTCCTGACCTATACAATGCAGATAGTAATGTCGTTCCTTATGCTGACTATGATGTCCATAATGCTGCCGAGAGCGTCCGTTTCGGCGAAACGTATCAGTGACGTGCTTGAGACCGAACCGTCCGTAGACGACAAGGCTAACGCAGCCGATTCCGGAATTACCGAGGGCAGGGTGGCTTTTGAGAACGTTTCGTTCAGTTACGGCGATTCGGAGGAAAAGGTACTGCACCACATAAGCTTTACCGCCAATCCCGGCGAGACCACGGCTGTTATTGGAAGCACGGGCAGCGGAAAGTCAACGATGATAAATCTTATTCCCCGATTTTTCGACGTTACTGAGGGAAAGGTAACTATCGACGGCACGGACGTCCGCGATCTCTCTCAGCATTACCTGCGTGAAAATATCGGTCTTGTACCCCAAAAGGGCGTTCTGTTCAGCGGAACTATTGCATCAAACCTCCGTTTCGGAGACGAGAGCGCTTCCGACGGACAGCTCCGCGAAGCTGCGGAAATAGCTCAGTCCACCGATTTTATCGAAGCCAAGCCCGAAAAGTATGAAAGCCCCATATCTCAAGGCGGTACCAATGTTTCGGGCGGACAGAAGCAAAGGCTTTCCATTGCAAGAGCCGTGGTAAAAAAGCCTAAGATATACATTTTCGACGACAGCTTTTCCGCGCTGGACTACAAGACCGACGCGGCTCTGAGAAAGGCTCTTGCTGAACAGGTCGCTGACTCAACGGTGATAATCGTTGCACAGCGCATTAGTACCATTCTTCATGCGGATAAGATCATCGTCCTTGACGAGGGTCGGATCGCTGGAATGGGTACTCACGAGGATCTGCTCGAAAGCTGCGAGATATATGAGCAGATCGCCTCGTCCCAGCTTTCGGAAAGCGAACTTAAGCGGGGAAAAACTTCGGACATCAACAGAAAGGAGGCTGAATGATATGCCGGAAAACAACAGACCTGTAAGCCGTCCGAGGCACGGACCGCATGGTCCCCACGGCCCCGGAGGTCCTCCCATGGAAAAAGCAAAGGATTTCAAGGGTACTCTACGCAAGCTTTTAACATATGTCAAGCCATTTAAAGCGGCAATAATCGCGGTAATGATATTTGCTGTGGGCAGTACAATATTCAATATCGCGGGACCGAAAGTCCTCAGCGGCGCAACTACCGAAATCTTCAACGGACTTGTCAGCAAGGTCAGCGGCGGAAGCGGCGTGAATTTTGACAAAATAGCGCAGATACTTCTCACCGTTATGGGTATGTATGTTCTCAGCGGCTCGTTCATGTTCGTTCAGGGCTGGCTGATGTCGGGTGTGTCCCAGAAAATGACCTACCGTATGCGTAAAGACATTTCCGAAAAGATTCACCGCATACCTATGAAATACTATGAAAGCAACACTCACGGCGAGGTACTGTCAAGGGTTACCAACGACGTTGACACCCTGGGCATGAGCCTTAACCAGAGCATTACCCAGCTCATAACCTCCGTAACGACTCTCATAGGCGTACTGGTGATGATGCTTTCCATAAGCGGTATGCTTACTGTTATGGCGCTGTTGATACTGCCAATATCCACTGTTCTGGTAATGCTTGTTGTAAAGAAATCACAGAAATACTTCAAACAGCAGCAGGAGTATCTGGGTCATGTAAACGGTCAGGTTGAGGAGGTCTACGGCGGACACCTTGTCATAAAGGCATTCAACCGTGAGGAACGCTCCCTTGAGGAATTTGAGCGGGACAACCGCATACTCTACAAGTCGGCAATGCTGTCGCAGTTTTTGTCGGGAATGATGCAGCCCGTCATGCAGTTCGTGGGCAACCTGGGCTATGTTGGAGTAGCCGTAATCGGCGCATGGCTTGCGGCAAGAGGTTCTATTTCAGTAGGAGACATTCAGGCGTTTATTCAGTATGTCAGACAGTTCACTCAGCCTATAACTCAGATAGCGCAGGTCTCCAATATGCTTCAGTCAATGGCTGCGGCTGCGGAAAGGGTGTTTGAATTCCTTGAGGAGGACGAGGAGGAAAACAACGCTGAGAATCCTGTTGCTCCGGAAAAGATAGAGGGAAATGTCGAATTTGAGCATGTTAAATTCGGCTACGACCCGAACAAGATAATTATAAGCGATTTCAGCGCTGACATTGCAAAGGGGCAAACTGTAGCTATCGTAGGTCCTACGGGAGCGGGAAAGACAACAATGGTAAAACTGCTGATGAGGTTCTATGACGTGAACGGAGGCGCTATAAAAGTAGACGGTCACGATATCCGCGAGTTTGAAAGAAGCTCTCTGCGGGAAGCTTTCGGTATGGTCTTGCAGGACACATGGCTTTTCAACGGAACTATTATGGAGAATATCCGCTACGGAAGACTCGACGCCACCGACGATGAGGTCATAGCCGCCGCAAAGGCTGCCCATGTTGACCGCTTCATAAGAACGCTTCCAGACGGTTACCAAACCGAGCTGAACGAGGAATCGGGCAACGTTTCACAGGGTCAGAAGCAGCTTCTGACTATCGCGCGGGCTATTCTTGCGGACAATAAGATACTCATTCTTGACGAGGCGACAAGCTCCGTTGATACACGCACAGAGATACGCATACAAAAGGCCATGAACAATCTTATGAAAGGCAGAACAAGCTTTGTTATCGCGCACCGCCTTTCCACTATACGCGACGCGGATCTCATTCTTGTAATGAAGGACGGCGACATCACGGAACAGGGTACTCATGATCAGCTTATAGAAAAGGACGGATTCTATGCCGCGCTCTATAACTCGCAGTTTGCGGAAACTTAAATTGCATATATAGTGCGGTTCAATTCCAGAACAAATCGCTAAAACGGAAAACGAACTGAAAAATTTCACGCGGTCAATGGGCTCTGCATGAAAAATCCAGACGGGACGATCTCGTTCAAACCGATCGCAAAGGCTTATCAGGACGCTCTCGACCTTGCACAAATGCAGGTGTCGACGGGCGTTTTTGATTACGGTACCGCCATACGCCGCGCTGTGGGGTCGCTTGTGGAAAGCGGTCTGCGCTTTGTTGACTATGAGACGGGACGCGTTAATCACGCCGATGTTGCCGTCCGCAGAGCCGCGCTGACGGGCGTTTCTCAGATGACCGGAAAGATTTCCGAGCACAATGCCGCAGAGCTTGAAACCGATATTGTTGAGGTCACAGCTCATGCGGGGGCACGTCCCGATCATGCGGAATGGCAGGGCGGCTGGTACTCTCTTTCGAGGAATTCCCAAAAATACAAGTCACTTGCGGAAACGACGGGATACGGCACCGGTGCGGGTCTGAAAGGCTGGAACTGCCGACATGATTTTTACCCCGTTCTGGAGGGAATTTCCGTTCCCGCCTACACTGAGGAGGAACTGAAAAATATTGATCCTCCGCCTGTCGAATACAAGGGCGAGACCCTGACGTACTATAAATGTGCTCAGAAGTAGCGCAAAATGGAGTAAATATTTTCAAAATTTACCATTTTTAATATTTTTTAAAAACTCCCTATTTTACGTCGTTTGACGGAATTTCAAAATTTATAGCATTCCATAAAAAAATCCTTACAATCCAGCCGCAGAAAACCAACCCAAACAATCAGAA
>CAJUHS010000003.1:0-58587 GCA_910586535.1 uncultured Oscillospiraceae bacterium
CAGGGTTCTTCTTCCATTCTTTCAGGTTCGTTTGTTGTTCAATTTTCAAGATTCCATTCGCTTCCTTTGCGGAACGCTTGTCTATTATATCACAAGCATTTCAGTTTGTCAAGTACTTTTTCAAAAGTTTTTTAAACTTTTTCTTCAGCGCCTGTCCGCCTCTCCGCGAGTCAGCTTATTTAGTATACTACGATTCAATCCGTTTGTCAAGAGAAATTTTCCGATTTGTAGCAATGCACAACGAATTATGCCGAATTTGCCATCTGCTGTATAAATTATGCACAAAATATGCCGAATTATACATTAAATTGCTAAAAAATTTGGCTCAAAAACCAAAAAGCGTGCCGCAAAAAAGTAACAAAATTTATGTTGATTTTGTGAAAAAGCGGGTATATAATAAAATGCATTGGTTTTTATGCGGACGGTTTTCTCCGCAAAATACTATATATAATGTGTGCAGTAATGCTTGAGGTGAATTTATGAAAATTGAAGTTTTCAGGGATCTGGCAATAATAATCCTTTTTGCAAAGCTTTTCGGACTGCTGGCTAAAAAGCTGAAAGCTCCGCAGGTGGTTGGAGAGATTGTAGCGGGACTTATAATAGGGCCCTCGGTTCTTGGACTGGTGGGGCAGTCCGACTTTATAGCTCAGCTCGCAGAAATAGGCGTGCTCCTGCTTATGTTTTACGCAGGACTTGAGACTGACCTCAAAGAGCTTCTCCACACGGGACCCGTAGCTCTTGTCATAGCCTGCATGGGCGTTGCGGTGCCCCTTTTCGGCGGATATTTTCTGTACTCCTGCTTTTACGGTTTTTCTCCCGCAGGCTCGGATCTGTTTTACAAAGCGATTTTTACCGGCGTGATAATGACCGCCACATCGGTGGGAATAACCGTCCAGACACTGCGCGAGCTCGGCAGGCTAAAAAGCAAGGTAGGCACGGTCATCATGAGCGCGGCGATCATTGACGACGTTATAGGCATTATAGTACTAACCTTTGTCATCGGCTTCAAAAGCCCCGAATCCAACTCCATGCAGGTAATTATAAACACCGTTCTTTTCTTTGCTTTTGCTCTTGTCGTAGGATTCATTATATATAAAGTGTTCAAACTTATCGACAAGCGTTACTTTCACCAGCGCCGCATACCGATACTGGGACTGTGCCTGTGCTTTGCAATGGCGTACGCGGCTGAAAAATATTTTGGAATAGCCGATATCACAGGCGCATATGTGGCGGGAATAATCCTCTGCAACCTGCGCGACTCGGAGTACATAGCCGAAAAAATGGACATAAGTTCCTATATGATATTCGGACCTGTTTTCTTTGCGAGTATCGGTCTTAAAACGGAATTTTCCGGACTTACCGCTTCGCTTCTGCTTTTCTCGGTATGCTTTGTGCTTGTGGCGCTTGTAACGAAGATTGTCGGCTGCGGAGGAATATCCCGCCTGTTCGGCTACAGGGGAAGAGACTGCTTCAAGATCGGCGTGGGCATGATGACCCGCGGAGAAGTGGCTTTGATAGTAGCGCAGAAAGGTCTTGCCGTAGGACTTATGGAGCCGGTGTTTTTTACCTCGGTCATTCTTCTGATAATATGCTCCTCCATTATAACCCCGGTAGTAATGAAGCTGCTTTACCGCGGCGAGCCTGACGATGCCGCTCCGGCGGATAAGTCCGCCGATTACGCCGTGTAAATATTTCCTGAAATTTAATTTAACGTATATGCACAAACCCCTTGACAATGTGCAAATAATGTGATACAATAAAATTTAATTGTAATTTTTTGAATTGTGTTATTTTTTGCCGATTTTGCTTTCGGTACACCATATATTCCGCTGCAAAACAGCAGCTTTAAAGCAAAAAGCACAAATCCCACAAATAATCCCATGTCAAATTGTGCATGTATACAAAATGAAAAAATCTTGCCAAAACCTGTTGACGGCGGGCAGTAAATGGGTTATAATAATAATGATGTTAGAAATCGTCTAATACATTAATTAGTTTAACATCCGTTTTGTTGTCTCCTTTCTTTTGTTCTACACATATTTTCTTTATCTCAATTTATTTAAATGCAGGGCGTATGTCCTGCATATTTTTTTGCCTTTTTTCAGACTTTTCCGCGAAGTTACAATCTGCTTGCGGTCAGCCCGAACAACATAACTAAAACTTGCGCCCTGCATTTGAGGTATAACATATAGACCAAATTCTTTCATCTTCTGTACTATATTCCTTTAGCTATATTTGACAAGCCGCGCATTTTGATGTATAATAATGTTAAAACGCAGCAATTTAAAGAAGCGTCTGTCACGGGAAGATTGCTTAAATCCTCTTTGAGAACTGTTTTTGCAATGATACTTGCTTTTGCTATACGGATTATTTATCGGCGCGGTATAGTGCATAATATTTATATCTTGCTTTAGCGGCGGGAGGCTTTATTTATTTGCTGACCGACCTGCTCAAAGAATATCCGTGATAAAAAACGGCGTATCCTCGCAGACTGTGCAAACTATATAACTGTGCGGCGCAAGCAAGGAGCCTGCCTGAAACCCGAATTGACCGTTTACTATATGCCCGACGGCCGTCTGCAAAGCTGACGTGACCGTAAACTGTAAACCGTAAACCGTAAAGATAATACGCCTTATCTGTTGCCGCGCTCTGGCAGCTCTGATAATTTCAATTTTCGCTGTATTAACGTTTGTTTAAAATATACCATTTGGAGGAATACAAAATGTCAAACAAAACCTTTTACATCACCACGCCCATTTACTACCCCTCGGGAAATCCCCATATCGGGCATTGCTATACCACCGTTGCCTGCGACTCGATTGCGCGCTACAAACGTATGCAGGGCTATGACGTTATGTTCCTTACGGGAACCGACGAGCACGGTCAGAAAATAGAAGAAAAGGCCTCTGAAAAAGGAGTTACCCCTCAGCAGTACGTTGACGATATCGTTAAAATTTTTAAAAACCTCTGGTCGTATATGAACATCAGCTACGACCGCTATATACGCACTACCGACGATTACCACGTGGAAGCTGTACAGAAAATCTTCAAGAACCTGTACGACAAAGGCTATATCTACAAAGGCGAATACAAGGGCAAGTACTGCACCCCGTGTGAAAGCTTCTGGACGGAATCCCAGCTTGATGAAAACGGCTGCTGTCCCGAATGCCACCGCGAGGTCAAGGAAGCAAGAGAAGAAGCCTACTTCCTTAAAATGTCCCCCTTTGCGGAGCGTATAGAAAAACTTTTGCTTGAAACAGATTTCCTCCGACCCAAAACAAGGGCGCAGGAGCTTGTAAACAACTTTATCAAGCCCGGACTTGAAGACCTGTGCGTTTCGAGAACCACATTTAAATGGGGCATACCCGTCACCTTTGACGAAAAGCACGTTGTATACGTATGGATAGACGCTCTAAACAACTACATCACGGCGCTGGGCTATGAAAATTCCGCCCACAGCGATTATGAAAAATTCTGGCCTGCGGACGTCCACATGGTAGCTAAGGACATCATGCGTTTCCACGCAATAATCTGGCCGGCTATCCTTATGGCTCTTGACCTGCCCCTGCCTAAGCACCTTGCAGTACACGGCTGGATAACCTTTAACGGTCAGAAGATGAGCAAGTCCCTCGGCAACGTTGTAGACCCGTTCGTTTTGGGAGAACGCTACGGCGCGGACTCTATCCGTTATCACATTATGCGTGAAATGGCTTTAGGTTCGGACAGCTCTTTCTCAAACAAAATTATGATAGACCGCATAAACTCCGACCTTGCCAACGATCTGGGCAACCTTGTTTCCCGCACCGTGGCAATGGTTATAAAATATTTTGACGGAACTCTCCCCGCAGACCGCGAGACTGACGATCTCGACAATGAGCTTATTTCAATGGCGGAAAATCTCCGTACCAGCGTTGACAGATATGTGGACGAAACCCAGCTTAACAATGCTCTTGCGGAGATATTCAAGGTAATAAGCCGAGCCAACAAGTATATTGACGAGACCGCACCGTGGGTACTTGCAAAGGACGAAAATAAAAAGGCAAGACTTGCAACGGTACTCTATAACCTTTTGGAATCAATAAGAATTTCCACTACCCTGCTGTCCTGCTTTATGCCCACCACAATGCCTAAGGTTTGGGAACAGATAGGCGCTGAAGAAAACCTTATAACCTACGGAAACGCAGGAAAATTCGGAGTGCTGCCTGCAAATGTTACCGTCCATAAGGGAGAGGTGCTTTTCCCCCGTCTGGATATCGATAAGGAGACCGAGGAGCTTAACGCTATACTTTTAAAGAACTCACCGAAGTCCGAGGACGAAGACAAGGCAAATCTTGCGCCGATTTCCGAAACCATTAAGATAGATGATTTCGGCAAGGTAGACTTGCGGGTCGCTGAAGTAAAATCCTGCGAAAAAGTACCTAAAGCAAAAAAGCTTTTGTGTCTGCAATTGGACGACGGCTTCGGAACACGTCAGGTTGTCTCGGGAATAGCCAAATGGTACGCTCCCGAAGATTTGATCGGAAAGAAAGTAATTGTCGTTGCGAACCTTGCTCCCGCAAAGCTCTGCGGAGTTGAGTCAAACGGAATGATAGTTGCCGCCGACGTTGGCGAGGACGCGCGCGTTATTTTCGTTGACAAGGATATCCCCAACGGCTCAAAGCTCAGATAATATAAGACAAGAGGGGCGGCTTTCCGCCTCTCTTTTGATTTATTGCTTTATTAAAGTACAGCCGTGTTTTTTAACAAATTTTTAATTGACTTATTGACCGCTTTGGTATATAATAGTATTTGTGGGAAATTTGAATATTTTTGCCGTTTTATTCCCGAAATCAAGGTTTTTGCAACAAAAATATCCGAATTTCGTTTCATATTATTTTTAAAGGAGCTGTAAATTTATGTCACTTACAAAAAACCCTAATGTCAACAAGTGGGTCGACGAAATGATCGCGCTCACAAAGCCAGAAAAGGTCGTTTGGATCGACGGCTCTAAGGAACAGCTTGACGCTCTTACGGAAGAGGTATGCTCTCTCCCCGACGACAGCTGGGATAAAATGTATAAGCTTAATCAGGACGAACTCCCCGGCTGCCTGTACCACAGAACTCGCCCCAACGACGTTGCACGTGTTGAGGACAGAACTTTCATATGCAGCAGACGCAAAGAGGACGCAGGTCCTACAAACAACTGGTGCGATCCAAAGGAAATGTACGCTAAGCTGACCCCTCTCTACGACGGCGTTATGAAGGGCAGAACAATGTACGTTATCCCCTACTCCATGGGACCTATCGGCTCTCCCCTCGCAAAAGTGGGCGTTGAGCTTACAGATTCTATCTACGTTGTTCTTAACATGAACATCATGACAAGAATGGGCAAGGCTGCTTTTGAGAACCTTGGAGATGAGTCCAACGACTTTGTAAGAGGTCTCCATTCCAAAGCTCAGGTTGATCCTGAAAACAGATATATCGTACACTTCCCCGAGGACAACACCATCTGGTCCATCAACTCCGCATACGGCGGAAACGTTCTTCTCGGCAAGAAGTGCTTCGCTCTCCGTATCGCTTCCTATCAGGGCAAAATGGAGGGCTGGATGGCTGAGCATATGCTTATCCTCGGCGTGAAAAAGCCTAACGGCGAAGTTAAGTACATCACAGCCGCTTTCCCCTCTGCCTGCGGAAAGACCAACCTTGCAATGCTTATCCCGCCCGAGGGATACAAGGCTAAGGGCTATGAAGTATTCACAGTCGGCGACGATATCGCATGGATGAAGCAGGGCGAGGACGGCAGACTTTACGCTATCAACCCCGAAAACGGCTTCTTCGGCGTTGCTCCCGGAACAAATGCTAAATCCAACTTCAACGCTCTGGCTTCCACAAAGAAGAACACTATCTTTACAAATGTTGCTCTCAATAATGATACAAACACCGTTTGGTGGGAAGGCCTTGACAAGAATCCTCCCGAAAACGCTACCGAGTGGAAAGGCGCTAAGGTAAACGGCAAGGAGTTCACAGCAGGCGGAGAAAAGCTTGCTCACCCCAACTCCAGATTTACAGCTCCCGCGGAAAACTGCCCCTGCATTTCCCCCGAGTTCAACAATCCTCAGGGCGTGCCTATTTCCGCAATAATCTTTGGCGGAAGAAGAGCTTCCACAACGCCTCTGGTATATCAGTCCTTTGACTGGGTACACGGCACCTATATGGGTTCCGCTGTTTCTTCCGAGACTACTGCGGCTGCTACCGGCGCGGTAGGCGTGCTCCGTCACGACCCTATGGCTATGAAGCCCTTTATCGGCTACAATGTAGGCGATTACTGGAATCATTGGCTTGAAATGGGCGAAAAGCTTGGCGACAAAGCGCCTAAGATTTTCAATGTTAACTGGTTCAAGCAGGACGAGAACGGCAACTTCATCTGGCCGGGCTTCGGCGATAACATGAGAGTTCTCGACTGGATCATCAAGCGCTGCGACGGCGAGATCGACGCTGAGGAGACCGCTATCGGCTACCTCCCCAAGAAGGGCGATATCGACGTATCCGGCATAGAGGACGAGGTAACTCCCGAAATCATGGATAAGCTTCTCGACGTTGACAAGGAGCTTTGGTCCAAGGAGATCGCAGAGATGAGAAGATACTACAAAGAGGACATTTCCGACAAGGGCGGCAATGTTCCCCAGGCTCTCGAAAAGCAGCTTGACGCTCTCGAAGCAAGGATCAACAAGTAAGACTAATAAAGCCAAAGGCTATGCGGTTTTGTCCGCATAGCCTTTTTATGTTGTAGTACCTGTACAAAACGGTTATTATTAGTACCGCTATAGTATAGTTCCGTCAGGCTCTTTACCTGCGGTTTTCGATATGTACCTTACGGCATGATATCCAACTGTCTGCAAGCCGGCATAAATCTTTCGGCTAATAAACCTCATACCACACACCTGCCGTTTTGCTCAAGTATTTTTACTTCTCCGCAGGCCGATAAGTACTATAACAGCAGAAAAACATTTAGCAGGACAATGACAGCTCCCGGAACCGTATCTGCTTCACCGGCCGCGGCGCTGACCCCGTACAACCCTCCCTGCATATAATGAAATGTCCCAATATATTTGCCGAATATGAAAAATTGTAAGCGGTGATTATTTTCACAAAAACCGTCAACAATAATACCATAAGGCGGCAGCTCCAAAGCAGCCGCAACTCGGTAAAATAGGAGTGTATGGAAGTGTCAGTAAAAAGGGGAGAAATTTATTACGCAGACCTCAGCCCCGTTGTGGGCTCTGAACAGGGCGGGATACGTCCCGTGCTGATCGTCCAGAACGACGTGGGAAACAAACACAGTCCCACAGTCATTGCCGCAGCAATAACCAGCCAGCGTGAAAAAACCAAGCTGCCCACACACATTGAGCTGAATGCCGACAAGTGCGGACTGCAAAAAGACAGCATAGTTCTTCTCGAACAAATCAGGACAATCGACAAAAAACGCCTTAAGGAACGCATGGGCGAGCTCGACCCCACCGCTATGACCAGAGTAAACAGCGCCCTGTCCATCAGCTTCGGTCTGCATAACGACGCTACATAAGACTTTGCGCGTCTTTGTCTTATGTGGATATAAACAAGATCAAAGGGTACCGCTCACTCCGGAGCGATACCCTTTTGTGTTTTAATTTATACTGATCCCTGATAAAAAGTGTACAAAAAATCAAGCAAAAATTTGCATACATAATTTTTAAGGAGATTTTTTTCTGCACTTTTACTGCGAGTTAGGATCAGTACATCTTTGTAGGCCTTGTTGCGGCGCGGATCTCCATTACGCCCGTATCTCCGTGAAAAAACTGAGTACGTCCAAAATTTGCTCCCGTTTCTTCCGCCACAATTTTTATTCTGTAGGACGCTAAAACTTGCTTTACCGCCGCAACATTTCTCTCGCCGATATTGAATACCGTTGAATTAACACTGAACATCTGGGCTCCCCCGGCGATTTTGGCTGTAAGACGCGCCTTGTTCGCACCAAGCATAGTCATTTTCTGGATAAGCTCCGCTATGCCCGTATCGGCGTATCTGCGCTTGTTGTTAACTCCCTGTGCAGCCTCCGTGCTTAACGGCAGCATAATGTGAGCCAGCCCCGCGATCTTTTTGTCGGGATCGTACAGACAGATACCAACGCATGAACCAAGGGCATATGTAACCAGCGTGTCGGGTGACTTTACAACGTTCAAATCCGCAATGCCAACTGTAACAGTGTTTGCCATTATCCACTCACTCCCAGTCTTGTGAAAAGAGTTTCAAGAGACTCCATCTCGGGAACAAGTATCATGTTGCTTTTTATTTCGCCGCCGTCTATCTTGAAGCTGTCATCAATAAAAAGCGCTTTATTTCCGACCTGTGCGAATTCAATGACCGGAACGCTAAGAATTGCTCCGACCATATCAACGGTCATTACGGGCACAGAAATGTCTATAGTCATTCCCGTAAGAGCCGCTATCGCATTTATGTACGAGCCTCCCATAATATTTCCGACCTCGGAAATAAAGGATTTTTCCATGTCATTCATTTCAAGAAGATTTTCTATCTCCGACCCAAAAAGAGCCTTTGTCATTCTGCTTGCAAAGGACTGCTGAAGAACATACAGCATCATTCCCGTTATATCGCCTTTGATACTTATGAGCATACCTATCGCAATATTTTCGGGACCGCCGAGAAAGTTCACCGCGTCGCTGAAATCAAGAACCTTAACAGACGGAACGGCTATATCCGTATTGCACTGCAAAAGTTCAGAAAGTGCGCTTGCGGCATTTCCCGATCCTATACTTCCCAGCTCCTTAAGAACGTCCAGATGCATATCCTGAAGCTGTTCAATGTTTTTTATCGCCATACCGGTTTATCCTTTCCTCAAAATCAGTTTCTGAGATTGTTTATGATATTTTCAAGCTCATCGTGGGTCTTTACCATATTGACATTGAGCTGATAAGCTCTCTGAAATTCAATGACCTTCGTCATTTCGTTCGCCACGTTCGTTCCCGAAGCCTCGAGCCACCTCTGCTTTTTGCCAGCGCCCTCGTCCGCCTGCGCAGGACCGCTTGAAGCCGTTTCGATATAGTAGTTGTCCCCCACCATATCCAGACCGTAGGGATTTTCAAACCGGTATACGCCGATCATCTGCGTAAGAGCCGCGTCGTCTATTTCCGTAGGCGCGTTTTCCTTAAAAGGCACCTCTATGCGGTTTCCCTCATAGTCGAGCACCCAGCCTCCCCAAGAGTTGCAAAGAAGCCACGGAGCGTCCTCGGCTTCGCTTTCCTTTGTGATTATGAAAGAGCCGTCCTTAGTGTAGGTAACGGCGTTTTCAGGAGTTTGTACCGCAAAGAAACCCTCGTTCAAAGCTGCAAAATCGAGAGGTCTGCCTGTTTCCCTCAGCTGGGACTGTTCGAACATCATGTCTGTCTTCTGCACTCTTACTCCGTGACCGAACTGAGTCTCGGTATTGTTGTTGTTCCTCTCCGTATAGATGAGGTCGGCGAAAGACGGTCTCGACGCCTTAAAGCCAAAAGTATTAACGTTTGCCAGATTGTTCGCCGTAACGTCCATAGCGTACTGATAGCTTATTACGCCAGAGGCAGCGGTGTAGTATCCTATATTGCTCATAGCTTCAGTTCCTTTCCAAATTTATTCCAAAAACGGTTGCCGCTTTACCGTGACGCTCAGTTAATGCTTGCAAGCTCGTTTGCCGCAAGCTGATTCATGCTGTTTGCGATTTTGAGCGCAGAACTGCACGCTGTGAAAACGTGCTGCGCATCCATGGCGGCAATGGTCTCCTCCGCCACGTCAACGTTGGAGCGCTCGTACCAGCCCTGTTTTACCTGATAATAAATATCGTCCGGAAGGTTTCCTATGGGAGCGTCCTCATACGGTCTCATAAGGTTGTCGTCGACTTTTTCCACATCCGCCCCCGGAGCGACGTAGCTGAGTCCCAGCTGGAAAACTCTTCCGTCTCCGGCGGTTATCTCACCGAAGCGGTCAACCTGAAAATCGGCTGTGCCAAGCTGAATACGCTCTCCGTTTTCATCGAGAACATAACCCGTAGTACCGAGGGTAAGATAACCCTCGCCGTTTATGGTGAACTGACCGTTCCTGCTGAGAAGCGTCTCACCAGTTCTGCGTTCCTCGATATTGAAGTACACGTTGCCCACAAGAGCCATATCAAGACGCGAACCCGTGTTCTCAAAGGAACCCTGCTCCGTATTGGTATAGGTGTAGTCAATAGTGCGGTAACGGATAGTACCCGTCTGGCTGTGCCTGTTATTGATGAGCAGCAGCTCCTCCGCAAAGGTGGTGGGAATAGCCTCGTCCGCTTTATAGCCTGCCGTTTTTGCGTTGGCAAGGTTATTGGTGATGACATTGAGTATTCTCTGCTCGTTGATTATGCCGTTTGCCGCGGTATAGTATCCTCTGAGCATATTAAAGCCTCCTCAGTTAAGATAATCTCCAAGATATTTTTTCATTTTTTGAACAGCCTGCGTATGTATCTGGCAGACCCGGCTTTCCGAAACGTCAAGAACTTTCCCTATATCGGAAAACCTAAGTTTTTCGTAGTAATAAAGTGTGACCACAAGTCTTTCCCTGTCTTTCAGGGACTTGATAGCCTCGGCAAGATACCTGAGCTTTTCCTGCCTGTGGACTCCCGCCTCCGCCGACCACATTCCGTCGTCGTCCGCCTTTTCTGCGATATCGAAGCCGCTGTCCATGACCATTTCCTCAAAAGAAAGAGTTTGCGCCGCAGCAGCCTGAGCTGTGCAGCTTTCAAGCTTTTCCACGGGAAGCTTCATTCTTTCCGCCATTTCCTCTGCGGTAGGCTCTCTGTCCAGCTCCTCGTAAAGAGCGGAATAAGCCGCGTCGTAATCTCTTGCAAAACGCCTTATACCGCGTGGGATAAAATCCTGCCGCCTGATAAAATCTATAATAGCGCCCCTCACCTTTATGGAAGCATAGGTCTCAAACTTCACGCCCTTTTTGGGATCGAAGCTGTCAATAGCGCTCATCAGGGCAATAGTCGCCTCGTTGATAACGTCGTCGGTTTCCGCGAACTTTATGTACATATTCCTTGTTGACAGCGCGGCGTACTTGACGATATTCATATAAGTCATGATAACGCGGTTCCGAAGACCCTTGTCGCCGGTCTCCTTGTACCTGAGCAGCAAAAGCGCTCTTTCTTCCTTTACGTTATCCGCTTTACCGGTCACAGAACTCACCTCCGCCCTATTAGATGCAGGAATTTAAGAATCAGGAAGCAAGAACAAAAAGGAATAATATCAAATGTCCCGAGAATGCTCCCCCAGTTCCTGCGTCCCATCCTGCGGGTATCAAACTCCCGCCGTTTCAGCGTCGAGAGCGATATTTCCCACAGCCTGTATTTGTACTGAATTATCTATCTCGCTGAACGAAAGCACCGTAACATTGGGTATAAACTGGTCGATAAGCTTTTTGAAGTAGATACGCACAATAGGCGACGTAAGAACGATAGGCATTGGAACAACATCCTTGACTCTTTCTATCTGATCGTTGAGAGCAGTAACAAGGTTTTGTATCGTCTGAGGATCCATCGCAAGGTAGGAACCCTGCTCGGATTTCTTTACGGAAGCCACTATCTTGTTTTCCGTGTCCGTATCGAGGGTAAGGACTCTTATCTGACCGCCGTCCGAGAAGCGGCGGGTAATGGTGCGCTTCAGAGCCTGACGTACGTACTCTGTGGTAATGTCCACATCCTTCATATTGTACTGGTTGTCCGCGATAGTTTCCAGAACAGTCTGAAGATCCCTGATAGGCACTCCTTCTTTCAGAAGCAGGCACAGTACCTTTTGCAGATATGCGGGGGAAACAATGTTTGGCACAATGTCGTCCACCACCGCAGCGTTTGTCTGCCTGAGCTTATCAAGCATAGTTTTAACATCCTGCCTTGACAGCAGCTCGTGAGCGTAATTTTTTATTATTTCCGACAGGTGGGTAATGATTACCGAAGTCGGGTCGATAAGCGTGTAGCCTGCGATCTCCGCCCTGAGCTTATCCTGCTCGGGTATCCATTTTGCCGGAATGTTAAAGGCTGGTTCAACGGTGTCTATTCCGTCGATCTCCTTTGTAACGCTTCCGCTGTCGAGAGCAAGGTAGTGATCCATAAGTATCTCTGCATGAGCCACAATCTCGCCCTTTACCTTTATAACATACTGGTTAGGGTTGATATGCTGGTTATCCGTCATTCTTACCGACGGGAAAACCATACCCATATCCATGGCAAACTGCTTTCGGAAAATAACCACGCGCTCTATCAGCGTGCCGCCCGAGCTCTCGTCCGCAAGAGGTATAAGGCTGTAACCAAATTCCATCTCGATAGGTTCAACGTTAAGCAGCTTATAAACGTTGTCGATGTCCTTGTAGTACTCCATTTCGGAGAGAGCTTCTCTGTTTTCGGACATTTCCTGAGCGGTCGTGTCCGCCTCCGCAGCCAGCTCCCTCTGGGTACGCATAAGCATGACCCCGAGAACCACAAGCATCGCACCGAGAACCAGAAGCTGAAGCTTCGGGAAGCCCGGTATAAGCATCATTACAAACATTACCATGCCCGCGATAATGAGTACCAGAGGCTGCGCGGTAAACTGGTTCTTGATATCGATATTGAGGCTGTCCTCCGAAGCGGAACGGGTAACAATCATACCCATTGCCGTGGATATCAGAAGCGCCGGTATCTGGGAGCAAAGACCGTCGCCTACAGTGGCAATGGTGTAGGTGGACAGAATGTCCATAAACTCCATTCCGTCAAAAATTAGACCTACCACCGCACCGCCCAGAAGGTTAACAATGGCGGCTACAATGGAGAACGTAGCGTCGCCCTTTACAAATTTGGAGGCACCGTCCATAGCTCCGAAGAAATCCGATTCGCGCTGAATTTTGGCGCGGCGGAGCTTGGCTTCGTCCTCGTTGATGATTCCTGAGTTAAGGTCTGCGTCGATAGCCATTTGCTTACCGGGCATAGCGTCCAGAGTAAACCTTGCGGTTACCTCCGCAACTCGCTCCGCACCCTTTGTTACTACCAGCATCTGCACTACAGTTATCAGTATGAAAACTATGAAACCGATAAGCGCGTTGCCTTTCATAACAAACTGACCGAACGCCTTTACTATCTGTCCCGCATAGCCCTGCTGGAACAGAATAAGTCGGGTCGATGAAATATTAAGACCCAGTCTGAAAATAGTAGTTATAAGAAGCATGGAGGGAAAAATCGAAAATTCCAGCGGCTCCTTGATATACATCGTAATAAGCAGAATAACAAGTGAAAGCGCGATATTCACAACAAACAGCATATCCAGCAGCCATGTGGGCAGCGGGATAATGATGAGGAAGATCGCCAGGATAACGAATACCGTCACCATGTTATTCAATATTTTTTTCACGGTATAACGTAACCTGCCTTTCTTAAAAATTAGAGGTTAGAAAGCAGAAAATAGAAGTCTGGCTCCGCCCGTATCGGCGGTCAATAATCAGTAATTCGGATAATTAACTATCTTTGCAGGCTCCATGCCATTTGGAGCCTTGCCCTTCAGGTCGTATACAAAAGCCAGCACCTCGGCGACAGCACGGTAAAAATCGTAGGGTATCTCCCGTCCAACGTCCACTGCCTTATAGAGACCTCTTGCCAGAGGAACGTTTTCAACCACCGACACTCCGTTTTCCTCAGCTTTTTCTATTATCTTGAAAGCCATATTGTCCGCACCCTTGGCTACCACCACGGGAGCCCTGTCGGAGGTTTCGTTGTATCTTACCGCTACCGCGAAGTGGGTAGGGTTTCTTATAACAACGTCCGCGCTCGGAACGTCCTGCATCATACGGCTCATAGCCATCTGCTGCTGCTTCTGACGTCTTTTGCCCTTGATCTGGGGATCGCCCTCCATTTGCTTGTATTCTTCCTTGACCTCCTGCTTCGTCATCTTCATGTCCTTTTCCCATTTGTATTTCTGGAACAGGAAGTCCACCGCAGCTACTGCCACAAATACCATTGCGATCTTCATGCATATGGCAAATATGGCTTCGGCAACATAAAGCAGACCTGAAATAAGGTCAAGCTGCATAAGCCTTGCAAAGTCCACAACACGGCTTTGTATCTCGCTGTAGACCACAGCCATAAGGATTATCATTTTTATCAGGGATTTTGCAAGCTCAAAAAGGGAGCTTACAGAAAACATTTTTTTGATCCCCTGAATCGGGTTGAGCTTGCTGAGCTTAAACTGAAAGGATTTTTTCGAGAAAATAAATTTTGTCTGTATGCCGGTGGCGATCACAGGGATAAGCAGTGAGGCCAGCAGAAGAGGTCCCGCAGTAAAGATCAGCACCTTTCCTATCTCAAGAATAAGCTTGGGAGCTATTTCCATTCCGTCAATACGTGTGCCGTTGTCGTCCATACCGCCTCCCGCAAGCGTAAACCAATAGGTCATGCTGCTTGTTGTGAAGCTGTACATGAGCTTTGCTGTCAGTCTCAGAATGAAGAACGCCAGCATTATGAACGCGGCGGTGACCACGTCCTTGCTCTGCATAACGTTGCCCTCTTTACGCTGTTCACGGCGTTTATGAGGGGTAGCTTCCTCGGTTTTCTCACCTGTTGTACCTTCAGCCATAGGATTCTTCCTTTATCTATAGGTATTTCCGGCTGACACGCGTTTGCAGTGCCTCCGCGCCGCCGAAAGGGTCATCTCATTTATTGGTCATCAATTGCGTAACACTTCCGCACCGCGTTCCTCTGATCCGGAACTAAACCGCGGGAATAACAGACATAAACGTCTCCAGAGCCTCAAGCCATTTTTCGAGGTAACCGTCAATGAAGTCCGAAAGCGGCACAGCCATTAAAAACAGCATTGCAAAACCAAACGCTACCTTCAGCTGGATATTGACGACCATTATCTGTATCTGGGGGACCGATTTCATCAGTACGCCCATGCAGAATTCAAGAATAAATTCCGCCGCCATTACAGGCATTGCAAGCTTTATTACCAAAGCCAGCACAACGGAAAAGTAGGATGCGACAGCGTATCCCAGCTCGGGATTGAACCCGCCGCTCCCTATAGGAATTATGTCGTAGGACATAATGAAAAGTCTTATAAGAGTCAGATGAGCGTTCGTCGCGAAGAAGTAAAGGTACATCATAAAGCTGATGAACGAGCCCATTACCGACATCTGTACGTTGGATTCCGGGTCAAAAACCTTTGCCATGCCAAGACCCGACTGCATATCCATGACCTCCCCAGCCACCTGAACGGTGTAGAAGAAAAGGTCTGTGATGAAGCCGAAAATAAGTCCTACCACGGTCTCGCGGCATATCATCATAAGATAGACCCAGGTTCGAGTACCCGTGTCGACAGGCTCGGGCTGAATCACAAGTATGGCAATATATGTAATAAAAACAGTAGCTACTACCTTTGCAATCGTGGGGATATTCCGCCTCGACAAAATCGGGTTGAAAATGAATATTCCCAGCATCCGGGCAAAGACCAGAAGATTGGTCTCAAAGCTCCGGAACAAAACCGTAAAGAACTCCACGCGCGCTCCTTTCCGCCGCGGACTACGTAAGTCTCTGGCTGCTGATCTGTGTTATAAGCTCAAATATCCGCATAAGAAATTCATTGCAGGAGCTTATCATCATAGGAGCCAGCAGAAGCAGAAGCACTACGATCGTAAGGGCTTTCGGCACAAAGGTGAGCGTCTGCTCGTGAACCTGAGTCGCCGCCTGGAGTATCGCAATAACAAGACCCACAATCATGCTTATCAGCAGCAGCGGTCCGGCAAGCTTTATCGCCAGTATCAGCGCCTCGCGGAAAACCTCCAGGATCACCGATTCCGTAAGCATAACCGCACCTCCTAAGCGTTAAAGCCTCTGACAAGCGATTCGATCAGGAGAGTCCAGCCGTCGCACATAATAAACAGCAGCAGCTTGAACGGGATCGAGACCGTCGTCGGCGGCAGCATCATCATACCCATCGACATCAGTATCGTGGAAACTATAATATCTATTATAAGAAAAGGTATATAGAGCAGGAAACCGATCTCAAAACCTATCTTGATCTCGCTGAGGATAAAAGCGGGAACCACCACCACAAAGCTTATCTCCTCGGCGAACTCCTCCTCGGTCTGAGCTTCGACCTCCGTTTCCGTCAGTCCCATGAAGAAACTCATTGAGTCATTGCTTGTGTGCTGCAGCATCCACTTTTTCAGCGGAACTGACGCCGCCTGCACCGCCTCTACCGACGTATACTCGCCGTTCTTATATGGTACATAAGCGACCTCGTTCATATCCGAAATAACCGGATTCATAATAAATAGGGTCAAAAACAGCGCAAGACCGATCATTATCTGATTAGGAGGCGTTTGCTGAACTCCCATTGCGTTTCTCAGCAGCGAAAACGAAATAATGATGCGCGTAAAGCAAGTCATCATTATCAGTATCGACGGAGCAAGAGAAAGTATTGTGATCAGGATAATGAGGTCGATCGTTGTAGAGCTTTCATTTATGCCAAACTGATCCAGCAGATTGTCCGCCGTGCCGCGGTCGTCTGTAACTGGCTCGTCATAGGGAAGCCCGCCTGTAACGGCGGTTCCCTCAACAGGCTGACCGTCTTGGTCTGTCTGCACGGTTTGAGCAGTCTGCTCGGGCTGGGTCTGTTCTGTCTGTGGTACGCTGGTCTCAACGTTCGGTATGGTCGTCACATAACCTGTGCCTTCCTCCGGACTTGGAACTGCGTAAGCTGTCACGGCATGAAACGAAACAACCATAGCCGCGGCGCACAATATACCTGCGGACGCTGCGGCAAATTTTTTAAAAATCATTTTTTTCATTCCGCCCGTCCTTTTCACTTTCAGGGTTTTCAGCCTCGGCTCCGGCGGCGTTCCTTTCGGCAAAAGCCTTTTTTAGACTTTGTAAAAATCCGCTATCGGAAGGACTGTCCGCAGCTTCGTAAGCCGCGACATCCGACTCGTCAAGGTCGCATATCCTGCTTACGGAATTTACCGTTACGCCAATCAGCATCGTTTTACTGCCTACGGTTATTATCATAAGCTGCTTATCTGCGGCAATACTGACGCATTCGCGTATTCTGACAGCGTTACCCATATTTCCGAAGCTCCCGCCGTGAAGACGCTTTTTAAGCCATCCCACAGCGTAAAGCGAAAGGAAGATCAGTCCGATAATGCCGAGGAGAGCACATATAACGGTAAAGGCTTCCATTTTATCAGCCCAGAACCTTCTGAACTGTCTGGAGGATTCTGTCCGCCTTAAAGGGCTTAACGATAAAGTCGAGAGCGCCGAGCTTGATAGCTTCAACAACCATGGATTCCTGACCCATAGCGGAGCACATAACTATCTTAGCGCCGGGGTCGGAAGCCTTGATATCTCTGAGAGCCTCAATACCCGTCTTGTTGGGCATTGTGATGTCCATGATGATGAGGTCGGGCTTTTCAGCTGCATATGTAGCGCAGGCAGCCTCGCCGTCGGCAGCCTCAAGAATATTTGTATATCCGTTTTTGGTGAGCGCATCCTTAATCATCATTCGCATGAATGCAGCGTCGTCCACAAGCAAAATTTTCTTATCCATAATAAAACTCCGTTTCTCCGCCTCGGAAGTATTTTGTCGTTTCCCATGGGAACGTCGGGCGGTTCCGTTTCCCTGAATATAATATTTGATCTATGGTACAGCCCCGCGGTCTGCCGGAAGCTGTTAGTCCCATGCCTTTCCTGCACGATACTGTACACCGTGCAAAAATTCACTCGAGCTTATTCCTTGCCGCCCAGCGACTCAAGAAATTTTGATTTGATTATTTCCGTAATCCTCACCGCGAAGTTATCGTCGATAACCACCACGTCGCCTTTGGCGATAAGGTTTCCGTTTACGATAATATCAACGGGAGCGCCCGCCTGACGTTCAAGCTCAATAATAGTACCCTGCGAGAAATCAAGTATCTCCTTGACTTTTTTGACAGCCGAACCTATCTCTACCGTAACGTTCAGCGGAACGTTCATCAGAAGTTTCAGATTGTCGTTCTGATCCTGATTAAGGTTAGCATTCTGATACGCCGCAAAGTTCTGGAGCTGTACAGGCTGAACGTTCATAGGAGGCATAGCGGGCTGCATAGGCATCTGAGGATACATTCCCTGAGGAGGGTATCCTCCGTACATAGCCGCCATATTCGGATCCATAGGCTGACCGTATGGCATTTGGGGCATTGCACCCGCAGCGGGAACTCCCGGCATAGGCACAGCACCCACAGGCTGCTGCGGCATCTGAGGAGCCGCTGGCTGCGGAGCAGTTCCTCCGCCCATCATAGCCTCTATCTGTTCCTGGGACATCGACGCGCCGCCGCCCGCAGGAGCCGAAGAAGCCGCCGGCGCTGGAGCCGGAGCAGGCTCAGCCTCCTCAATGCTGTCCATAATATTATTGTAGCCTGTCATCATTTTATCAGCCATTTCCTTGGCAAGGCTGATAGTAAGCACTGAAATAAATTCCGACTTTATAACTCCGTCTATGGTAAGATCGAACTTAACGGTGCAGACAAAATCCTGACCTGTAAGATCGTATATTTCCTGTCTTACCGCGTCAGCGCCGCCCTCTTGGACGACTGCCTCGGGCGTGGAGATATCAACCGTTGTTTCGATGATCTCCGACAGCGCCGTAGCCGACGCGCCCATCATCTGATTCATTACCTCGCACACTGCGGAAATATTCATTTCATCGAACTGAAAATCGTCGCTGACCTCCAGCGGCAGACCCATAAGCTGATTAAGAATAAGCTGAACGTCGTTCTGCTTGAGGACAAGAACGTTTTCGCCCGAAACTCCTTGGGTATATTTGATTTTGACCATAATAGACGGTTCCAGCTCAGGAAACGACAGATCTTCCGACCTGATAACCTTCACCTGCGGGGTAGTGATCCATACCTTGGCTGAAAGCATATTTGAAACAGCAGTAGCCGCCGACCCCATGGTTATATTCATTATTTCGCCGATGGCGTCCATTTCCACATCGCCAAAACCGTCAATGGTAAGCTTTTCCTCGCTCATATATGTAACCTTCCTTTCCGTTCTGCGTTTTTCAGGTGCTGCATTTGCTTTTCAGATTTTGCGCAGTTTATTTCCCCAGGTCTTTGAATATGTGGTCTATTTTAACAGCTTTTTTCTTGTTCTTTATACCCAGCTTGCCGTCAAACCAGATATTGCTTCCGATCTTGACGGTAACATTGCTGTCAATAGGCATATTAAGAGGGATAACGTCGCCCGCCTGCATCGTAAGAACATCAAACAGGTCAAGCTTCGTTTCACACAGAACGGTGTCAATTTTAAGCTCCGAATCCTTAATGGCTTCAAGAAGCGAGACACGCCTTTCTTTTTCCTTTTTCGGGTCAAGCTTTTTGGTAGTCCTTGACCATCTGTCGCCGAACTTCGCCATAATGGATTCCAGGTTAAGCGCAGGGATGCAGAACGTCATAGTATTTTTAACGTCCTTTATCTCCATTTCAAGCACTACCAGGATAACAACCTCATCTGGCGATATCGACTGCATAACTCTTGCGTTTGTTTCTATAGTAGTGATCGTAGGATTGATGTCTATGTATGTGCCCCACGGTTCTTTCAGAAGCCCTGCCATTTTACCCATAACGCTTGCGAACAGCCCTACCTCTATCTCGGTAAAGTCCCTGTTCTGCTCGACGTACGCTCCGCTTCCGCCCATCAGGCGGTCCATCATTGAAAAAGCGATCGGGTTGGAAATTTCCATAATGCAGTTTGTTTCCATTACGTCGTCGTCGGTGATCCCCATATTGATCATTGACATCATAACATAGTCAGGAAGCGCGTTATTGAACTCGTAGTAAACCTGCTCCTCAATCGAAAGCACCTCGACCTTGCAGTAGATTCTCATAAGACCGGTAAGATAAGAGGACAAAACTCTGGAGTAGTTTTCAAAGATGCCGTCGATGACCTTGAGCTGTTCCTTGGTAAACTTTTTCGGCATCTTGAAGTCGTAATTCTTTATTTTCTGCTCCTTGGACTGTTCCTCTATCTCGTCAAAGGCCTTTGTTCCTTCGGACGAGAAGCTGTTCAACAGCGCGTCAATCTGGCTTTGCGACAATACGTCAGCCATATTTTTGCAGCCATCCTTTCCGGAATGGAAATATTCCGTTTATACCGTTATCCGATCGGAGATGCTCGGGAAGCCCCCGCGCGCCTCCGGATACGGCTTATTCCTCTCTCATTCTCATGAGAGCGTCCTCCTTTGAGATATAGACCCTGTCCGGGTCGCTGCGTCCGTCGTCAATATCGGGGATAGCTTCCTCGATATCGTCCCCGCCCTGAACGGAGCCGTCCTCGTCGGAGTACTGCACGAAGTTCGCGCCGTATTCAAGATTGAAGAGCTCCTGAATGACTTCGGGATCACTAAAGTCCACGTCGTTTCTTATAAAGACGATCTCAACGCGCCTGTTCTGCCGTCTGCCCTCTTCGGTATCATTATCCTCAACGGGACGGTACTTTCCGTAACCCGCCGAAGAAAATCTGTCAGGCTCGCAGGCGTCAAGACTTATCATGTAGTTTATGACCGAATCCGCACGTCCGGAGGAAAGCCTCCACTCGTTTACCGTGGAGTTTGCCGAGCCTGCGGTATGACCGCCTACCCTGACGGCTTTTATCCTCTCGTTGATGCTTCTGATGCCGTCCGAGATGATCTCAAGTATGTATTTGCCCTCGTCGAGAAGAACGTCGCTGTCCCCCGCGAAGAAGATGTTATCCCTGAAGCGCATATAGACGCCCGTTTTGGACATTTCAACGCTTACGCTGTCCTGAAGCTTGTTTGATACTATGACCTGCTTAAGGTACATATAGAAGTCCTCGAAGTCAACAATATCCGCCTCGTCCTGAACCTCGGGCACCTCATTGTCATAGATCGCACTGGGATCGTTTTCGGGATTGGGTTCGAGAAGAACCTGAACGTTATCCTGCTGGGTGTCTGCCTTTGACAAAGCTCCGGCTATGTACTGCCACTTGCTTTGATCCATGGAGGACATTGAATACAGCAGAACGAAAAACGTAAGAACAAGCGTTATCATGTCGCCGTAGGTGTCCATCCAGCTTCCGCCTTCTTCTTCCTGCGACTGCCTCTTCTTAGCCAAAGTACCCCCTCCTTTTATCGGAAGTTGAATTTTGATTTAATAATTATACCATATTTTTTCCGAAAATTAAAGCGTATTTCTTAAAAACGGCAACAATTTCGCGACAGATTTTTCGCTGCAATTTTAGTAATTTTGCACAATAATATGCCGGAAACAATTATTCTCCGTCTCCCGAAGACGCTGAAGACATCTTTTTGGGCTTATGAGTACCGGGAAGCATCATTCTCAGTTTTTCCTCAACGTAACGCGGGTTAGCGCCCGAAATAATAGCGAGAGTACCCTCTTCAATTATCTGAAGACAAAGTATTTCCTTGTTATGGTTATACTTACAAAGGTTTCCTATAGGAGTAAAAATAAGGTGCGCCAGGATACAGCCGTAGAACGTTGTGATAAGGGCTGTTGACATACCTTGACCAAGGGACGACGCCGAGTTCGGGTCGCTCGGATCAAGGCTGGCAAGCATGTTGATCAGACCGATAAGAGTACCGATCATACCCATGGCGGGAGCGATAGCCGAACCCCTTACCCAGACCGCAAAATTGCTTTCGTGACGCTCGCATATGAAGTTTATGGAGTCGTCAAGCATACTCTGAACCTTGTCGGAATCGTTAGCGTCTACGATGAGCATAAGAGCCGATTTCATAAACGGATCGGGACAGGCATTCGCCGACTCTTCAAGAGCAAGAATACCTTTCATACGGGCGGTCTTACAGTACTCGACCATATCGTTTATGTACTTGTCGGGATCGTATTTCGTTGGCAAAAAAGCTTCTTTAAGCATTTTCGGCACCTTTGTCAGAACCGACACCGGGTAAATAAACACCAATGCGCCTATTGTACCGCCCAGAACGATAGCGACCGAAGCGGGATCCCAGAAGCCGCTGAGCTCACCGCCTGTTGTAATACCCCATACTATAAGTCCAATAGCAAGGGCAAAGCCTATAATACCGGAAATATTCATATAAACTTCCTCCAAAAATTATTTTATATAGAAAGGCAGATTACCTATAAGGTACGCCGTTGCTGTCTCATTTAACGGAGTCGGGAAAGCATTCGCGGCTGTAGTTTCTCACTTTGCCGATGATCTCCTCTATGGACTCCCTCACAAGATACCTGTGACCGTTCTGCATGGTTATCACCGTATCGGGAGTCTGCTCGGCTATTTCAATGAACTGTTCGTTCACAAGAAGCTCCGTTCCGTTGATTCTGGTAAGCTGTATCATAGTTATTCCTTTCGGTATATTTTACCCTTAGTGTACTCTCCGTATCGGGAATATTGAAATATAAGCTATGACCGGACGGGACAGCCGCAGCCGTCCCGCGGGGTCAAGCTGAGAGAGATTTGATTTACAGTTCAGTAATTACAAATGGGGTCAGGGATCAGCTGTCATTATCTCTTGAGGTTTACAAGCTCCTCAAGCATTGAGTCGGAGGTGGTTATCATTCTTGCGTTAGCCTGATAGCCTCTCTGGGTAACGATCATATCCGAAAATTCGTTTGCCAGGTTTACGTTGGACATTTCAAGGAACTTGTTCTTGACCTGACCTGCACCCTCCGAGTCGGGATTTTTTATTCTTGCGTCGCCTGAAGCTGTGGAAAGCTCAAAATTAGTGCCGCCCGCTTCGTTAAGACCGTCTGGGTTGTCAAATACCGCAAGCTCGATCCTTGCGAGGTACTTGAGGTCGCCGTTGTATGTAACCGAGATCGTACCGTCTTTTCCGACCGTTACTGCACCGACGTCCGAATATGTAAGCTCGCCCTGAAGCGCGCCCGCTGTATTCGCAGTAGCCTTTGCAGCCTCTAAGCCCGCGTCATCTGTCGCGGCAACCATGGCCGCATACGGTGTTGCATATGATATCCTTGCACCGGTTGTATCCTTGATCTCAGCTCCGGTCTTATCGCAGTAATATCTGTAGTTTGCCGCAGCTACAGCGCCAGCGTCGTCGTTAAGATTTCTGATGGTGTCCTGAAGATTAATATACTCCATTTTCTGCTCTGCCGTCAGAGTGCCCCATTCAGCAGCAGTTCCGTCGAAATCATAAATTACATGATCGTTTCCCGTCAAATTGCCCTCCGCGGTCACAATAGCGTTCCAGTCATAGCCGTACATATAGCCGAACTCGTCTGTGAATACGTTATAGGCTGTCTGGACAAGCTCGTTCATGTTGATAGTGTTGCGGAAAGTAATATCGCTGGAATTTATACGGTCATCGCCGTTTCTGTCCTTTACCTGAACGTCCGCCAGAGCGTTTTCACTGATAGTTCCCACGTTGCGGAGACCATGCAGAGAGTTGCGTGAACCGATAACAAAGCGGTTATCGGCAGTAACGAGGTTTCCGTAGCTGTCTATTCCGAAATTACCCATACGTGTGAATAAAAGTTCGCGCGTTCTGAGGTCGGCGCTGATGTTCTCGCCGTTGAAAGTAGCTGTCATGAAGAAGCCGTCGCCGTTGATCATCATGTCGTACGTTCTGTTTGTGCTCTGTCCGTTCGACTGGGACATATCCTTGTCAATGGAACCGAGCTGAACGCCGTAACCTACCTCTGAGGGGTTGTTTCCTGCATAAGACACCTTACCGCTTGTAGGGCTTACAGCCGTCTGGTAGTAAATATCGCGGAAAGTAGCTCTCATGGTCTTGTAGCCGTAAGTGTTTACGTTAGCGATATTGTTACCGATAACGTCCATTCTTGTCTGGTGGGTAGTAAGTCCGGAAACACCGGAATAAAGAGATCTAATCATTTCTAATCAAGCGCTCCTTTAAATAATTTTCACGCCGGCCGAAGCTCCGTCCGTCAAGTCGTTCGGGACGGAACGATTTCCTTTCGGTCCAATCGTTTTGACCGCCGCCGGCATATATTCTTTTTGTGCGGATAAAATTTACGCTGTCCGCCTTTCATTACATTATAACTGTCGAATCAATGTTTGTAAAAATGTTTCCCCGCATATCGTCCGCGGTAAGGGTCGTAATGACCTTGTTGTTCCTTATGCTTACCAGAAACGCCGTGGAATCAATGATTACAAGCGCGTCGTCGGAACCTTTTTCGCCCGCAAGCTCCACCGCCTTGTTCAGTCTGTCCAGTCTGCCGCTTTCGGAAAGATCTATGTTCCTTTCGGACATTCTTTCCATAGCGTGCTTTGAAAACCTTACGCCGCTGCCGCTCTGGGCCTCAAGCTGTTTTTTCAGCTCTTCGGCAAAACCGCTTTGACCTGGCGCGCCGTTTTGTTCGGTACGCTGCCCTGCGGGACTGCCGGTGGTTACCGACACGCCGCGAAGACTTAAATATTCGCTTATAAGCATAGCCGGTATCATTCCTTTTCGGTTTAATTAAACTCCGTATGAGCGGATATATCTGTTAAAGCTGTTTCTAAGGGACTGATCCGTTTCCGCCAAAGGATCGGAGTAATGCCTTATAGCGCTTTCTTCGGGAGTAAGCTTTCCGGTGAGAGAACCGGGTGCCCCGTTTCTTGTGCATATCTCGTCAAGAGTAAGTCTGCCCGACGTGGTAAGCCAGCCCGAATGACCGTTTCTCATAAGTATCTCAACTCTCTGTGTGCCGTCCGCAAAGGTAATTACCTCGCCGAGCTGGCCCACGCCGCTGTAGCCTATTTCGGTAACGGGCTTTCCGCTGCTGGAGTGACCTATGATCTCGTCGGTCTTGATCCTTGAAGTGATAGCGCGGTTATTAATAAATCTTATGTCGTACATTCTTGTACCAAGTCTGTCTGCAAGAGCAGCCTCCTCCGGGTAATCTTCAACGGAAATTCTGTGAGGTACGCAGTCGCTTGTTGAAACGCCCGCTTTCGCAGTCACTCCGCTGTAGCTGCCGTAATTTCCGTAACTGCCATAGCTGTTATAATTGCCGTAGTTCGCATTGTAGCTGCTTGAACTGCTTGAACTTTTGACCTCAGAGTTTTTAGAAAGAGTACCGCTTCCACTGCCCATAACTCTGTCCGAATTTGAGGATACGCTTCCTGTTATAACGTTGTCGTCAGCGTATGCTCCCGCGCCGTAGTCGGGAACTTCAAGCTCCATAAATTCAACGTAATACTCCTCTTTAACATTTCCTGCAGCCTGTACAGCCTTTGATGCAGACGCTTTTCCGACCGCATTGACTCCTCCGGCTTCATCAAGTTCTTTCATAAAGGTATCGATAAGCGATTCGGATCTTGCCATGTAACCCATAACAGCCGAAGTTTCAGCCTCCGCCGTCTCGGTAACAGTCTCGCCGTCTTTATCGCCGCCGTTTCCCTCGCCGTTTGAACCCTCTGTGCCTTCAGTACCGTCTGTATTTTCAGAGCCTTCTGTTTTATCGGAATCCTCTTCGCCCGGCTTTTCAACCAGTTCGATCCTGTCTATCGGAATAAGCTTTTCGTTTACTACAACATAGCCTGTTCCGTTTTGATAAAGAATGTTCGTTACAACGCCGGTAAAATCAGCGTCGGAGCCTTCAGGCTTGCATTTTACAGTTTTTCCGATAAGCTCCATGAGGTTTTTGAAAGTATAGACATCAACAACATCAGTTACCTTGTCGCTCTTATAGGACATTCCGTCTATCATGAGCCAGGGTTCGCCGTTTTTAACATTAACCGATTCGACCATGCCGGTATAAGCGCCGCTGCCGTCGTCAACTGTGACCACCTGACCTACCAAAGACGTAGCATAGCTGATGTTGGACTGCTGAGTCATATTCTTGATACCCTCAAGCATGGAGTACTGAGCCATCTGAGCAAGAACCTCCGAATCGTCCATAGGATTGTTGAAGTCCTGGTTCTGCATCTGAGAGACAAGAAGCTGAAGGTAGCTGTCAAAGCTCATATAGTTGTTGTTATCGTTGCTTTCCACAGTGTTTTTGTCCGGGTCTATGTAAGTGCTGGAGTACTTGCTGTACACTCCGTTGCCTACCTTTAAGCTGTCGTCCATAGTTTCGCCTCCCTGAATCTGATATCGCCGTGATCGGCGCCGATCTCTTCTATCCCGTCAATTTCTCCGTAACCGTCGTTTTCTCCGCTGTAGCTGCGTCCGCTGCCAGCGTCGTTTGAACCGCCCTGATTCCGCGCAAAGCTGAAGCCGTGATCCGTAAAGTTAAGACCCATCTGTTCAGCCGCATTTCCCGGCTCAACGATCTGAACTTCCTTTACGTCATAATCCTTGCCCGCCAGACTTTCGCCCAGATAAGCCGCGCGCTGAGTCATAAGCTTTCCGACTTCTTCATACTGAGCCGACATGATGACCGAGACTGTATTTGCATCCTTTACCAGCTTTACAGCTATCTGACCCAATTCCCTCGGCCTTAGGATAAGCACCAGCTCTTTAACGCCGTCCTTGTCGCCGAATCCAGCGATCTCGTCAGCCACAACGTCCTTTACCTGGTTTTCTACTGAAAACGCCGTATCCGCGCTCAGCTTCGTTTCGGTACTTTCCGTTCCGATCTCATCACGTACAAATACCGTTTGATTTTCTGCTGACGTTCCTACTGCAATTTCAGCAGCCGTTCTGTTCCCGCCGTCCGATTTGCTTTCGGAACCGCTGTCCTTATTCGCATCTGAGTTCTCCGCGATACCGGAACGATCCGCTGCAATTGTCCGCACCGGCATTCCCTCTGCCTCCGCTTCGGATTCGGAATACAGCTTTCTCTCAATATTGCCCACCTGTTCGGAAGCGTTATTGATCTTCAGAGCCGTAAAGCCCGTTCTTGAAGCCATCTTCGGAACGTCCTCCGTTTCGGAAACGATCTCCGCCGCAAGCTCGCTGTAAAGCTTTTCCGCTTCGGGAAGCTTTTCTGGAGCCTCTTGCTCTACCGCCTTTATCGGAGTTTTCATAGCCTCCGCCGCATTTCCCACAGCTTCGGTCTTTGCACCGCTGTCTTCAATCGCAAAACTTTCGATATCCTCAGGAGCGATATTCAGCAAAGCCGCCAAAGCGTCCGCCGCCGTTGTTTCGTCGGTATCCTCGTCGCTGACCCCGAGTATCTGCTCAACGATCTTTTCAAGCTCGCCAAGAAGCAGGTCGGGATCGGTCTCCTTTTCGATCTCAGCGTCAAGCATAAGCCCCAGCCTGTTCATGATCTCCGCGCCGAGAAGCATATCGTCTTCATCGGAAAAACCCGAGCTTCCGTCGGTAAGAATCATAAACATATCGGTTTTTCTTTCCTCGCCGCCGCTTGGACCTCTCAAAGCGTTGAGAACGGTTTTCAGCAAAAGCTCCAGAGACTTTTTCACTCCGTCGTCGGCATTTTCGATCAGCTTCAGCGCATCGGAAAATATTCCCTTATCCGTTTCTTCAGCGCCGTCGGTTTCTGCGTTTTCAGCAGGAATATCTTTTCCCTCAGCGTTTTCGGCCGCATTCGTCTGCATGTTCTGTGTATTCTGCACATTCTGCGAAGCAAGTATATCCGAAAAGTTCATACCCTCTGGGATATCCTCTCCGTTAGGGAGCTTCCGGCTCGGATTTGCCGAATTGGCCGCCGCAGCCATTGCAGCCGCCTGCAGATCAAACAAAACCGTGTTCGTCACATTTTTCCCTCCTTTGCAATAAGATATTTATTTAAAGAACGGGAGTCCTGTAAAATGGAGTACCCGCGCCTTAAACCAAATTAATTTCTGTAGGTACTGTTTGTAACATATTCTGCGATAAACTGTTCCTCGGCCTTAGCCGCCTTAAAGTTGTATTCCTCAAGCTGCTTGCCCTCCAGCTTTTCCAGTGAGGAGACCTCCTTGGTCGCCTCGATGACCACCGAGAGCTGTCTTTGGACTTTAGTTTCCATAGTCTGTATAGAAGCCTCCAGCTCCTTTATCTGAGCCGAAAGCGATTGATGATAGCCCTTAAAGACATTGACCTGCATAATGGTCATTCCCTGCGCCGATTTAAGGCAGAACTCCCTGTTGGAATTACGCAGCTTTTCCTCAAGGGCGCGCTTTTCATCCATATACTGCTGCTGCTGCCGTCTGAGATGGGCAAGGTTATTTTTCTCCCTGTCCAGCACCTGCTGCTTGTAGCCCATGAGCTTGTTCAGTGAAAATTCAAATCTTTTCAAGCTAAACCCTCCGGATATAATGTATATGCGGCCGCAGAACCTCTAAACCTTATCCGCGTCCCATGCTGTACTATTTTACAGCATTTTTCATCATTTGTACAGTCTCCTCGTAGGAGAACGCTTCGTCCGTCGCCTGCTGCAAAAATGCGTTTATCTTGTCTATCTTTCGGAGAGCCTCGTCCAGCGCGGGGTTTGTGCCCTTCTTATAGGCGCCTATGGAAACAAGGTCGAAGTTCGCATAGTATACAGAGAGCAGATTTCTCATCTTTGAAGCCACGTCTCTCTGCTCCTTGTCGGTTATCTCCGTCATCAGACGAGATACCGATTCCAGTATCTCAATGGCGGGGTAATGGTTTCTCGCCGCCACTTTTCTTGAAAGAATAATGTGTCCGTCGATAATACCGCGGACTGTATCGGAAATAGGCTCGTTGGTATCGTCGCCCTCCACAAGCACTGTATAAATGCCCGTAATGGAACCGTTTTCAAAGTTTCCCGCACGTTCCAGAAGCTTAGGCATTGCCGTGTAGATAGACGGCGTATAGCCTCTCGCGATAGGAGCTTCTCCCGTTGCGAGACCTATTTCTCTTTGGGCCATGGCGTAACGGGTAAGCGAGTCCATCATCAGCAGGACGTTCTTGCCCTGATCCTTAAAGTACTCCGCGATAGCCGTAGCCGTCATGGGACATTTATTTCTCATCATAGAGGGCTGGTCGGAAGTCGCAACAACAAGCACGGAACGCGCCATGCCCTTTTCGCCCAGATCCCTCTCAATAAATTCAAGAACCTCTCTGCCGCGCTCTCCCACAAGAGCGATGACGTTTATATCCGCCTCAACTTCTCTTGCGATCATACCCAGCAGCGTTGATTTGCCAACGCCCGAACCCGCGAAAATACCCATTCTCTGACCTCTGCCGATTGTAAGCAGACCGTCTATGGCTTTTACACCGAAAGGGATTATCTCGTCTATTCTCGGTCTTGTCAGCGGGTTGACAGGTTCTCCCGCAATGGAGTAGCTTTCAGTTGTCTCTATGGGAGCCCCCCCGTCTATGGGCTGACCGATAGCATTTATGATCCTGCCCACAAGCGCGTCTCCCACGCCCACCTGAAGCTGTCTGCCCGTGTTGTCAACGATAGAGCCGGGACCAATGCCCTCTATATCGGTATACGGCATAAGCATGACTTTACCGTTGTTGAAGCCTACGACTTCTCCGTAAATAAACCTGTCCGAGACCCTGCCGCCCTCGCCCTTGCGGTAAATGCGGCACACATCTCCAATGTTGGCTTCGGGACCCGAAGCTTCAATGGTCATGCCAATTATCTTTTCAATTTTGCCTTGATATCTGAACAAATCCGCCTGCTTGACGGCTTCGCGCACAGCTGCAAAATTCATATCGGTTACTCCGTGTTTTCCGCCGCATTACTCTGCGGCTTGCTTTTTCTTGCGGCTTTTTGCCGGCTTTGGAACTTCCTCCGCAGTAATTTCGGCAGCTTCCGTCTTATCGGTCTGAACGCCCGCCGCCTTGGCTTCTTCCATTAGATCAGCCATAAGAGCTGCGGCTTCGTCCACAGCCGTTTCGGAAAATTCGTCCTGTCCGGCCGTTTCCGCCGTACCTGCCGATTCCTCCGCCCTGCCCGACATCACGTCAGCCATAACGTCGGCAAAATTTACCTGCTGCGGAACTTCCTCTTCGGCTTCGGACACGGTATCCTCAGGTTCTGCCGTGCTTTCCGCAGCCGTAGCTGCTTCTTCCGCCGCATATGCCTCCGCCGTATCCCCTGCCGCTTCAGCTGTCTCTGTCAGCACTGCCGCAGAATCTTCGACGCCTTTTGCAGCCGACTCCTCAAGGCTTTCGCCCTGTACCGAATCAGAGGCTATTTCAAAGGCTTCGCTGACTTCGCTTCCGCCTTCTCCGCGGGTCGTTCTCATTATCTCTTTAAGAAACTCAAGCTGAGTGGGGACTCCCGCGTCAACTATCTCGGAGCCGTTGTCAACTATCACAGTACCTTCCTCTGCGTCCTCGTCAAGCTCAATCTCCACCTCTGGAATAAAAGGAATAATATCCTTTACGAGCTTCTCGTCTGTCCTGAATCTTTCGGTAATGCCGTCCTCGGCAAGAGTTATTTTAATGTAATCCGAGTTTCGGAAATTTTTAGCAGCGTCGGCGATAAGTCCCTCAATTACCTGCGGATTGATTTTCAGCTCGGTACGAACTATCTTGTTCACCAGTTCAAAAACAGTCTGCCGCATTTCCTCTTCGGCTGAAACATAATACGCTTCCTTGCGGGAGTTTATCTCAGCCAACAGTCTTCCCGAAGCGTCGATGTATTTCTCATATTTGTCCAGCGAATCCTTTTTACCCTCGGAAAAACCTTCGTCATAGCCTTCTTTTCTTGCCTGCTCCTTGAGCATAGAACATTCTCTCTTGGCTTTTTCCATTACCGCCATGGTAGCAGCCTTAGCCTCGGCTGTAAGGGTAGCGGCTTCATTTCTGCCGTCCTCGAGTATCTTTGCCCGCTCCTGTTCAAGAGCGGCGGAATGCTCCGCAAGCATTTGAGCATATCTTGTCTCTATCTCTTCGTTTATGCGGCGTTCCTGCTCGGCTCTTTCCTCCTCGGCGCGTCTGCGCTGCTCCTCGGCGGAAATGACCTCGCCTGTCTCCTCGTCTTCTCCGGGCATATATACCGTGTTGTCAATTTTTACCGGCTCGCCCACGCTGTAGGCGGGAGCATAGCCATAGCCGTAGCCTTTAACGATTTTAAGCAATGATCTCGTCCTCTCCGCCCTTGCCTATTACAAGCTCGCCTTCTTCTTCCAGGTGTCTTATGATGCCGACGATCCTCTGCTGAGCCTCGTCGACGTCGCGCATACGAACGTTATGCAGGTATTCGATCTCCTGCTGTATGGACTCCTGCATTCTCTGTGGCATATTCGCATAAAGCGTAGCCGCAACCTCCGCATTGGAGCCCTTGATAGCCACCGCCAGGTCTTTTGTTTCCACGTCTCTGATAAAACGCTGAATGGACATGGCGTCGAGTGAAAGAATGTCCTCGAATACGAACATCTTCTTTTTGATCTCGTCAACCAAAGCAGGGTCTCTCGCGGTCAGCTCGTCGAAAATGTACTTCTCCGTACCGCGGTCCACCTTGTTGAGGACGTCCGCCACGTAGTTGATACCGCCGACCTCCGTAAGATCCATGGAAACGACCGCCGCAAACTTTCTCTCCAGCGTGGATTCGATAGCCTTGATAGTCTCCGGCGAAGCGGATTCCATCTTGGCGATCCTCTCTACGACCTCGACCCGCTTTTCCTTGGGAAGCTCCTGAAGAACAAGCGAAGCCTGATCCGAGTTTACATATGAAAGCACCAAAGCGATAGTCTGAGGGTGCTCGTTCTGAATAATTGCAAGCAGATTCTTGTAGTCCGATTTTCTGACGAACTCGAACGCCTTTGTCTGCATAGACTTGGAAACCTTGTCCATGAGCCTCTGAGCCATTTCTGGACCGTAAGCCTTTTCCAGAACGGAACGTGCGTAATCTATACCGCCCTCGGTTATTACTTTCTGTGTCAGACAAAGCTCATAGAACTCGTTGAGCACCTCGTCCACCGCGTTAATGTCCATATAGGGCAGACTTGATACCTCAAGCGTAAGCCTTTCTACCTCGTCGTCGCTGAGACGTTTATAAACGCCCGCGGCGTTTTCCGCACCGATCGAGGTGATAACGATAGCAGCCTTCTGCAAATAGGAAAGCTCTTCAACATCAGCCATCAGTTGTCACCCTCCTCTTTCATCCAGTTTTTAAGCAGCTGAGCAACGATCTCGGGGCTGTACTTGGCAAAATCGCTGATCTCTCTTCTGATAACGACTTCCTTTGTCTCGATCTGATCGTCGGTAAGACTGGGAACCTCCACAGGCTCGCCCGCCTCGCTGAATGTGAACGTATCCACGGGCTCTTCTCCGTCCGCAGCCACAAGACCGCTGGTCTCGATGATCTGCTGCTCGAAAGCTTTTCTCTTCTTCTTTGCGTTGCCGGAAAGAATAGCCATGATAATAAGTATAACAAGAATGAGTATAAGTACGATAGCGCCCACAAGTATAAGCTGGTTAAAGGTAAGACCGAACAGGTATTTGACTTCTGCGCCGGGCTCGGGAAGATTGGGATCATACTTGGGAAAGTTGCCCACAGTAACGACTCTTTCAAAGTCGTCGGGGTTTACCGTACCCGAATTTCCCACCAGTCTGACAAGCAGCTCCCTGTCGTATTCGGACAGATAGTCGCGGTAAACCGCTACCGAAATGGAAAGACCATCAATAGTATAGCCTACCTTCTGACCCTGCTCCTTATAGGTGTCCACCAGATATGTATTGGAAACCGATTCCTCCGTCCATGCTCCGCCGCCGTTGGTATTGCCGGTCGGATATGTGTCGTCCGCATTGCCCTCAAGACCGACAACGCCGCTGTCAACTGTGGTATTTCCCGAAGCGTTCTCAGCGTCAGCATGCTGAAGAACACCGGAGTTGGTGTTGCCCTCAGGCTGGTAATCGGTGTCCTCATAAACCTTGCTGTCAAAATTTAGAACCATATTTACCGCTACTGAAACTCCGTCGTCTCCGTAAACTGGGATCAGCATTTCAAGTATCTTGTTTTTGATGCTGTTTTCAAGATTGGTCTTGAAAGCAAACTTACGGGTCTCTTCAAGCACAAGATCATATTCGTCCTGCATATTTTCAAGCTGGGGAATACCCTGATTATCCACGATCATGATATTATCGTCGGTAAGACCCGACCAGCCGAATTTAACAATATGCTTTATGCCGACTATCTGCTTGTTGGAAAGCTTTTCGATACCGTCCAAGGTTACCTTTACCGACGCCGTAGGCGGCTGCCTGAGCGATGGTATAACAACATTCTGGAGATCCGGCTCTGTCAGCGTGACTACCGCGCTGCTGATGTTGTCCATGGAGCCTATGATCGCACCGAGCCTGTTCTCCGTGTCTATCCTTTCGTAGAACTCCATCTCCGAATTTGTAGTGGTCATGCCCACTTTGTTTATAAGGTTAGGGTAGCCGTAGCCGCTTTTGGGGTATTCCTGCTGAGCAAGCCGTATGGCTATAGTATTTTCCGTGCCGCTGAGAACGGTAATGCTTCCGTTCGAAAGCTTCGCCTCATAACCCATGTCCTCGATGAGAGCAACCATTTCGGCGGCCTCCTGAGTTTCAAGCCCCTCATAGAGAACAACGTAATCCTTTTTGTTCAGGATCGCCGTTATAATAACCGCAGCCAGGATAATGCAGACGATTATCGCTACATACGCGAATCTTCTCTTTTTATCCTGAGCCTCCCAGAACTGGGTAAAAGACTTTACAAGCTTATCCGCCTGTTCTTTCATCGCCATTGTCCGAATTTTCCTTCCTTATCGTAATACGCGCCGTACTCCGCCGGCTGCCGGTCTGACCGGCTTTTAGATTACATCGACATCTGGATAATTCTGTCGTAAGCGTTCACTACCGCGTCCTTGACAGCCACGAAAGTGTCCACCGCAACGGAAGCCTTGGTCATGTTGTTGTAAATGGTGTGCAGATCATCGATCTCGCCCATGGCAAGACGGAGGGAATCCTCCTGCATAGTTTTCTGCGTCTCCTGAACTTCAGTAAATATCTCCTTGAAAACATCGGAAAACTGAGGTTTATCCTGATCCTGAAGGTCCAAAACCGAATTGTCTTCAAAAAGCGATTCGATCGGTCTCATGGAGCTGTTGATAGGTACTATAAACATATTAAGAACTCCTTTATTTTATGTAAGCGTTATTTCGCTGTATTCGTTATCTTCCGTTAAGGGTCATTGCCTTTGTGAGCATTGCCTTTACAGCCTTGTAGGCGGAAATGTTCGCCTCATAGGAACGCTGCGTTGCAAGCAGATCCATCTGTTCCTTTGAGTTGTTAACGTTGCTCCTGTAGATGTAGCCGTCCTCGTCCGCAAGTGGATTGTCGGGATCGTAAACGGGAACGAACGGAGCGTCGTCGTCAATTACCTCCGCAACGGTAACGCCCGCATTCTTGAAGCGGTTCTGCCTGCCGAGGTAGTACGTTCCGCGGTGGTGCTTTACTCCCGTGTTGTTCTCGGACATTCTTGTGTACTGGTCAAGCACGTCGCTGAAGCGTTTTTTCTCCGAAAAAACAACAAGCTGGCGGCAGTATGGATCGCCGTCAGGCGAGGTGTTGTATGTATTCTGATTTGCAATATTCTGCAAAATAATGTCAGACCTGAGTCTCTGCGCGGACAGCGCCGAAGCGCTTATGTCGAGAGAACTTATAAAAGCCATAGCCGAACCTTCCTTTCAAAAATCAACATAATGTGTTCCGCAAGCCGCGCGGACTATTTGGAGACCGCTTTTCTTATCATCATATAATTATTGTTCAGGTAGTCCATAAGTGTACCGTACTGGTACTGAGCGTCCGCCAGAGCCGACTGTTCCTTTTCCATGTCAACGTTGTTTCCGTCCAGTATCTGATTTGTATTGGTCTCATAGCCGGTGGTCACGGTAAGGTGGAGCTTGCCGTCCTCGCCCAGCGGAGAATCGTCCCCGTGAAAAATACCGTCCTTAATGCCTTTGTGATAGCGGCACTTGCATTTTTCCTTGAGAATAAGCCCGAATTCAACCGTTTTTGCCTTATAGTCGGGAGTGTCGCTGTTGGATATATTATGCGAAATCACCTGCTGCTTGTACCATGTGGCGTCCAGCGCCTGTTCGGCGAGGTTGTGAGTAACGCTGTCGAAAAGACCCATATATGTACCAATCCTTTCCCGTCGTAAAACGACCTGAATCTGAAAATGGAGACACTTATCCATACTTATTTAATATTAGTATATAACATTTCCGAAAAAAAAACAAGTATTAAGCAAAAATTTTCCCGCCCAAACCGTAAAAATTTTAATGATATTTCTATTAAATTTTCCTAAACATCACAAACATTTTGCCGACATGACGAAAACAAACGATTTTATCAAAGCGTTATTGTGCACATTGCGCAATAATATTAAATTATACGTCTTGGAGTAAAGCTAAATATTTTATACAAAATGTTAATAAACTAAATTTTGTTGTACAAAAAAGGAACTTATTTCCTGAAAAAAATTTTCTGTTTTTTAATAAATCTGCGTATCAAAACGTAAATAATCAGTCCCCCGGCAAACAGCCGGAAGACTGAAACAAACCAAACAGCAAAAGCGGATTAAATTTCTTTGAACAATCAAAACGCGCACGCTCTTTCCGCTCAATAACCGCAGTATGCATTGGGGGATATCTCGCAAATGTCAATAACTCCCCGCGAAGCTGCATCCGCCTTTATCTCCTCATAAGCAAATGCCTGGGCTGCGAAAAAGTACGGAAAAACATAAACTATCCCCAGAATATTGTACGTTACCGCCGAAAGCAGCAACCAGCCCCAAAAACTGATGTGCAGATAAAACAGATCGCCCTTGTGTCCGTCGGTCATGATCATGCTGAGTTCAATGGCGCGCGACGGCGCGATCCCGGGATTTTCAGCCTTTATGTACATAGTCATGGAGTAACTGTACGCCTTAATTATCCCCGGTAGCCAAAACAGCAGGCTCCATAAGAAAATGTAAAGCCGCATAAGAGCGACTGTGCCCAGGCTGCTCCAGAACCTGCCCTTGCCGAACGGACGGAATACCTCCGTCAGCGGGACCTTTCCGTAGATCGACCGCCTGAACCAGTCCATAACGCCCATTACAAAAACGCATAAGCACAACGCACAGGCAATCATTCCGATCCAAAAAAGCGCCATCGAAGCTACAAGTAAACTCTCCTCATAGCTTCCGTACCAGCCAATACTCGCGACCAGAAGGGAAACAATAAAGAACAAAACACCCAGGACAAAGCTTGCGGCATACGGTATCACCGAAAGCATAAGCGAGACAAGTATCGAATTCCCCGTATTGTATTTGTAAAAAAGCCTTGCGTTGCTCTTTATCCTGAGATGATCGTACCACATAACATTTACCCCCGATAAACGTTTTTAGCGAAAAGCTGAACCGCCTGCCGGCTTATGCCATAAGCTTGACCATGACCGCCTTCTGCGCGTGGAGACGGTTCTCCGCCTCTTCAAAAATTTCGTTTGCGTGAGCCTCGAACACCTTTTCGGTGATCTCTTCCTCACGGTGGGCGGGCAGACAGTGCTGCACCATTGCGTCGGACTTAGCCGCCGCCATTATCTCATCGTTTATCTGATAGCCCTTGAAAGCGAGCTTTCTCTTTTCTGCTTCGCCCTCCTGACCCATGGAAGCCCAAACGTCGGTAATGAGCACGTCCGCGTTCTCCGCAGCCTTTACGGGAGAATCCGTCAGCTCGAAACAGTCATAATCCTTTGCAAATTCCAGCACCTCGGGGTCTGGACGGTATCCCTCCGGACACGCCGCGGAAACGGTCATTCCCGCCTTAAGGCAGCCCACGATAAGGGAATTAGCCATATTGTTTCCGTCGCCGATAAAGCACATTTTAAGGTCGTCGAACTGACCCTTGAACTCACGGATAGTCATAAGGTCCGCAAGCACCTGACAGGGGTGGCTGAAATCTGTAAGACCGTTTATTACGGGAATGCTTCCGTATTCAGCAAGGTTCTCCACTTCCTCCTGCTTGTAGGTGCGGATCATGATACCGTCAAGATAGCGGGAAAGAACGCGGGCAGTGTCCTGCACAGGCTCGCCCCTGCCTATCTGAAGGTCGGAAGCAGACAGGAACAGCGCGTGTCCGCCAAGCTGGTACATACCCGTCTCAAATGATACCCTTGTGCGTGTGGACGCCTTTTGGAAGATCATTCCAAGGGAGCGTCCCTTAAGGTGCGGGTGGGGAATGCTGTGCTTCAGCTCGTATTTGAGCTGGTCGGCAAGATTGAGTATGTCGATTATTTCCTCCTTGGAAAGATCGAGCATTTTAAGCAGATGTTTCATTTGTATCTCCTCCTGAAAATTCTATTTGATTTTATTCATAAATTCTTCGACAGTTTTGTTGAACCTCTGGGCGTACTTAAAGGGGATATTATGCGCTGCGCCGTCCCACATATCATACTCGCAGTTGGGGTTTCGCCTTGCAAGATCGCGGACGGATTTTCTTATATCCAGCGTTTCCTTTATTCCGCACAAAGCGAGCATAGGTATCTCCACTTCCGCATAGGAGGGATAATCGTCAAGCTGCAAGCCGTTATCTATAGACGCGAGAATTGAGTTCATTGAAACGTTTTTGCAGTACTCCTCATGCTCCTGCCGCTCCCCCTTGTCAAGACCCATGACAAAGCTGTCCAGACCTATTTTCAGCTTGTTTTTGGAAAGCTTTTCATTGTCCGACTGCTGCTTCATGAATTTTTCCACTTCATGCATAGACTTTATCAGCCAGGGACTTACCATTACCGCACCGTTGAAAAAGTCCTCATGGTCGCAGATAAGAGGGAGACAAAGCTGCGCTCCCAGAGAAAAGCCCATGAGCGTGACCTTTTTGCCGAAACTTTCGGCAAATTCCGCAAGCTGCGAGACCGCAAGCTCCGCCGAAAACGTAACCTGACTGTTCCGTCCGAATCCGGGCAGATGCGGTATTATCAGGCAGTAATTCTTTGAAAGCTGGTCGTACTGCTTTGAAAAGCTGTGCACAAAATTTGAACCGTGCAGACACAGTATAACCGGATCCAAGTCGTTGCCGTATTTTTCGTAATAAATCATAGAGACCTCCTGAGAATTTCAATTCCCGTATCAATTTCATCGTAGGTTATGTTAAGTGGCGGAAGAAGTCTCAGCTTATCCTTTGCCGTCAAAACAAGAAGTCCGTTTTCAAAGCACTTGCCGCAGATATCCGCAGCGGACTTCCCTTTCAGCCGTATACCCAGCATAAGACCTAAACCGTCAACGCCCTCCACATCCGGTATCTCCGCAAGCTTTTTGCGAAAGTATTCTCCCTTTGCCTTAACATCGTCAAGAAAGCCCTCCGAAGAGACCTTAGCCGCAACCGCAAGTCCTCCCGCGCAGGCAAGAGGGTTCCCCCCGAAAGTAGAGCCGTGAGTACCCTTTGTAAGCACGTTCCCGCACTTTTCGTCCGCAAGACACACGCCTATGGGAACTCCGCCCGCAACGCCCTTTGCAAGAGTTGTGACATTTGGCTTAACGCCGTACTGCTCAGACGCAAGGAAAGTTCCCGTTCTGCCCGCGCCCGTCTGCACCTCGTCGGCAATAACAAGTATATCCCTTTCTGCGCATATGCGGAAAAGCTCGTCAACAAAGCTCCTGTCAAGAGGATTAACGCCGCCTTCGCCCTGAACAAATTCTATCATCACAGCGCAGACCGTATCATCTATTTTATTCATAAGATCGGCAATATTATTCGCCTCCGCGTTCAGAAATCCCTCGGTAAACGGAAAAAAGTAATTATGGAAAACCTCCTGCCCCGTTGCAGAAAGAGTAGTGAGCGTTCTGCCGTGAAAGCTGTTAGTCAGAGTGATTATATTGTACCGCTTCGAGACCTTTCCGTACTTGTCAAAGGAATATTTTCTTGCAATTTTTATGGCGCACTCGTTAGCCTCCGCGCCGCTGTTGCCGAAAAACATTTTTTCATAGCCGGTGACCTCGGAAAGCTTGTCGGCGAAATCAGCCTGAATTTTCGTATAGTAGTAGTTGGACGTGTGCTGCACCAATCTTGCCTGTTTACAGACCGCCTCCGCCCAGTCATCATCGCAGTAGCCAAGGGAGTTTGTGCCTATGCCGCTGCCGAAATCTATATAGCTTTTCCCGTCCTCATCAAACGCGGAACGTCCCTCTCCCTTTTCAAGAACAAGAGGGTAACGCCCATAGGTGCCCATGACGTGTTCATTAAATTTTTCTATAGTACTCATGTTAGCTGCCCTTTCAATTGTTATATCTTTTAATTATATCATCTTTCTGTGAAAATTTCAACTGTACGCTGTCAATTTTCATGGAAGTCCATTGAATACTTTCCTGAGGATCATCATATAAACTGCGTACCGATACCCTCGTTTGAAAGAAGCTCGATAAGTATGGAGTGGGGTATTCTGCCGTCGATAATACAGGTTTTTTTCACCCCTCGGCGGACAGCCTCAACGCAGCAGTCTATCTTGGGTATCATACCGCCGCTGATTATTCCCTGCCGCTTCATAAATGGCACTTCGCTGACCTGTACCGTAGGTATCAGAGTGTCAGCGTCGTCCTTGTCCCGAAGCAGACCGGAAATATCCGTCATAAGTATAAGATTTTCCGCGCCCAGCTCCGCGGCTATCCTTGAAGCGGCGGTGTCAGCGTTGATGTTGTAGGTCTGACCGCCCTCGCCGCAGGCAACCGTGGAAATAACGGGAACGTAGCCGTTGTTCAGCGCGTCGGTGATAATGCCCGTGTTAACGCCGTTTATCTCGCCAACGAAGCCAAGATCCGCGTCGCCCTCAAGCTTGCTTACGGATATCATGCTTCCGTCTATGCCGCATAGACCCACAGCCTTTCCGCCGTGCTGAATAAGGTGGGAAACAAGCTCCTTGTTGACCTTGCCCGCCAGAACCATTTTTACTATGTCAACGGTGGCCTCGTCAGTGTACCGCAAGCCGTTTATGAACCTGCTTTCAATGCCGACTCTTTTCAGCATATCGTTTATCTCGGGACCGCCTCCGTGTACAAGCACAACCCTTACCCCGACCAGCGAAAGGAGCACAATGTCGCTCATAACAGCGTCCTTTAAAGCGTCGTTAGTCATGGCGTTGCCGCCGTACTTTACAACGACTATCTTACCGTTATAGCGCTGTATGTATGGCAGCGCGTCGATCAGGATTTTCGAGCGTATTTCATTTGATATTTTTATTTCGTTTGGATTTTGCGTATCCATTTCTTTTTCCTCGCTTTATATATTTTTAAAGTAAAAGAGACATTCCGTAATTATCAGCTCCTGTAGTCTCCGTTTATCTTAACGTAATCATAGGTAAGATCGCAGCCCCAAGCGGTTGCTGTAGCCGTACCGCTGTTAAGCTCGATAAGAATTTCTATCTCGTCCTCTTTAAGGATTTCCGCAGCCTTTTCTTCGGAAAAATCCACTCCCGCACCGTTACGGCAAACCGCTGTCCTGCCTGCTCTTGAAGCAATGTCAACGTCCACCTTGTTTATATCAAAATCCGCCTCCGCATAGCCTATAGCACAGAGGATACGTCCCCAGTTTGCGTCCTCCCCGAACATAGCGCACTTGAACAGCGGAGAACGTATAACGCTTTTCGCAACGGTAATAGACGTATCCAAGTCGGGAGACGTCCCACAGGTGCAGGTGATAAGCTTTGTAGCCCCCTCGCCGTCCTTGGCAAGCATTATCGTAAGATTTTTCATTACCTGATAAAGAGCGTTTTTGAACGTCTCAAAGTCGGCGTTTTCGGAGGTAATTTCGGTATTCCCCGCAAGTCCCGAAGCGATAAGCATACATGTGTCGTTCGTAGACTGGTCGCCGTCTACGCTTAAACAGTTATATGTAATTTTGACGATTTCCGAAAGAGCCTTTTGAAGCATTTCCGGGGACACAGCGCAGTCCGTAGTAATAAAATTCAGGGTGGTAGCCATATTCGGGTGAATCATTCCGCTTCCCTTAGCCATGCCGCCTAAGTGACATTCCTTTCCGTCCGCGGTAAACTTCACGGCGTACTCCTTGCGCACCGTGTCGGTAGTCATAATAGCGGTCGCCGCCTCGGTATTTCCCTCATATGAAAGCTTTTCCGCAAGCAGGGGAACGGCGTATTTGACCGGTTCGATAGGCAGGGTCTGCCCGATAACTCCAGTTGAAGCCACAATGACCTGCTCCATGGGAATGCCAAGCTGCGACCCTGTAAGCCTGCACATTTCAAGAGCCTTTTCCTCGCCGTCGGCATTGCAGGTATTGGCGTTGCCGGAATTTACGATAACGGCGCGGGCTTTCCCCCCCGACTTTGCAAGATTGTTTTGGGTAACCAAAACAGGCGCGCCCTTGACCTTGTTTGAGGTGTACACTCCCGCCGCGTTGCACACAACGTCCGCAAAAATCATAGCGATATCGTTCTTTTTGTTTATTGCGGACTCGTTGCTGTCGGGCAGACCGTGCTTAATACCGCAGTACAGACCGCTTGCCTTGAAGCCCTTTGCAGCGCATATACCGCCGTTTATGATTTCAAATTTTTCCATAGTTATTACTCCTAAAATATCTTTAATATATTTCTAACGCCGTTATTCAAGCGTAAATTTCTCGCTCCGGCAGTATTCTCTCATATCATCATCAAAATACTTATAGCAATAAGCACCGCCGATTTTGAACCGGGAAACGGCGCACCGCCGCCTATTCATTCTCCAGCTCACTCTGCGCTTTCTTTGCAAGCTTCCCCACAACGTACCTGTAAGACCCGTCTATCATGCGAAGAATCTCCTCGCCGGGAACGTCCCCGTCCAGTCTTACCGTGTTAAAATAGGGCTGCTGCACCGGTGGACAGTGATACCCTCTCGTCACAGCGTCGGGATACAGATTTCTGTAAAAATCCCCCGTCATAGCGTCCCCGTTAAAGGTAAGCATGGGTACTCCCTTAAGGTGAAAAAGCTGAGCAAAAATACGCTTTTTCACCTTTACGCATACCGTGCCGTCCCCAAAGGGACAGTCCTCATAGGCTCCCTTTTTCGTCAGGCAGTATTCAAGAATTTTTTCGTGTGTCACCTAAATCTACCTCGCACATCATAGGACAGAAGCTTGTCCCTGCAATTTTTTGTTCACAAAGCGTAGCTTGCCAATTCAGACCGCCCACGCCATACAAGTATGCATATGCGACAAATTACAGCAACCCCGTTGTCTCGTCGATCCCCATCATAATATTCATGCACTGCACCGCCGCGCCGCTTGCCCCCTTGCCCAAATTGTCCAGCCGCGAGCAGAGCAGGACATGATCCTCGTTGCCGAAAACAAATATCTGCATAAGGTTGGTATCTTTAAGAGTATTCGCCGCCAAAAACCCGTCCGCCAATACTCCCTCGCCCTGAAATGGCATTACCTTTACGAAATTCTGACCCTCGTAATGCTCCGCCATGACCTCCCACACGTGCTGAGCTGAGGTCTTTTTCGCCATGGCTCTCAGGTGCAGAGGAATAGTTACCACCATTCCGTTGTAGTAGTCGTCCACTATTGGATTGAATATGGGCGGATAGGACAGCCCGCTGACCGCCATCATTTCCTTAATATGCTTGTGGTGTCTGCCCATTGAGTACTGCCTCGGAGAGTTGTACTCCTCCGGCTTTTCCGCGCCCTCGTATACGGCGATGGTTTTCTTTCCCGCGCCGCTGTAGCCCGACACCGCATGGCAGACTATCGGATGATAGGGAGCCACAAGCCCCTCTTTAACAACAGGATACAAAGCCGCGTTGAAACCGCTTGCATAACAGCCGGGAACAGCCGCCCTCTTAGAGGAAGCTATCTTATCCCTGTGCTGTGCCGAAAGCTCCGGCAGACCGTACGCCCAGGCAGGATTTATCCTGTGCGCCGTTGAAGCGTCTATTATTTTCGTATTTTTGTTTTCGCAAAGGGATACCGACTCCGTTGCCGCCGCGTCTGGCAGACATAAAAACGTATAGTCCGATTCGTTTATGAGCCTCTTTCTTTCCGCCGTATCCTTCCGCAGTTCCCCGTCAATAGTGAGCAGCTCAACGTCCGTCCTGTTCCTGAACCTTTCCACTATTCTAAGACCCGTAGTACCTTCCTGTCCGTCAATAAAAACCTTGTAAGCCATATCAGTAAATCCTTTCTCGCTTCCCGCTGTCCGTCCGCAGCACAGCCAACCGGTACCGCAAACGCCGCCGTCATTAATATTCGTATGTACTTTCCGTTCGCCTGTTCCGTCAGCCTATAGTCTGTCTTATAAAAGCGATCTGGCTGCGCACTTCCTTGGGAGCGGGTCCTCCGGGGACTTTTCTCATGTTAACGCAGTTTTCAAGCTTTATCGCTTCGTAAACGTCCCCGTCAAATGTACCGCAAAGCTTTTTGTACTCCTCCAGAGGAAGCTCCTCAAGAGTAGTTCCTCTCTCAATGCACATTGCCACAAGAGTTCCCGTTATCTTATAAGCGTCACGGAACGGCAGCCCCTTTTTAACAAGATAGTCAGCGCAGTCTGTAGCGTTTATAAAGCCCTTTGCCGCAGCAGCCCGCATATTTTCCTTGCTGACCCTCATTGTTGAAAGCATTGGTATGAATGTTCTTATACAGAGCTTTACCGTATCGACCGCGTCAAATATTGCCTCCTTGTCCTCCTGCATATCCTTGTTGTAAGCAAGGGGAAGCCCTTTCATCATAACGAGCAGGGTGTTAAGATCGCCGTAGACCCGTCCCGTCTTGCCGCGTATAAGCTCGGTAATATCGGGGTTTTTCTTCTGCGGCATTATGGACGATCCCGTAGAGTACGCGTCGTCCAGCTCAATAAATTTGAACTCCCAGGAACACCACATAACTATTTCCTCGGAGAAACGGGAAAGGTGCATCATAAGTATTGACAGCGCGGAGCCAAGCTCAATGCAGAAATCCCTGTCGGAAACTCCGTCCAGGCTGTTCTGCGTGATATCGTCGAAGCCCAGCATAGCGGACACCTGCCTGCGGTCTATGGGATAGGTGGTTGAAGCCAGCGCTCCGCTTCCCAAAGGCATAACGTTCATTCTCTTGTAGGTATCCGCAAGCCTGCCCAGATCGCGGACAAGCATATTTGCGTACGCCATAAGGTGGTGGGCAAAAGTGATAGGCTGAGCCCTCTGGAGATGCGTATAGCCCGGCATTACCGCGTCAAGATTGTCCTCGGCAATAGTACAGAGCGTTTCCGCCAGTTCCCTTGTCATTGAGATTATTTCCAGTATCTCGTCCCGCAGGTACATTCTTATATCCAGAGCCACCTGGTCGTTTCTGCTCCTCGCGGTGTGAAGACGCTTTCCCGTGTCCCCCAGACGCTCCGTAAGGACCTGCTCCACAAACATATGGATATCCTCCGCGTTCGGATCGATAAGAAGCGCACCGCTGTCAATGTCGTTGAGTATACCCGTAAGGCCCTCAACTATTTTTTCGCTTTCACCCTTGTCGATAATGCCGGTATCGCCCAGCATTTTCGCATGAGCGATAGAGCCGCGTATGTCCTGCTTATACATTCTCGCGTCAAAGGACACCGACGAGTTGAAGTCGTTGACCCGCTCGTCCAGTTCCTTTGAAAAACGTCCTGCCCACATTTTATTTGCCATAATAAAAACCTCCAACTAAATAAACCTTCCCGGATCCCGCAGTATATGCAAATAGTGAATATCAATCGTTGGCATCCGATGCCTCAGTATCCGAACTGTCCGCAGCGGAACTATCTGTTACGGGAGCTTCCGTGCCCAAATCACTCTCTGAACCGCTTACTGCCGCTGATTCCGAAACGAACTCGCCGTTTTCATCGGTTACCCACGCCTCGGGACTGTATTCGGGAACACCAAGATTTGTCGCTTCCTCCTTGCTGATCTTTAAATACGTATCGGTTTTATCGTCCGTATGCCAGTACAGAGTCTGACCGTCGTCGCTTACCGACAGCTGTGCATAAGAAGCAACACCGTTTGTCTCTACCTTAAACATCTTATCCTCAAAGGAATACTTTACAGGCGGATAAGACAAAGCATAACGTTCGTCCAGATAGCATATATGCATAAGATAATGGAAATCGTCGGTAAATTCAACTACTATCATCGCAGTAAGGTTTCCGTTTTCGTCAAATTCATTGTAGCCTGTTCCCGCATCGGCGACCCAGCAGCCCTGAATCGACTTGTATATCGCCAGATCCTCCTCAGTCATAACATAGTCCGAGCAGCCCGCCAGGCAGACCGTTAACGCCGCCGCTGCCATAAACGCAAAAATTCTTCTTAACATTGCTTTCCTCCGTAGTTTTTTATTTCTGTAATTATTATAACCGGTTTCTGACGGCTAATCAGTATTCGCGTATCTTTTAAAAAGAGTCCTGACCTCGTCTGTAAGATACACAAAAAACGTTCTCTGATAGGAGACTCTCTTTACCGTCATAATGTCCAAAAAATCCGCATAAACTCCCGCAGTTTTCGTCGGGACTCCGTCTCTTAAAAACGAACAAAGGGGCGGGGCGCAGTCCCGCTGAAAAATCCATGCGTCTGCACCGTTCGCCCCGTATATTCTGTTAAATTTTACTTATTACCGCGCTTGGCGTCAAGCATTGCCTTTACCTTGATAGGCAGTCCGAACAGGTTGATAAAGCCTGCGGAATCCTTCTGATCGTAAACGTGATCCTCGTCAAAGGTAGCCACTTCTTCATCGTACAGTGTGTACGGCGAAGCAACGCCAGCATTGATGATATTTCCTTTGTAGAGCTTCAGCTTAACATCGCCTGTAACGGTCTCCTGAGTTTTGTCTACAAAGGCGGACAGAGCCTCGCGGAGAGGAGTGTACCACTGACCGTTGTAAACGATGTCCGCAAAATCAATTGCCAGCTTCTGCTTCATGCGCTGAGTGGCCTTGTCGAGAGTAATGGTCTCCAGCACGTCGTGAGCGTGATAAAGGATAGTTCCGCCGGGAGTCTCGTAAACGCCTCTGGACTTCATTCCGACAAGACGGTTCTCAACGATATCAGCAAGACCTATGCCGTTGTCTCCGCCGAGCTTGTTAAGAGTCTTGACGATATCGACGCCGCCCATTTCAGTGCCGTCTATAGCGGTAGGCACGCCCTTTTCAAAATGGATAGTAACATAAGTAGGCTTGTCGGGAGCCTGAATGGGGGACACGCCCAGCTCAAGGAAGCCCTCTTTCTCATACTGAGGCTCGTTGGCGGGGTTTTCCAAGTCGAGACCCTCGTGAGAAAGGTGCCACAGGTTCTTATCCTTTGAGTAGTTGGTTTCCCTGTTTATTTTAAGAGGAATGTTATGCGCTTCGGCGTAGTCTATCTCCTCGTCTCTGGACTTGATATTCCATATCCTCCAGGGAGCGATTATTTCCATTTCGGGAGCGAAAGCCTTGATAGTCAGCTCGAATCTTACCTGATCGTTGCCCTTGCCCGTACAGCCGTGGCATATAGCGTCCGCGCCCTCTTTTTTGGCGATCTCAACGATTCTCTTTGCGATAACGGGTCTTGCAAAGGAAGTTCCCAGCAGGTACCTGCCCTCGTAAACTGCTCCTGCCCTAACGGTCGGGAACACAAAATCCTCGACAAATTCCTTGTTCAGGTCTTCGATATAGAGCTTGCTCGCACCTGTTTTTATCGCCTTTTCCTCCAGGCCGTCAAGCTCGGTGCCCTGTCCCACGTCGCCGGAAACAGCGATTACTTCGCAGTTATTGTAATTTTCCTTTAACCATGGAATGATGATAGAAGTATCGAGACCGCCCGAATAAGCGAGAACAACCTTTTTGATTTCTTTAGCCATATTAAATTCCTCCGAAAAACATAATAAATAAAGTACAAGAATAATTATACACCATATAAAAGCTTTGTCAAGTATTTTTGCATATTTTTATAAAAAATTTTATCAATATGCAGTATTTAATGTATATTTTGCATTTTATACAGCGTTTTATGTATATTCAGTACTGTGCGTAATATTTATATTTTTTATTCGGACTTTTTTGATTTGCTATGTTTGATTTAATACTCTTCAAAATTATCATTTGCGCGTAGGTACGAGAGACAACCCTACCGGAGAAAAGGGGAGGCACTCTTGAAGATTTAAGGGACGCTGAGCCGCCCTTTACTTTTTTGTAGCCTGACCCACGATTTTACGCACAAACTATAATTCCCAAGAACATTAAATCAAGACAATAAAAAAGAAAAGCCCAAAGCGCAGCAAATAACGCTTTGGACAACCAAATCAAAAATCACTTTTCCTCTAAAACATCAATCGCACGCTTGATAAATTCCGACCGTGATATTTTTTCCTTTGAACAGTATTGGTCAAACCGTTCTTTCAAATCTGGAGTTAAAGAAAGCGTGACCTGTTTATAATGATTTCTATGGTACTCTTTATCATACTCTCTTTTATCAAATTTTTTAGGACGTTCAATATATTTTTTATCCAAACAATCAGCTCCATGTTTATTTATAATTTAGACATTGTTTATTAATTGACACACGCTAACAAGCGTGCTATAATTCAATCACAGCGCACCCCCTATCATATAACAAGGAGCAATAGAAATGGACAGTATGCTAAAAAAATACTACTATTCCGAACTGTGCGAAATGAATACCCCCGCCGTTTACTCCGACGAAGCGAACAAGGCTTCATATAAAAAAGAGAAACTTTACAAGGAGCTGCGGAAAAATCTCAGCGAAGAGGATTTAGCCCTGTTGGAGGAATACATAGAAAAAGACGGTATAATAGACTCCGAGGACGAATACCACGCTTTTTGCTGCGGGATCAGAACAGCGATAAGATTTGTCGCAGACGCTTTTATGTCAATTTAACTCCCGCGGCAGAATATGGATAACAACGACCTCAGGCGGATCAAAAACTCTCGGCAGCAAATTTTTACATAACCCCCTGCTGACTATCATTTCCGTTTTTCCGTCGGCAAGTCTATAGCGCCCTCCGGCGTATTGGGGGAACAGTCCCCGGCGCGTACAGACCGTTCAATATCCCCGGTATCCTGACCTGTCCGCCGTGGGCGTGACCGCATACAACAAGGTCGAAGCCACGTCCGCTGTACAAGTCCACAAGGTCGGGACGGTGGGACATAAACACGGTGAAAATACCGTCCCCCGCGTTTTTGTAACAGGCGGAAAGCTGCATAAAAGGCAGGGAGTTATCCGCTCCCGAAATGCGTATAGCCTGTCCCGAGGTCTCGAAAATTTCGCTGTCCCCCTCCATGACATTTACGCCGTATGAGCGGAACATTTCCTTTATCGCGTCACATTCTCCCGACCATTCCTCGTGGTTTCCCGTCACGTAGTAGCAGCGGTACCTGTACGTCAGCTTTTCCAGCAGTTCCTCCGTGTGCTTGTGGGGACGGACGTTCTCGGCGATATCCCCCGCCATAAGTATAACGTCTGGGTTCTGCCTGTCTATCGTATCAATAAGTACCTGCTGATTTTTTCCGTAAGAACTGCTGTGAAAATCGGTAAGCAGTACTATCTTCATGGGACTTTGAACCTTGCCCGAAAAAATTTTGTACACAGGAACGGTAATGCCTGTATCCAGCGCGATAACGGCGGCTGTCAGAAGCCACCCCGCGCAGATACAGGCTATCCTTTTGCCTTTAGGTGAAAGACCGCTCCACCACCTGACGATAGCCGCCTGTTTCTTTTCCGCAAGCCTCTTAGGCATCTTACAATGCCTTTCCCAAACGTATTACCGATTCGGTAATAAGCTTTTTGAAAAGCGGAGCGGCTTTATCGGCTGTTTCCTGAACCTCCGCGTGGGTAAGAGGCTTGTCGGTAATACCGCACGCCATGTTGGATATGCAGGAAATTCCCACAGTTTTAAGTCCCGCATGATTAGCCGCCACCGCTTCGCAGGCTGTGGACATTCCCACCGCGTCCGCGCCGAGTGTGCGCACCATTCTTATCTCGGCGGGGGACTCGTAGTTGGGACCCGTAAGCTGGATATAAACGCCCTCCTGCAAGGGTATTCCCAAGTCCTTTGCGGTATTGCGGACAATATCCCGCAGGTCCCTGTCATAGATGTTGCTCATATCGGGGAATCTCACGCCAAGTTCGTCGGCGTTCTCTCCGATAAGAGGCGAGGGAGCCATATTGATATGGTCGGATATCAGCATGAAGTCGCCCGCGTGAAAGTCTCTGTTAACGCCTCCGGCCGCGTTTGTCAGCAGCAGTACCTTTGCGCCCATCATCTTCATAAGACGAACGGGCAGCACAACGTCCTCCATTTTGTAGCCCTCGTAGTAGTGAACGCGTCCCTGCATGATGACGACTTTAACCTCCCCAACATAACCGAAAACGAACCGTCCCTTGTGTCCCTGAACGGTAGACACGGGAAAGCCCTCTATATCGCGGTAATCAAGCGCAGCCTCGATTTTTATGCCGTCCGCAAAATCTCCCAGACCCGAACCGAGGACTAACGCAACATCGGGTTCAAAATCAATTTTGGACTTAAAGCATTCATAGCATTTTTCAAGACGTTCATAAATTTTGCTCATATACGGTACTCCTTTCAAAATAGGTCGGTAAGATCAGTCCGTACCAAAGGAATCGTAGGACTCTTCCTCTGGCTCCTGTCTTTTACGTGCAAGAACGATAGCGCTTATCGCCTTGACGGTGTAGTCGTCCTCCACCGTTCTGAGAACTTCGGTGCCCGCCTTGCCGTCCTCAATATATACCTCGTACTTGCCGAAAGCGTGAAGCGTAACCGGGTAATCGTTGGGATTGAAGAAAACCACTATCTCCTCAAACTCATTGTCTCCGGACAATACAAATCCCACAACGTGCTGCGGAAGCTTATCTATAAAGTACATATGCTCCCGCACGTCGGTACCCTTATCCATTCTGAACGCGCTGTGAGCCTTTCTGAAAGCGATAAGCCCCCTGTAGTAGTCAACAACGTCCTTAAATTCCGATTTTCTGTCCCATTTAAGACTGTTTATCGCGTCGGGGGAACGGTAGCTGTTGTGGTCGAACGCAGTTCCGCCGGGGAAAGGCTTCGACCGCAGAAATTCCTGTCCCGCCTGTATAAAGGGTATGCCCTGCGCGAGAAAAACCATAGCCGCCGCAAGCTTATCCATTTTGATACGCTTTTCAAAACTGTCGGTGCTGTTGGTGTAGTAAAGCTTATCCCAGAGGGTGAGATTATCGTGAGCCTCCACATAGTTTACGCTCTGGCGCGGATTGTCAGTCCATGCAAACTTTTCCAGATTGGGTATCTGGGGGTGGGGAACTCTTCCGCAGATCACCTCGCGGACATAGTCCTCGTTTCCGCTTGCGCCGTTTACATATCCCCTGTCCTTGTTTTCAAAGTTGTTTCCCTTTACGGTGTCGCGGAAATCGTCGCTGAAGAACCCGTAGCCGGGAGTATTTCTTGCATTGAGCTTCATTGCCCTGCTTCCCCAGCCGAGAGGCGAGTCCCCGCCCGTCCAGCCCTCGCCGTACAGGATAACGTTCGGGTTTATTTCTCTGAGTTTTTTGTGTATCTCGTTAAGTGTTTCAATGTCATAAAGTCCCATAAGATCGAACCTGAAACCGTCTATCTTATATTCGGAAGCCCAGTAGCAAAGGCTGTCGACAATGAATTTTCTCGCCATTTTCCGTTCGGTGGCAAATTCGTTTCCGCAGCCGCTGCCGTTGCTGAAGAACTCGCCGTTCTCCCCCCACAGACGGTAGTAATATTTAGGGTACGTTTTATTGAAACAGGAATCCGCCGTAGCAAAGGTGTGGTTATAGACCACGTCCATAATAACGCCGATACCCGACTTGTGGAGAGCGTAGACCAGCCGTTTCAGCTCGGAAACGCGGGCGCGTCCGTCATACGGATTGGTGGAATAGGAGCCCTCTGGAGCGTTAAAGTTCCGCGGGTCGTAGCCCCAGTTGAACTGCGGCTTGAGAAGATCTGTCTCGTCAATACGCTCGTAATCGAATATGGGCATAAGCTGAACATGGGTGACCCCAAGCTCTTTTATGTGGTCTATGCCTATAGAGTCTCCCGCCGCGTTTACAAGACCGTTTTCTATAAATGCAAGAAAACGTCCCTTATAGCAGAAGTTTCCGCTCTTGTCGACGGAGAAGTCGCGGACGTGAAGCTCGTAAACGCAGGCGTCGGTATAGCGTTCAAGAGGAACGTAATCCTGCTTGTTCCAGCCGGCGGGACTGCACGCCGCCGTGTCGAGTATCATTCCCATTGCGCCGTTCACTCCCACGGAGCGTGCGTAGATGTCAACGGTCTCCTGTTCGATACCGTCGTAGGTCATGACGTAGGTGTAGTAAACGCCGTCCAGATCGCCGAAAGCGGTTTTCGTCCATACGCCGTCCCTGCCCTTTGTCATTGGCAGTCTGCGGTACGGCTTTTCATCCCGGCAGCTTTTGTAAAGATGTACTCGCGCGTTGTCCGCTTCGGGTGCCCACACCTTGAATTCGGTTTGTTCCTCGGTATATAACGCCCCTAATTCTCCGTCATAGGCGTATTTTTCATCAATATGCTTAAACAAATAAGACAACCCCTTTTAGAAAATTAGAAGTTAAGAGGCAGAAAGCAAAAGATATGTCCTCTTTATGTCAGACTCATAATAATTATACACTAAATTTGTCTACAAGTAAATACAGCGATTTAACAAAATATGCATTAATGTTATATGCATTTAGCACAACAGGCATTCTTTAGCGTTGACATTTTTGTGCAGTTTTGATATAATTTATATATGTTTTAAAATGGGGGGAATTATCAATGAAGATCAGAGCTTTAAATTTTTTTGCATTTACGGGTATAATTGCCGCAGTTATTTTATCGGGGTGTACCGACAGCAGCAGCGCGAAGAGTACCTCTCCGGATACGGCGGAGCAGACCTCCGAAGCGGTAACGGCGGCTGTTACAATTACAGCGAGCATTACCGAAAGAGAAGAGTCCGAAACGGAAGTCTCGGAGAATAACGAACAGGAATATGTTGAAGTATCCCCCAATAACGAGTTCATAGATTTTGACTTCATTGAGGATTATCAGGGTACCGGCGACATAGGCGGCCTTGCGCACAAGGCTGTTGAGTTTCTTATGACTACTGATGAGTACGCCGAAAGCATGGAGCATATTGACGAATTTACGGATAAAGAATTTTCTGACTATATTAATGGCGGAAAAATAGTCCCCAAATTCAATACTGCCTACCCAAACGATTACGACGGGAACGGAACGGCCGAGACATTTATTATTGTGGATATGCCATATATGATTGATATTCCCACAGAGCGGAGCTTCCTCATCTATGCGAACAACACGGATGATATGACCCTGCTCTGCAACGCTTCAAACCTTTACGGCACACAGCTTCTGAACTACGGAAATTTTAAGCAGATAACTTTCGGAGGATCCGGCACCTGCGGCGCGGATGACCGTACAGAACTTTACGGCGTTGCTGACAGCGGGGCAAAATTGCTTTACAGTATGCGCGGCGTGTTTCACAAAAGCAACTGTTTTCTCAGCTCGTTCGGCGCACAGGGCACGGGAGCCTTTATGTACTACGATACCGCCGCCGGCGAGTACCGCGCCATTACGGGTATTGACGTTCCCATAGAAAAAATAAAGGAAATGGACAGCACGAACGAACTGTCGGAATTTTACGAACATCTGGAGAAATACGGCTATCTGTCGGTTCAGCTCGTGGGCGGAAGATATTATGTGGTCTCCTGCGGGGCTATGGACACAGGAACAGCATATCTCTATGAAAACGGAAGCTTTATCCAAACCGATGAATGCGAGTATGTGCGCGAAAGCCATTACGGCAACAGCAGCGCAGTAATCGATATAGACATTAACAAAGCCATTGCGGAAATGAGATCCGTAAAATAAATACCGAAAAGGAGAAAACTTTATGTACAAATCCTCAAAATCTAAAAAACACAAGCTCTGCGGAATCGTTCTTTCCGCAGCAATAGCGGCGGGACTTTTCACCTCCTGCGCCAAACAGGAAGCTGAGTCCTCCGCTCCCGATAACACTCAGCCGGAGATACAAACCGAGGAAGACGAAACGATCAGCGCAAAGGTAACGGCTGAAGGTACAAAATTCATGGTGAACGGCAAGGAGCTATGGATAAACGGAGTAAACACGCCCTGGCAGAACTGGAACGATTTCGGAGGCAGCTTCGACTCAGCCTTCTGGGACAGCCACTTTGCCGACCTCCACGAAATAGGAGTAAACGCCGTCCGCGTTTGGGTGAACTGCGACTCCATGGTAAGCATAAAGCTCAAGCCCTCCGGCGAAGTACGGGAGGTCACGGAACAGCACTGGTCGGACATAGACAAGCTTTTCGAGATCGCCGAAAAGCATCAGATATATCTTATGCCCACGCTTCTTTCCTTCGACCACTGCAAGAGCGGACAGTACAAGGACAGATGGCGCGCTGTCATTACAGATGAATCGGCTATGAAAAGCTATGTTGACAACTACGTAAAACCCTTCGCAGAGCGTTACGGCGCAAACGAACGGCTGCTGGGCATAGACCTTATGAACGAGCCTGACTGGGTACACGAAAACGAAGAGTGCGGCCGTTTGCCTCTGGAAGACTTGTCCAGATTCTTTGCCAACTGCACCGCAGGAATCCACGAAGTAAACCCCGATACTCTTGTTACCGTGGGCATGGGAATGATAAAGTATAACTCAGACGCGGGCGGAAGCCGCATTCAAAACATTGTTTCCGACGAGATAATGACGGGCTACGCGGGAGAAAAGGCTTGCCTGGACTTCTACTCGCCCCACTACTACGACTGGATGAACAGCAGCGGTCTGGGCTGCGCCTTTGAGTCCTCTCCCGCGGACTACGGTCTGGACGGTACAAAACCCGCTTTTCTCGGCGAGATAGGCACATCCACGCCCCTCAAGGACGTTTACCAAAAGTGTTACGATCTCGGCTGGAACGGCGTTATGATGTGGATGTCCAACAACGGAGCGGAACACGCCGACAACTGGGACGACATTGCGGCGGCAACACAAAATATAGAAAGCGCCGCAGGTGACAAGGTTTTCCCCTTGGGCAAGAATTAAGCCTTTACAGAACAAATTATGAACGGTTTTTTTGTGTAGTATTGCTATAGAAACCTGTCCCTTTTTATGTTATAATTACAAACAGTTGTTTAAAAACTAAAAACGCTCGGGAACAGCCGTAAGCAAAAGTCTGTCTATATATGGTATAGCGTGGTTTTAGGCTGCCGGTCGTATCTCAGAACAAAAAGGAGAAGCTGTTATGATTTTACTTTACGAGAAAATTTACAGGCAGAAGCAGGAGCAGTACAAGCTTGACGGAGACCTTCAGGCGTTCAACAAATTTATTTCGGACGCTCACGATTTCCAGTTTGCGGTAATGACAAAGAAAATACCCGAAACGGAATACGCCGCATGGCTCGACGCTCAGTGCGCATCGTAACCGTAACAGCAAATCCTTATTGACTCTTTCGTCGGGGAATGGTGTATAATATGCTTAATACCTGCGAAAGGAATAAATAATATGGATAACTTGGTTAAAATCAGAGAAGTATCGGTCAGCCATAATGTATCTGACCGGTACTCTTTGTTATCTTGTCAAGGGAAGAAAACCAATTGAGGAATAAAATGCTATAATAAAGGGAGCATCATATATGAAAAATTATACACAGGTTTATGTAAAAAACAGCATTGAAGCTGCAAAGACGTACTGTAAGGCGTTCGGCGCGGAAATAATCCTTGAAATGAGAAACGGCACCGGTACGGAATACGAACACTGCGAATTATCCGTTGACGGCGAGGGATTTTTGGCGTTATCCGAAGCCCAGAATCCCTGCGATGTTGCTTTTGTTCACAAAATGAAGTGGGAAACAATGACCTTTAACGTTTTTGAAATGGGAACAGAAGAACGCGTTCGCCGCGCATTTGACATTTTGCGCGACGGCGGAGTTGTTCTTGAAGAAATTCATGAAGTGCCCTGGAGCAAATGCTGCGCCACTGTTATTGACAAGTACGGCGTATGCTGGTGGATAGCAATTTAAGGAGCAATAAATAAAGCCGTAACATAAACCGCTCCGTATGTTTTGTTCGGCAAAGCGGTATGCTATAAACATCAAACGGGTGAAGATCAGGACGATACTTATAAAGAAGTTTAATCCCCGAAGCAACTATATGATAGCTGCTTCGGGGATTGTTGTAAATATTCAATTACTTGCATAAATCAGAATTTGCACAAGAGACTTGTATTGTGTACGATTCCTAATATGTTTCCATTTGCCCACACAGCATACTATAAAACCCAAATCTCTCATAAAACGGCTTCAGGCATTCTTCATAAACCACTGAAATCATATAGATACGCTTTTCCTTCAGATATTCAATCATTTTATCCATCAGGTCTGTGCCAATCCCTTTGCCTTGGTAATCCGGACAAACCATTAAATCCTGAATATACGCATCTGTTACCCCATTTGATACACTATCAATATACCCGATCAGTTTATCATCTTCATAAACTGCAATATGGTAATACGATGTCATCAAAGGGTTTTTATACTCTCTTTCCATCCTGTTCCAGCCCACAGATTCACGCAAATCCGCCAATGCTTTTACAGACACTTTTTCGTTGAATTTGTACATCATTATGTTTTTCCTCATCGTGGAATATTTATACCGTTAAGTTCCGATTTATCTTAGTAACAATTATACATCAAAGCAGTTATATTGTCAATAGAAACGCCATATCACTTTTGACTTAAAATCATAAGTGATATGGCGAAAACTTTTTATGAACACTCGTTTTTATTTTGCGGTCATATCCACGGAGAAATATCCGTTACAAAGCAGTACGGGTCAGCCCGCATTTTAAACAGCGCCGCCGCAAGCAGGGCGCGGCTGTCTATAAGATAGGCTTTCGCCCCGCCGACCTGTCCCCTGCGTATGTCGGGCTCTTCCAGTATCCACTCTATGCGCTGAAACTCCGAACCACAGCCGAAATCGTCCCCGCCCCTAAAGGCGCGTTTTTCGCCGTTGACGGTGTAGTATCCCTCCGTCGGACGGATATAGGGCGGCTTCACGATCTCCTCAACTCCGTGCATAAAGGTACAGGCGTTAAGGACTTCCCCGATAAAAAGTATCTTTCCTTTATAGCATGGCAGAAGCATAAACGGCGAATGCACGCCAACGGCTGTGTCGTCCATAGCGTGTCCCGCTGTGAGGGTATGCGCAAGCCTGCCCCGCACAGACGGAATAGGTAGGGTTGATACTGCGGAAGACGTTCGGCATACGCCAAAAGGTTTTAGCCATTAAGCCAACGCAGGGCTCGGATTTCTCGCTGTCGAAAACGGTACCGTTTTCATAGGTCAGGGCGGGCATGAGCAAGGTGCTTTCTTTCCCGATAACGGCTTCGATGTCCCCGATTATCTCCTCTGGGGTACGCTTTGTCCCCATAGCTTTCATTGAGGAATGCACCATAACCACGTCCCCGCCTCAAAGTCCCAGATCGGAAAGCTGCTGTCTGTAAAGTTCGCTTTCAGTCATTTCAGTCGCTCCGCTTTTTTACGGGCATCATCAGATCGAGCGTTACTTCAAGCTCGGTTTCGGGGTCCCAGCCGTTATGGGCGTTGTATATCCAGTTAATGTGTTCCTCAAGAGAGCCGCCCATTATTTCCTCTGTACCCCGCCAGTCGAAATCGTACTTGTCGCTGTCCTGAACCCATTTCCACAAATCGTTCCAGCGGTGAAATTCGGGAAAATGAATGTTAAGCGCGGCGAAAAGTCCTCCGTCGAAATGCTTTTTTGTAAGGGGAGCGGGGACTTCCATATCCTCCGGAATAGTTACCCACATCTCATAGCCGTGTTCGTCGTTCGGGAGTATGCCGGGGTTGGGGTGGTTAAAGCCGAAATGCCTTGAATCGGGTTTTATTTCGTAAAGCTTTTTCTCGCGGATAAATTTGGTCAGCTCGTACTCCACGGTCTCCTCGGGGTCTTTGCCGATAACGTGGTTTGAAGCTACGGTAAATGGCGGCAGCATTATGATACGGACGGGAAGCTGCTCTATCAGCGTCTCGTTTGCTTCATTCAGGTCGTTCACTGTGTTTTCGGTACTCACAGAACGTTCCTCCTTTAAAGTATTCTTTGAAAGGGAGAGCGTTCCGGAAAGCTCCACTATCTCCTTGTCCTCAAGCATATCAAAGCGTTCGGGAGTCTTTTCAAGCTTGTCCGCAAGACAGCGGATAATGTTCCGTATCACGTCCAGAGCGGTTATCTCGCCGTCCAGCTCGGCAATGCTTTTCCGCAGTATTTCGAGAGAAACGGTGTACTCCGTGTCGTTAAGTATTACCGAAATATCCTTTAGAGAAAGACGGAGCTTGCGCAGTATGACTATCTGCTGCAGACGTCTTACAGCGTTCTCGTCATAGGTGCGGTAGGCGTAGTCCTCCTTATAGGTCGGGGTGATCAGTCCCATTTTTTCGTAATGTCTTAACATTCTCGGCGTTACGCCAAAGGTTTTTGATACCTGCGTTATCGTCATAGTAAGATTTTCCATTGCGCACTCTCCTTTCAGAATTATTATACAGTATGACACGGTGTTAAAGTCAAGAGGTTTGAGAAAAAAGCTGACGGTATAAACTTAAATTTATTTGAGCAAGGTAATTCGTAATAATGCTAAAACATTTTTAACATTGTATTGACATTTTTGTGAATAAGATATATAATTACTGTAGAGCTATATGCTTTACTCTTTAGCGAAAGGACTGATAGATTTCATGAATACAATAATTACCATAGGCAGACAATTCGGCAGCGGAGGGCGCGAAGTCGGCGAAAAGCTTGCGGAAAAGCTGGGTTACGCATTTTATGACAACCATCTTATCGCAATGGCTGCTGAAAAAAGCGGAATGAGCCACGCCGCTCTCACCGACGCGGACGAAAAAGCCGCTAATCCATGGCTGTACGCTGCAATGAGTCAGACAGGACAAACAAGCTTCGGACTGAACATTTCCACCAACGACGCTTTATTCACCGTTCAGGCACAGATAATCCGCGACATAGCAAAATCCGAAAACGCCGTTATAGTAGGACGCTGTTCCGACTACATTCTCAAAGACGAGGAAGTAAAACTGCTGAACGTTTACATCTATGCCCCGACCGAAGCGCGGATAAAACGCGTTCTGGAGCGGGAAAATGTATCCACAGAACAGCAGGCTCTCCAGATGATGAAACGGCACGACAAGCAGCGCAAACTTTATTACGACTTTTACACCGACCGCAAATGGGCAGCTCACGAAAACTACCACCTGACTTTGAACAGTGACAGATTCGGCATTGACGGAACAGCAGACATCATTGCCGCAGCGGTTTCCGCAAACAAAAAGGACTGAATCGTTTGTCCCGGAAACTGAGTGTTCATTCCACAGACGGAAGCAGAGCTAAAGACGTCAGACTTGCGGTTCGTTTTACAGCAAGAAAAAGGGTACCTTTCGGTACCCTTTTTATCTTTTGATTCTTCGCTATAGAAGCTTATTAAGGAAAATTACTTTCTCTTCTTAGCAACGATAGCAGCAGCGCCTGCAACAGCCATTACAGCAGCGATGGAAGCAACAGCAACGTTGCCTGTAGCCGCAGGTGTTGTTGTAGCGTCAGCAGCGGGAGCTTCTGTTACTGCGGGAGCAGCCTCTGTCTCTGCGGGAGCCTCTGTCTCTGCAGGAGCAGCTTCAGCATCGTCAGCA
>CAJUHS010000003.1:58687-158804 GCA_910586535.1 uncultured Oscillospiraceae bacterium
TCAGCATCGTCAGCAGCAGCCCATCTCATAAGACCGAAGAAAGGATTAACACCGTCTTCTGTGTAGAACTCATTCCTCATCATAAATTTTCTTTCGATCTTAACCTCAGCAGCAACGCCGGGATCGTAAGCTCCGCTGTCCCAAGCTTTATCGGACCAGTTAGGATTTACCTGTCCGCTGCCCTTAGCAGCAGGATCAAAGCCGCCTGCAGCGCCTACTGCACCGCCAGCCCAGCCAACAATACCCTCTGCTGTCTTAGGAACGATAGCAAGGTCAAAAGTGATCTTACGGATCTGAACAGTGTTGCTTCTGTCTGTGATCTTATCCAGGTCAAACCATACCTTAGGAACCATTTTCTTATCCTGAACGTCAACCTTCAGTCTCTTGGAACCGTTATAGTCCTCAACGGAAAGAACGGACTTATCAGCGCCGGAGTCTGTGTTCATGTAAACGAAAGAGAAGTCGCCGTCTTCAAAGTCGATTGATGTTCCGCCAGCGTTGATAGCGGATACGGACATTGCAGCCATAGTAGTGCAAGCCATAACAGCAGCAGCTACGCCGGCAATGATCTTTTTGATTTTCATTGTTTGTTTCCTCCAATTCTATTTGCGGGTCTGTTTCTGCCCACCTTAGTAAGATAATTATATCATTAAATATTCACTAAAACAATATACTTTTTTTATAATATTTACCGCAATTTTTTGTTCAATTTAGCGAAAACAGCAAAAATAAATCCGTCCTGTATTATCGGACGGATTTATCGCTATAAGTATTGTCTTATTTCCTTTTTTTAGCAGCTATTGCAGCAACTCCGGCAACGGCAAGTACCGAAATCATAGCCGCAGCGGAAACATTGCCGGTAGCAGCGGAAGTTGTAACCGCGGTATCAGCAGCAGGCTCAGTCTCAGCAGGAGCAGCCACCTCTTCGGCGGGAGCCTCTGTTTCTTCGGAAACGGGAGCTTCGTCCTTCTCAGCGTCATCAGCAGCTGCTTCATCGTCAGCCTCAGCAGGAGCGGCTGTTGTTTCCTCGGGAGCTGCGGCAGTCTCTTCAGCAGCAGGCTCTGCGCCGTACGTGCCTACCGTAACCTGCTCGCCCTCTTCGGCCGTAAGGAGCTTGATCGCACCCTGAGGAGCGTCGGCCTTTGTAATATCCGCAGACTTTACAATAACGTTGCATACCATAAAACCAAGACCGCCGTCATTCAGCGTAGAAATTACGTCGGCAGGAATAATAAACTCCACAGAAGTCTGACCGTCGGCAAGAACAAAATTGCCGTCGCTCTCCATTGCATAAGCGGTATCGCTCTGAAGACTGGTTGTAAAGCCCGTCCAGTCCGCATCGTGGTTTATCGGTCTTAGGTGGTGGAGATGCTCGCCCACAAGCGGCTCCTTGATCTCAACGGTAAGTACGATCTTCACGTCGCCGCCGAGAGCCTCAAGATCCGCCTTGGGAATGCATTTGCCCGCTTTCCATATGCCAGGATATTCGCTGTCAAGATCAATGGTTGTGGCAAACGCGTTTACCGCCATCATAGAAACTGCCACCGCAGCGGCTGCAAGGGAGCATAAAAACTTTTTAACGTTCATACCATTACCTCCATATTGGTTTTGTATTAATTTTAATGAAGTAATTATAGCATGACAGTTCATCTTAAATATAGCGTTATTTTGACAATTATATCATGATTTTGTCTGAAAATAAAAAAATAAAAACCGAGGGAGCAAGCCCTCGGCTTTAAAATGTACGGTGGTAAAAATTACTTTCTCTTCTTAGCAACTACAGCAGCAGCGCCTGCAACAGCCATTACAGAGATCATAACAGCAGCGGAAACGTTGCCTGTAGCAGCAGGAGTTGTAACAGCTGTGTCAGCTGCGGGAGCGTCTGTTGCAGCGTCGTCAGCAGCGGGAGCCTCGTCAGCAGGAGCTTCAGCTGCGTCGTCTGCGGGAGCAGCGTCATCAGCGGGAGCTTCAGCTGCGTCGTCAGCAGGAGCATCGTCTGCGGGAGCAGCGTCAACGGACTTGCCATCCATGATATCGGTAGCCTGAGCCTCGTCAACAACCTTCATAGCGCCCTGAGGAGCACCTGCGGAAAGCTCAGCGGACTTGATGATAACGTCGTTTACCTGGAAATAAAGGCCGGCGCTCTCGTCCTCGTTGCCCTCAGCGTCAACATAGCCCTTAAACTCGGACCATACGGACTCGGGAACTACAAATTCAAGAGAAGTCTGACCGTCTGCAAATACAAAGAATCCATCGCTCTTTCTGACAGCTGTATCGCTTGTGAGACCGTCTGTGACAGCGTCCCAGGAAACACACATATTCATAGGCTTAGCAAGGTGGTTGTGAGTACCTACGAGGGGTTCTTTCAGCTCAACGGTGAGAACTACCTTAACGTCGCCGCCGATAGCTTCAAACTCAGACTTGGGAATGCCCTTGCTTGCAGCCCATCCGCCGGGATATTCGCTGTCAAGAGTAACTGCGGCAAATGCATTGATTGCTGTCATGGATACGGCAACAGCCGCAGCCGCAACAGCTGCGAGAACTTTTCTGAACTTCATAATAATTTCCTCCAATTCTTTTGCAGACCGGTTAAAACAGCCTGCTGCGTACATAGTACATATTTGCATAATAATTATAGCATTGCAGTGTAAAAATTTCAACGTGTTTTTTATACAGTAATTATCCGGCATTTTTGTTGAAAACAACAAAAAGGGTACCAAAAGATACCCTTTTTGGAAACATTTAATTTTGGTAAAAATTACTTTCTCTTTCTTGAAGCGGCAGCAGCGGCGCCAGCAGCAGCCATTACAGAAATCATAACAGCGGCGGAAGCGTTGCCTGTTGTTGCGGACTGAGTATTGCTGTCTGCAGCGGGAGCGGTCTCGGCAGCAGCAGGAGCTTCAGTCTCAGCGGGAGCGGCTTCTCCGCCCAGACCGGACACGGTAAAAGTAATCTTTACCGAAGAACCGATAGCGGTAGCCTGGTTTACGGGAGAATCGTTCTTTGTTTCGCCGTACTGATTGTAAATTTCAATTCTGTAGTTGCCCTTTTCCTCAATATCGCCGTATTTGATCTTGGCAGCGTCAAATGAAAGCTCGGAACCGTCCACTTCGACCTTGTCAAGAACCGCTGTAGCCTCGGGAGCGCCTGCAAACATCTGCTCGATGTCTACAACGAAAACTCCGAAATCGGCAGCGCCGGCAACAGCTGTGGATTCAAGGGTATACTGTCCGTCGCCCGTTACGGCAACAGAGGACTCCCAGTCCTGAACAGCCCATGCCGTATCGGCAAAGCCCAGCTTTGCGGTGTATTCGTCAGCGGCAAAAACGTTTACCGCCGCAGCGGAAAGAGCTACTGCCGCAGCAGCTGCAGCCGCCAGTATCTTTCTGATCTTCATAATAAATTCCTCCAAAAATCAAATTTGATATCCTGTTACAGTAATTAAAAAAGCAGGATAACACATATATATTATACAACGGCGCGTTAGAAAAATCTATAATAATTTTGTATAAAATAAAACGATTACATTGTGCATTTTTACAAAAATATCCGCCGCAGTACTGCCGCGGCGGATATTTACGCTTTGTTCAAAATATAAACATTACTTAGCCTTCTTGGCAACTACAGCAGCTGCTGCGAGAGCAACAGGGATAACTGCGAGAGCTATAGGAGAGTTGCCTGTAGGGGGGTTGGGAGCAGGAGTCTCGTCCACAACGGGAGCCTCGTCTTCATCAACATCGTCGTCAGCAGGAGTCTCGTCCTCTTCGATATCGTCGTCACCGATCTCCTCGTCGCCTGCGTCGTCAAGTGTAGCGTCGTCAACATCTGCACCTGCAGCGGATACAGTCATTGTGAGAACTGTAGCGGACATAGCGCATACAGCGATAGCAGCAAGAATCTTCTTAAGTTTCATTGTTAATTCCTCCATTCAATTGTTTTGTATATAGTTTATCTTAACTATGGTGTAATTATAACATAATAGTTCTTCAAATCCAATTGCCAATTTAACAATTTTTCAGAGCTTTTCAGCGCATAATTTGCACAACATTCACAAAAACGAGGATTTTTTTCACTAAAAAATTAAATTTTGGTTACAATATTTCCTGATTTTTAATCATATGTAAAATACTTCCGAATATTTTCGCAATATTTTTTTATTCATTTTGCGCGTATAAGGCTTTACAAATTTAAATAATATGTCATAATAATAGAAAATAAAGCAAAGGAGGAAGCGTATGGATCTCAGACTTAAAGAGCTTAGGTACAGCAATCACCTTTACCAGCGCCAACTCGCCGAATATCTACACTGTACCCAGCAAACATACTCCAGATACGAAACGGGAGAGCTTCAGCCCTCGCTTTTAGTTATGGAACGGCTCGCCGAGTTTTACGAAACCAGCGTTGATTACATTATGCGGCTAACGGACGATAAGATACCCCACAGCCGCAAAAACAAACGCGGAAGCTGAACAAAGGCATTTTATTATTTCGGAGGGATTTTCCGTTAGGGCGGAAAGTTTCTCCGTTGCTTTTTTATACAAATAAAAACATTCGCAGAATAATTTTTTTGTTGAAATAAAGGAAATCTAAGAAACAATATATACTTTCCCGAAATAAAGATGTATAATGTTGAAGCGGCGCAAATCTCACACATATCAATCATTAAAGGAGATAAATACTTATGAAAAAATTTCTTGCAGCAGTACTTTCGCTCTCCCTTTGCGGAGCTATGCTCACCTCATGCGGCGGCAGCGGCGAGGGAACCGATACCGGTCTTACAGAAAGCCAAACATCTTCTGCGACAGAAACCACTAAAACGGAAACGGAAGCAGAAACCGAAACCGAGACAGAGACTGAGACTGAGACAGAAACGGATACTGCGACTGAAACCGAAGCGAAAACTGAGGGCAGCGCATATGCAAGCATTGACGAATTTGCAAAGGACAGCGAAATTTTCTCCCTGCCCACAGAAACGGTCTCCGCAGCCGACAGCCTTACATACGGCTTTGTAAAGACCCTTGAGGGCGCAACCGAGTTCTACATGGACGTTGAATCCACCGACGGAAGCATGGCCATGATAATGGCTCTGTCCGGAAAAGACGTATACATGAAAGTAGCGGAAGCCTCTTCCGATGAAAACCTTACCATTATAATAAAGGACTCCGTTATGTATATGATGGACGACGAAGCAAAGTCGGGATACTATTTTACTGCCGACGAGGAAACAATGAGCGAGTACAACGTTGAAGAACTGCTCGGCGAGCTTGACATTGATAAGGAAATCGAAGAAGCCGAGGACGTTAAGACGTGCAAGGTAACGATAGACGGCAAGGAATACACCTTTGAGACAGCTGAAACAGGCGGCGGTTTCCTGTTTGACAACGACAAGCTTTATGCGATAATTAATCCCGTCTCCGGAAACGAATTTAACGCGCTTATCATTCATGATTTTTCCGGCAGCGTTCCCTCTGACGTATTTGAAGTACCCTCCGATTATGAGCTTGTCGACCTTGAAGCCGCTATGGCTGAACAAGCTGCACAGTAAAGGTCTGCGGCTATTCCGCAAGATTAAATATTTCAACGCCCTTGGCGGTCGCCATGCGGACGGTCTGACCCGTTCCGCACGGCGATTTTTTATTATAGTAGCACACACAGCAGTCGGCATAAAACACAAGCTTTTCGTTCCGCAGCTTCATGCAGCCGTTATAGTAACGATCCGACACATATTCCTCCCCGTCGGCAAAAACGCGTATCAGCGAAAGCAGAAGCTTCTGTTCGTCTTTCCACGCTTTGGTCTGCTCCGAAAAAGTGCAGGGAAGTATAAGGTGCAGTCTGATGCCTGTATATTTTTTCCGCAGGGCAAGCACCGCCGCCTCGCACAGCATATCCCACCCGACCGCGCCGCCTGCGTAAAAGTCGGTGCAGCCGTTTTGGATAAGCGTTTCAAGCGTTGCCATGAGCCTGTTTTTAAGCTCCCGCGTAATTTTAACGTCCCTGTGTCCCGTAAAACAAACCGTTTTCATAAAAGCCTCCGTATGTAATTAAAATCCTTATATTTTATATTATACAGCAAATTAGACCATAAATCAATACTTTTAGGACAATATATACTTTAGACGATAAATTATTATGTACTATGATTATCATGGGTGATAATACTATGAAAGAAAATCATGAACATGAAAACGTAGAAAAGTTTGTAAGACGTTTAACCGAACTCAGACAACAGAGAAATGTCTCGGCACGGGACATGAGCCTTTCTCTTGGGCAAAACGAAAGCTACATTAATAAAATAGAAAACCAAAGATCCATGCCCTCGCTTTTCGGCTTTTTCTGCATATGCGAATATTTCGGCATTACTCCGAAAGAATTTTTTGATTACGAAACGGAAAGCCCCGCAATATCAAACGCGCTTTCCGATGAGATACGCAGGCTGGATTATTCCGAATCCATGCATATTTTAGAGGTAGTCCGCGATATAAATAAACGTCGGAAATAAAAATTTTTCTTTTTAAAAACCTTTCTTTTGCTTTGTCTTGATTTAATGCTCTTGTAATTGTTATTATGTGCGTTGAGGTGCGAGGGACAACCCTACCGTGGAGAGGGGGAGGCGCTCTCGGAAAATTTAGGGACGCTGAGCCGCCCTCCCCCCTCACGGGTTTTCCCTCGCGCTCCTTTTCCCCTCGCCCTCTCCCTCTCCCGGCTCACGCTATGCGAAAAGACTAAACTTATCCGAGGATATTTAATTTTTCCGAAAATGTGTTAGTATCACGGGATAGCATAGCAGGGGAGGGAGAGAGTTAAGGAAAGAGGGAGCGCGAGGGGGAAAACCATAAGGGAGAGGGAGGGGTCGTGCGCGCGTCCCTTAATCCTGACTGAGCCCCCTCCCTTTCCCTTGTGGTTGTCCCCCTCGCACCCCAACGCACATAATAACAATTACAGCAACAATAAATCAAGACAAAGCAAACCAAAATACATCAATATATCGCACTTTGTGAAATATAACGGCATATTCCCTGAAAACATTATTGTGCAAAACCCACAAAGAAATTAACGTTTTGTACTCTAATTTGTGGAAAATGTTGTTAAAGCATTGCAATTTTTGAACAAATAAGCTATACTATATTGTGTTAAAAAATAAATTTTTGTTTATTTGTAACAAAAAACCTTGCTGCAAATATTCAGATAGGAACAGGAGTTGTATACCCATATGAAACACTACGGAACCGATGCAATCAGGAACATAGCCATCGCCGGTCACGCCGGCTCGGGCAAGACCTCCCTCGCTGAAGCCCTTTTGTTCAGAGCGGGAGCCTCCGACAGACTCGGAAGAACCGACGACGGAACAACCGTCTGCGACTACGATCCCGAGGAGATCAAGCGCAAAGCTTCTCTCAGCACCTCCCTTGCTTCATTTGTCAGCAGCGATATAAAAGTAAATCTTCTTGACACTCCCGGTCTGTTTGACTTCGCCGGAGGTATGCACGAGGGTATAACCGCCGCAGGTACGGTAATGATAACCGTTTCCGCAAAATCTGGCGTAAAGGTAGGTACGGAAAAGGCCTACGACCTTGCCTGCGAGCTGGGCAAGCCCAAAATGTTTGTTGTCACCAAGGTAGACGACGCGGACGCTAATTTTTACAACGTGCTCACAGACCTCAAAACAAAGTTCGGCCCCACGGTCTGCCCGGTTGTTGTGCCGGTTATCAAGGACAGAAAAGTAGTTTCCTTTGTAAACCTTATCGAAATGAAAGCCTATACTTACGACGCCAAGGGCAACGCTGTCGAGACGGAAATGCCTACGGCGGAGATATCCGAGAAAATGGAGCACCGTATGGACGGTCTTGTTGCGGCGTTCTCCGAGGCCGTAGCCGAGACCGACGACGACCTTATGGAAAAATTCTTCGAGGGCGAGCCTTTCACCCAGAAGGAGCTTGTACACGGTATCCACAAAGGTATGAACAACGGCATCATCACTCCGGTAGTATGCTGCTCCTCCTCCACAACAGCGGGAATAGATATGCTGCTTAAAGAGATCGAACTTCTGCTCCCCTCGCCCCGGGACAACAAGCCTGTGCTTGCCGAGGATCAGAGCGGCGAACCTGTTGAGATAGCCTACGACGAAAACGCTCCCACGTCAGCTTTCGTTTTCAAGACTATCGCCGACCCGTTCGTAGGAAAGATGTCCTTTATCAAGGTCATAAGCGGTACCCTTAAAGCCAACACGGAATATGTAAACACAGCGACCGGAGCTCCCGAAAAAATAGGCAAGCTCTACAGCCTCTGCGGAAAGAAGCAGTCTGAGATCACCGAAGCCTCCGCGGGAGACATTGCCGTTGCGGTAAAGATAAACGCAGGTACTTCCGACACGATATGCACTGCGGAAAGAAAGGTAAAAATCCCCGCTATAGATTTCCCCAAGCCCTGCTACCGTATGGCGGTATACGCCAAGGCTCAGGGAGACGAAAGCAAGATAAGCACAGGCATACAGCGCCTCTGCGAAGAAGACAGGACTCTTTGGTACGGTCTTGATCCCTTTACAAAAGAGCAGATACTGAGCGGTATGGGCGAACAGCACCTTGACGTTGCAGCAGCCAAGCTGAAAGCAAAATTCGGTGCGGACGTTGTGCTGAAAGAACCTAAGATAGCCTACAGGGAAACTATCCGCAAGAAGGTAAAGGTAGAGGGCAAGCACAAGAAACAGAGCGGCGGCCACGGTCAGTACGGTCACGTCTGGATCGAATTCGAGCCTTGTCTCTCAGACGATCTGGTATTTGAAGAAAAGGTATTCGGCGGAGCAGTTCCCAAGAACTTCTTCCCCGCTGTTGAAAAGGGCTTGCAGGAAAGCATGAAAAAGGGCGTTCTGGCGGGCTGCCCCGTAACGGGACTCAAAGCCGTGCTTGTAGACGGCTCATATCACCCCGTTGACAGCTCCGAAATGGCGTTCAAGACCGCGGCTTCCATTGCCTTTAAGGAGGGTCTGAAGCAGGCCGATCCCACTATCCTCGAACCTATAGGCAAGCTTACCGTAACTGCTCCCGACGACAACACGGGCGATATCATGGGCGACCTTAACAAGCGCCGCGGAAGAGTAATAGGAATGAACCCCGCAGCCAAAAAGGGAATGACCGTTATCGAAGCGGAAGTCCCCACAAGGGAAATGCAGAGCTTTACCACTCAGCTTCGTCAGATAACCCGCGGACACGGAAGCTTTACTCTCGAACATCTGAGATACGAGCAGCTGCCCGGAAACCTTGTGAGCGAAGTCATTCTCGCCAACGAATAAACGAACATACCGGCAATTCTTTTGCAGGGGACGAACATTCAGCTTATCCGGTTTGCTCGGCTGTTTGTCCCCTGCAAAAAATCATAGTCTCAATTGACAATTAATTAACATTTGAACTGCCGGCCGAGACAAAAAAATATGACAAATTACACAAAATATATTGACAAGGTTTGTTTTTTATACTAAAATATTTAGTGTAACTTTGTATTATCAGCAAGCCTCGCATAATTCGAGTATTCCGCTGATCCGGTGTTGTCCTTGGGTGAGGCGCGCTTGTTAAGGCATAAACCGAAAGGATTGAACGCATAATGAAATTAAAGAAATTATTGTCGGCGGCAGTCGCTTCCGTTCTGACGGCGGCAAGCGCGGCTTTTACGGTCTCCGCGCTGAACGACGGCGAGGCTGCGTACTGCTTTGATACCAATGCCGCCCTGACTGAGTGGCAGACTTACGGATCAGTTGAAGAAACTGGCTTTCAGGCTGTTCAGACAACGCTTGTATCCAAAAACGGAAACGGCTCTCTGCTCGTTTCGGAAAATGTTCCGGAAGAACCTGAAAACCGTTTTGGAGGAATGTATATCGACGCCGTCGCACTCGGATTAGACAGCTTTCAGGGCTGCACGGTGGAAATGAGCGTGCTTCTTTGTGAAAATGCCGAGGGCTTTTATGATAATCTTTCGCTGTTTTCCGACGGAATGATTTGGCTGACCTCAACTCCCGAAACTCTCAGCACAAGCGAATGGACGACCGTCACGCTGGAGATACCGCAGAACGCCACCAATAGCCGGGTAGGATTTACTATCCCGACGTTTCTCCCGCATAAAGGCGATATAGTTTATATTGACGATTTTTCCGTTACAGACCCCGACGGAAACATAATTGCCAATAAAGGGGATTATTACGCAAAAGAGGTAACGTCCTCTGAAAAGGTTTCGTCAAGAACAAATATTATCCTTACAGTCCTGCTGGTCGTACTTATCCTTGTTATAGTCGGAGGAATAGGTCTTATCGTATCCTCGGCGATCAAACGCTTTTCGTAATAAAATTGTGACAATATTCCCCCGAAGGACGATCCGTATCCCTGCGGCAGCCGGCGGGGGATTTTTCTGCTGCGGCCGATCTTCCGCAGCTGTAATCTTCATGAAATCTATGTAACCAAAATGTTCTTGATTTTTTTCCTGATTCAGGGTATTATTATAGAGTGAAAACTTTCCGGAACGGAAAATACCGAACATATGCGAAAGGAGACTGTTCCCAAGAGGAGCATATTCAAAAAATGGAGAAAATAAAAAAGATAGTCACCAACAAATGGTTTATACTTGCGGTGAGCATTCTTTGCTCGGCATATACCGTTTGCCTGATATATTTTGCCTATGCCGTATTTTTTTACGACATTGTATACACCGACAAAACAATGTTTGCGGTTATCTATTCGGCGTTTTCGCTTGTGGCGGGACTTCTGTTCTTCTATACGAGACGGTCCTTTATAACCTGTCTTATCAGTATGATAAATATGGTGATGTTCTTTCCCACGCTTTTGCTGGACTGGGGCAACTGGCCGCTGCTGATACCTGCGGCAATGGTAACGCTTTTCGGCTTTTTCTGCTGTAAAATGAATGACACAGTAAAGACTGTTTTCGGCACAATATTCCTGCTGATGTACATTCTCGGAAGCATAGCTTTTTTCCTTATCATGAACGTCTTTACAGTCACTACAGTGGATACGCTGCTCACTCCTCCGGGAGGGATCGTTTCCCCGTCGGAAAACTTCCGCTGCTATGTGCTGGACGTTAAAAACAAGTCCTCGGGAAAGGTTGCCGTTTATGTTCAGCCAAACAAGCTTGACGAAAACATCAAGTTCATCGAGCTTAAAACCACGATAAAACGTCTTGTAAAACAAGCAAACAAAGAAAACAGGGACGACGCTCTAAACTACGACGTTCACTGGGAATCCGAAAAGCTTTTTATCAACGGCGAGGAATACTTCGACGAATCGGACTACACCGCCGTAAACGAAAGCGGAGAGCTTACCTACGATTTTGACGAAGGCTTCTGGACTCACACCTACTTCGAAGTGGACTACCCTATCATTGAACTCATAGACCGCTTCAAGACCGTCATAACCGACAAGCTCAGCGAAATAAAAAATGATGAAAACACCGTAACGACTACGGTTTCCGCTGCCGCATTGGAATAAAACGACCGGCAGGAGGCTGACATATCCTCCTGCCGGTTTTTGTTATGTAATCCTAATAATCGGTTAAAAATGCAAATAAAAAATCTGCGCTAAAATCATATATGCAAATTTTAGTTTGATTTTTTATTTGGTTATTAGTATAAATTATTTTCTTTCGTCAACTTTTTTATATTTTTTTCAAAAAATACGAGACAAACGCGATATTTTGTGGTATAATTATACTAACTTATATTATCACAGAACCGTCCGCAGCATCAGGCGTAAAAGCTCAGCCTTATGTGCAGACTTTATGCTTAATCTGAACCGTTGTCTCGGAAGAATATTGCAATTTCATGCCATAGACGGCGGAACGCATAAAGACTCAGCCTTTGGACGGCTTCGGAAAGGAAGTACATATGACCCATGAAAAATCCTGCGGCGCAATAGTCTACCGCAAACATCATGGCAATATTGAGATACTGCTCATCAAGCATATCAACAGCGGGCACTGGTCATTTCCCAAAGGACACGTCGAGGACGGCGAAACGGAAATAGAAACTGCCAAGCGCGAAATTCTTGAGGAGACGGGAGTGGACGTCATTATTGATCCCACCTTCCGCGAGACCGTTCAGTATTTTCCCCGCAAGGACGCGCAAAAAGTAGTGGTGTATTTTATCGCAAAAGCCAAAAATTACGACTTTGTTCCTCAGGAGGACGAAATCGCCGAGATCAAGTGGGTGGACATCGGGCACGCTACCTCAGTGCTTACCTACGAGAATGATAAATCCATCGTCAACAAGGCGAAAAAAGCTATCAGGGACTGATGTTTCCGAACTTGTTATTTGTTCTTAAAAGCTAAAAAGGGTACCGCGCGGTGCGGTACCCTTAAATTATTTCAAACAGATCAAACCAGTGAAATAATAGCCATTTCAGCAGCGTCGCCCCGTCTGGGACCGATCTTGACGATCCTTGTGTAGCCGCCGTTTCTGTCGGCATACTTAGGCGCGATATCGTCAAACAGCTTCTTAACCACGTCCTCCTTGGTGACGTAAGCAAGAACCTGACGCTTGGAGTGCAGGTCGTTTGTCTTGGCGGTAGTGATCATCTTTTCCGCCATAGCGCGAACCTCTTTGGCTCTGGTTACTGTTGTTTCGATCTTGCCGTTCTCAAGCAGGTATGTCACCATAGCTCTGAGCATAGCCTTTCTGTGGTCGCTTGTGCGTCCGAGTTTTCTGGTTCCCGGCATTTATATTCACTCCTAACATATCAAAGTTTGCGGCGTTTTGGCTGCCGCGTCGGGTCATTCCTCTTCGGAGCTGAGGTCGAAGCCCAGTGACTGGAGCTTCTCCTTTACCTCGTCAAAGGATTTCTTACCCAGGTTTCTGACCTTCATCATTTCCTCTTCGGATTTGTTGATAAGGTCGTCGACCGTGTTTATTCCCGCTCTCTTCAAGCAGTTGAAGGAGCGTACCGACAAGTCAAGTTCCTCAATGGTCATCTCAAGGATTTTTTCTTTACCCTTGTCGTCCTTTTCGATCATTATTTCAGTGATCGCGGATTCATCGGAAAGCTCGGTAAACGGCTTCAGATGCTCAATGAGGAGATTGGCTGCCTGTGAAACAGCCTCTTTTGCGGATACGACGCCGTCCGTCCAGACCTCTAAGATAAGCTTGTCATAGTCTGTTACCTGACCGAGACGGGTATCCTCAACAGAGTAGTTCACCTTCAGTACAGGGGTATAGATGGAATCCACCGCGATAACGTCTATGCCGAAGCCCGAAACCTGCTTGTTCTTTTCAGCAGGAACGTAGCCGCGTCCCTTATCGATGGTGATCTCCATATAAAGCTTAGCGTCCTTGCCGAGTGTAGCAATATGCATTTCCGGAACAAGAATATCCACTTCGGAGTCAGTTTTAATATCACCCGCAGTTACCTCGCACTCGTCCTCAGCTTCCACATAGACAGTCTTTGGTCCCTCGCTGTGAAGCTTTGCGGTAAGTCCTTTAAGGTTAAGGACGATCTCTGTAACGTCCTCCTTAACGCCGGGAACCGTGGACAGCTCGTGGTGAACGCCGTCGATCTTGACGGAGGTAACAGCCACGCCGGGAAGGGAAGAGAGCAGAACACGTCTCAGGCTGTTGCCGAGAGTATGTCCGTATCCGCGCTCCAGCGGAGCAACAGTGAATTTGCCGTAGGTTCCGTTGCTTTTAAGCTCGACGGTCTCAATTTCCGCCTTCTGAATTGGTTCAAGCATGATAAAACCCTCCTATTACGAATTGCGGATAACGTATTCTGCCTATTACTTGGAGTACAGCTCGACAATAAGGTGAGTCTGAGTCTCGTAGTCCAGATCCTCGGGAACGGGCATACGTACCACCTTAGCGGCAAAGTCAGCCTTGTTGGGTTCAAGCCAGAGAGGAACTACTCTGCCGGCAGTCTGCTCAACGACAGCCTTGAACTTTTCGCTGCTGCGGCTGCCCTCGTAGAGAGCGATAACGTCTCCCACCTTAACTCTGTAGGACGGAATATTAACGCGCTTGCCGTTTACTGTAAAGTGCCTGTGAGTAACAAGCTGTCTCGCCTCGCGTCTTGTGAGGGAAAGACCCATTCTGTAAACGATGTTGTCGAGTCTGGATTCGAGAATAGTGATAAGGTTGTCACCGGTCTTGCCTTCCATTTTCTCGGCAATTTCAAAGTAGTGCTCAAAAGGCTTTTCCAGAACGCCGTAGATGAACTTCAGCTTCTGCTTTTCCTTCAGCTGCATACCGTATTCGGAGAGCTTCTTTCTGTTGTTGGCTCCGGGATTTCTGTTGGACTCCTTGGAAATACCCATAACCATAGGGCTTATGCCCAGATATCTGCACCTTTTGAGGATAGGTTCTTTATTTACTGCCATTTACAATAACACCTCCTGTAAATTAGACGCGTCTTCTCTTGGGAGGACGGCATCCGTTGTGGGGAATAGGAGTAACATCCTTAATGAGCTTTACCTCGAGACCTACTGTCTGGAGAGCTCTGATAGCAGCCTCGCGTCCTGCGCCGGGTCCCTTAACGTAAACCTCAACGGTTTTGAGACCATGCTCCATAGCAGCCTTGGCGGCTGTTTCAGCGGCAGTCTGAGCTGCGAAAGGCGTGGATTTCTTGGAGCCTCTGAAGCCGAGTCCGCCTGCGGAAGCCCATGAGATCGCGTTGCCCTGAGTATCTGTGATAGTCACGATCGTGTTGTTGAAAGTGGACTGAATATGAACAGCTCCATTTTCAATGTTCTTGCGCTCGCGGCGTCTCTTGATAACTGTCTTTTTACCTTTGACCTGAGCCATTTGATTAGTCCCTCCTTACTTTTTCTTGTTGGCGATAGTCTTAACGGGACCCTTGCGGGTTCTTGCGTTAGTCTTGGTTCTCTGACCTCTTACGGGGAGACCCTTTCTGTGACGGACGCCTCTGTAGCAGCCGATCTCAACCAGTCTCTTGATATTAAGAGCAACGTTTCTTCTCAGGTCGCCCTCAACCATGATGTTGTGATCGATATATTCACGAAGCTTAGCCACGTCGTCCTCGGTGAGATCCTTAACTCTCGTGTCGGGATTTACGCCTGTGTTTGCGAGGATGGTTTCTGCGGACTTGCGTCCGATGCCGTAGATATAAGTGAGGCCGATCTCGACTCTCTTGTTCTTCGGCAGGTCAACGCCGGCAATACGTGCCATTTACAATACACCTCCGTATTAGAATTGCTTTTGATTTTTGACTTTACCTGTTCTTGAGTGTCTTTAGTACGCTCGCGCCTCTTCTGCTCACGGAAGAGATTCAGAGGTTAGAGGTAATAAGCTTGGACGTTTCACGTCCCTTTTTGTCAATGCTCTGCGAACGCACCCGCCTCAGCCCTGACGCTGCTTGTGCTTGGGGTTTTCGCAGATGATCATGACTTTGCCTTTTCTCTTGATAACCTTGCACTTCTCGCAGATAGGTTTAACCGAAGGTCTTACTTTCATGTTGAATACCTCCTTTGTAACTTAGAAAAACTTACTTTTATTTTGCTCTCCAGGTGATCCTGCCCTTTGACAGGTCGTAGGGGGACATTTCCACCGTGACCTTGTCGCCCGGAACGATCCTGATATAGTTCATTCTGAGCTTGCCCGAAACGTGGGCGAGAATCTTGTGTCCGTTTGCAAGTTCCACCTGGAACATTGCGTTAGGCAGAGCTTCAATGACTGTGCCCTCAATTTCGATAACATCTTCCTTAGACAAGCAAATGCCTCCTTATGGGTTCGATATTTCGACGGGAGCGTCGTCCGGCGCACCGTCCGTAAATCCGCGGACAGCGGCCCTCAGCCCTCTGTCTGTCAGATTGCGCAGATCTATAACGGTTTTTGTGGGGGCGACGTGCTTAATGCTTTTCTTTTTCGGAGACTCAAGCTTCCGCTCCTTGCCGTCCGCCAGAAAAACGTATCCGTCCGCCGCCGAGACCACGACCATAAAGCCGCCCTTGTCTCTGCCCGCTAAAGACCTTACCACACTTCCGGGTCTAATTTCCACAGAATACCTCCCGATTGCATTTTCCTCCTCTCAGATCAAAGAGTCGGTTTGGTCAGTATGACCGGTCCGTCGGGAGTAATTGCCACCGTATGCTCGAAATGAGCGGCAAGAGAACCCGATTTCGTCACCACGGTCCAGCCGTCGGGAAGGACTCTTACGTCCTCGCCTACCGCGTTGATCATGGGTTCTATGCAGAAGGTCATACCCGCCACGATTCTCGGACCGTGCCCTGCCTTGCCGTAATTCGGCACCTCAGGGTCTTCATGAAGCTTGCGTCCGATTCCGTGACCGATATATTTTTTGCATACGCTGTAGCCGTAAGCAGTGCAGTATTCCTCCACCGCGTGCCCGATGTCGCCTATCCTGTTGCCCGGCACCGCCTGTTCGATGCCCTTATAGAGACTTTCGTTGGTGACCTTCAGCAGCTGCTCCGCCTCCTTGGAAATTTTTCCGCAGGCAAAGGTGTATGCCGTGTCGCCGTGAAAGCCGTCCATTTCGGCGCTTACGTCCACGCTTACGATATCGCCCTCTTTTATCCTTACCTTTTTGGAGGGGATGCCGTGAATCAGCTGGTCGTTTATACTTATGCAGGACGATGCGGGAAAGCCCGCGTATCCCACAAGGCATGGATTTGCGCCGTGCTGAACGATATAGTCGTGAATAATTTTGTCAAGCTCGTGAGTAGTCATTCCGTCTCTTATGGACTGTCCGCCGAAGTGGAGCGCATTAGCGGTCACCGCGCATATTTTGCGCATTTTCTCCAGCTCGTTTTTGGATTTTACACTAATCATTATAATCTCGCTTCTTTAGCGTCCGCTGCTTTTCAAGCAGTTACCGCTTTTAATACAAGCTCCGAAGTATCCTTTACCTCGTCCTGACCCTGAACCTTGACCAGTCTGCCCTTGTTTCCGTAGAAATCAACCAGCGGAGCGGTCTGCTCATGGTAGGTGCGGAGTCTTTCGATAACAGTCTCGGGAGCGTCGTCCTTACGCTGAACGGCAGCGCCGCCGCACTTGTCGCAAACGCCCTCGGTCTTGGGAGGATTAAACTCCACATGGTAGGAAGCGCCGCACTTTTCGCAGACTCTTCTTCCCGAAAGACGTCCCTGTATAGTCTCGTCGGCAACCTCAAGGGAAATTACCTTGTCGATGTTAACGCCCATGCTCTCCAGAGCCTCTGCCTGGGGAACAGTTCTGGGGAATCCGTCGAGAATAAAGCCGTTCTTGCAGTCGTCCTCGGCGATCCTGTCCTTGAGGATACCGATAACCACTTCGTCGGGAACGAGAGCGCCGCTTTCCATAAAGCCCTTTGCCTTAACGCCCATTTCCGTACCGTTCTTTACCGCCTCGCGGAGAATATTACCCGTAGATATCTGAGGTATGCCCAGCTTTTCGCTGATGACCTCTGCCTGTGTGCCTTTTCCTGCGCCCGGAGCGCCCAATAAAATCAGGTTCATATTAGTACTCCTTTCAGAAGTTCAGAAGCGGGAAGCAAGAAACAAGACGAAGCCTTCGCCCCGTACTTCCGGCTTTTGATCGGTCGGTGATCTTCCTGTATGCGTTTGCCTGCACAGGCTTTCCCGCTTATTCCAGGAAGCCCTTGTGATGTCTCATCATCATCTGAGATTCCAGTGTTCTTACAGTCTCAAGAACAACGCTTACAACGATCAGTATCGAAGTACCGCCCATTGAGATATTCAGACCCTTGATGGCAAGGCTGGTGAATATAGGCAGTATAGCGATAACGCCGAGGAAGAAAGCTCCCACCAATGTGATCTTGCCCAGAACCCTCTGGATGTAATCACTGGTTGGCTTTCCGGGACGTATGCCCGGTATGCCGCCGTTGTTCTGACGGAGATTATTGGCGATCTCGATTGGATTATACTGCATCGAAACGTAAAAATAGTTGAATGCGATTATCAGCAGGAAATAAAGTATCGCGTACCAAGGACTCTGGTAGCTGAAGAAGTTGAGGAATCCCACATAGAACTTGTGCCAGAACCCGTCGGGGTTAGCTGTTTTTGCGGGATCAATAAACATCGACAGAGTGGACGGCAGCGACATGATCGCCATTGCGAAGATGATAGGCATAACGCCGCTCATTGCGATCTTGATAGGAATATGGGTGTTCTGTCCGCCGTACTGCTTTCTGCCAACTACGCGCTTTGCGTACTGGATAGGGATACGTCTTTCCGACTCGTTCATAAAAACGATAAAGCCGATCATAGCCACAAACACAAGCAGCACGAAAGGTATTACGATATACAGATGCTTGTTCTCGTGAGCGTTGACAAACATATTGATGATAGCTCCAGGACCTCTCGAAACGATACCGGCGAACAGTATTATCGAAATACCGTTGCCGATGCCCTTTTCGTTGACTCTGTTGCCGAGCCATACCACAAGGCTTGCTCCCGCCGCGAACGCAAGAACTATTACAGCGCCGGTAAATACTCCGGCAAAGCCGCTCGTATAGTTGAGCGCGTGATTGTTCCTAAGCGTCAGGTAGTAGGCGTAAGCCATTACAAGAGCGATAACGAGCGAAACAAAGCTTGTGATCCTCTGGAGCTTCTTTCTTCCCGACTCACCCTCTTTTTGGAGGTTTTCCAGCGGGGGAAGCGCATATGTCAGAAGCTGAACAATGATCGAAGCGTTGATATACGGCTGGATCGACAGTGAGAACAGCGTACCCTGCGAAAGAGCGCCGCCGGAGAGAATGTTCATGTAGCTGAGGAAGTTACCCTCGGCGAACATACTCTGCACAGCCTCCGGGTCCATAAACGGAACGGGTACGTGACAGCCGATCCTGAATATGAGGATAGCGAGTAATGTGTAAAGGATTTTATTCCTTAACTCAGGAACCTTCCAGGCATTTCTGAAAGTCTTAAACACATTACATCACCTCAGCCTTCCCGCCTGCCTTCTCGATTTTTTCCTTTGCCGACTCAGAGAAAGCGGCAGCCTGTACGGTAAGCTTAACATTTAGCTCGCCCTTACCGAGAATCTTAACGCCGTTATCGGCTTTTTTAATGATACCTGCAGCCTTGAGCATATCGGTATCAACAACGGTGCCTTCCTTGAATTTCGCAAGGTCGGAAACGTTTATAACCGTCATTTTTTCTGCGAAAATGTTATTGAAGCCTCTCTTGGGGATACGTCTTGCGAGAGGCATCTGACCGCCCTCGAAGCCGGGTCTTACGCCGCCGCCGGAGCGCGCGTTCTGACCTTTATGACCCTTGCCGGCAGTCTTGCCGTTTCCGGAGCCGTGACCTCTGCCTACGCGCTTAACGTCCTTGACGGAGCCCGCGGCGGGGGATAATTCGTGAATTTTCATTAGCTTTCGCACCTCCTTGCGTAATTTATGCCTTGGTGGCCTCTACGAGATGGGCGATCTTGTGGATCTTGCCCTTTGTAGCGTCGTTGTCGGGCTGCTCTGTAACGTCTCCTATCTTGCGGAGTCCCAGTGAATGAGCGGTTGCAGCCTGATCCTTTTTAACGCTGTTAAGGCTTCTGACAAGCTTGATTTTAATAGCCATGTCCTTATCCTCCTTAACCTAAAATTTCCTTAACGGATTTGCCTCTGATATCAGCGACTTCCTTAGCGCTGCGGCACTGAGCAAGACCGTTTATAGTAGCTCTTACCACGTTGCACGCGTTATTGGAGCGCAGGGATTTTGTTCTGATATCCTTGATTCCTGCCATTTCGATCACCGCACGAACGGGACCGCCTGCGATAACGCCGGTACCGGGAGCGGCGGGCTTCATAAGAACTCTGCCTGCACCGAATGCGCCGATGATCTCGTGAGGAATTGTGGAACCCCTGAGGGATACCTTTATCAGATTTTTCTTAGCGTCCTCGATACCCTTGCGGATAGCGTCGGGAACTTCTCCCGATTTGCCCATACCGAAGCCTACCGTGCCGTTTCCGTCTCCTACTACCACGAGAGCGGCAAATTTGAAAATACGTCCGCCCTTAACGGTCTTGGAAACTCTGTTGATCGCAACGACTTTTTCCGTAAGCTCCATAGCAGAAGCGTCTATCTTAGCGTTTGCCAAAAGTATTACCTCCTTGTTAGTTGATCGTCCGAACCTTAGAAGTTCAGACCGCCCTCTCTTGCGCCGTTTGCAAGCTCTGCGACTCTGCCGTGATAAAGATAACCGGCTCTGTCGAAAACAACGTCCTTTATGCCCTTGGCGGCAGCCTTTTCGGCGATCATTTTGCCTACCTTGAAAGCGCCCTCTTTGTTTCCGCCGTTGCCGTCGAAGCCCTTTTCCTTAGAGGAAGCCGCGCAGAGGGTAACTCCTGCGGTATCGTCGATGATCTGAGCGTAGATGTTCTTGGCGCTGCGGAAAACGTTCAGTCTGGGACACTCGGCTGTGCCGCTGATCTTTGAACGAACGCGGATCTGTCTCTTGGCTCTTGCAGCCTTTCTGTTGATCTGCTTTACCATTTAAATTCAACTCCTTTTCATAACAGGAATAGTAGTTGTCTTTCAAACTGTCCCATTCCATCAGTTAGGATTCTTATGCGGCTTCGGGCTTACTTCTTACCCTTACCGGCCTTACCTTCCTTGCGGATGATCCTCTCGCCCGCATAGCGGATACCCTTGCCCTTGTAAGGCTCGGGAGGTCTCTTCTCGCGGATCTCAGCCGCAAACTGACCTACGACCTGCTTGTCTATGCCGTTTACCACAATGCTTGTAGCGTTGGGAACGTCAATAGTGATGCCGTCGATCTCGGGAATGATGACCTGATGGGAATAACCCAGGTTCATAACAAGGTTCTTGCCCTGCTTTGCGGCACGGTAGCCGACGCCCTCGATCTCAAGCGACTTGGAAAAGCCGTTTGTAACGCCCTCAACCATGTTGTTGATAAGAGTTCTTGTCAGACCGTGGAGAGACTTGTGCAGCTTATTCTCGGAAGGACGGTCAACAATGATCTCGGCGCCCTCCTGCTTGATGATGATATCGGGGTTGAACGTATTTGTGAGAGTACCCTTGGGTCCCTTTACCGTAACGGTTGAGCCGTCGATCTTAACGTCGACTCCGGCAGGAACAGCAACGGGCTTTTTACCTATTCTGGACATATCTGTTCCTCCTTACCATATGAACGCAAGGACTTCTCCGCCGACGTGAAGCTCTCTTGCCTTCTTGTCGGTCATAACGCCCTTGGAAGTGGAAACGATAGCGATACCGAGACCCTTCATAACCTTGGGCATATCCTCGCAGCTCGAATAAATACGAAGTCCGGGCTTGGAAACTCTTCTCAGACCTGTGATGACCTGGGATTTGTTCTCGCCGTACTTCAGCGTGATCCTGATGATTCCCTGCTTTCCGTCGTCGATTATCTGAAAGCTCTTGATGTAACCCTCGTCAACAAGGATCTGAGCGATAGACTTTTTCATATTGGAAGCGGGAACGTCAACTGTTGCGTGCTTTGCGGAATTCGCATTACGGATTCTCGTCAGTATATCCGCAATCGTATCTGTGATTTGCATAACGGTTAACCTCCTTGAAAAAACTTTTAAACGGATATCAGAAGCTGTAAAAGAATTCTTACTTCTTATCTCTTACTTCTTACTTCCAATTACCAGCTTGCTTTCTTCACGCCGGGGATCTGACCGCTGTGAGCAAGCTCCCTGAAGCATATACGGCAGATGCCGAATTTTCTCATATAAGCGTGAGGTCTGCCGCAGATCTTGCACCTGTTGTAAGCTCTTGTGCTAAACTTAGGAGTTCTCTGCTGCTTTATCTTCATAGACGTTTTAGCCATTTGAATATCCCTCCCTTATTACTTGGCGAACGGAGCGCCCATCAGCTCAAGCAGAGCCTTTGCCTCCTCGTCGGTGTTTGCGGTAGTGATGATATTGATATCCATACCGCGAACCTTGTCAATCTTATCGTACTCGATCTCGGGGAAGATAAGCTGCTCCTTGATACCAGTGGAGTAGTTTCCTCTTCCGTCGAAGGAATTTCCGTTGATGCCTCTGAAGTCACGAACACGGGGGAACGCAACGTTGAAGAGTCTGTCAAGGAATTCATACATTTTTTCGCTTCTGAGCGTTACCTTAACGCCGATAGGCATACCCTCGCGGAGCTTGAAGTTCGCGACGGATTTCTTAGCGCGGCATACCACTGGCTTCTGACCGGTGATAGCTGCAAGGTCTGTCATGATAGCGTCGATGACCTTGGCGTTTTCCTTAGCTTCGCCTGCGCCGACATTGATAACGACCTTGTCGATTTTAGGAATCTGCATAACGCTTTTGTAGCCGAACTTTTTCATTAAAGCGGGAGCCACTGTGCTGACATAGAGTTCCTTAAGATTAGATGCCATATCAATTAACTCCTTTCCTTAATAAGCTTTGCCGCAGTCTGCGTGCTTGCATACTCTTGCCTTAGAGCCGTCCGCCTCAATCCTGTGAGCAAGTCTTGTGGGCTTGCCGCACTTGGGGCATACAGCCATTACCTTTGACGCGTAGAGGGGAGCCTCGCACTTTACGATGCCGCCCTGCTGACCCATCTGTCTGGGCTTAACGTGCTTTGTAACAATGTTGAGACCCTCGACGATCACCTTTCCCTCCTTGGGGGAAACCTCAAGGACCTTACCCTGCTTGCCCTTGTCCTTGCCGGACAGGATAACGACGTTATCGCCTGTTTTAACATGCAGTTTGTGCTGTTTATTCATTTCGTGACGCCTCCTTACAGAACCTCGGGAGCAAGGGACAGGATCTTCATATAGTCCTTGTCTCTCAGCTCACGGGCGACAGGTCCGAAAATACGGGTACCTCTGGGGTTTTTGTCTTCCTTGATAATAACGGCAGCATTCTCGTCGAAGCGGATATAGGTACCGTCCTCGCGGCGGAGACCCTTTGCGGAACGAACGATAACTGCCTTAACAACGTCGCCTTTTTTAACAACGCCGCCTGGTGTTGCTTTCTTAACGGAAGCAACCACTACATCGCCGATGTTAGCGTATCTTCTGCGGGTGCCGCCCAGAACTCTGATACACATAAGTTCCTTTGCGCCCGTGTTGTCGGCGACTTTCAGATAAGTCTGCATCTGAATCATAGCTTTATTCTCCTCCCCTACCGGAAGCAGGAGTTCAAGAAGCAAGAGGCAAGATATCCGCCCCAAAGCTTCTTTTCTGCTCTGCCACATAGGTAATTTTAGTTTGAATGTTCGGATAAATATCCAACGCCGCCGTGTGTTTCGCCCGCATGAGCATTACGGCTCTGCAAGCGTTCCCACACCTGTGCGCCTTACTTAGCCTGCTCGATGACCTTAACGAGACGCCATCTCTTATCCTTGGAAATGGGACGTGTCTCCATGATCTCAACGCGGTCTCCGATATTGCAGGTGTTATTTTCATCGTGAGCCTTAAGCTTGATCGTTCTCTTGATGATCTTCTTGTACAGGGGGTGCTGTACGTTATCAACAATAGCAACAACAATGGTTTTGTCCATCTTATTGGAAACTACCTTGCCAACTCTGGTTTTTCTGAGATTTCTTTCAGCCATTTTTGTTTCCCTCCTTCACTTACTGCTCTGAACCGGAACGCTCGCGGAGAATAGTTTTTATTCTCGCAATGTCCTTCTTCACAGCCTTGAGACGCGTAGGGTTGTCGAGCTGATTTACAGCGTGCTGAAAGCGAAGGGCAAAAAGCTCCTTCTTCAGGTCGGCAAGCTTATTGTCAAGCTCAAGAGTAGTCATATCTCTAACTTCCGCAGCCTTCATTATTCGCTCGCCTCCTCTTTCTTAACAAACTTACACTTGATGGGAAGCTTGTGCATAGCAAGACGCATAGCCTCTCTTGCGATATCCTCGTTTACTCCGGCGATCTCGAACATAACTCTGCCCGGCTTAACGACCGCCACCCAGTACTCGGGGGAACCTTTACCTGAACCCATTCGGGTCTCGGCGGGCTTTTCTGTGATAGGCTTGTCGGGGAATATCTTGATCCAAACCTGACCGCCTCTCTTGATATAACGGGTCATCGCGATACGGGCAGCCTCGATCTGATTGGAAGTGATCCATGCGGGCTCGAGAGCCTGCAAGCCGTACTCGCCGTTGGAAACCTTGTTTCCGCGGTACGCCTTACCTGTAAGGCGGCCTCTCTGTACTCTTCTGTACTTAACTCTCTTAGGAAGCAGCATTACTGATTACCTCCTTCTCTATCTCTCCTGGGCGCGCGCTCTCTGCGGTCGCCGCGGTTTCCGCCGCCGCGTCTGTCATCGTTGTTTCTGCGGGGCTTTCTCTCGGATCTTTCAGCCATGACTCTTGCCTTGGCAACGTCGCCCTTGAGAACCTCGCCCTTGTATATCCAAACCTTGATGCCGATCCTGCCGTAAGTTGTGGCAGCCTCTGCGAAACCGTAGTCGATATCGGCACGGATAGTCTGGAGGGGAATAGTACCCTCGTGATAGGACTCGGAACGAGCGATCTCGGCGCCGCCGATACGTCCGCTTACCATTACCTTGATACCCTTGGCTCCCAGCTTCATTGATCTGCCGATAGCCTGCTTCATAGCTCTTCTGTAGGAAGCACGGTTCTCAAGCTGAGCTGCGATGCTCTCGGCAACGAGCTGAGCGTCCATATCGGGGGACTTTACCTCCACGATATTGATGGAAACGGACTTCTTCATCATCTTTTCGATGTCCAGGCGGAGCTTCTCGATATTCTCACCGCCGCGTCCGATAACGATACCGGGCTTAGCGCAGTGAACGTGGATCCTTACCTTGTCTGCGAATCTTTCGATCTCAATGCGGGGAACGCCTGCTGCATAAAGGTTTTTCTTGATATAGTTACGGACGTTGTAGTCCTCAACCAAAGTATCGCCGAAAGTTGCCTTGTTTGCAAACCAGCGGGAATCCCAATCCTTAATAACGCCTACACGCAGACCGTGCGGATTAACTTTCTGTCCCATTTAGTTTACCTCCTCTTCGGCTTATTCTTTTTCCTTTACTGCAAGAGTAACATGGGAAGTCCTCTTGAGTATGCGGAACGCCCTGCCTTGTGCTCTGGGCATGATTCTCTTCATGATAGGACCGGGGCAAACGAAGCATTCGGAAATGTAGAGGTTGTCTCTGTCCATTCCGAAATTGTTCTCGGCGTTTGCGACTGCGGACTTCAGAAGCTTCTCCAGGTATTCACAGGCAGCCTTGGGTGTGTGCTGAAGGATCGCCATAGCGGTCTCGGTGTCCTTTCCTCTGATGAGGTCGAGAACGATCTGAACCTTTCTCGGCGCGATCCGAGCATTTTTAAGATATGCTCTTGCTTCCATTTTAAATTCTCCTCTCTGCCTGATTATTTACCGTTGTTGGAAACTTTGGAGCCTGCATGGCCCTTGTAGGTTCTTGTGGGAGCAAATTCGCCCAGCTTGTGACCTACCATGTCCTCCGTAACGTATACGGGAACGTGCTTTCTGCCGTCATGAACGGCAAAGGTATGACCGACGAAATCGGGGTAGATGGTTGAAGAACGGCTCCATGTTTTGAGAACCTTTTTCTCGCCCGCTTCGTTCATAGCGATAACTCTTTTCAGAAGGACCTCCTGCACGTATGGTCCCTTCTTGATACTTCTGCTCATTGTTTTCCTCCTTTCAGAAATTAGAGGATAGAGGATAGAGGTCAGACCCCTGTCCCTCCTCCATTTGGCGGAATTTCACAGGTGAAATTCTCTTTATGATCTCAATGAGTCGGTCTGTGACCGAATATTCATTTCAGTGAAACGTAATAATCTATTACGCAACATTTCGGCATTTTCTCACCCGTCCCCTTGAGGGGGATTTACAACGTCTCGGCTCGTTATGAACGACCGAGGGGGTGACTTTGCCTGCGGAGGCTCTCCGCTTATTTGCCGTTGCGGCGTTTAACAATAAACTTGTCTGTACGGTGGTGCTGCTTTCTGGTCTTGTAACCGAGAGCGGGCTTGCCCCAAGGGGTAACAGGTCCGGGACGGCCGACGGGGGACTTACCTTCACCGCCTCCGTGTGGGTGGTCGCAGGGGTTCATGACAGAACCGCGGACTGTAGGTCTGATACCCAGATGACGGGTCTTGCCTGCTTTACCGAGGCTTACGTTCTCGTGGTCGATATTGGATACCTGACCGATAGAAGCCATGCAGTTAGCGGGGATCTTTCTCATTTCGCCCGAGGGAAGTCTAACGAGAACGTATTTGTCCTCCTTACCCATGAGCTGAGCCATATTTCCTGCGGAACGCACAAGCTGCGCGCCCTTGCCGGGATAAAGCTCGATGTTGTGAATGAAAGTACCTACGGGGATATCGCAGAGCGCCAGCGCATTGCCGGGCTTGATGTCCGCATGGGAACCGCTTGTAACGGTGTCGCCAACAGCCAGACCGTTGGGAGCGATGATATATCTCTTCTCGCCGTCCTCATACTGAACGAGAGCGATAAACGCGCTTCTGTTAGGATCGTACTCAAGAGTGAGAACAGTAGCGTTCATGCCCTGCTTATCTCTCTTGAAGTCGATTATTCTGTATTTTCTTCTGCTTCCGCCGCCTCTGTGACGAACGGTTATTCTGCCGTAGCTGTTTCTGCCTGCGGTCTTTTTGAGGGGAGCAAGAAGGCTCTTCTCGGGATCGACCTTGGAAAGGCAGCTGTAATCGGTAACAGTCATCTGACGTCTTGAGGGCGTCGTAGGCTTGTATGATTTGATAGCCATTGCAGTTCAGCTCCTTCTATTAGAATTTTTTGATGTTTTGCGGGAAATGCTTTCCCATACGCGTCCTTTAGGAAAACTGAGACAAGAAGCAAGAGGCAAGAAAATGTTTCCCGCCGTGCCTGCGTTCCCCTCCCAAGTCCTGCCGGACTTACATCATGCCGTCGAAGAATTCGATGGTCTTGGAATCTTCCGTAAGAGTAACTATCGCTTTCTTCCAGTCTGGAGTAAAGCCTCTGTGCATACCCATTCTTCTGGATCTGCCTCTTACGTGCATAGTGTTCACCTTAGCGACCTTAACGCCGAAAAGCTCCTCGACAGCCTTGGCGATCTCGATCTTGTTTGCGTCCATCGCAACCTTAAAGGTGTACTTGCTTTCCTGAAGCCCTTCCATGCTTTTTTCGGTGATGATGGGCTTGATAACAATATCCTGTGCTATCATTATGCGTACACCTCCTCGATCTTGGCGACCGCGTCCTTAACAACGATGAACTTGTCGTAATTAAGGATGTCGTAAACGTTGATAGTGTTTACCAAAGCAGTCTTTACGCCGGGAATGTTAGCCGCGCTCTTTACAACGAAGCTGTTCACCTCGGGCATAACGATGAGAGCCTTAGCTCCGTCGGGATTAACTGCCTTGAGCATATCAACAACGGTCTTTGTCTTGTATTCGTTCATTTTGATATCGTCGAGAACAATGATATTATTGTCGATGACCTTAGTCGAAAGAGCGGACTTCATAGCCAGTCTCTTAAGCTTCTTGTTTACAGTAAAGCGGTAGCTTCTGGGCTTGGGGCCGAGAGCAATTCCGCCGTGCGTCCACTGGGGAGCGCGTGTGGAACCCTGTCTTGCATGACCCGTACCCTTCTGTCTCCAGGGCTTTCTGCCGCCGCCTCTTACCTCAGTGCGGGTAAGGGTGGACTGTGTGCCTTGTCTCTGGTTAGCGAGATAATTCACAACCATTGTGTGCATAGCAGACTCGTTGGGCTTAATACCGAAAACAGCGTCCGACAGCTCGATATCCGAAACCTCTTTGCCTGTCATATCCAGTACTTTAATATTAGGCATTACTGCTTCCTCCTTCCATTAAGCCTTTTTCTTTTTTACGCAGTCGCAGATGGTAACAATGCCGTTCTTGGGACCGGGAATTGCGCCTCTGACCGCGATAAGATTGTTTTCTGCGTCGATCTTGACGATCTGAAGATTCTGTACGGTAACCTTTTCGCTGCCCATATGACCGGGAAGCGCCTTGCCCTTATAGATACGGGAAGGGGACGAGCAGGCTCCCATAGAGCCGGCGTGTCTGTGTACAGGACCCGAACCGTGGGTCTCCTTCAGTCTGGAGTTGTTGTTTCTCTTGATAGTACCCTGGAAACCCTTACCCTTTGATGTGCCGGAAACATCAACGATGTCTCCCTCAGCAAAGGTGTCCGCTTTCAGGATAGCGCCTACCTCCATCTCCTCCGCGCCGTCAAGTTTAAACTCTTTAAGAGTTCTCTTAACAGCAACGTCGGCCTTTGCGAAATGACCCTTTATGGGCTTGTTCGCAAGCTTCTCCCTCATATCGCCGAAGCCGAGCTGTACCGCGCTGTAGCCGTCGTTCTCAACTGTTTTCTTCTGAACGACAACACAGGGACCCGCTTCAACGACGGTCAGGGGGATGACCTTGTTGGTCGCTTCATCGAAAATCTGCGTCATGCCGATTTTTCTGCCGATGATTGCCTTTGTCATAGTTTTTCCTCCTTTTGGTTATTGGTTGCCTTTCAGCAACATTACTCTACGGGGGACGTCTTTGGGAAATGATAAGCCGGAACATCTCCGCAGCTGTTTCTGCAGCCCGCCCCCTTGAGAGGGCATTTATCACAGTTCGGATACGACGTATCCAATCCGTGGGGCAACTCTCGCCGCGGGACGTTCCCCGCTTATTTGATTTCCATTACAACGTCAACGCCCGCAGGAAGCTCAAGACCCTGCAGAGCCTCAACAGACTTGTCGGACGGTCTGATAACGTCGATAAGTCTCTTGTGAGTCCTCATCTCGAACTGCTCGCGGCTGTCCTTGTACTTGTGAACCGCACGGAGAATGGTGATAATCTCCTTGTCGGTGGGAAGCGGAATAGGTCCGCTTACTCTTGCGCCGCTTCTTTTAGCAGCGTCCACAATCTTAGCCGCAGCAGCGTCGACTACCGCATGGTCGTAACCTTTGATCCTGATTCTGATTTTTTCATTGACTGCCATTAACGATCGCCTCCTGAATAACTTCTGATTGTTTTGGGGACGAGTTTCGCAATAATCAATGCCTGCCGCGTTATAAAACGCGCCGCAGCATTACACGCCTCCGTGTGTTTCCTCCCGCTTGTACTAAAAAACCCGAAAAACAAATTGTTTTCCGAGCAGATACAAACGCAGCTTACCTATGAACAAGCACAAAGCCGTTCACGGTTTAAGCGCACACAGCGTTCACTATCGCAGCCGCCCGGTTCAAGACCGGACATACTCCGCGGAAATTCCCCTGCACACCGCAGGCAACCTTCCGCTTCCTCGCAAAAACATATAACTAAACACTTGCAGTCAAACAAGTCACGCATATTATTATAGCATTACCATGTCCCGATTGCAAGAGGGTAATGCTAATTTAGCAATTTTTAGCTGTAGAATTTTCAAGGATTTTTCCATAAGTTTTTATGCATTTTAAACAATGTTTCAAAAATGATGTATAAAACACCGCATTTGGAGACATACTGATATATTTCGGCGTTTGCCTTTTATACCGCCAACAGGCGGCGTCTCAAATTTCCAACGGCCTTGAAATTATCAGTATCTGTTTCCGTATCTTGCCTTAGCTTCGCTTGTATACCTTTTGACAAGATCGGTTTTGGCCCATGTGTACCCGTCCCTGTCATTTTCAAACCGTTTCCAAAGCTTCATCTTCAGCGTCTCATACCGATAAGCCGCGTCGGGAAATTCGTTGAGATAGTCCCGAAAATACAGCTCGTCATTATCTCCGTCATACCTTAAATGCAGATGAAAAACTCTTTCGGCAAAGCCGTTTTCGGTATACCCCTTATTAAATGAGAGCCTTTCGGCACTCTGTGCCATGCAGATATATCCGCTGCTGACCAATACAGCTTTTATATCGTACAAATCATATTTTTCAGAAACCTCGGCAAGAATATCAACAATAGGTTTCGCCCGAATAGATTTAACGGCTGTACTTCCCACGTGATATATTTTTGTCGTTCGCGGCAGCAGAGGCTTTAACAAAAAAGCTTCCTCCGCGTACCAATCACGCCAGCAGTCCCGGTGCTCCGTCAAAAATACGGGAAAAAGCCGCCATAATTCTTCCAGACTCATTTCCGATAGCTTTTGGATCATAACATATCTCCCAAAAATACCGATCCGCCGTTTGACAAGTACCGGCAAATTATGATATAACATCTGTATTGCCGGCTTCTTATGCAAGGAAGGAGGCGGATACTTAATAACATTTATATTGTCCGCCGCGGCAAGTGTGGTTGGTAACCGCATAAGCAAGTGATTAGACGGCAGCAGGCGCGACAATTAGCCCGAAGAAAAACCCGAAGCTGCAACTTCGGGTTTTTCGCTTAAGCGTCCCTGTAGAAACACTCACTAACATTTATGGTGTCGTTATTATACCTCACAAAATAAGTTTTGTCAATACCTTTAACATTATTCTCCTGAAACAGCGGGGTTTTCTATTTCCGTCAGAGAATCGGCGTCAATAATGTCGATACGGTAGGAATAGCTGCTTTCTCCGTCTGAATTTCTCTGAACAAAATATTCAAAGTCTCCGTCCGCATTGAAAACGTACTCCGTAACAAACTCCGTCAGACTTGTACCGAGAGTATCGTTTATCTTATCCGTATTATAATAGTATCTGTAGCAGACCCCGCCGTCCTCACAGGGTACCTCCTCGGAAGACTTCACAAACAGGTTCTCATAGAAAAGCAGGTCTCCTGTGCTGTAAGGGTGAGGGTTTTCCCTGCCGTAGGAAACATACCCGTCCGAGCCGCTTTTTAAAACGCTTGCCTCTCCGCCGCTAAGCACATAAAAGGTCTCCCCGTCGGAAAATTCGGCGTAATAGCCGTTTTCCTCCGAGACCCGCTCATACAGATAAGTCTGGGAACCGTCCTCATTGTACATAAAGGAAAACGCCTGATCCATAATATCCGTGTCAATATTGGTCAGCAGATACCGACCGCTCTGCCAGCCTTTTGCGCGCTCCCGCAAAGCCTCAACCCGAGCCTTGCCGTAAAGGTCGTATTCCTTTTTTAAGGAACAGCCGCCAAACTGCGTTATCGCAAACAGCAATAACATTACCGCCAAAAATCTTTTCATTTTCATATGCTTACCCGCCGAATAATCAATTTTATAATCACAAGCACAATCACCGCCAATGCGTCGCCGATAAACTCAATAATGATGTTCACACGGCTGAATTTACTGCCAGCTGTTCAGAACCAATTTCATCATAGGAAGCAAACCGCTTCGGAAAGCCGGCTTCCTCCCGCTTTATACCGTTTGAAAGTTCGTCTGCACGATTTTTCCAATTAATTTTGTAACCTCCGTTGCAGCAATTCCGCTTTGAAAATGCAAACAAACTCTTTCGTCAAAATCCGTATACGCAAGATTTTAGGCTTAGCTTTTGTACATTTTCTGCGTGTAATTGCCGCAGGTTATGCTCTTAGTACGCTTTTCCCCAGTAAACCATCTGCTTGGCGGGCTTGCCGCAGCATACGCACTTGTCCGAAAACTCATCCTGCTCAAAGGGTATGCACCGCGAGCCGACTCCAGTGACTTCCTTTACCTTGTCCTCGCAAGCCTCGTCGCCGCACCACATCGCCTTTACAAAGCCGTCGCCGTTTTCCTCCAGAGCCTTTGTAATTTCCTCCATGTTTGTGCACCTGTAGGTATGCTTCTCGCGGTTTTCCGCTGCCTTATTAAACATTCCCTCGGGAATTTCCTTTTCAAGCATTTCGACAACCGTGTTCTTAAATGTTTCAAGACTGTTTTCCAGTGAAACTGTTTTCTTTTCTCCGCTGTACCTGAGGGCGCAAACGCACTGATTATTCTCGATATCCTTGGGACCTATCTCAATTCTCACAGGCACGCCTTTCATTTCGTACTCCGCAAACTTCCAGCCGGGAGAATTGTCACTGTCGTCAACCTTAACGCGTATACCCGCCGCTTTCAGCTTTTCCGCAAGCTCGTTAGCCTTTTCAAGAACGCCCTCCTTGAACTGCTGAATAGGAATGATGACCGCCTGAACAGGCGCCACCGCAGGCGGCAGAACAAGTCCGCTGTCGTCGCCGTGGGTCATGATTATCGCTCCGATAAGACGCGTTGTAACGCCCCAGGAGGTCTGATGGGGGTACACCTTTTTATTCTCCTTGTCGGTGTACATAATTTCAAACGCCTTAGCGAAACCGTCCCCGAAATAGTGGGAGGTGCCTGCCTGCAAAGCCTTGCCGTCATGCATAAGAGCCTCGATAGCGTAGGTAGCCTCCGCTCCCGCAAACTTGTCGCTGTCGGTCTTTCTGCCCTTGATAACGGGCATTGCAAGGCTCTTTTCGCAGAACTCTGCGTAAACGTTCAGCATTTTCTCTGTCTCGACGATAGCCTCCTCGGCGGTAGCGTGAATAGTGTGACCCTCCTGCCACAAAAACTCCCTCGAACGAAGGAACGGACGGGTGGTTTTCTCCCAGCGCACTACCGATACCCACTGATTATAGAGCTTAGGCAGATCGCGGTAGGAATGCACGATATTGGCATAGTGTTCGCAGAAAAGCGTCTCGGAAGTAGGGCGCACGCAGAGCCTGTCCTCCAGCTTCTCGCTGCCGCCGTGAGTTACCCATGCAACCTCGGGCGCAAAGCCCTCAACGTGGTCTTTTTCTTTCTGGAGAAGACTTTCGGGAATGAACATAGGCATACACACATTTTCATGTCCAGTAGCCTTGAACATACCGTCCAGGATGCGCTGCATATTCTCCCATATAGCGTAGCCGTAGGGACGTATTACCATACAGCCCTTGACGGATGTGTATTCGATAAGCTCCGCCTTTTTAACGATGTCGGTGTACCATTTTGCGAAGTCCTCGTCCATTGAGGTTATCGCTTCCACCATTTTTTTGTTATCCTTTGCCATAACAGATTACTCCTTTTCAGATAATAGAAATTAAAGGACAGAGGTTAGAAGCTTTATCCGCTGTATTCTATTTTTCCTCATCTCTTGCCTCTTGTGCCTCTTGCTTCTTAAAGGGTACGTCCTCAAAAATCGAATGTACCTCGTATTCTTCGGGTTTAATATTATCCTCCACCCTTTCGGGTCGCGGTTTTCCCATAAGCCTGTCGATCAGCTTCGCGGCCTTTGGAGTAAAGATTGCAATCAGCCACACGAGCAGAAGCAGTCCCAGCATAGCCCCTCCGAACCTGCCGAACAGGACAAGGGCTTCGTAATTCACTTCGGCAGTCATATTGCCGCGCTCCTTTCGGTAAAAATACATAAACATTATACCACGGTTTTCCTGAAAACACAATGCTTTTTGCGGACTTGAACAAGAATTTACAAATATACAAACCGAGGACCCGGTTCTTCCGAACAGGGTCTTCGGTTTCAGTCATTTGCGGACATTTCATCCGGCAGGTCGTCCTCGTCAATGTTTTCCACGGCATACTCCAGACACTGGATAACCAGCTTGTTCAGCGAAAGCTCGTTCTTCCCCGCAATTACGAGAAGTTTTTCCACAAGAACCTCCGGCAGCCGAAAAGTTTTAGTAACCATGCCGTCATAACCTCTCTGAACTTTAAACATAGTATCACCTTATTACAAAAATAATTATTTTATAATAATTATGCACTATATTTATGTGCAATTATACACTAATTTAGCAATCAAAATATTTTGCATTTAGCTTGCAATATAAACAATAATGTGGTATAATGTCTACAATTACTATTATCGGGAGGAAAAATCATGTCTGAAAAATTTACGATACCACGGCTCAAAGAACTTCGCGGGGAACACGGTTTCTACCAGCGCCAAGTCGCGGAATACCTCGGCTGCACCCAACAAACTTATTCAAGATATGAAATCAGCGAGCTTCAGCTTCCTCTGCCGCTGCTGATAAAGCTTACATATTTTTATGATGTAAGCACGGATTTCATATTAGGTCTTACCGATATAAGAAAACGTCCCGCTCCGCCCGAAGAAAGCTGATTACAAAAACCCCGCTTCCAATAACGGAAGCGGGGTTTGATTCAAACCGGTCATCAGTTAACAATAGTCTTCTCAGTTTCCTTATCAAAGATGTGAACGTGGTTGGGATCAAGAGCAACCTTAATAGTATCCTGAGGACGTGCTGTAGAACGGGGGTCAACACGCGCTGTAAGGGGAATACCCTCGCAGTTCAGGTACAGGAAGGTCTCTGCGCCCATCATTTCGGTGATCTCAACGTTAGCGTCGATCACGCCGGTCTTGGCAGCGGAGAGGTACATTTCCTCGTCGTGGATATTCTCGGGACGGATACCCATAACGATCTCCTTGTCAACATAGTTTTCAAGAACAGCCTCTTCAACCTTTGCCTCGGGAAGCTCAACATAGTACTTCTTGCCGCGGCTTGTCTTAGTATCCTCGGATCCGAATTCGATAGTGAACTTGCCCTCGATCTTTCTGAGAACAGCGTCAACAAAGTTCATCTGAGGAGAGCCCATGAAGCCCGCAACAAACTGGTTAACAGGGCTTGTGTAAAGGTTCTGAGGAGAGTCAACCTGCTGAATGAAGCCGTCCTTCATAACAACGATACGGTCACCCATGGTCATAGCCTCTGTCTGGTCGTGGGTTACATAGATGAATGTTGTACCCAGCTTCTGGTGGAGCTTGGATATCTCGGTTCTCATCTGAGCACGGAGCTTAGCGTCCAGGTTGGAGAGAGGCTCGTCAAGGAGGAATACCTGAGGCTCACGAACAATCGCACGTCCCAAAGCAACACGCTGTCTCTGACCGCCGGAGAGAGCCTTAGGCTTTCTGCTGAGGAGGTGAGAGATGTCAAGTATTCTTGCGGCTTCCTCAACCTTACGGTTGATCTCGTCCTTGGGCACCTTGCGGAGCTTAAGTCCGAACGCCATGTTGTCGTATACGGTCATATGAGGATACAGAGCATAGTTCTGGAAAACCATCGCGATATCTCTGTCCTTAGGGGCAACGTCGTTTACAAGGCGGTCGCCGATGTAAAGCTCGCCCTCGGAAATTTCTTCAAGACCTGCGATCATACGGAGAGTTGTGGACTTACCGCAACCGGAAGGACCTACAAGGATAACGAACTCCTTGTCTCTGATCTCAAGGTTAACGTCTGAAACGGCAACTACGCCGCCGGGGTATTTCTTATAAATGGATCTGAGTGATAAACTAGCCATTCTGTACGAACCTCCCAAAATTAGTCTTGCCTATAATATTAGGCTACGATAATATAATACCAAATTTTCTATATAAATTTCAAGTTATTTATTAACCAAACTTATAAAACCTTATTTATTTAGTTTGACGAAAAAATAACATCTTTTGAGTCTGCAAGGGCAAAACGTTATGTTTTTGCATAAATCTTTACGGTTTATTTGTGCAATTTATAAGATAAACCCCCGTGCGGAAAGCGATACGCAGAAAAATGCCTCCTGCCAAATTTTTCACTGATTTTTTGTATATTTTTTCAATTTTTCAGCAGCCTTAGCTCCTCCGGTGATATCTCCCTGCATTCGCCTGCTTTCAGTCTTTTGTCCAGTTCAAGACCTCCAATGCTTACCCGCCTGAGGTATACTATCCTGTTCCCCGAAGCCTCCGCCATGCGTTTTATCTGGTGGTACTTGCCCTCCCGCAGAGTAATGAAGACCTCTTTCGGGTTTTCCGTAAGATCCAGCTTTGCGGGAAGACATTTTTCTCCGCCGTCTATAGTCATGCCCGAAGCGAACAGCTTTACGTCCTCTTCGCAGGCGGGATTTTCCAGCACAGCAAAGTACCGCTTGTCCACGTGCCTTTTCGGGGAAAGTATCGCGTGAGCAAACTCTCCGTCGTCGGTGATGAGAACGAAGCCCTCGGTATCCTTATCCAGCCGTCCGGCGGGGAATAAATTTTTCCGTCTGATTTCCCGGGGAATAAGCTCCAGCACCGTTTCCGAAAGCCTGTCACGGGTCGCGCATACAACTCCGGCAGGCTTATTGAGCATAATATAGATATGCTCACGGTAAGTCAGGGCACTCCCCTCGCAGCAAACTGCGTCCCTCTCGGGGTTTATTTTCATATCGTACAGCTTTGCGGTACCGCCGTTTACCGTTACAAAACGTTTTTTGATAAGCTCCTTTGCGTCGGCGCGGGAAATACCCAGCTGTCCCGAAAGAAATTTGTCAAGCCTAAGTTTTTCGCCCATAAAGTCCCCCGAAATAAGAATCAGAAACGTAAGATAATTTTATCCTCCGATGTTTGCCTGTTTGCCCGTACGTAAAAGCTTTCGAAAAAGGAACAGAAATCAGAGGATAGAAGCGGAATAAAATTCTTGCCTCTATCCTCTGATATCTGACGTCCGATTCAGAAATCCATGCCCTGACCTGCGTCGGAAGCCTCGCCAGCCGTCTCGGAAGAGTCAGCGTCAAGGCTGTTCAGCTCGTCCATATCGCCGCCGAGATCAGCGCATCCGTCGCAGCCGCATTCGTCGCAGCCATCGAAGTAAACCTCGTCGTCATCGTCAAAATCGTAATCGTACTGTTCGATCTCCTCGCGCTTCTTCATAGCGAAAACCGCAGCGGCAGCGCCGGCAGCAGCAGAAGTCAGAGCAAGAATAACAGCTCCGAAACCTTTCATTGAAATCAGCTCCTTAAATTATGTTTGCATTTTTATCTGCGGAAATTTACTTGTGAAGATAGTATACCACATAATTCATAAAATTACAATGGTTTTTAAAGAAAATCCTCAATTTTTGTTTTGACGGTTTTACATTCAGATTTTCGTGGGGCAGTAATTATTCCCTCAAAAATAGTAAACTGGCAATAAATTCAGCTTGAAATCCTGCGTATATGTCAGTAAATCAATGCTTTTTAAGACAATCAACCATTTTCTGATAATATTTAAATCATTCACATGCAAAGCTATGAAAAAACATTAATATTGAATAACACTGCATTTTTTATGTGCCGCTTTAGCGTAGGTTCCTCAAATCTCCGCATGAGCGTGTCTCGTAACATGACAGCCGATATTTACCGCCGCGGGAAGTCCCGCAATGTGCGTTGGAGCCTGCTCTACCGCCACCGAAAGAGCGGTGGCGGTCCCTCCGAAGCCCTGAGGGCCTATGCCCAGCCTGTTCACCTTTTCAAGGATACGCTTCTCCATGTCCGCATAAAGCTGCTTGGGATTTTTCACGGAAATATCCCTGCACAAAGCCTTTTTGGCAAGATACGCGCAGTACTCAAAATCGCCGCCCAGTCCCACGCCTATCACCATAGGGGGACAGGGATTGCTTCCCGCCCTTGAAACAACGCTTACCACAAAATCCTCGATATCGGAAATCCCCGCCGAGGGCGTGAACATTTTCATTGCGGACATATTTTCGCTCCCGAAGCCTTTGGGACAAACCGAAATATTCACCTTGTCCCCGTCAACTATTCGTGTGTGAACGACTGCGGGAGTATTATCCCCGGTGTTGACCCGCTCCAGAGGATCGGAAACGATAGAACAGCGCAGATACCCCTCGGTATAGCCGCGGGCAACGCCCTTGTTTATTGCTTCTGTCAGCGAACCTCCGATGAAGTGTACGTCCTGACCAACGTCAAGAAAAATTACGGCCATGCCGGTGTCCTGACAAACCGCAAGCTCTTCTTTTTCGGCGGCTTCGATGTTTCTGACCAAGTCCGCCAGAACCTCCCGTCCGGTGGGGGACTTCTCCGTTTTCGCCGCGCAGCCTATGCAGTCCGCAAGGGACTTGGGCAGAAACCGGTTAGCCTTTATGCAAAGGTCTCTGACGGTGTTTTCTATTTCGGTCACGTTTATTTCGCGCATTTTCACTCTTTCCTTTCCGTTCGTTTTATTGACAGGCAATGACAAAATATGCTATACTGGTTATGTTGCCGACTCCCTCACGCTTCGGCGGAAAGGAGGTGTAACCGCTGTGAATGTTATAGATCTTATATTTTCTTTTCTTGTTTCCGCTGCAGCGAGCGTGTTTGGAAATGTTACTTATGACGCACTTCGCAAGCGGCTGAGCGGACGCAGGAAGTAAAACTCAGGCAACGACAGCCCAAATGAAAGCCTCCCTGACGGCAATCGGGGAGGCTTTCGCTTTTGTGAACCGCAATGAATGCGACCCTATATTTTCCTTGTAACATTAGTATATCACGCAAGATCGCTTTTGTCAATACTTTTCCGTGATATTCGGGATATGGAGCTGCCGCCGGACAGCTAAATCCCAAGCATAAATTTCAGCGATTTTACAGCAAAGCAAAAGCCCTGTTTAAAAGCGTCGTTAAAGGTATAGTACATCAAATTGGTGCTTTCCCGCTTGATTTTTTCAACGGCCTTTTCGTCGCCTGCACATTCTTTTACGACGTTCAAAAAATCGTTCATGGCGTATATAGCCTCGGGACTTTTGTACCGCGAAAACTCGTCGCAGTTCAGCAGCGCGTCAAAACTGAATTCATTGTTATCCATAAAAAACTTCCTTTCAACAGTCTTGACAAGAAAGCCTTTCCGATGTATAATAGATTTCGGACGGACATTCTTGTCCGGGTTGGATAACGCAAGCTGTAACTTTGGTAGGGAGCAGTTTGCGTTATTTTTTTGCTTCAGACAGAAATAAATTTACACTTTGACGTACTGCTTCAGCTCTTGTTATACCATTTTTTTTGCAGTATTCCAAAAGCTTGTCATTAGTTTTTTGGTCGAAGCGAACCTTTACCTCAACGTCCTTACGTGCGCCTATTATCGGTCTGCCTGTCCGTGGGGACATCTAATCACCTCTTTTATGTGTCCCATAATTCAATTATATACTTATGGGACACATAAGTCAATATGTAAATATGCACAAAAATAGTAACGGCATTTATGCATATTTTAAAATTCTATTCTCTGTAAACAACTTTTCCTCCGATAACCGTCATCTTAACATTAGTCATAATGTCAAAGGGATCGCCGTCTGTAACGGCAAAGTCCGCGTCCAAGCCAACTGCTATATCACCGGTAACGTCCGAAATACCCGCGAGCTCCGCGGCATTGACGGTTATTGCCCTTAACGCTTCGTCCTTTGGAAGACCCGACTTTACGCAGTACGCCGCGCTTGTCTGAAGGTACTGAATGGGAGTTTCCGGGTGGTCTGTACAGATTGCAACCTTTACACCGTTTTTGTGCAGTACAGCCGCGTTTTCAAGCCGCTGACCCGCAAGCTCGGGCTTGCCCCTGTCGCACAGTATCGGGCCCGCAACAGCGGACGCTTTTTTCTCCCCCAGAATGCCGGCAACGAGATGCCCCTCTGTGCAGTGGATAAGCACATATTCAAGTCCGAACTCTTCGGCAATGCGCACCGCCGTAAGGATATCGTCGGCGCGGTGGCAGTGAAAATGAGCTTTAAGCTCCCCTTTGAGCAGGGGAATAAGCGCCTCCGACTTCATATCAAATTCGGGAAGAGATTCTTCGTTTTCCTCCGCGGAAAGCTTGTCCTGCATATAACGTTTCGCCTTGAAAAGAGCCTCGCGGATAACTGCGGCGGTAGCCATTCTGGTCACGGGTGCGGAGTCCTTGTCGGAAAAGGTGGACTTGGGGTTCTCGCCCAGAGCAAATTTTATTCCCACACATCTGACCAGCATTTCGTCGGCGCAGCGGCCCGCGGTCTTTACCGCGATAAGGTCCCCGCCTATGGGGTTGGAAGAACCCACGCCTGTAACAACGCAGGTAACTCCCGCCCTTAGCGCGTCGGCAAAATAACCGTCGTTGTGACAGAGACCGTCAATAGTCCTCAGATGAGGGGTAACGGGATCGCTGTCCTCGTTCACGTCCTCGCCCTCGGCGCCCTGACCGTCGCCGATAAGACCCATATGGGTGTGAGCGTCAATAAAGCCGGGGTACAGCCGCAAGCCGTGCAGGTCGATATCGCCGTCGGAAACTTTTAACGGGGTACCCCCCGACACCTCGGCTATCTTCCCGTCCTCAACGCGGACATAGCCGCAGGGTATGAAGCTTAAGCCTCCCGCCTGAGACCCGAAATTTTTTTGAGGGTAAATTTTAGCGTTATAAATATACATGGCAGTTTTCCTTTGTCTTTGATTTTGCGAAACGCACTTCTTGCATTTTGATTCCAAGCTTTATGCTTATTACTGCATTCCGCACTCGTCGTAGTCCTTCCAGCGCTCGTTGTGGCGGTAAGCGGTTATAAGCTTGTAAACGATAAAGCCCGCCGACACAAGAAAAAGCACCAGCGCCGCCGATACGGGAACGGCAGTCCTCAGAAAATCAAGAGTATCCTTTTTGCTGTTGTAATTTTTATCCATAGCCATTTGGTAATTCTCCTTTTTGGGTTTTATTTTATTATAATATATTTTGAAAAAATAGTAAATAGTTTTTCGGTGATTTTTACAAAAGAAAGGTCTCCGCCGTGAAAAAGCGGAGACTTTACCGAATATTTATAAATTGGCGATCACTTGTTATCCTTTCAGCATCTCGCGATAGCAAGGGCGCTTATTAAAAAGCCCGATATTCTTATTATGGACGAGGCGGCAAGAAACCTTGACAGTATCGGAAGGCGTATGGGCGTTAGTGTTGGACAAGTATCATCAGGTAGGATAAATTTTGCCTCATACGTATTTATTTGCATTTTATAATAAAACAAACCGCTCCGTCTGCACTTTGCAAACGGAGCGATATTTTTACAACGATGTATAATCCTAATTCACTCCCAATGTGTAGACAAAAAATTCTGCGCAAAACCCATATACGCAAGCTTTTGCTTGAATTTTTTGTACACATTTAGGTCGTGAATTAGTATAAATAGAAATTTATCTGTCCGCCATATCAAATCTATCCAATTTCTCTAACATGGCAAGCGTGAGGTAAGTTTCGTATTTAGTCTGCAATTTCTGCAAGCCCTTGTCGTCTCCGAAAGACCAGCCCAGAGGCCACCGACCGTCATCACTTTGCTGACCAATTCTGTATTTCAGCGAATCAAGAACCAAATCCTTTACAGCGGGGTATACTACACTCTTCGGGTGACCTGCCCCGTCGCAGGGCAAATGGACGTAATCATTGTCCGATTTTGCAAAATCAAGCACCATAAAAGCTGTAGGGTTCTGCCGCAAAATTTGGGTCAGCTTGTCCGCTGTGTCCTTGTCTTTCAAGCAGGGCACAAACCATTGAAAATACTCAAAATCATACGGCTCGCCCTTGTCGAAAATTTCCTTGTTGTAATCGGGAGAATTTTTGTCCCAGTAACGCAGGATATGCTCTGTCGGATATTTTATTATATCGCTGTACAATTCTTTCGGCACAAGCTCGGAATAATACGCCGCAAATGCCGCAAAGCAAACTTTTTCATTGGCTTTGTATTTTTTTATCCGTTCGTCCTCGTTTTCAATCGGAGACGTATCTTCCCCTCTGTATCTGACCCAGTAGCAATGAACTCCGTCGTTGACTTCGGGGACTACGACTTCTCCCCAGTTCCCAATTTCGGGAATATAAAGTCCCAAAATATATTTCATCATATTCTGAATGAGCGGGTGATTTGCGGACGGTTTTTCTTTCAGATTTAAAATATATTTAACAGCGATCTCCGTGGCTTTCAGGCATGGACCCTGATAGTCGAATTCATAATAAATACCGCCGAACCCGCCGTTTTTGTGCTGATATTTTTGCAGTACATTTAAAAATTCATTTGTATCATTATCCTCAAAAAGATATCTGAACCAAGCTCGGTTTATATCGTCGCCGTTGGCAAATATGTAATCCCGTGCCTTGATAAAATTTTCGCGACTAAGCTTGACCATAATTTACTGCACCTTCCATATAATAAAATAACAGGCTCACAAAAATATTGCGAGCCTGTTTGCGAATCTGTTTATGCTCCTGTTACAGGAATTACTTCTGATCCTTGATTGCAGCCTGTGCAGCAGCCAGTCTTGCGATAGGCACACGGAAAGGCGAGCATGATACGTATGTCATACCAAGCTTGTGGCAGAACTCAACGGATGTGGGATCGCCGCCGTGCTCACCGCAGATACCGATGTGCATTTCAGGACGAACCTTCTTGCCCAGAGTGATAGCCATTTCCATAAGCTTGCCAACGCCTGTCTGATCGAGCTTAGCAAACGGATCGTTCTCGAATATCTTAGCGTCATAGTAAGCGTCAAGGAACTTGCCTGCGTCGTCACGGGAGAAGCCGAAAGTCATCTGTGTAAGGTCGTTTGTACCGAAGCAGAAGAACTCGGCCTCCTTAGCGATCTCGTCGGCTGTAAGAGCGGCACGAGGAATCTCAATCATTGTACCAACCTCGTACTTCAGGTCAGCGCCAGCGTTCTTGATAACCTCGTCAGCGGTAGCTGTAACGATATCCTTAACGTACTTCAGCTCCTTGATTTCGCCAACCAGCGGGATCATGATCTCGGGTACGATGTTCCAGTCGGGGTGATTCTTCTTAACATTGATAGCAGCCTTGATAACAGCCTTTGTCTGCATCTTTGCGATCTCGGGGTATGTTACTGCAAGACGGCATCCGCGGTGACCCATCATAGGGTTGAATTCGTGGAGGGAAGCGATGATAGCCTTGATGGTATCAACGGACTTGCCCTGAGACTTAGCAAGAGCCTCAATGTCGGCTTCCTCTGTGGGAACAAATTCGTGGAGAGGAGGATCCAGGAAACGGATAGTAACAGGGTTGCCCTCAAGAGCCTCGTAGAGAGCCTCGAAGTCGCTCTGCTGCATTGGTTCGATCTTATCAAGAGCAGCTTCTCTCTCTTCAACTGTATCGGAGCAGATCATCTCACGGAATGCAGCGATACGGTCAGCCTCAAAGAACATGTGCTCTGTACGGCAGAGACCGATGCCCTCTGCGCCAAGCTCGCGGGCTTTCTTAGCGTCCTTGGGAGTATCAGCGTTTGTTCTTACCTTAAGCTTTCTGTACTTGTCAGCCCAAGCCATGATCCTGCCGAACTCGCCTGCAATCTGAGCGTCAACGGTAGCGATCTGACCGTCGTAAATGTTACCTGTGGAGCCGTCGATTGAGATCCAGTCTCCCTCATGGTAGGTCTTGCCTGCCAGCTCGAACTTCTTGTTCTCTTCGTCCATATTGATAGCGGAGCAGCCGGATACGCAGCAGGTGCCCATACCGCGTGCAACAACGGCAGCGTGAGAAGTCATACCGCCGCGTACTGTCAGGATACCCTGGGAAGCTTTCATACCGGTGATGTCCTCGGGAGATGTTTCAAGACGAACAAGAACGACCTTTTCGCCCTTAGCCTTCCAAGCCTCTGCGTCCTCGGCTGTGAATACGATCTTACCGCAGGCAGCTCCGGGAGAAGCGCCCAGACCCTTTCCAACGGGTGTTGCAGCCTTAAGAGCAGCAGCGTCGAACTGGGGGTGGAGAAGCGTGTCAAGGTTTCTGGGGTCGATCATAGCAACGGCTTCCTGCTCGGTTCTCATACCCTCGTCAACCAGGTCGCAGGCAATCTTAAGAGCAGCCTGAGCCGTTCTCTTACCGTTACGTGTCTGCAGCATATAAAGCTTGCCGTGCTCAACGGTGAACTCCATATCCTGCATATCGCGGTAGTGCTTTTCAAGTGTGGAGCAAACCTCTGTGAACTGCTTGAAAGCCTCGGGGAACTTCTGCTCCATCTCGTTGATGTGCATAGGCGTACGAACGCCTGCAACAACGTCCTCGCCCTGTGCGTTTGTGAGGAACTCGCCGAACAGACCCTTTGCGCCCGTTGCGGGATCGCGTGTGAACGCAACGCCTGTACCGCAGTCGTCGCCCATGTTTCCGAACGCCATGGACTGTACGTTTACGGCAGTACCCCAGCTGTATGGGATATCGTTGTCGCGGCGGTAAACGTTAGCGCGGGGGTTGTCCCATGAACGGAAAACAGCCTTTACAGCGCCCATGAGCTGCTCCTTGGGATCGGAGGGGAAGTCCTGACCGATCTTGGACTTGTACTCAGTCTTGAACTGATTTGCAAGCTCCTTGAGGTCGTCGGCTGTAAGGTCAACGTCCTGCTTAACGCCTTTCTTTTCCTTCATGGCGTCGATGAGCTGCTCGAAGTATTTCTTGCCGACCTCCATAACAACGTCGGAATACATCTGGATAAATCTTCTGTAGCAGTCCCAAGCCCAGCGGGGGTTATTGGACTGCTTAGCCATGACATCAACAACGTCCTCGTTAAGACCCAGGTTGAGGATAGTATCCATCATACCGGGCATGGAAGCTCTTGCGCCGGAACGAACGGAAACGAGGAGAGGATTCTCCTTGTCGCCGAACTTCTTGCCTGTGATGCCTTCCATTTTTCCGATGTACTCGTTTATCTCGGCGAATATCTCATCGTTGATCTTTCTGCCGTCCTCGTAGTACTGAGTACAAGCCTCGGTAGTGATAGTAAAGCCCTGGGGAACGGGGAGACCGATATTGGTCATTTCAGCAAGGTTTGCACCTTTACCGCCCAAAAGCTCTCTCATGTCTGCGTTTCCCTCGGAGAAGAGATAACAATATTTTTTTGCCATTGGTATTACCTCCAAAAATAAAATTTATTCGTGCAACGCTGCAAGCAACACAACGGGGGTACGAACATACTGCTTGTACCAATTTTTGGCATTACATTTTTGCACGACCATAATAATATTATAACAGATAATCCTTCCATTTTCCATACTGATTGGCAGGAAATTTAAGCGCCATTTTTTGTGCAACTTGCACAATAAAGCCAAAGCATGGAGAAAACCTTGCTTTCCTCTTGAAAATTGTTTCATTTTATGGCATAATGTATAGTATACGATTGGCAGAGGATAATTGACGGCTTTATTGAGATTACGGTATTATGAACGGGGCCGCCGATGTTGCGGATAACTATACCGAAGCCTGTCCCGGAGTAACGGAAACCGCACGGTTAATACCCTGCGGGTCAGGCTTTAAAAACGGCGTATGCTCCGTTTGCAGCGTACTTTTTAATGTAATGTCAATGACGCAAAAATATAAACTTGATTTTAGGAGTCTTTTTATGAATGGATCAAACTGCTCCGTCATTCTGGCGGGAGGACAGGGAAAACGAATGAAGTCGGAGCTTCCCAAGCCTATGTTCGAGGTTCTGGGCGAGCCTATGCTTGAATGGGTGATGACCGCCTGCGAGGACGCGGACGTTAAAGATATGTGCATCGTAAAGGGCTTTGGCGCCGAGATAATCGAAAACTATGTGGGAGACCGCTGCACAACAGTTTTGCAGCCCCAGCGCATGGGTACCGGTCACGCTGTTATGATGGCTGTGGACTGGTTAAAGAAACGTCTTGACGGAAACGTTCTCATTCTCTGCGGAGACGCTCCCTTTATCGACAGCGGAACCATTACCGCCGCTTTGGAACAGCACACAAGTCAGGGAAACGCCGTTACTATAATAACCTCCGAAGTCAAGGATCCGACGGGCTACGGACGTATCCTCCGCGGCGCAAACGGAGTTACCGGAATAGTTGAGGAAAAGGACGCAACTGCCGAGCAGAAAGCGATCCGAGAGATAAATTCTGGAGCGTACTGGTTCAAAACAAAGCACCTTCTTGAAGCCCTGAACGAAATAAAGCCCAACAATTCACAGGGGGAATATTATCTTACCGATTCTGTTTATATACTTATCAGCCGCGGTCTGAGAGCGGACGCTTATGTTTCCCCCAACCACAGCGTTGTAATGGGCGCAAACGACCGCAAGGGGCTGCTGAAGCTGAACGATACCGCAAGAAAAGCCGTTATCGAAAGGCTCATGGACGACGGAGTGGAGTTCCTCTGCACCGACGGAGTATCCATTGGAAGAAACGTAAAGGCAGGCGCAGGCACTAAGATTTTGCAGGGTACTATCCTGCGGGGAAATACCGTTATCGGCGACAACTGCGTGATAGGGCCGAACTGTCTTATCGAGGACTGCACAGTGGGGGACGGCGTAACGTTAAACAGTGTTCAGGCGTATCAGTCTCAAATTGACGACGGCGCAAAAATCGGGCCTTTCGTACACATCAGACCCGGCAGCCATATTATGGCAAGGGTCAAAATAGGCGACTTTGTGGAGGTCAAGAACTCCGTTATCGGAGAAAAAACTTCTGTTTCCCACCTCACCTATGTGGGGGACAGCGACGTTGGCTCCAACGTAAATTTCGGCTGCGGCGTTGTAACGGTCAACTACGACGGCGAGAACAAGCACCGCATTTCCATAGACGACAATGCTTTTATCGGCTGCAATACAAATCTTGTGGCTCCCGTAAAGATCGGCAAAAGCGCCTACACCGCAGCGGGAACAACTGTCACAAAGGACGTTCCCGACGGTGCGCTGGCAATAGAAAGAGGTCCTCTGAACTTTAAGGAGGGCTTCGGCGACAAGCGGCTGAAAAGCAGGAACAAGAAGTAATCAATAGCTTTTGTTTCGTCTTCGCCAAGCAATATCGAGCAATATAGCAATATAAAGAAGCGAGCGTACCGATATGTCCGAAATGAAAATTTCCCTGCAATTTGAGGGCGAAAAGCTCCTTGAGGCGGCTGATATCTCTTTTGACGAAAACGTCGCAAAGCTTTCCTTTATCCTTAACAGCGGACTTGAAATAAGCAGTATATCCTGCAATGAAAATCCTGTCCCCATAACGGTGGAATCGATATACGAACCGCTGTTCTGCGCCGAGGTGAAAAAGTATTCCGTAACGTGCGGCGCCGGTTTTAGCAGAGTAAAAATTTGCTGCGGCGGAAGAATAAGCGGCTGGCACAATGTTATAACCGAAGACATTATCGAGCTTAACCGCTACGGAGTATGGTTCCCATGCGGGCTGTCCCAAAGCGCAGATATATCCGCCGAAATAAGCGGCTGCGGAGAGTATTTTCTTGTAAAGGGCAAACCTGACGGCAGACTGTGGCGTTACAGCGCAGGCGAATGGGATATGAACCTTATACTATACAGAAAAAGCGTGCTGAAAACTGCGTCGGGAAAACACATAAGCATTTACTATGCTGACGGTTCTCTTAACGGGGCTGCCGAGTTCTCGAAAAATGTTTTTGAGGACGTTCTGGATTACTACACAAAGGAGCTTTTCCAACGCGGTTATGACAAGCATACCGAAATGGCGTGTCTGTATCCCGCACTGACAAGCGGCGGAGCCTATAAGCGGGACGGTCTTATCGTCTGCATTTCTCCCGGTACGGACGAAAAAGAAGCTGTTACGGTAAACGCCCACGAGCTTGCCCATGAATGGTGCAGCGGCGCGGACTGCGTAAGCTGGGAGGACTGGCTGAACGAGACAACGGCGGAATGGTCAATGCTGCTGTACTGTCTTGACAGAGGCAAGACCGATATTTTTGACGCAATGATCGGGGAGCATTTGGCAAAAGCTCCCGGTCTGCCGCCAATAAAAACCGCGGACGACAGCCGTCCCGAGGGTGTGCATACCAAGGGCACGGTACTGTTTTACGAGCTGTTCAAAGCGTTCGGAGCGAAAACAATAAAGTCAATAATAAAAATTTTCATCGGACTTGACATAAAGACCACCGAAAGGCTTCTTGAAGAAATGGGAAATCAGGGCTTGTCCGAAGCTGCCGCCGCGCTTGAAAAAGGTCTTGCAGAAATATAGAGATATAAAAATTTTGGGAACATAATTCACCGCGCCGTACAGCGGTGCGGGATAACATAAAAGCAGCATAAAAATCCACTCAATTACCAATTTTGAAAAGGGGACTTCTAAAAATGAATCTTCACGGCAAGGATATCAAAATCTTTACGGCCAACTCCAATCCCAAGGTCGCAAATGAGATCGCAAAGGAACTGGGACTTCCGCTGGGCGAATCCGAGGTAGTAACGTTTTCCGACGGCGAAGTAAACGTGTCCATAAAGGAAAGCGTGCGCGGCTCGGACGTTTTTGTGGTGCAGTCCACAAGCTCTCCGGTAAACGACCACCTAATGGAGCTGCTTATTATGATCGACGCTTTCAAGAGAGCCTCGGCGGGACGCATTACTGCGGTAATACCCTATATGGGGTACGCCCGTCAGGACAGAAAGGCAAAGGCGAGAGACCCGATCTCCGCAAAGCTTGTAGCCGATCTTATCTCCGTAGCGGGCGCGGACAGAGTGCTTTCAATGGATCTGCACTGCTCCCAGATACAGGGCTTTTTCAATATCCCCGTTGATCATCTTCTCGGCGTACCTATCCTTGCCCCCTATTTTGTGGAAAAATTCAAGGACTGCAAGGACGACGTTATGGTAGTGTCCCCGGACTTAGGCTCTGTAACGAGAGCGAGAAACTTTGCACAGCGGCTGGGAGTGCCGTTTGCCATTGTTGACAAACGCCGTCAGAAAGCCAATGTGTGCGAGGTAATGAACATTATCGGCGACGTAAGCGGCAAAAGCGTTATTCTTGTGGACGACATGATAGACACTGCGGGAACTCTCTGCAACGCGGCGAAAGCGATTCTCGACATTGGCGGAGCGAAAGAGGTATACGCCTGCGCGACCCACGGCGTTTTGTCGGGACCCGCCATAGACCGCATCAGGGACAGCGTTATAAAGGAGCTTGTGCTGCTTGATACCATTGCTCTGCCCGAGGAAAAGAAGCTTGACAAGATCACGGTGCTTCCAGTTGCTCCCGTTTTTGCACAGGCTATACAGCGCATTTATGCGGATAAGCCTGTATCTCCCCTTTTCAACACCTGATATTTTATATTTTTTACAGCAGAATATTTTTATCGGCACGTATTCCGTTTTTATTGGGGTACGTGCCGGAAGTGTTGTAGCTGCTGCTTTCTATTTTGACCGGACTTTCTGTTTGCTTTGTCTTGAATGGTTGTCCCTCGCACTCGCGCACTAACTATAAAATACAATAATAAATCAAGACATAGCAAAAGAAAAGTCCGCACCCGAAACTACATCCACGGCAAAGAAATTCAAGACACAAACAAAAGAAAAACTCCCCCGAAAGGAACGTCTCAAATGAGCATTTTCGACGTCTTTAACCAACTAAACAAAGAAAAACCCGAACCCGCAGGTCAGCCCGACTATATAATAGCGGGACTGGGAAACCCGGGCGAAAAATACGAAAACACCCGCCACAACGCAGGCTTTATGGCTCTTGACAGGCTTGCGGAAAAATGCGGAGTGCAACTGAAAAAAATACGCTTCAAATCCCTGACTGCCGTTGCTGCGGTGAACGGCGTTGCCTGTCTGCTGATGAAGCCCGCTACCTTTATGAACAACAGCGGCGAAGCGATAGTTGAAGCCATGAATTTCTATAAAATCCCCCCCGAAAGGGTTATAATATGCTTTGACGATATAAGTCTGGAGCCCTCCCACATCCGCATTCGGCGCAAAGGCTCGGACGGCGGTCACAACGGCATGAAATCCATAATCTACCTGACTGGCTTCGACACGTTCCAGCGGATAAAAATAGGCGTGGGAGCAAAACCCCGCAAGGACTACAACCTTGCGGACTGGGTGCTGTCCCGCTTTACCGACGAGGAAAAAAAGCTTATGGCTGAGGGTACCGAAAAAGCGGTATCATCACTGGAGCTTATGGTAAAGGACAAAACAAGCGAAGCCATGAACAAATACAATTCGTAATTTTATCTTCTAATTGGAGTCTTTTATGGCAAATATTTTTAAAAAGGCAATAGAAAACTTTGCTCCGTACAAGGATATGCTCGACTCTCTTGAAAGGGGACAGACCCCCGTTTCGGTGTCGGGCGTTTCGGCTGTACACAAGGCGCACTTTGCCCTCGGACTGAGAAAAAAATCTCCGGTGCTGATGATATGCGACAGCGAGGCTTCCGCTTCAAAGCTTGCGGAGGATATCAACGCTCTGTCGGGAGAGACCTGCGCCTTTCCGTATCCCGCAAAGGACTTCTCCTTTACGCCCGCAGAGACCGTTTCCCGTGAGTACGAGCATATACGTCTCGGGGTACTCAGCCGCCTTGCTTCGGACGAACCGAACATTTTTATCTGCGCCTCCGCCGAAGCCGCAATGCAGAGAACAATACCAAAAAGCGCGCTGCTGCCCCGTACGGTCACAATTGAAGCGGGGGAAACAGTCGACCTTGCCGAGCTTGCGGCTGGACTTATCGCGGCAGGCTACAGCCGCTGCGATAAAGCCGAGGGGGCGAGCCAGTTCTCAATCCGCGGCTCAATCGCTGATATTTTTCCCGTAGGCAGTTCCGCGCCTGTGCGCATAGAGCTTTGGGGGGACGAGATAGACACCCTTTCCTATTTCGACACCGAGTCCCAGCGGCGTACCGACCCTGTTGACAGGATACGCATAACCCCCGCTATGGAAGTGCTTTTCGACAGTCCAGAAATACTTGCCGAAACTCTGGAAAATCTGTCGGCTTCACTGCGGGGAAAACGCGCCGACGCCGCGAAAGCCGCTCTGACGCGGGATTCCGACCGCGTCAGAAACGGTCTGGAGCTTGGCAACATCGACAAATATATGCCCCTCGCCTACGAGTCGCCCGCTCTTATTTTCGACTATCTTTCCGAGGACAGCCCCGTGGTTTTCTGCGAGTACCGGAACTGCCTTGAAAAGGCAAAGAACGTTTCCGCACAGCATGCTGAGGACTTAAAGATACTTCTTGAATCGGGTGAGCTTTGCAAGGGTCTGGAAGGCTATCTTGCGGACTTCGGCGAAGTATGCTCAAAGGCGGGACAGTTCCCTTTGGTGCACTTTGACACCTTTCTCCGCGGCGGGGACGACCTGCGGTTCAAGCGGCTGATATCAGTTACCGCCAATCAGACAGCCCCCTGGGGCGGCGAAATACGTCAGCTTATAGAAGACCTGCACAACGCACGTGAGAACGGCTACTCTGCGATAGTCCTTGCGGGATCGGAAAAAACCCTGCCCATTATCGCAAAGGATCTGAGCGAAGAGGGGATAAGCTGCGGTATAATGACCGAAAATTCCGAACCGAAAGCGGGTACTGTCCTGCTTGCTACAGGCTCGGTAAGCGCGGGTTACGATTACCCCGACATCAAAACCATGCTTATCACCCAAGCGCGTGCAATGTCCTCAAAAAAGAAGTTCCGCAAAGCCAAGAAAGGGGAGGAAATAAAGTCCCTGTCGGACATCACGGCAGGGGACTTAGTCGTACACGCTCTTCACGGAATCGGTAAATTCGCCGGCATACGCAAGCTTGAAATGGAGGGCATAGCAAAGGATTACATCACCATTCAGTACGCGGGTACGGACGTTCTGTACGTACCCGTAAACCAGCTTGACATGGTGTCGAAATATATAGGTCCGCGGGACAACGGCGCGGTGAAGCTGAACAAGCTGTCCTCAATGGAGTGGCAGAAAACGAGAAACCGCGTAAAAAAGGCTGTCAAGGACATGGCAGACGAGCTTATCAGGCTTTACGCCAAGCGCAGTCAGACCCCCGGCTTTGCCTTTTCCGAGGACGACGACTGGCAGCGCGACTTTGAGACGAGATTCCCTTACACCGAGACCGACGACCAGCTCCGCTCCGTGCAGGAGATAAAGGAGGATATGCAGAAACCTGTGCCCATGGACAGACTTCTGTGCGGCGACGTTGGCTTCGGCAAGACGGAGGTGGCGTTCCGCGCAGCGTTCAAATGCATGGAGGACGGCAAGCAGTGCGCGGTCTTAGCGCCTACAACGGTACTGGCATGGCAGCACTACCAGACCGCACTGAAGCGGTTCGAGCACTTCCCCATGAAGATAGAGCTTCTGTCCCGGTTCAGGACTCCCAAACAGCAGGAGGAAATTTTAAAGCAGCTCAAAAACGGCGAAATAGACATGATAATCGGCACTCACCGGCTTGTCCAGAAGGACGTTAAGTTTAAAAGCCTCGGGCTTGCAATAATCGACGAGGAGCAGCGGTTCGGTGTCGCCCACAAAGAGCGGTTCAAGGAGACATTTTCGGGCGTGGACGTTCTCACCCTTTCCGCAACGCCCATACCACGCACCCTCAATATGGCGATGAGCGGTATCCGAGACATGAGCGTTATTGAAGAGCCGCCCGTAGACCGACACCCCGTCCAGACCTATGTTATCGAGCACAACAAGGGAGTTATCGCGCAGGCTATAACAAAGGAGCTTCGCCGCGGCGGTCAGGCGTACTATATCCATAACCGTATAGACAGTATAGATCTGTGCGCGGCAAAATTGCAGGAAATGGTTCCCGACGCGCGCATAGGGGTTGCTCACGGCCAGACGGGAGAGGAGCGGCTGTCGGAAATATGGCGGCAGCTTATCGAACACGAGATAGATATTCTCGTCTGCACTACCATTATAGAAACAGGCGTTGACGTACCCAACGTAAACACCCTTGTTATCGAGGACGCAGACAGACTGGGGCTTTCCCAGCTCTATCAGCTCCGCGGCCGCGTGGGACGCTCCAACAGGCGGGCGTTTGCATACTTTACGTTCAGGCGCGGCAAGGCTCTGACGGAGATAGCCGCCCGCCGTCTGGACGCTATACGCGAGTTCACCCAGTTCGGCAGCGGCTTCCGCATTGCAATGCGCGACCTTGAGATACGTGGCGCGGGTTCAGTCTTGGGCGGAAAACAGCACGGTCACATGGAAGCGGTAGGTTACGATATGTACTTGCAGCTTTTAAACGAAGCCATTGCCGAGGAAAAGGGAGAAGCCCCTCCCCCCAAGCCGGAGGACTGCCTTATCGACATTCAGATCGAAGCCCATATCCCCGAAGACTACATCGAAAGCCTTGCGGGACGGCTTGATATGTACCGCAAGATAGCGGCTCTGCGCACAAACGAGGACAGCCTCGACCTTACCGACGAGCTTATTGACCGCTACGGAGACCCTCCCAAAGCAATACAGGGACTTATCACCGTTGCCCTGACCCGCAACATGGCGTCCGAGCTGACCATAACGGAAATTACCCAGCGGAACGGCATAATGTTCTTTTATCTCAAATCTGCGGAGCTTGACCAGATACAGGCTCTCACAGCGGCGTATAAAAGTCGGGTAACGGTCAACGGCGGCGAAAAAGCCTATATCGCCGTCAAGATGAAGAACGAGAAGCCCCTCGACCTTATGCGTGATGTTATCGGCATTATGAGCAAAACAGCAAAGCCGCAAAACATCCGAAATGAATAATTGGCCTTTGGGAAAATCATTACAGGAAAAACATACAATGTTTACAAAGAATTTTAAATATGTGAAAACCGCCTAAACAAAAGCTGATTTTTTTGTGATTTATAGCACCTTTCCCCATTGACTTTCGGACGAATAAAAAGTATTATATTTCTATAGTACTGCAAAAAATATAATTTTGGAGGTCAATAAAATGAAAGTATCAAAGAAAATCCTTGCATTGGCTCTTGCGGGCTTAATGACCGTTCCTTTCCTTGCGGGCTGTTCTTCCGACGGAAACGGCTCTCAGAACGGCGGCGATAATTCAGCAGACGGCAGCGACGACGTTTCCTCTGCGTCCGTATTCAAGATCGGAGGTATCGGTCCTCTTACGGGCGACGCCGCTTCCTACGGAATCTCCGTTAAGCAGGGCGCGCAGGTAGCCGTTGACGAGATCAACGCTGCAGGCGGCGTAAACGGAATGAAGCTGGAACTCCTTTTCGAGGACGACGAGTGCAACGAGGAAAAATCCGTTTCCGCCTATAACAAGCTTATGGACAGCGGCATAAACGTTGTTCTCGGCGCAGTAACAAGCGGCTGCAGCATTGCTGTTTCCGAGGAATCTGCGGGCGACGGCATTCTCCAGATCACACCTTCCGGCTCCGCTATGGACTGCACAAAGCAGCCCAACAGCTTCCGTATCTGCTTCACCGACCCGCTTCAGGGCAAGCTTATGGCTCAGTATATTTCCGAGCAGGGTCTTAAAAGCCCAGCTATAATTTACGACGTGGCTTCCGACTACAGCAAGGGTATCCACGACGCTTTCGTTGAGCAGGCAGGCCAGCTGGGTATGACCATTGCAGCCGACGAAAGCTTTACAGGCGGCGACGTTGACTTCAAGACCCAGCTTACAAAGATCAAATCCTCCGGAGCTGACTGCCTGTTCCTGCCAATTTACTACACAGAGGTAGGCTATATCTCCGAGCAGGCTGCTACAGTAGGCGTTTCGCTCCCTTACTTCGGCTGCGACGGCTGGGACGGCGTTATCAACCAGCTTGGCGGAAACACTGCTAACATCGAAGGCGCTACTTTCCTTACTCCTTTTGTTGCAAACAGCTCCAATGAAAAGGTAAAGGCTTTTGTTGAAGCTTACAACAAGGCTTACAACGCAACTCCCGATCAGTTTGCCGCTGACGCTTACGACGGAGTATACGTTATCAAGGCGCTTCTTGAAACAACGGGCGGGGATATCTCCAACGAAGCTCTTATCGGCGCAATGACAAAGATCACCGTTGACGGCGCAACGGGCTCCATGAGCTTTACCGCGGACGGCGAACCCAACAAATCCGCAATGGTAGCCGTTATCCAGAACGGCGAATATGTGGGCAAGTAATAAGTATACTATAATAGATAAAAAAGGAACGCTTCAGTACGGGGCGTTCCTTTTTTATGGACAAGCATAGGATTTTTTAAAATTTGTGCATTTTTTATAAATGTGCAGTGCAAATTTTGTCCCGTGCTGTGGAATTATCTGTAAGATTTTTATTGACAAAAAAGGCTTGATATTGTACAATATTAAGTGGAGTAATATGACCTAACTGTACCCGGGGCAAAAACGCATATCTGCGATACTGAACGCCCCGTTCTATATAGTATAGCTGTATACCGATTTTCTCAGAAAGGAACATATACTATGTCTGCTGCATATTCTATGTCAAAAATATCCAAGATGTCTAAGATCGGCAAATCAACGATGCTTGCCGTTATTTTCATGCTTGTTCTCGCCATGGTCACAGTCGTGGTTTTGCTGTGTATCGTTTTTTCAAGCGCACAAACCAAAAACCTTATGGATTCCGCGCGTATCGCGTCCAACGTTCTGGACTTTGAGATATCCGCGAAATGCTCGGAGACCGAAATGATAGCAAAGCTGTTTTCCGAGGACTCAGCGTTTGTTGACGCTGTCAACGCAAACGATAAGGAAACTCTTAACAGTATGTGGAACAGCCTCAACAAGTCTGACGGTATTTTCGGTATGTTCCTTAACAGCGACGGCATTATTGCCATGAAAACGGAAAACTGCGCCCTTTCGTCTGAGGGAGTGTTCAATGCGATAGGCTCTGCTAAGAACGGTCTTTCCACCGACAGCGGCGTGCCTCTGTATTACCGCAGCGTCTCCAAGAACAACGGTATTACAGCTATTGTGGGCTATGCCTATGACGAGACCTCTGCTGTAGACAATGTTTATGCCCAGACCGAAAACCACGCCACGATCTTCTGCGACAATCTGCGTATCTCCACCACGCTTCTCGGCGAAGACGGCGAAAGAGCTATAGGCACAACCATGAATTCCAATATATACGATAAGGTTGTAAGTGGCGGCGAGGTCTACCAGAAAAAAACAAAACTTTTCGGCGAAAACTATATGGCGACCTATACTCCTATCATAGACGATTACGGAGTCATAAAGGGTGCGCTGTTTACCGGCTGTCCTATGGACAAAGTTATCGCGAGCCGCAACAAAGCAATTATCACGGGAGTCCTTGCAGGAATAGTACTAATGGGAATTGCCGCGGTCGGTGTTATTGTTTTCGTGAACAAGCAGATCGTTGCGCCTGTAAATACCGTTAAGAAAATGGCGTACCAAATGGAACAGGGCAACCTCAGCAACAACAGCGGCATTACAAGCAAACTGAAAGACAACGAGATAGGAGACGTGGCGAAGTCGATTTCCACTGCTATATCTATACTGAACGTCTACATAACCGATATATCCGCGATGATGAAAGATATGTCAAAGGGTAATTTCAGTTATTATTCGGATATAGAATACAAGGGCGATTTTGCAGGTATCGCCGAGTCCGCCAAGATCCTGCGAAAACAGATGCACAACGTTGTGGACAGCATCAACGCTACTGCAGACGAGGTCTATAACGGCTCTCAGATGATATCCAACGGCTCGTCAAGCCTTGCCGAAGGTACATCCCGACAGTCTTCCTCTGCGGAAGAGCTTTCCTCATCTGTTGCCGAGATCACTCAGAATATACAGCTTAACGCTCAAAATACCGACAAGGCAAGGTCTTTGTCAAATAAATCCATTGATATGGTCAACAGTCAGAATCATCAGATCGAAAATATGCTGTCCGCCATGACTAACATCGAGAACAGCGCGGCTGAGATCAGCAAGATCATCAAGACTATTGAGGACATTGCTTTCCAGACGAATATACTCGCCCTTAACGCAGCGGTAGAAGCCGCAAGAGCGGGAGCGGCAGGAAAAGGCTTTGCCGTTGTTGCGGACGAAGTGCGCAATCTTGCCAATAAATCCGCAGATGCCGCAAGCAGCACCTCTGTGCTTATCGGAAGCTGTATCGACGCGGTAAATAACGGCTCTGCCATTGCCCACAGCACCGCCGACGCCATGACACAGGTCATTGAGATAACCAACGAGACCAACGATTTAATTGAAAGCATAGCCACCCAAACGGGCAAGCAAGCTGAGTCTGTGCAGCTCATCAAGTCGGAGATCGACAGTATTTCCGAGGTAATAGCTCAGAACAGCGCCACCGCCGAGGAAAGCGCCGCAAGCTGCGCAGAGCTTAATTCCCAGGCTACGACTCTGCGCGAAAAAATTGCTATTTTCCAGGTTTAGCCCGAACGATAGTACCGGCTACAACGCAGGAAATGCTAACAAAGATAGGACACAGAGAACAGCATACGGCAACAGACGCCACAGAGTGACAGAGAGGAATGATCTGTCACTCTGTAAGCAATTCCTAAACAATATGAATTTTGAGTTTTTACGTCTGCAGAAATCTATGGGATGCTGCGGACTTTTTGCTTTAAGACGTTATCTGCTTTAGAAAAAATTTACATTTGAACTGACCGATAAGTGTTTACAAACCGGGCAAAATATTGTATAATTAATTGTTACAGAAAGTTTTGATCCCGAATACTGCTCCGAATACAGCTTTTGCTGCATTTAGGTATGCTGCGGGACAGAGAAAGGTTTTTGCCATGCGTGTTATAACAGGTTCCGCGAGAGGCAGACGTCTTTCCGCTCCCGCGGGTATGGACGTGCGCCCTACTTCCGATAAAGTCAAGGAAGCCGTTTTTTCCGTTGTACAGTTCGATCTGCCCGGTTCAGCCGTGCTGGACCTCTTTGCAGGTTCGGGTCAGCTCGGTATAGAAGCCCTTTCGCGGGGAGCAAATTCCTGCGTATTTGTGGACAGCTCCCGCGTCTCGGCTGAGACCGCAAGGGAAAATATCAACGCAGCAGGCTTTAAAAACGAAGCCACCGTTATGAACTCCGACTCGGAACAGTACCTTAGAATGTGCCGGCAAACTTTCGATATCGCCTTTGTCGATCCCCCCTATAAAAAGGGACTGATCGAAAAGGTCATGCCTCTCTTGTGCGGTCATATGTCCGGCAGGGGAGCAGTCCTGTGTGAGCACGAAAAAGGACTTATCCTTCCCGAAAGCTTCGGCGGACTCGTCAAACAAAAAACATACAGGTACGGAAAAACAGAAGTTACGCTCTACAGAAACGGAAAAGAGGAAGAAGCGGAATGAACGCTGTAAACAGTACCGGCAGGAGAGTTGCGGTTTGTCCCGGCAGCTTCGATCCGGTAACGTTCGGACACAGGGACATTATCCAGCGTGCCTCACAGCTTTTCGACAGGGTAATTGTACTGGTTTCGGTGAACGCTGTTAAGAACCCAAGCTTTACGGCTGTCGAACGGGTCAAAATGATCGAAAAGGTCACATCCCACCTCGACAACGTTGTTATCGATATCTGGGACGGTCTGCTTGCAGACTATGTGAAAAGCGTGAACGCCTGCGCGATCATTAAAGGTCTGAGAGCGGTATCCGACTTTGAATATGAGTTCCAGATGGCTCTGGCGAACAAAATACTATACGACGGCGCGGAAACGGTGTTCCTCACCACCAGCGCGGAAAATATGTATCTTTCCTCCAGCGTGGTAAAGCAAATTGCTTCTTTCGGCGGAGATATAAGCCATTTTGTTCCACAGTGTATTCTTGAGGACATCAAGGCTCGTCTCTGGAAAAAACCCGAGGAATTGAAATGACAAAACAGTAAATATGCCGCAGCGGCTCCTCCGTTACGGCTCGCCCTTTAGCGAAAGGATGGTAAAAATGATCATTGACGATATACTCGATATGATGGACGACCTGCTCGACAGCGCCGCGTCGGTGCCGTTTTCGGTAAAAAAATCCATAATCGACTGCGACCAGATGAGAGATTACATAAACGAAATAAGGCTTAATCTTCCTCAGGAGATCAAACAGGCAAAGCTGATCGTCCGCGACCGACAGTCTATCATGACCGACGCCAACAAAGAGGCGGACGCAATTATCCGCCGCGCTGAGGACAGAGCAAAGGTCATTGTTTCAAACGACGAGATAACCAAACAGGCAAAGCTGAAGGCTACAGATATAATAAATCAGGCTCAGAGCAGGGCACGGGAGCTTAAAAACGCCGCAAACAAGTACATCGACGACGTTCTTGTAAAAACTGAAGAGTGCCTGCAATCCAATCTTGCTGACGTGAGAAGAACACGTCAGGCTGTCAAGACCGTTCCCGCACAAAATCCGCAGCAGCCGCAGTCAATGCAGAATACCCAGTCTCCTCAGTCCTCTTCCTCACAGCAGGAGCTTCGGTTCGGACAGGGCGGCAAACGGTAAACAAAGTTAGATTAAAAACGTCCGGAAGCTTTGCGTTCCCGGACGCTTGCTTTTACTGTTCAAAAAAATACCCGCTGTACTAAGTACAGCGGGTATTTAAGTTTAGCAGTTATTTTTTATCAGGACAGCGTTCCCTTTGGAGCGGCAGTGCTGACATTAGCGTACATGAGCTGATGCTGACTGGAATCCTGAGGATACGTACAAAGAACATAGATTATCTTTGAACCGTACTGCGAGGGAAGAACATATTCGCCGGCAGCGGTATTAGGAGTAGGCGAAGTCTCATACATGATATACGGCTCGTAAACGCCTGTATCGTTCTTGATTGCTTCGTTTCTCTTGAGAACGTCAGCATTCTTCTTGGGAACGACCATGTACTTCCATACACCCTTATTGGTAAACTGTACAATGCTGTCGGTTTCGGTGTTTATAATAGGACGTGTAGTGTAGATGTTGTAATAGATGTAATTGCTGCCTGAGCCCTTGTCTTCGTTGATTATCTTGTCAACTCTGTCCTGGTCGTAATTGTAGGGAACAAGCATATATCTTGTTACCGATCTGCCTGTGGACGCCTCGATAACAGACCATGTTTTGATATCGTCCCACTGGCTTGTAGCAGGTCTCTCACTGTAAATGGTATAGTATTCAAAACTGTTATTGTACTTGGCAATAGCGGTATTGAGCCTTACCTTGTCGTGGGTTGCGGGGAGCAAAATGTATCTTGTGCCGTAATTGTAAGCGAAATTTGTGTGAGTGAACTGGTTGTAAGTATCGCCGGAAGAAAGTCTGCCGGGAACGGTGGTATAGACCTCATAATATGAATACTTGTTCAGCTTCTGAGCCGCAGCAGTATTTGCCTGAGCGGGGTCGTAATTTGCGGGTACTATCATGTAGTAAGACGTATAATTGTTCGCATTGAACGTAAGAATCTTATCCGTCGAAGACAGCATTGTTGTGGGTCTTGTGGGATACAGCTCATAGTATTTGAGGTCGTTGTTAACATTGATAGTCACGTCAACATATTTTTTGGTATTGTTTTTGTCGTAGAATCTTACGGTCGTAGTTCCCGATGAAATACCCCTTACAGTAAAGTTCCTGTAATTGCCGGAAGTATTTCCCGCGGTAACGGTTGCTATCCTTGAATTGTTTACGGAATATCCCATGTTTTTAAGATCGGAGCTGTACACCTGAAGAGTAGCGGTGCCGTTCGCATTTACGTCAACCTTCTGAGAAAGAGCAACAATGTTCATATTGCTGTCGGAGCTGTCGGTATCATCGTCCTCGTAAAGGCTGTCGCCGACAGAAACGTCAATGTACTTATAGCAGGTAGAGGGATACTTTTTAAGGTAAACCTTGATCCTTGCAGTACCCTTGCCCTTAGCGGTAATTCTTACCTTGATCTTGTTGCCGTCCCACTCAACGGGCTTTACCCATGAAGCTGTAGCAACCTTCTTGTTTGTCGTACCGACTGTAAGTCCGCTGTGGGAACCCTTTACCGTCAGAGTAACGATCTGGGAATCTCCTGCGGAATCAAGCTCCACGTCCGAGGTGTTGGCGGTAATTTTTGCCGCAACAACCGTTACCTTGCACTTCAAAGTAGTGCCGCCTGTCTTGGCATACACATATGTAGTGCCGGGAGCCTTGCCCACTACCTTACCCTTTGAGGATACGGTTGCGATAGACTTGTCGCCTGTGGACCAGGTTACGCTTGAAGCGCCTGAAACCGTAAGCGAAGTCTGATAACCCTTTGTAACGGTAACGGACGTTTTGCTGAGTTTTGCCGCCGCGCTTGAGGGGATAGCCATGAGCGAAGCGACCATAAATACTGCCAGGAAGATACTGAGCAGTGATTTAAAGGCTTTTTTCATATTGAATTCCTCCGTTTCTTTCATAATTTTTTTATGTTGTAAACTTATTCTAACACTAAAATTAAATAATGTCAAGAAAATATCGAGAACAATCCGGTGACAAATAGTGACAATCCAGTAACAAATTGTCTATAATCTGTAACAATTCAGATCCGTTCCGTCAAGAGTGCGGATGACGAACGCACCGTCCTCATATATCATATAGGTTTTCGGATTGCCCTCCTTTGGCAAAGAAACCGAACCGGGGTTCATGTAGATATAGTCCCTGCTTCCGTCGATAATTTGGATATGGGTATGCCCGTGGAGAAGTATGTCTCCGCGGTTCAGAGCAGGCGGATTTTCGGTATTGAATATGTGCCCGTGAGTAAGAAAGACAGTCCTGCCCTCAAGCCAGAGCAGGGAACAGTCCGCCGTAATAGGGAAGTCAAGCACCATTTGATCCACCTCGGTATCGCAGTTCCCCCGCACACAGAGCAGCTTTTCCCGCCGCTCATTGAGCATTTTTATGACCTGCTTAGGCGCGTAGCCGTCGGGCAGATCGTTTCTGGGACCGTGATAGAGGATATCCCCCAGCAGGAAAAGCTTGTCCGCTTTTTCATTGTCAAACCGTTCCAGCATTTGGGCGCAGCAGTCCGCGTCTCCGTGTATATCGGAGGCAAACATAAGCTTCATGGAAATCCCTCCTTAAATTTTTGTAAGCATATCTACAGCTTCCTCTTCCGTCGAAACGAAAAATACGTCCCTGCCCTTGTTGCTTTCATATATAAAATCTTTCAGAGGTTTGCTTGTATAGCGCGAATAATCTCCGTAAACCGCTATCCTGCCTCCGTAATTGATATACTTTTGCAGTATTTCCCCCGCAAGTCCGGTACTGAGGATAAAAAAGTCCTCCGTAACCATGTTCTTATCAATTGCAATATTTTTCGTACCTGCTTCATAACCCGCAGTCATAAGCAGGTCAAGGGCAGACTGCACGTCCGTAACAGCTTTTCCCTCTCCGCTTACAACGACGCAGCTTATGCCGTTTTTTTCTTTCTTTGTAAAATTCATTTTTACTGTCCTCCTTTTATATTCTATTTGGTGAAAAACCTCTGGGAAACCGTATAGCTGCCGTTAGGAGCGATCTCCTCATAGCCGCTTTCCTCTCTCGGAATATCAAGATTTGGGGCATTCACCTGAGCCGTCATAGGCTCGGGACAAAAATAATTCTTAAAACCCTTGTCGTTCCATATCATCCAGAATTTGTACTTATCGTCCGTCTCATAGCAGATGCGCTTTCCGCTTGCCGTATCGGTAATAACGCAGCCGCGGAAATCCTCGCCGTCCAGCTTCAGCGTGCCGCCGACGTACATCTCGTTGCAGATATTTTTCAGCACCGGTACCCTGCCGCTCAGGTACTCCTTGTCGTGCTTGTCAAGCTCTGACTGAGTTCCGTCCGGAAGCCACCTGCGCTTGTTAAAGTTTATCTTCTTAACGGCGGGGACTTGCAGACGGATATCCTCCTGCCTGCCTCCGTCCACAAATGGGGCGTTTATCGTAGTATGCGTTGCAATGGAAACCGGCATCATTTTATCGGAATTGTTGGTTAGAGAAACAGTGTGCCTCATGCCGTTTTCGGAAAGTTCAATCGTAATTTCCGCAGTAAATTTTACGGGAAAGCAGACAAAGAAAAAGTCGTTCTCATCGTAGACATACTCCGTGGTGACGTAAGCTTTTCCGTCCTCTGCGGCAAGAGCCTTTATTTTATGTACGCGCTTTTGCAGGAAACCGTGAAGATGGTTTCCGCACCTGCCCTCGTTTACGGGAAGATAATACTCTCCGTCTGAAGTCTTTAAAAGTCCTCCGTCAAAACGGTTAGGCAAATAAAGCGTGGGAAGTCCCCACACCTCTGCGGCATTCAGTATTTCCGCAATGCTCACATCGTCCCTGTAGCGGAAAATTTCCATACCCTTTTCGTTGTCCCGCAAACGCAGAACGCTGCTGCCTATCTGAGGAGCGACTACAGCATAGTAGCCTCCTGCGGCAAGCTCCACAGCCTCAATGCCCTTGTGATCTGCTTTTCTTGCGTAAAATCCCGACATAATAAGTTCTCCTTTATAATAAAGTTTTAAGCGTTAAAAATTATCTGTACCCCTTTAAATCATCAAATCATCCGTCATATTTCCGTATCCTAAGCTCTATCCCCAGGGACATAGCAAGCGCCTTGCATCGGCTTATGTCCTCCATGGGAATAACGTCCACCACAGTAAATATCACCTTGGGAACGTATTTTTTGCAATCCGCCGCAAAAGAGATCATCGCCTCGAAAGCGTCGTCCCATTTTGGTCGGGTGACCGCGTTGTACTTTTCCGCAGAGCATTGGTTCAGGGATACCGACACAATGTCCACCGCCCCCTCCAGCACCTTCGCCGTAGGCTCGCCCCAAATCTTGTCCCCCAGACCGTTGGTATTGAGACGGACGGGAATTTTAAAATTATCCTTGATGTACCGACCGATATAGCCCACGTCCTCGGCGCGCTCCATAGGCTCGCCGTAACCGCAGAAAACAATTTCCCTAAACTGTGTCAGGTCGTACTTTTCAAGCTCGTCAATGACCTCGTCCACCGTCGGCTCACGGTCAAGCCAAAGGCTGTCGGAGCCGTACGCGCCGTCGCCGTTTTGGCGGATACAGAACGTGCAGCTGCAGGGACACTTATTCGTCAGATTAATGTAAAGCTTATTGCCCACCGTGTATAAAACTGTCATCATAAAAATCATTCCTTATTAAAAATCAGAAAGCAGAAGCAAGCTGTGTCACACCCATACGTCTACCTCGTCAGGAGCGGGCGTTTCATAACCCTCCTCAAATTTTTTAAGAAGATTTTCGTCCACAAAATAAGCGTTTTTATCTCCCGCGGACACCGCGCCGTTCCGCTTTTCAATGCGCCTTTGCCATTCCTCGCCGCTTATATCTATAAAGTGCAATTCGCAGGGAATGCCCCGCTGTCCGTAAAATTCCTTTGAGTAATCCCGGTGTCCCTTAGTCCAGAAGCCGCAGTCAAGAAGCACGTCCGCGCCCGCTTGCAGTATTTCGAGGGACTTGTCAAAAATATACTGCTGTACATTCCGCACATACTCGTCGTGCCTTTCTCCCGCGTACTGACCGAAAACCGCAAGCATTATCTCGTCCACCGAAAGCAGTACCGCGTTTCCCTCCGCGCGGAGCTTTTCCGCGTATGTGCTTTTGCCGACGCATATTTTTCCGCATATTAAAATTACCTTTGGCATAATTACACTCCCCGATTTTATAAATTATCCCGCCCCCTTGGGGGCTTTGCAAAGTAAATTTTCTTGCATTCAACATTTGGGGGTGACTAAGCCCGCGGTGGCTCCCCGATTGTGCTCTCAATATAGCCGGTTATCAGCTTGCCCGCGAGCCAGCCCATAGCAATGCTCACTGCATGGGAAAAAACGTCGATATTTTCCTTCCTGCTTATTTTCTTGAATGCCCAGCTTATTATCACCGCAATGTTCAGATAAATAAGCAGGTCTCTGATTCTGATGTACTCCTTTTCATTGATACCGTTCATAGTCAACAGTCGTCCTTTCAAAATTTTAATACATTAGTATATGCTTCCCGCCGTGCGTGGAAAAGGTATAACGTCGCGGATATTTGATACCCCCGTAACGTACATTATAAGCCGCTCAAAGCCCAACCCGAAACCTGCGTGCTTGGCTCCTCCGTATCGGCGCAGATCAAGGTACCAGTCATAGTCTTCAGAAGACAAGCCAAGCTCCGCCATTCTTTGAGTCAGAATATCCAACCGCTCCTCGCGCTGGCTTCCGCCGATAAGCTCTCCCACACCGGGGACAAGCAGGTCTACCGCCGCAACGGTTTTTCCGTCGTCGTTCAGGCGCATATAGAAAGCTTTTATCTCCTTTGGATAATCGGTAACAAACACAGGCTTTCTAAACACCTTTTCGGTAAGGTACCGCTCGTGCTCCGTCTGAAGGTCGCAGCCCCAGAAAACGGGATACTCAAATTCGTCCTTATGCTCCTCCAGAATTTCTACAGCCTTTGTGTAACCGCACCTCGCAAAGTCGGAATCCGCCACGGATTTGATCCGCTCCAGCAAGTCCTTGTCATAGAAATTATTGCAGAACTCCAGCTCCGCGGGACACTCGTTCAGCAGCGCGTTAAGAACGTACTTGAGCATATTTTCAGCAAGCTCCATATCGTCCTCCAAGTCCGCAAAAGCAATTTCGGGTTCTATCATCCAGAACTCGGCGGCGTGTCTCGGGGTATAGGACTTTTCCGCCCGAAACGTCGGACCGAACGTGTAAATTTTTCCGAAAGCCATTGCCATACACTCGCCCTCAAGCTGTCCCGAAACCGTCAAAGAAGCTGGCTGCCCGAAAAAATCTGCGCTGAAATCCGTATGCCCCTCGGCGGTTTTTGGTGCGCCGTCCAAATCAAGCGTAGTAACGCGGAACATCTCTCCCGCACCCTCGCAGTCGTTTGCTGTGATTATGGGCGTGTGAGCGTACACAAAGCCGTTCTCCGAAAAAAATCTGTGCAGAGCCTGAGCCGCCGCGGAACGTATCTTAAACACCGCCTGAAAGGTGTTTGTACGCATACGCAGGTGAGATATGGTACGCAGATAATCAAGTCCGTGGGCTTTTTTCTGCAGCGGATAATCTGGAGAGGACGTCCCCTCGACTGCAATTTTGTCGGCGTTTATCTCAAATTTCTGCTTGGCGTTCGGCGTAAGTATCACCCTGCCGGTAACGCTTATCGCCGCTCCGGTGTTGAGCTTGGAAATTTCCTCGAAATTGTTAAGCTTATCCGCCTCGGCTACTATCTGGACGGGAGTAAAGCAGCTTCCGTCAGAAATTGAAATAAAAGCAATGCCCTTTCCCGTACGGAGGGATTTTATCCAGCCGCAGACAGTTACCATGTCCGAAAAAGCCTCGGGACATTCGTTCAGTTGTTTCAGTTCTGTGCGTTTCATTATTGGGATCCTTTCATAAAAAATCGGAAAATTTTATTCAATGCATATAACTTTTCTTTCCGCAACAGCTCTTGCGTAGTCCGTTACTGAGGTGAATCTTGTTTCTGACATTACCCCTCCGCCAAACCATTTGCCGGAAGTATTATGAGAGTCGGAGCCGCCCGTTACGGGAAGCCCGTACCATTCCGCATAAAGCTTAGCCCGTTCGTTGAATTCAGGGTGACCCGATCTTATGTGGGACGCGTTAACAGCCTCCACCGCGTCCGTAAAATGAGGCGCATGAACCGTGGAACGGATATAGCCGTAATCTCTGAAAGGATGAGCCTGAACAACAAAGCCGCCGCAGCGTCTGGCGTACTCCAGAAAGTCCGTAAGCTCCATATCGAGAATGCGGTCGTTTTTCATAAGCCACTGCTTGTCCAGACCGTACACAAGATAATCCGAACCGCCGTCGCCGTACTCAAAACCGAAGAACACGTCCAGGCCTATTTCAGCTCCGCGCCTTTTCGCATTTTCGTAGCCCCTGCAATAAAGCTCTATGCGCTCTTCCCAAGGCAGACCCCGCGGCACTGCGGAGTTCCCGTTGAAAAAGTGGTCTGTAACGATTATTCCCGCATAGCCCTCGGATTTATACTTTTCAGCCATTTCCGCGCCCGAAGAATCGGCGCACGCGCTTGCTTCTCCGGTATGCATATGAGTTTCGTACCTGTACATTTCAAAATCTCTTTTCGTTTATCAGTCTAAATGCCGTGGAAAAACTTTTCCCGTACAGTATAATTTTACCATACGGGGGTGTGTTTGTCAATATTTCGGCATTACGGCTTCGCGGAAATCAGTTCCCGCAGGATTAGCTTATGGCAATAGCGCTCTGCCGTCTGCAAAAGCTTCGTCCGCAGCTGTTAAGTGAAGACCCGAGTAACTATAATGCCTGAATGCCTAATACAGCTAATCAGAACAAATAAAAAGAAAAGTACTGCGGCAAGTAAACGCCAGATAAAAATGCTGAACAAAAATTTAGAACAATAATTGTAAAAATTTTTAAAACCTATTGCAAAAATCTTATACAAATGTTACAATAGCAGTATGAATTGTTATGCCTTTGCGGCTTAACAGCAGTTCCGGTATGAAGCTGTAAACAAAAGATAAAACCCAAACCCGCATATGCGTGATTTTCGGCTTGTCTTTTGTACGTTTTCTGCGCGGAACCGCTGTAGGGAGACCGCGCTTCGGCTTTTATGAAGGAGTGTATTTGTAATGAATTACGGACATTTTGATCTTGAAAACAAGGAGTATGTTATTACCAGACCCGATACTCCCGCGCCTTGGGCGAACTATCTGGGAGATCCCGAATACGGAGCTATGATCTCCGGCAACGCGGAGGGCTACAGCTTTGTCAAGTCCGGCGCAAACGGACGTCTCCTGCGCTACCGTTTCAATACCAATCTGGCTCTTCCCGGAAGATTTATCTATATCCGCGACAACGATACAGCCGATTACTGGTCCGCTTCATGGCAGCCCGTGGGCAAGCCTCTGGACAAGTATAAGAGCGAATGCCGCCACGGTACGGCTTACACCGTTATTTCCGCGGAATACGCAAACGTTAAATCCCAGGTTACCTATTATGTTCCCAAGGGCAAGACGTACGAGGTCTGGAGAGCTGTGATCACCAACCTTGACAGCAAGCCAAGAAAGCTTTCCGTTTACGGCTTCTGCGAGTTTACAAACGACAACAACTACGAGCAGGATCAGGTAAACCTCCAGTACACTCAGTTCATTACAAGAACCTCCTTTGAGGAGAACAAGATACTTCAGCACATAAACGAAAACAGCGGCAAATGGGCGGACGGCTCCAACCACAGAGAACGGTTCTTCGGCATGGTGGGCTCGGACGTTTGCGGCTACTGCGGCGATCTTAACCACTTTATCGGTTCCTACCGTACAATGGCTAACCCTATCGCTGTTGAAAGCGGACGCTGCGACAACGTGCTCAACTACAACGCCAACGCCTGCGGAGCTCTTCAGACCGCAGTTACTCTCGGCGCCGGCGGCACTATTGAACTTATCTACATCGTAGGACAGCGCTGCAACGCTGAAGCCACAGCTATACTTAACGAATACAAAGAGCCGGGCAAGGTGGACGCTGAGATCAAGGAGCTGAAAAGCTTCTGGCACAGCAAGCTGAACAACTTTAAGATAGACACTCCCAGCCCCGAGTTCAACAACATGATAAACGTCTGGAACGCTTACCAGTGCTTTATTACGTTCATCTGGTCAAGAGCTGCTTCCTTTATCTACTGCGGACTGAGAAACGGCTACGGCTACCGCGACACCGTTCAGGATATTCAGGGTATCATTCACCTTGATCCCGAAATGGCTGCGGACAAGATACGCTTTATGCTGTCCGCTCAGGTTGACAACGGCGCGGGTCTGCCCCTTGTTAAGTTCAACCACAACGCGGGTCACGAGACCTGCCCCGACGAGAACGACGAAAACTCCATTTACGCCAAGGAGACAGGTCACCCCTCTTACCGTGCGGACGACGCTCTCTGGCTGTTCCCCACAATTTCCAAGTACATCGGCGAAAGCGGAAACAAGGCGTTTCTTGACGAGGTTATCCTGTACTCCAACGGCGGCGAGGATACCGTTTATAATCACCTAAAAAAGGCTATCGACTTCTCCATGAACCATCTCGGAGGACACGATATGCCCGCAGGTCTCCACGCGGACTGGAACGACTGTCTGCGTATGGGCAAAAAGGGCGAGTCCACATTTGTGGCGTTCCAGCTTTACTACGCAATGACGGTTCTCAAGGGCTACGCTCAGGAGAAAAACGATACCGACTATATCAAGTACCTTGACGACGTTCAGGGCAAGCTGGGCGCGTCCCTTGCAAAGTGCTGGGACGAGGACAGATTTATCCGCGGCATACGCGAGGACGGCGTTATCGTGGGCGCAAAGAAGGATCCCGAAGCAAATATGTGGCTCAATCCTCAGAGCTGGAGCGTAATTTCCGGCTTCGCTTCAAAGGAGCAGGGAGAAAAGGCTATGGAATCCGTTCACGAGATACTGAACACTCCTTACGGCGTTAAGCTTCTTGAACCCCCTTACGTTAAGGACTACTTTGACGGCGCGCTCATGCACATCTTCAACCCCGATACAAAGGAAAACGGCGGTATCTTCTCTCAGTCGCAGGGCTGGGCGATACTGGCGGAATCCCTCCTCGGTCACGGCAACAGAGCGTTCGAGTACTTTATGGAGTCTTCCCCTGCGGCTATGAACGACAAGGCGGAAGTCCGCGTTATCGAGCCTTACGCTCACGGACAGTTCACCGAATCCACACGCTCGCCTTTCGAGGGACGTTCTCACGTTCACTGGCTGACGGGTACGGCTTCCACGGTAATGGTAGGCTGCGTCGAGGGTATCCTGGGTATGCGTCCCAATTCCGACGGACTGACTGTTGCTCCCGCTATACCATCCGACTGGGCAAGCTACACGGTGGAGAAGACGTTCAGAGGAAAGAAGCTGAACATGACCTTCAACAACCCCAACCATGCGGAAAGCGGAGTGTCTTCCATCGTCCTCAACGGCGAGAAGCTTGACGGAAACTTTATTCCCGCGGATAAGCTGAAAGAGGAGAACGAGGTTACTGTAACTCTCGGCTGATCAAATTTACTGTAAAAATTATGCGGCGCGGCGATTTTAGCTGCGCCGCATTTTTATGAAAGGAAGATGCCTGCGGAATATCCTGAAACAAGTCGATACCCCAAGCTTTACGAAAGACTTAATACTAATGCTATAAGCATTGCATAAAAAATATCCGAACAAAATCTGTAGGGGACGGGTTCCACGTCCCTCATTTACAAAACAAAACGATTTGTACTGCGAACGGGGATACTCCGCCTCTACAATAAGGTTTTTATGGATTGCTATAATATTAATTTTAAATCTCGCTATATACAATTTTGTAAAAGAGGTCCGGCAGAGCTTTTGTATCCAATAGCTATTTAAAAAAATATTTAAATAGCTATTGACAAGTGCGGTAAAGTGTGCTATAATCTATTTAAAGAAATCTTTAAATACTGATAAGCAGGTGATCGAATTGGGCTTTGAAAATACTTGCAGGGCTATTGCAGACCCTGTTCGCAGGGAGATACTTTCCCTGCTTAAGGGCGGAAAACTTTCAGCGGGCGAGATAGGCTCCCATTTTGATATGACTTCCGCCGCTGTATCCTATCATTTGAATATACTGAAAAAAGCCGACCTTGTCAGCGAAAGCAGATACAAAAATTTTATTTATTACGAGCTTAATACCACAGTACTTGACGAGATGATATTGTGGATAGAAAATCTGAAAGGGGAGAATGTTTATGAAAAAGAACATGAAGCTTTCGGGAATACTCTTTGCAACGGCATTAATTCCGATAGCTGCGGTACTGATAGCTCTGCAGTTTCTGCCGGCTGAAATTCCCGCTCATTACGATATTAATATGAATATCGACCGCTGGGGAAGCAAGTACGAAAGCCTGTTAATGCCCGCCGCCACGATACTTATGTCGGCGTTTATGTACGGAATGTCGCGTTTTGCCGCAAAACAGGAAAACGGTGCGGGAAACGAAAAGGTAATGATGATATGCGGGATATCCTTTAATCTCCTTTTTTTGGCAATGACGATCTGGTCGCTTGTGTTGGCGTTTAATGCGGTCAGCGGCAGGGAAATAAACGGAGTGTTGTCAGTAAAGATCATCTTTATTTTTGCCGGTATAGTTATAGCGGTGGTCGGCAATTTTATGCCGAAGTGCAGGCTTAATTCACTTGTGGGACTGCGTACAAGGTGGAGTACGGCGAACGAGGACGTATGGTTTAAATGTCAGCGTTTCGGCGGTGTACTTTTTGTTATATGCGGTATTATGATGTCGCTGTTCTCGGCGCTGGCTGACAGTATTATGCTTATCCTGACGGTAAATATTATTATTACGGCAACAGCTGTGGGAGGTTCTGTCGCAGTCAGCAAGATTATTTATGACAGGCATCAGGTAAGCGGCGGTAAATAGAACAAAATCAATAAGAAACGGAATGGGAAATATGTCTCAGAATAATTCAAAAAAGCATGAAATCGAATACGTAAGAAAAGTCCTGAACGCGGGAACTCTCCTCGCTCCCCTGCCGGCGGTAATGGTCTCCTGCGGAACTTTGGAGAAAGCCAACGTGCTGACCGTTGCATGGACGGGTATAATCAATACAAAGCCGCCCATGACCTATATTTCCGTGCGTCCGACGCGTCATTCCTATGAAATAATAAAGGGGAGCGGCGAGTTCGTTATAAATCTTACCACTTCAAAAATGGTTCGGGAGACCGATTTCTGCGGCGTGAAAAGCGGAAAGGACATGGACAAGATAAAAAAGTGCGGACTGCACCTTACGGCGGCTTCGGCGGTAAAGGCTCCGGTTATAGAGGAAAGTCCTTTGGCTCTGGAGTGCAGAGTCACCGAGATAAAGCCGCTGGGCAGCCACGATATGTTTATTGCGGAAATACTTGCGGTGAACGCAGACAGCAGGTACATTGACAGCAAGGGAAAGATAAATCTCAATCAGGCGGGGCTTATGGCGTATTCCCACGGAGAATATTTTTCTCTCGGCAGGAAGCTGGGTAGCTTTGGGTATTCGGTGGCAAAAGGAACAAAAAAGAAAAACAAACGTTAAACATCAGCCGGTTCAGCGCGTCAGTGCGCCGAACCGGCTGTGCATATTATATCACTGCAAAACTCTCCGTCTGCTTAATATTTAAACAAATCTGCCAAGTCCGGGCAGCAGCGCGGCTTTCACGTACTGCGCGCAAGCGGCGGAACTCATTGCTTGTCTGTCATAAGATCGCAGAGCAGCTCCGACAGCGCAAGAGGATCTTCAACAGGCATGCCCTCGATAAGCAGAGCCTGAGCGTAGAGTATCTTTCCGTAGGCTGCAAGCTTGTCCTTGTCCGTCTCGCAAAGGGACTGCAAGGTCTTGAATATCTGGTGGTTCGGGTTTATTTCCAGTACCTTTTCAGCCTTTACCGTGTGCTCGTTGCTGGGCATTGCCGCAAAGGTCTTTTCCATGTCAAGGGATATCTGTCCCTCGTTTGTAAGACAGCAGGGGTGAGTCTTTAAACGTTCGGAGAGCCTTACTTCCTTTACCTTATCCCCCAGAGCCTCTTTCAGGCAGGCGAACATATCCCTGCTGTCCTCGGCAAGCTTTTTGGTCTCCTCCTTTTCCTCGGGGGTCTCAATATCCAGATCGGAAGCCGATACCGACTTGAACTGCTTGTCCTCGTAGCTCATCAGCATCTGTATTGCAAATTCGTCCACGCTTTCGGTAAGGTACAGTATTTCGTAGCCTTTGTCCTTGACTACCTCGGTCTGCGGCAGACAGTCTATCTTTGCAACGCTTTCGCCGGCGGCGTAGTAAATGTACTTCTGATCCTCTTTCATGCGGGACACATACTCGTCCAGCGTAACAAACTTTTTCTCAAAGGAGCTGCTGAACATAAGCAAATCTTTTAAAAGCTCCTTGTTTGCTCCGTAGCTGTTGTAGATACCGAATTTTATCTGCAAGCCGAAAGCCTTCCAGAATTTTTCATACTTCTCACGCTCGTTTGTAAGCAGCTTTTTCAGCTCGTTCTTGACCGTTCTTTCAAGAGATTTTGCAATAAGCTTGAGCTGCCTGTCATGCTGAAGCATTTCACGGGAGATGTTCAAAGACAGATCCTGAGAGTCCGCAAGACCCTTTACAAAGGAGAAGTGATCGGGGAGCAGATCGCCGCACTTGTCCATAATAAGAACGCCGCTGGAGAAAAGCTGCAAGCCCTTTTCAAACTCCTTGGTGTAGTAGTCCATGGGAGCCTGGGAGGGGATGTAGAGCAGCGCGTCGTAGGTGGCGGTACCCTCCGCCTTTGCGTGGATATGGACAAGGGGTTCGTTGTAGTCGTAGAATTTTTCGCGGTAGAACTTGTTGTATTCCTCGTCGGTTATCTCGCTCTTGTTCTTCCTCCAAAGAGGAACCATGCTGTTTAAAGTCTCTATCTCGGTGTGGGTTTCATACTCGGCGGGAACGTCCTCCGTACCCGTACCCTCTTTAAGGTGGTCGTGCTCTGTTTCCATTTTAATGGGGAAACGGATATAGTCGGAATATTTCTTTACCAGCGATTTAAGTTTCCACTGCATGAGATAATCGCTGTAGCTTTCGTCGTCGGTGTCATCCTTAAGGGTAAGGGTTATTTCCGTACCTACGCCGGACTTTTCGCATTCCTCAATAGTGTAACCCTCAACGCCGCTTGATTTCCACAGATAAGCCTTGTCCGAGCCGTAAGCTTTGGAGCGTACCTCCACATCCTTAGCCACCATAAACGCCGAATAGAAGCCAACGCCGAACTGACCGATAATGTCGATGTCCTCCGCGTTTCCGTTCTCGTTTTTAAAGGCAAGAGAGCCGCTGTTTGCAATAGTGCCCAGATTATTTTCCAGCTCGTCGGCAGTCATGCCTATGCCGTTGTCGGTAATTTTAAGTACGCCGTTGTCCTTATCGGCTTCAATAAAAATCTGAAAATCATCCTTTTTCATTCCAACGCCGTCGTCGGTAAGAGATTTGAAATACAGCTTGTCAATAGCGTCGCTGGCGTTTGAGATAAGCTCCCTCAGAAATATCTCCTTGTGAGTGTAGATAGAGTTGATCATCATATCCAGCAGACGTTTTGATTCTGCCTTGAATTGTTTTGATTCCGCCATTTGAAATAGTCCTCCTATTAAAATATAGAATTTAAGCGTCCTTGATTATTGATTTTAGCACTTTGTCCTTGAAAGTGTTAGCACTCATTCAATTTGAGTGCTAATTAAAGTATAAACCAACATGCCGTTAATTTCAAGGGGGACAGCGTATATTTTACAATTTGTACATAAATTAGATTGCAGCGTCCGGAAGTGATTTTTATTTTGTGTGGTTTTAGAGTTTGCTTTGTCTTTTATACCTCTTTAGCGCACTATTATAAAATTATAAAATGCAAAACTACAGAAGCAGGAAGCTGCCGCTTACACAGCGCAGGCTTCCTGCTTTTCGTTGCCTATTAATATTTGTTCGCCTTTTTGGGATAGGGCTTTTTCACAAGCGTGCGTCCGAGGATATAATCCGTGGACGTTCCGTAAAAATCCGCAAGACTCATAAGGTGCTCTATGGGTATATTCTGAAACCCCCGCTCATAACGGGAATAAACGGTCTGTTTGATGCCCAGCAGCTCGCTTATCTGCTGCTGGGTCATGTCCATGTCCTCACGAAGATCTCTTAACCGTTGAAAATACATAAAAACCACTCCTGCTTTAGTACTTTTATGTACTTGACAATACCATATTTATGTGTTAAAATGTATATGTTAAAACTTATGAGTACTAAAAATGTTTAAAAGGAAGGATTTTTTATGAAGCTGAAAAGAATATCTGCGGCTGCTCTGACTGCCGCGGCTCTTGTCCTGACAGAGGCAAAAGGTAATCAAGGTCCTAAACAATAATCAGTCCATGAATTACAAAATCACACCAAGAGAAAAAGGAGCGGCAACTGTAAAAGTAACTAAAAAAACAAATTACTTCAAGTTTTACGTTTATGAAAAAGATGGCGGCGATGCAGGCTGTAAGGAAAAAATTAAGCGTGGATGGACAGCTGCGGGAAGTCACTGTTGAGACTACGATACAGGGTGCTATTTGGCGCTTTCAGCTCTGACGTCAAAGCCAGCAAAGCTTACTATATACAGATCAGGCGCGGTTCATACCAGCAGAACAGCGGCAAATTTTAAGTTTCTTTCAAATACCCATCGGAGGAAAAAAGCCCGCCGCGCTGATGAACCCTTAACCTCAAAAAGGGAAAGGCGGTAATAACCCTTAAATTCGGTTCAAAAACCCGGACTATCGAGATCATCGTTGAATAGATCAAAACGGCGGGACATTCAAAGTCCTGCCGTTTTGAAGTTTTTTATTTTTTATTTTTTTGAAAAAAATAGGAATTATACTTCCGCAAGGATTGAAATTTGTAAAAAAAGATGTTATAATGTTGTAAGCATACTGCAAAACCGGCAGGACAAATATTTATTTGCTGCCGTCGGAACACCGGAAATAATTTGTTAAAGGAGAGAAATCATGAAACTCAGATTAAAAGAGCTTCGCCGCGAATCAGGCGCGACTCAGCGACAAATCGCAGAATACCTCGGTTTAAAACAGCAGACATATTCCAGATACGAAACGGGACTTCTTCAGCCGTCCCTGCCGGTTATGGAAAAGCTGTCCAACTACTATACGACCAGCGTAGACTACATAATGGGCATTACCAACGACAAGACCCAGCCCAAACGCGTTGACGCGGAATAAGGCTGCTGCGGAGCGTAATAGCTCAGCTCCGTAAAATTTCTTGTTATTAAAACTGCCGCAGAGAAAAATTCTCTGCGGCAGAAATTTTAGTATTACTGTTACATCACTGATATCAGAATCCCAGTATTTTCTGGAAATCTGCGGAAATTGTTGCTTCCAGAGCCTCCGAGTCGGCTTTTGCGGCTCCGGTGGTGGTGTAGTAAGCCTTGATCTTAGGCTCTGTACCCGACGGACGGATAATTACCGAAGCGCCGCCTTCAAGAGCAAAGGTGAGAACGTCCGACTTGGGCAGAGTAAGCTTGGTCTTGTTTCCGGATGTGCAGTCAACGGAGGTGCTGTCAAGATAATCGTCGAAACGGATCACCTTGAGTCCGCCGATCTCCTTTGGAGTCTCAGTGCGGAGCATGGTCATAAGCTCCTTCATCTTCTGCATTCCGCTTGCGCCCTCGCAGGTAAAGGATTTCTGAGTGTGGGTGTAAACGCCGTACTTCTTGTACATATTCTCCCTTGCCTGAAGCAGAGAGATACCCTTTGTGCGGTAAAACGCCGCCATTTCGCATATGAGCATTGAAGCCACAACAGCGTCCTTGTCACGGACATAAGAGCCGGCCAGATAGCCGTAGCTTTCCTCAAAGCCGAATACATAGCGGTTCTCTTCGCCCTTGTCCTCCAAGAATCCGATCTGCTCTCCGATAAACTTGAAGCCTGTGAGGACTTCAACTATCTTAACCCCGTATTCCTTTGCGATAGCCTTTGTGATATCGGTGGTAACTATAGTCTTGACAGCAACGGGGTCTTCAGGCATAGTGCCCAGCTTAGTGCGCTCGGCACAGATGTATTCAAGAAGCATTGCGCCCACTTCGTTGCCCGTAAAGAGCACATACCCGCCCTTTCCGTCGGGAACGGCGATGCCCACACGGTCGCAGTCTGGATCGGTTGCAAGGAGAAGGTCCGGTTTAACGGTGTCGCAGAGCTTCAGACCCAGAGCCAGAGCCTCTTTTATCTCGGGATTGGGGAAAGGACAGGTGGTAAAGTTTCCGTTGGGGTACTCCTGCTCGGGAACAATGGTAACGTCGTTAATGCCGATCTTTTTAAGTATCATGCGGACAGGCTTGTTTCCCGTGCCGTTGAGAGGAGTGTAGACTACCTTAAGACCGCTTGCGGCGCAAAGGTCGGTGTGTATTCCCTGCTCGGCAACCTTGTCAATGTAGGAGTCGATAACGGTCTGTGGGATATACTCAATAGTGCCGTCCTCAACGCCTTTTTCAAAGGAAATAAGCTTTGCTCCGTCGAACATGGGAACTTTATTAATGTTTTTAAGTACTATCTCAGCCGCGCCAAGAGTAAGCTGGCAGCCGTCGGAGCCGTATACCTTGTAGCCGTTGTATTTGGCGGGGTTATGGCTTGCGGTAACAACGATACCCGCGCTGCAGCTGAGAGTCCTTACAGCATAGGAAAGCATAGGCGTAGGCATAAGCTCGCTGTAGATGTGTACCTTTATGCCGTTTGCAGCAAGAACTGCGGCAGCTTCCTTGGCGAAAACGTCGGACTTTATGCGGCTGTCGTAAGCGATAGCCACCGAGGGATTTGCGGGGAAAGCCTCGTTAACATAGTCCGCAAGACCCTGTGTTGCTCTGCGTATAGTATAAATGTTCATTCTGTAGGAGCCTGCGCCGATAACGCCGCGCAGACCGCCCGTACCAAATTCAAGATCGCGGTAAAATCTGTCTGTGATAGCGTCGGGATCTCCTGCAATGGATTTAAGCTCGGTCTGAAGATCGGGATCGTCGGTGGCTTTTTCGCACCAAAGGGAGTAAAGCTCGGATTCGTTCATAATAATACCTCCATATCCTTGATTGCGTCAGGGGTTGGCTGACCGCTCCGTTGCAAAATTAAATCGGAGCATGATTTGCGGTTTTTGGAACTGTAGCTGTAATATAATTACAGTATAACATAAAACTTTACTTTTGAAAATAGGTTTTAAAAATTTTTAACAACTATTTTCGCACATTTTGCACAGCGGGATTTTCGGCAAAGCGATAAAATTTTACAGATTCTTTTCATAGGTTTTTAATAAAATTCAAAAAAGTCCTTTACTTCCGCCTGATAATATGTTATTATATATAGTAACAGATAAAAATGTTGAAGCATTTTTGGCTGATTCGTACACTAAGATGACAAAATACGGTCTGAAAAGGGGTGAACTCGGTCAATGATCTACTTTGATATATGCGCTGTAATAATTTTGCTGATGCTTGTTTTTTCGGTTTTTTTCCGTAAAATGACCGTGGGTCTGACCAACAGACTGTTTATGATCCTTATTTTTGTGACTCTTGCCACAGCAGTTTCGGACATTCTTTCGGCAGTTATTCCATACGGCGGCAGGTCAGCCGCAGTCCTGCGCAGCGCGTTCCAGTACCTTTATCTTTTGCTCAGGAACTCTATGTCTCCGGTCTATATACTTTACCTTATCAGCCTTACGGACACATGGCACAAGCTGAGTAAAAGCCTTGTATTCAAGCTTTTCCTTACGGTTCCTTATCTGACGATAATCGCTGCCCTTGTCTCCAACTTCTTTACGGGAGCGGTTTTCAGCTTTGATGAAAACGGAGTCTATACAAGGGGATTTGTAATGCCCGTTCTGTATGTATGCTCTTTTATATACCTCGTTACCGGAATAGGCTACATAATAATATACAAAAACCTGTTCAAAGCGGAAAAACTGCTGTCGCTGTGCGCTATCTTCCCGCTTACGGTCGTCTCGCTGGCAATACAGTGGGTATTCCCCGACATGCTGGTGGAAATGTTCGCCGCGGCGGTATCGCTGCTGCTTATAATAGTTACCGTTCAGAGACCCGAAGAGCTTCTTGATTCCCTGACCGGTTTAAGCAAATACGGCGCTTACGGCGTTGATATGAAAAGAAATTTTGCCAATGGCAAGCGTGTCGGTATAATCCTCGTAAATATCTCGAACTATTCTTCCATGCACGCCATACTGGGCTTTGACAACCTTAACGCCATGCTTAAAAGCATTGCCGACCGCTTTGTTGCAATAAACAAGGAGGAAAAGCTCCATGCAAGTCTGTACTACCTGGACAGGGGACGCTACCGATTTGTAGTCACGGAAAAAACCTGGGACAAACTTGAAAAGACCGCCGACAAGATAAACACGGAGCTGAAGCAAAGCATTATCTTTAAGCGTATGTCCCTTAACCTTATAGCTCATGTGTGCATTGCCCATTGTCCCGAGGAGATAACCGAGTTCGAAACCCTTATGGCTTTCGGAAACGAACTGAATGAAATGCCCTACTCAGGAAGAGTCATAAGAACCTCCGAAATAGCAAAGGAAAACCGTTTCCGCCTTACAAACGAACTTGACGCCATTATCGACAGCGCCATTGCCAACAGGACCTTCGAAGTCTACTACCAGCCCATATACTCTATCGGAACGGACAGCTTTATCTCCGCAGAGGCTCTTCTGAGACTTCACCATGACAAATACGGCTTTATTTCTCCCGACCTGTTTATCCCGGCAGCCGAAAAAAGCGGAGCTATCCACAAGATAGGGGAGCTGGTACTTGAAAAAGTGTGCAGCTTTATCGCAAGCAGCGAATTTAAAGAGCTGGGCTTGCAGTACATCGAGATAAACCTTTCTGTTGCCCAGTGTATGCAGGCAGACCTTGCGGATAAGATACTCCAGATCATGAAGCGGTACGGCGTGACCCCCGACAAGATCAACCTTGAGATCACCGAGACTGCCGCGTCCTATTCCCAGAACATAATGATGGAGAACCTTGAAAAGCTTACCCGCGAGGGTATCGAGTTCTCACTGGACGACTACGGAACGGGGTACTCCAACATCAAAAGCGTGGCTTCTCTGCCTATCAAAATCGTCAAGCTGGACAAAACCTTTGTGGACAGCGAAAACAACCCCAGAATGTGGACAGTGCTGAAAAATACGATAAAAATGCTCAAGGACATGAATATGCACATCGTTGTTGAAGGAGTGGAAACAGAGGGGCTTGTAAAGAAGTTCACCGACCTGAACTGCGAATATATACAGGGATACTACTACTCCAGACCTATCCCCGAATCGGATTTTGTTGCGTTTATGAGAAAACACGCCGGCGAAAAAGTAAAATGACCGTTGAGGAAAGTTTCCTTAACGGTCATTTTTTTGGCTGTAGTCTTTATTCTGTGCAGTCGTTCTCAACTACAAAATCAACCTGTCCCGCGCTAATGTCAGCGGCAGCGCAGATTACGCTTATCCTGTCTCCCACACGGTACGCAGGTTTGCCCTCTTTAGTGAGAGAGAACCGTCCGTCGTAATCATACGGGCCGTTTTTCAGCGTATCCAGACGGACAAGTCCCTCTACGGTATTGGGAAGCTCAACAAAAAAACCGAACTCCTGAACCGAGGATATCATGCCCTCAAAACGCTCTCCGATATGAGAAAACATATACTCCGCCGCGTAACAGTCGTCGCAGGCGCGCTCTATGCGCATTGCCGTAAGCTCCCGCTCCGAGGATTGCTTTGCCGCTTCGTTTGAAAAGGCGGCATAGCGCTTTCGGAGCATATCGGGAGTCTTTTTATTATAGCAAAGGTCCGTCAGTATACGGTGTATAGCCAGATCGGGGTAACGTCTTATAGGGGACGTGAAGTGGGCGTAATCGTCAAGCACAAGCCCGAAGTGTCCGAGAGGCTCGTCGCTGTACTTTGCCTTAGCCATAGACCGCAGCACCATGCTGTTCACCACAGGCGCAAAAGGGGACTCCTTTGTCTTTTCCAGTATTTCGGCAAGGTGCTTTGGCTTTACGCTTGTAAAATGAGGAACAGCTATCCCCATTACCGAAACAGTTTCCACAAGCTCGCCTATCTTTTCGGGGGACGGATTTTCGTGTACCCTGTAAACAAAGGGTATGCCGCTTTCCTTTGCAAGCCTTGCGGCAGCAGTGTTCGCCATGAGCATGAACTCCTCGATGATAAGCTCGCTCCTGCCGCGCTCACGCCTTTGGACGTCCACGCAGACGTCGTTTTCATCTATTATTAGCTTGCTTTCCGAGGTCTCTATCTGGGGCGCGCCGCGGCGAAGCTTGTTAGCCGTCAGTATAGCGGCAAGCTCGTCCATAAGCAAAATGCTTTTCGTCAGACCACCGTATTTTTCCGCAAGCTCAAAGGGTACCGCATCACCGTTTTTCAAGCAGTCCAGCAGGGTATTTATCTCGCTGTAAACTCCCTTTACCCGCGAACGGATCACCGATTTGCTGAACTTATAGCTTACAAGCTGTCCCTCAAAGTCAAGCTTCATAAGGCAGGAAAACGCAAGCCTGTCCTCGTGTGGGTTAAGGGAGCATATGCCGTTGGAAAGCTCTTTCGGCAGCATAGGCACCACCTTGTTCGCGTAGTAAATTGACGTACCGCGGAGCATAGCGTCATTGTCAAGCTCGGAGCCGGCCTTTACGTAAAAAGACACGTCCGCAATATGCACGCCAAGATTCCAGCCGTCCCCGTCGCGGGAAACTGACACCGCGTCGTCGATATCCTTTGTATCCGCTCCGTCTATGGTGAAGATCACCTCGTCCCGCAGGTCAAGCCGCCTGTAAAGCTCATCCGCAGGAATGCCCTTATGCTCGGCAGCCCTTGCCTCGTCCAGTACCTGAGAGGGGAACTCCGCCTCGATGCCGTTGGTATAGAGCAGAGCGTCCGCGCTGCTTTTAGCCTTTCCGCTGTCTCCGAAAATATCCTTAATGCGTACCCTGTGTTCGGAGTGCCTGTCCCCGCGGCGGTAAATCTCCGCCAGAACCTTGTCTCCCACTCTTACCGGAACGTCTATAGCCGAAACTATCATAAGCTCCTTTGAAAGGGTATCGGGACGTATGCAGACTGTTTTGCCGTCCTTTTCAACAGTACCCGAAAACTCCGTGAAGCCCTCCTCAACGACGGAGACCACCTCTCCGTCAAGGAGTCCTCCCCCGGGAAGTTCTCCCCGGGGCGGCAGAAGCCTTGCCATTACCGTATCCCCGGGCATTGCGCCCTTGAGGAATTTCCCCGGGACGAAAACCTCAGTCCCGTCCTCACGCTCTATGAAGCCGAAAGTCTTGTTGAGACGCGACACCTTTGCGCGGAAAAGTCCCGCGTCGGTACAAAGCCTGATACCGCTTTTGTCCTCGGTGATAACGCCCTCCCGCTTTAGCTCGGCTACGGCAGCTGAAAACGCGGCGGCGTTCTGCCGTCTGCCCTTGCAGGAGGCGTACAGCTTTTTATAGGGTATGCCCTTTCCGCCTCCCTGGGTCAGGATGGACTTTATTCTGTTTTTGTAAATATCCTTTTGTTCAGCCATGTCCGCAGCGCCTCCATATTTTTGATTTTATACTGTTTCGCGGCCTGAATGTGTACAAAAAATTTAAGCAAAAATTTGCATATATTTTTTTGCGCAAAATTTTTGTCTGCATATTTGCATATTGGGAGCGAAACAGTATTGCAGTTAAAGAAAAAGTCCCGCGCCAAAAGCGGCGCAGGACATGACGGCATAGTTATTCAGCTTGCGCTGACTCTGTTTATTATTGCGGGAATAATATTAACGGCAAGGGTAACAACGAAAAATACAATAGCCAGAAGCTTTGTAAGCCTTGCGAGAGCCTGCTCGCGTGAGCTGCTTACGTCGCCTTTGCCGAAAAAGTTGTCGCTCTGACCCGACAGGGCCGAACTCATATCCTGCTGCTTCTGCTCCTGCATTATTGTCAGAACGATAATAAGCACGCTGCAGATAAGCATAATAATTCCGCCGATGATCTGAATTGCGCCAAATTCCATAGGTCGCACCTCCAAATAGTATACGTTATCTTTTATAGTATATCACAAAGCTTTTCGGATTGCAAGTGGTTTTTAAATATTTTTACAATTTTGTGGTAAAAAACTGCGGCGCTCCAACTGTACGCTTAGTGATCATGTTACATAAAGCTTTCGTTCTGCGAAAAAGCAATGCCGTATATCTCGATAGACTTGCCCGCGCTGTCATCTGTCGGAACTATCTCCACCTCCATATCCTTTATGCCCTGCCACTTTATTGCCTGAAAAGCAAAGGGGTCTCCCCAGCCGTCCTTCTGGTTGGTATCAATAGTACCCGCCTTGTTTCCGTTTATCATCACATCGAATTTTCCCATGGTATCGCTGTTGTTCCGCCTGCATACAAGGAACAGGCTGTTCCCCTTAACAGTCAGCTTAAGAGGCTCGGTGCCCTGTCCGCTGTAGACCCACGCGCCCTTTGTAAAGTCTGCAATGCTTTTCGATTCAAGGGAAAAACTTCCCGTATCGCCTATTTTCAGATCGGGGTTAGAGTTGTCATAATCTATCTCCGCAAGAAAAGCGTCTTCATAGGGGTTTCCGAACTTGGGTACCACAGGCATATCCGCAGGCTCGTCCACAGCGCTCCTTGCCTTGAACATCTCAAACCAGTACTCAATAAATTCCGCCACAAGCCTGTGACCCTCGGCGTTGGGGTGAGCCTCGTCGTTTGAATAGTCCGCCCAAGTCATAGAACCCGATTCTATCTCAGGCTGAATAGCATTTGGTACGCTTATCATGGGCAGACCGTAGTATTCGCCTATCTGAGACATATGCTCCTGACAGGTGTGACCGGTTTTCGTCACTGTGAACAGAAGTACCACCGCAGGCTCATTTTCCTGCTTAAGTACCGTACGCACAAGAGACTCATAGGAATCCTTATAAAGCTGATCCATGCCGTCGTTTACGGCAAACTCAATGAAAACAATGTCGGCATTCTTATCAAGCACGTCCTTTTTAACGCGAAGATTTCCCAGTACTGAGGGGGTGCCGCTCACTCCCGCATTAATGTACTCCACGTTATCGCCCTTGCCGAAACTTTCCGCGATATAGTCAAAGGACAGCTTAGCGTAACAGGTATCCGGAGTGCCGCCCACACCCTCGGTGATAGAGCCGCCCAGATAAGCAACGGTTATCTTTTCGCCGTTTAGAGCCTTTGAAAGCTTGTTATAGATACGCACATCGTTCCCGTAGGACAGAAATGAACGCTTGACCATTTCGCTGTACTCCTTTGCGGGAGCGGCTTCAGTCTGAACGGCTTCCTCAATGCTTGAGGTCTCCAAAACCGCGGCTGAATTGCTTGCGCTTTCTGCGCTTACTTCTCCGCTTGTGCTGCCAGAGCAGCCTGTAAGCGCGGCTGTTATTGCTGCCGCTGTGAGAATTGCAAGTGTTTTTCTGATTTTCATAGTAACATTCCTTTCGTTTTATTAATATAAACTTTCCCGCCGCTAAAATCCAACGTCAATAATATTCATAAACACCCCCGCGTCGGTAACGTCAATAAACCCATAGGAGGGCTTCATCCCGTCCCTCGGACAGTAACAGCTTCCCGGATTCATAACGTCGATACCGTCCTCGCAGGCAATGTAACGCTCATGAGTATGCCCGAAAAGCGCGGCGCAGCAGCCGTTGTCCTTAGCGACGGAACGCAAGGTCTCGGTGCCGCTCTTGACGTAATAGCGGTGTCCATGTGTACAGAATATCCTGACCTCTCCGCGCTCTGCGGAGAAGCCGCATTCCGCAACGGTATATGCGGGAGACTCCCCGTTCCAGTCGCAGTTCCCGCACACGCTGATAAGATTCAGGTCAGGGTACCTCGCCCTTACTGCGGCTACCTCTCTTTCGCCGTCTCCAAGGTGTATGAACATATCCGCGTTCGGGTTCGCGGAAATTATCTTTTCCACGCTCTCCAAAGACCCGTGGGAATCGGACATAACGATTATCCTCACACAAAAACCGTCCTTTCATATAATATAACAGGTTCTTTTTACAGTTATTATAACATATGCTGTAAGAGAAAGAAAGAGCTGAATACATTTTTTGGAGGAATTATTTTATGGCAAACCTCAACGCTACTCCTCAGCAGCTTAATAAGCTCCTGAACGTTGTAAGCGCAAAACTGGGCGTATCCCCCGACAGTCTGAGACAAGACCTTGAACAAGGAAAATTCGACGCGGCTTTGAACAATATGAAGCCCTCCGAGGCGGCGGCTTTCAATCAGATCGTGAACAATCCAGGTATGCTGGAAAAATTCATGTCCACTCCCCAAGCGCAGGCTCTGTACAATAAGCTGACCAAGTAGAGGATAGATAATTAGAGGATAGACGTAATACTATAGTGCTCCTATAAAATAACGCCCTCTTGTAGGGGCGGTATCTCCCGCCCGCAGCCGGACAGGAAATCCGTCCCCTGCAAATTTTGTGCAAATATTTTGAGGATTGCCGCAGCGTAAAGTCCCGAACAATCAGTATCTATTCTCTGACTTCTCAATCTCTATCTTCTAAAAAGGCGGTGAGCAAGCTGGACGATATTACCGAAAAAATAGAGTCCCTGCTGTCCGACGAGGAGAGCATGAACCAAATAAAAGAGCTTGCAGCCATGCTTTCGGGCGGAATGAACGGCGCGGATCCTCAACCGGGGAACAACGCCGCCGATTTTTCCGCTTCCGGCAATGCGGACAATCCCGGAAATACCGGAGATACCGGCGGAAACATCTTCGGCGGCATAAATCCTATCGCGATCATGCAGCTTCTGGGAGCGGCTTCCTCCGACGACAAGGACTGCGGTCTGCTCCTTGCCCTGAGACCCCACCTTTCCGCCGAAAAGCAGAAGCGTCTTGACAAGGCTGTCAAACTTCTGAAGCTTTACAATATATTTACAGCAATGCGCGATAACGGCATACTGAACGATCTGGAAAATATGTTGTAGGCAGAGCAAAGCCGAAACAGCAAAACCCCAAGACTGTAAAATGACCGGCACGAATTCCAAAGCTTCCAATATCCGAAAAAGGGGCGTTAAACAATGTCCGAACAGGGTCTTATACAGGCGGAGCGGCGCGTAAGGGAGATGAACAGAGTGACCCGTCAGTACACCGAACAGGGCAACAGATTTATGCAGCAGCTGCAACGGATGCAGCAAATGCAGAATATGCAGAATATGCGGAACAGTCAGATCAGATTTGAACAGGTCGTACCGAATAATAATACATATAACAACATCGGCAATAACGGAAACAATGCGGCAAACGGCATAAACGGCATGAACGGCATAAATAATATGGGCGGAATAAGCGGTGCGCAAAGTCCCCAAAGACAAAACGGCGGTCAGCGCCAGCAAAATATACATAGCGCGCGTAATGCGCAGGCAGCACAGACAACACAAGCAATGCAAGCAACGCAGGCAATGCAGACAACGCAGACAACGCAGACAACGCAAACTATGCAGATTCCCCAGAATCCACAGGCAGCCCGTTCCGAATCAGCCGCACACAATACTGCCGGCAGAACTTATCCTGACGGAAATACGCCTGTGTGGAACTCGTCCGCAGGAAATTCAATGGCGGGTATGCTGTCGTTTCTGTCCGACCTGAACCTTGACGGCGAAAAGCTTATGATAGTACTCATCATGTATCTGCTTATAAAAGAAAAAGCCGATATCAAGCTTATTCTCGCGCTTGGATATCTTCTTCTTTAGGAGGGGTAAAGTATGAAACTGTTCGGAGTTAAAGACGTGAAAAACGACAAAAGCGGAAAGTCCGCGAAGTGCAAGGAGGACGCGGCGTTCCGCAAGCAGCTCCTGGAGGAGCTCGACCTTGTAACGGAAAAGCTGTCCCAAATCAGGGAGAGCTACGATATGACCGCCGAACCCGAGCTGGTGGACGCACTCATATACGAGGAGCTTGCCATGAAAGCGCGGTACGACTACCTGATAAGAACGGCAAAGGAGAGAAATATAAGATGCAGACTAACAGTCTCGGACTGACAAGCTCTCCCGCAGAGCTTATCTTTTACGGAGCTTTCGCTCTTGCGGGGATCGTCATGCTTATACACTTTATGCGTTCAGGAAAACCTGTGGCAACAGCTTTAAAAGGCATGGCAAGCGGCGGTCTGGGACTTGTCCTCCTGCATTTTTTCGGGGAACAGATCGGACTTGCCCTGCCGCTCAATCTGTTTACTGTGTTTATTTCCCTTACGCTTGGACTTCCCGGTACGGCGGCAATGGCAGTAATAGAGCTTCTGACCCGATAAAAACCGTCACCTGCTTTCGCCCTTTAACCAGTACTTGCCGCTCTTGCGGTAGCTTCTGTAATCGAACTTGGTGATATCACAGATAAACTTCAGCATTTCCTCCGCAGACTTCAGAATATCTTCAGCGGCGTCCCTGCCTATTTCCTCGGGAATATCGGCAGGATACCGCGTTTCTATGTAGTACCTGTTAAGGACGGTGCTTTTGCCTATCCACCGGGTAAAGGTCTGATCCGTCATGGCAGCCTGCTTGCAGAGCCATGTGATGTTGTGTCCGTCGAAAAGCTTCCTGTGCTTGTAGAGCAGGAACGCTTTAAGCCCCTTTTCTATCGCCTGCTGGCAGTGGAACACAACAGGCTTAGCGAGCCTGCTGTCGTCCACAAGAAGCCTCGCCGACATAATATCGAGACAGGCGTGGTAAAGCCAGTCGTAGTAACGCTTACTGTCAGTCGTGTGACTGCTTCGTCTGCTCATAAAGCAAATTCCCCTCATTATCAATTCTGTATGCGAATGTGAAGTCATCGTCCAGACACTCGTTCCAGTCGCTTACGGTGTACACAATTATATCGCAGGGTATGGGGCAGTCGGTCTTAAGCAGTATCTCGCTCTCCAGATCGGAATGGCTGCCGTAGCTGTCGTCCACCACGATACAAAGCTTAAAGCGGGAGACTTCCCCCTTTGAGTTTCTTTTTGCCGTCGCGAGGAAAATTTGCAGCGGATCGCAGATTTTAACTATATCCTCGGTCATTTTTTTTATAATTGGATCGGTATTCATAAAAATCACCTCATATGCAAAAACGCGCCGCAGCAGTTCTGAGCTTGCCCGGCGCGTTTTCTCTTTGCTTGCTGTTACTGATTGTCCTCGATATACTTAACGATATCGCCGACAGTCTTGATGCCCTCGACAGCCTCGTCGGGGATCTCGATGTCAAATTCCTCTTCAAGGCTCATTACAAGATCAACCACGTCAAGAGAATCTGCGCCCAGATCGTCCTGAATGTTTGCGCCCGCCGTAACCTTGTCTGCTTCAACGTCGAGCTGGTCAACGATGATCTCCTTTACCTTATCGAATACCATGAGTATTCCCTCCGTTCATGTATTTTTTCCGCGGATACGGCAGAAACAGCCGCCCATGCGGGATTATGAAATCCGGCGGCTATGCTTCCGTAAACTCGCCGATCTTCCTAAACTTAGTATATCGTTCATTTAGCAAAACGTCAATATCTATTTTCATTTTTTTGTGTAGAGTTTTATATAAAAATTCGGCTATATTTTCAGCAGTTTGACCAATATCGTTGTGAGCGCCCCCCAAAGGCTCCTCGATTATCCTCTCCGCAACGCCAAGTTCCACCATATCTTCGGCGGTAACGCGCATGATATTGCAGGCTTCCTTTTCCTTTCCGGAGTCTTTCCAGAGAATGGAAGCAAAGCCTCTGGGAGAAATTACCGAATATATGGAGTTCTCCAGAACAGCCAGCTCGTCGCACACGCCCAGAGCCAATGCTCCTCCGCTGCCGCCCTCTCCAAGCACAACGCTTACTATTGGAGTTTTCAGCCGCATAAATTCCATAAGGTTTCTTGCAATAGCCTCGCCCTGCCCCCTCTTTTCAGCCTCCACGCCGCAGAACGCGCCGGGAGTGTCGATAAAGCATATAACGGGACGGTGAAACTTCTCCGCCTGCTTTGCCAGCCTGAGAGCCTTTCTGTAGCCCTCCGGGTGGGGCATGGCGAAGTTGCTGTCCTTGTTTTCGTTAAGATTTCTGCCCTTTACCTCGGCAATGACCGTTACCGGTATGCCGTTCAGGGAGGCTATACCGCCCATTACAGCCCCGTCGTCGCCGAAATAGCGGTCTCCGTGCATTTCAATGAATTCGTCAAAAATAGCCGGAATATAGTCCCTAACGGTAGGTCTGCCCTTGTGGCGCACCACCTCCAGCCGCTCGTAAGGGGTAAGCTTGTTAAGCTTTTCCATTATTCGTCACCTCCCCGCAGATATTCCCTCATAGGATGAAGCTTGAGTATATGAGCGATAGTCCTGCGCATTGATTTTCTCTCCACTATCATGTCCGCAAAGCCGTGCTCAAGCATAAATTCGGCGGACTGGAAATCGTCGGGCAGACGCTGCTTTATAGTCCCCTCTATAACCCGGCGTCCCGCAAAACCCACAAGTACTTTCGGCTCGGCGATAATAATGTCCCCCAAAGAAGCAAAGGAAGCTGTCACACCGCCTGTGGTAGGGTCTGTGAATACAGTTATATAAAGCAGTCCCGCGTCGCTGTGACGTGCCGCTGCGCCGCTTGTCTTAGCCATCTGCATAAGGGAAACTATACCCTCCTGCATACGCGCTCCTCCCGAAGCGGTAAACAGTATTACCGGAAGCTTATGCTCCGTTGCATACTCGAAAGCGCGGGTTATCTTTTCACCCACCACGCTGCCCATTGAAGCCATCATGTAGCGTGAGTCCATTACGCCTATCACGCATTTTTCCCCGCGGACAGTGCACTCTCCCGTGATCACTGCGTCTTTAAGACCTGTGGACTCCCGCAGCTTCTGCTGCTTAGCCTCATAATCGGGAAAATCAATAGGGTTCAGACTTTTCATATCCGCGTCAAATTCGCGGAAGCTCTCCTTGTCGGCAATGAGCCTTATCCTTTCGGGAGCTGTGAGCCTTGCGTGATATCCGCATTCAGGACACACCCGCAGGTTTTTTTCCAGCTCATCGGTCATTATCACATTAAGACACCGCGGACACTTGAAAACTATATTGGCGGGAACTTTTACCGCCGAATCGTTTTTATCCGGTTTGTCCGTCCTGTCCCTTTCCTCGCCCTCGGGCGCGGCGGGATATGCGTTAAAACGGGTTTTCACCACGTTGAATAAATCTTCGAGACCCAATAAAGACACTCCTTTGCGGAATATTTAAACGGCTTAACGTCTGCTGCGCCGACCGTTACGGTCACGGGGGAAGTATAAATCCCAGAACTATCGCCGCAATAACGATGCCGATGTATTTTTGATCTATTGTTTTTAACATGGAAACGAGAATAATGATACCTGCCCAGGGAATAAAAAACGAACCAAGCAGCAGCCACCAGTAAGCTTTCATAAAATCGCCCGCGCTTGCGTACTGACTTGTCTGCCTGTTTTGCCTCCCCTTATTTGCATAGGGCGACGGAGGCGGAGAACCGTTCCCGCCGTTATTTTGAGTACCTCTGTACCCGCCGTAGGGATTTGCGTTCTGCTGATTCTGACGGTTGTTCTGCGCTTGATGATTCTGCCGGTTTTGTTGGTTTTGTCCGTTCTGCTGTGCAAAAGGCGAGGGAGAAGGCTGCTGACCGTATGGGTTCTGATGTACGGTATTGCCATTGTTATCCCTGACCTTGAACTTTGGCTGTTCAAAAGCGGTATCATAACCCGCGGGACGGTTGGGATATATCTCCTCTGCCTGAACGTCGGGTGTTACCTCCCGGACAACTTCGCCGAAAGAGTCGTTTTCAGGCTCCATATCGTAAAGCGCGCTGAGGTCGTCGTCTTCGGGAACGTCGTAGCCGCAGCTTTCGCAGTAGTTGTTTTTGAGCTTTTCCCCGCAAAGGGGACAGGTTTTCTTTGGCATTGAACCGCTCCTTATCGTCTTAATAATAATCGTCTGAAAAATATCTCATTACTGTCTGAAGTATCTCGTCAAGACCGATAGGATCCCAGCCGCTGAAAATCAGCACTACCGAGATTACACCAAATATGACCGCCGTTAAAATGTCGCCAGTAAGATGGTCTTCCTTAAATTTAGAGAAAAAGTACAGTGCGAAAAAAATTCCCGCCGTAGGAACCAATGCTATGATCAGAGCTTTCCACCAGTTCCTTGTGACAAGATTCACCACGCCCTTTACAAACTGTTCGGGCAGGCTTGCCTGCTGCACATACGGAACAAAAGGCGCGGACGAAACGGCATTTTGCTGATTCCGAACAGTTTGGACAGCTTGTGCGGTTTGTGCCGTTTGAGCGTTCCGCGTAGGCTGAAAGGTATGCACAGGCGGCGGAGACTGACTCGGCTGCCGTTTAGGCTGCGCTTTCGCCGTGCTCTGTGTATTCTGTGCATTCCGCAGCGGCGGATTTGCTCCGGTCAGCGGATTTGACTTCATTACCACGATCTTCGGCGCAGGCTTCGCGTTTGCGGAAGCGAACCCGAGAGAGTTCAGGGACTTCATATTAGGCAAAGCTATGGACGGTATATCAAGCTTCGGCATCTCACCGAAAGAAACGTCACCCATATCGGTCATATCCGCAGGGAACATGCCCTCCGCAGAGTCGGCTTCTCCGAAATGATCGTTAGAGGGATCAAGATCGTAGGGAGCGGCTATAACGCTGTAATCGGGGGGGATGAAACCGCAGGAGGAACATTCGCCGAAAATTATTTTGTCTCCGCAAAGCGGACACATTTCCGCTTCAGCCATATCCTCACCCCCTGATTGTCACAAGCCGCCGTACAGCAAACCGAATATCACACGCCCCGTCTGCCGAGATATCCTATATCGTAATTTCCCTCCTCGAAAGCCGGATCGCGGATAAGGGAAAGCTGAAAATCTATGTTTGTATCCACGCCCTCCACAATAAATTCGGCAAGCGCCCATTTCATTTTGGCGATAGCCTCTTTTCTTGTGGGAGCATAAACTATAAGCTTCGCTATCATGCTGTCGTAGTACGGGGTAATCTCGTACCCCGAATAAACCGAGCTGTCTATACGTATTCCCGGGCCGCCCGGAATATGCAGGGCGTTTATCCTTCCCGGGCTGGGACGGAAGCCTTTTTCGGGACTTTCCGCGTTTATCCTGCATTCTATTGAGTGCCCCTTTACGCGTATATCCTCCTGACTGTAAGGAAGCTCCTTGCCCGCGGCGATCTTTAGCTGCGCCTTTACAAGGTCTATGCCCGTGACAAATTCCGTGATAGGGTGCTCCACCTGAATGCGGGTGTTCATTTCCATAAAGTAGAAATTGTTTTTATTGTCCACCAAAAACTCAATAGTGCCCGCGTTGTAGTATCCGCAGACCTTTGCCGCCGCAACGGCAGCCTTGCCCATTCTGTCCCGCAGCATGGGGGTCATGATAACGGAGGGACTTTCCTCCAGCACCTTCTGGTTGCGCCTCTGCATTGAGCAGTCACGCTCCCCCAGATGTACGACGTTGCCGTGCTTGTCGGCAAGTATCTGAAATTCTATGTGCTTGGGGTTAACAATAAATTTTTCCATGTAGATGCTGCCGTCCCCGAAGTAATTCAGAGCCTCGGTGCGCGCCGCGGTTATCTGTGCTTCAAGGTCCTCCATGCGTTCAACAAGGCGTATGCCCCGTCCTCCGCCGCCCGCGGAAGCCTTTACCATAAGGGGAAAGCCTATTTCCTCCGCAAGCCTTTTTGCCTCTTCCATTGTGGGGACTGCCCCGTCGCTGCCGGGTATAACGGGTACTCCCGCCTTTTTCATGGCGGACTTTGCGGCTGCCTTGTCTCCCAGCATCTCAATGGATTCGGGCGCAGGGCCTATAAAGGTTATCCCGCACTTCCCGCAGTTGCGTGCAAAGGAGGCGTTCTCGGACAAAAACCCGAAGCCCGGGTGAACCGCGTCCGCGCCTGTTATCTCGCAGGCGGCAATGATCGCCTTTTCGTTCAGATAGCTGTCCTTTGCGGCGGGAGCGCCTATGCATACCGCTTCGTCGGCGATCTTGGCATGGAGGGCGTTCCTGTCGGCGGTGGAAAATACCGCCACGGTCTTGAGACCAAGCTCCCTGCACGCTCTTATTATGCGTACCGCTATTTCTCCGCGGTTTGCGATAAGTACCTTTTTAAACATAATACTGACGTATCCTTTCGGGGAATTACTTGCAAAAACGTAAAACCGTTTTCCGCAGGGCGGGTGCGTGCATTGGCGCACGAGCCGCAAATAATTATCACATAAAATTACCGTTTATTTTATTGCAAAGGAAATCTCCGCCGCAACGGCTTTCTCTCCGTTCACGGTTGCGAGAGCCTTTCCCACGCCCACGGGACCCTTGACTTTGATAATTTCCACCTCTATGCGCAGGGTGTCCCCGGGGACTACCTGACGGCGGAACTTAGCTTCCTTTACCCCGCCGAAAAAGCCTATCTTGCCCTTGTTTTCGGGCATGGAAAGCATTGCCACGGCTCCCGCCTGGGCGCACATTTCCAGCATAAGCACTCCCGGCACCACGGGGTAGTCGGGAAAATGTCCCCTGAACCAGAATTCGTCGGGATTCATGTGCTTGGTAGCCACGACCCTTTTGCCGACCTCCATTTCCTCAATGGTATCTATCAGCAGGAACGGGTCGCGGTGAGGAATAATTTCCATGATCTGTTCTTTGTTCATTAAAGGCATAACGGTATCTCCCTTTACTTGATTATCATGATAGGCTGGTCGAACTCCACAGCCTCGCCGTTTTTAACGAGTATCTCCGCCACTGTGCCGTCAAACTCGCTCTGGACTTCGTTCATCAGCTTCATGGACTCGATTATCATTATAACGTCGCCCTTTTTCACCTGCTGACCCACCGTTACGAACGGAGGCTTGTCGGGAGCGGAGGCAGCGTAAAAGGTACCCACTATGGGTGACTTTACCACGTTCCCCGAAACGGCGGGAACTGCCTGAGCGGCAGGCGCGGTCTGAACCGTCTGAGCCGCGGCGGGAACGGCAGGCATACCCGCAGGCGCGCCCATAGGAGGGGGCGGGGGACATTTTTTCCCCTTTATCGTAACGACCTCCTCGCCGTCCGCAATGGTTATCTCGCCTAAATCCTTTTCCTTGACGATATCGGCAAGCTTCTGTATAAACTCAATATTAACCATAATTTTACTCCTTATATTTAATAATGCAAAGCGTCGCGTTGTGTCCGCCGAAGCCGAGACTGTTGGACAGCGCAGCGTTTACGGTCATGTTCCGTCCGCCCTCGGTGCAGTAGTCAAGGTCGCATTCCGGGTCTGGTACTTTATAGCCGATAGTTTGGTGCACATAGTCGTTCTGAACGGAAAGCGCGGTAACTATGGCTTCAACGGCTCCCGCCGCGCCCAAAAGGTGTCCCGTCATGGACTTGGTTGAGTTGATGACCACCTTTTTGGCGGTATCCTCGCCCAGAGCCTTTTTGACCGCCTTTGTCTCGTACTTGTCGTTAAGACCCGTAGACGTTCCGTGAGCGTTGATGTAGTCAATATCCTCCGCTTTGAGACCCGCTTCGCTAAAGGCGTTTACCATGCCTCTCGCGGCGGCGTCTCCCTCCGGGGACGGGGAAGTCATGTGGTAAGCGTCGCAGGTTGCGCCGTAGCCCGCTATCTCTGCGTAAATCTTCGCGCCCCTCGCCTTTGCGTGTTCAAGCTCCTCAAGGACAAGCGCGCCGCAGCCCTCGCCCAGCACAAAGCCGCTTCTTTCCGCGTCAAAGGGTATAGAGCATCTGTCAAGGTCGTCGGAGCGGGTCAAAGCTTTCATGTTGTTGAAGCCGCCCAAAGCGAACGTGCCCACGCAGGACTCCGCGCCGCCCGCAATGCAGACGTCGAGGTAGCCGTCCTTTATCTTGCGGAAAGCCTCTCCCACCGCATGAGCGGAGGAAGCGCAGGCTGTTGTGGAGCAGAAGTTGTCCCCCTTAAAGCCTGTGCGCATGGAAATAGTTCCCGCAGCCATGTTGCCTATCATCATGGGCACATAGAAAACGGATATCCTGTCGGGGCCCTTTTCAAGGAACTTTTCATGCTCCTGCAAGGTCAGGTTGAGACCGCCTATTCCCACGCCGAAGATAACTCCCGCGCGGAAAGGGTCGAGATCCTTAAAGTCCGAACCGCTGTCCGCCAAAGCGTCCAGAGAAGCGTTCACCGCGAACTGGGTAAACCTGTCCATGCGGCGGGATTCCTTTTTCTCCACGTATTTGTCGGGAGTGAACTCCTTTACTCTCGCGGCGATCTTAACGTCGAAATCATCGCCGGTAACGTCGTTTACATAAGAAAATCCGTGCTTTCCCGCCTTGAGGCTGTTCCAGAAATCCTCAATGGTGTTTCCCACCGGGGAAACCACGCCCATTCCCGTGATTACTACTCTTTTCATATATTTAAAAATCCCTTTCGTAACTAAAATTAACTATCAGCTGTACAATGTCAACTGTCAGCTCACATTGACAGTCCGCCCGAAATTTCAATGGTCTGTCCCGTAACGTAGGACGAATCCTCCGAACAGAGGAACGAGACAACGCCCGCGATCTCCTCAACCTCGCCGTAGCGCTTCATAGCGATAGCTTCGAGCATTTTCGCCCTCTGCTCCTCGGTGAGCTTGTCAGTCATGGGAGTCTTTATAAATCCGGGAGCAACCGCGTTAACGTTGATGTTCCTTGAACCAAGCTCCTTTGCGGCAGTCTTTGTCATGCCGATTATAGCCGCCTTTGAAGCGGAATAGTTTATCTGTCCGGGATTTCCGTACAAACCTGCCACGGAAGCAAGATTAACTATCCTGCCCTGCTTCTGGCGTATCATAACGTTTCCCGCAAGCTTCATCATGTTGAAAACGCTTTTTTGGTTTACCGCGATCACCGTGTCGTACTGCTCCTCGGACATTCTCGCCATAAGACCGTCGCGGGTTATGCCCGCGTTGTTTACAAGCGCGTCTATAGTACCGAAGCGTTCCTTTACAGCCTTTACCATATTCTCGCAGTCGGCGTACTTGGACACGTCCGCGCAGAATATCCCGGCTTCAACGCCGAGAGCACGTATATCGCCGGCAATGCTGTTATTCTCGAACATACCCTCGTTAAGATCGTTGAGGGCTATATTAAAGCCGTCCTTTGCAAGGCGGAGCGCGATAGCCGCGCCTATTCCTCTGGACGAACCTGTAATTAACGCTGTCTTACTCATATATAAAATTCCTTTCAGTGATCTTTTTGTTATTCCGGCGTTCAGATATCCTCGAACTGGCAAAAGCGTCCTCGCCGCCCACCGGTTCTGGCATAAACAATATACCGTCGCAGAAGATGCTTTTGTTCCGTATATCCGCGGCAAGCCTGTACTGCCTGTACTTCAGCTCGCTCCGGCGCTTTTCGGCAAGCTCTATGCGGCGCATATTGACCCAGACCGAAATGCTTCCGTACACGGAATATATGCCGATAGCGGACAGTATCACGAAAAATCGGACGTTTTTGTCCCACAGGGACATAGCGATCAGCACGCCCTGTATGATAAGGCTTATAACGCTTTCTCTTGTAAACGCGTCAAAAGCCCTGCATATGCGGTGATCGAGCATATCCCATATCCCGCCGCAGTAAAGTTCGTAAAGGTCGGCAGTCATAAACGGTGTCCTTTCTTTTGCTTAATAATCCAGTATAACACAGCCCATGGTAAGACCCGCTCCGAAGCCCACAAGGCAGAGCCTGTCTCCCTTTTTGACCTTGCCTTCGGCGATTGCTTCGCTCAGGGCGATAGGTATTGACGCGCTTGAGGTGTTGCCGTGGTCGGCAATATTAACGATGAATTTATCCATTGAAACGCCCAGGTTTTTAGCCGCGGTCTCGATGATCCTTATATTAGCCTGATGAGGGACGAACCAGTCCACAGTATTAATGTCAAGACCTATCTTTTCCGCCGCCTTTTGGGCAGCCGCCGGCAGAGCCTTGGTAGCAAACTTGTAGACCTCCTTGCCGTCCTGAACGATGAAATTATCCCCTGCGGCAAACTCGCCCTCGTCGATATGATCTTCGGCTGTCCTCAGGGGGTGGCGTACCTTATGGCATTTCGCGTACAGGAAATGCGCGCCCGAGCCGTCCGCGCCGATAAAGCTGGTAAAAAGCTTCTCGGAACGCGTTATGACAGCGGCGGCAGCTCCGTCGCCGAAAAGGACGCAGGTGGAACGGTCGCTGAAATCGGTAACCCTTGAAAGCGTTTCATTGGCAACTACAAGAACATACTTCAGATCGGGGTCTGTCTGCAGATACCGCTTAGCCGCGTCCACAGCGTATACAAAGCCGGAGCACGCCGCGTTGAGGTCGTAGGCGGCAGCGCTTTTTGCGCCTATCCTGTCCTGGATAACACAGGCTACGGAAGGCGTATAGAAATCGTTTGTAATGGTCGTATCAATGACCAGACCGATATCCATGGGGTCTATACCCGAGTTTTTGACAGCCTCCTCAGCGGCTTTCAAGCCCATTTCCCAAGTCGGCTCGCCGTCGGCAAGCCTGCGGGACCTTATTCCCGTTCTTGTGGTTATCCATTCATCGTTTGTCTCCACTATCTTAGCCATATCGTTGTTGGTCACGCTCAGCGACGGACTGTACGAACCCATTCCCAAAATATCAATTCCGAACAAAACAGTTTCCTCCGTATTTCCTTTACAGCGTTATCCGCTCCGCTTCGGAAAAGCGGCGCAAAAAAACTGCGGCAAACGCTTGTAATTTTTCAGTTAGTATGGTATAGTATTAACAGCGGGTCTTTTTAAAAATCTGTTCAGCGCAATTTTTGCAGTTAAAATATATACAATACTATTGTAATATTTTTCGTCCCCGTTGTCAACCGATTTTGAAGAATAAAATCCCCCCGCGGCAAAAAAATATTCGGCACAATAATTCAAAAAGACCTTGACTCAAATTATTTGGATTCGGAAAGGACTGAAAAAATGTCAAAAACAGTATTCCTGTTTTCGGGACAGGGCTCTCAGTACACCGGTATGGGAATGGAGCTTGCAGAGGCTTATCCCGATGTTAAAGTATATGAAAGAGCAAGCGAGATACTCGGTTTCGACCTTATTGAGAAGATAAACGGCAGCGAGGAGGAGCTTTCAAAAACCATTATCGCCCAGCCGGCGATAATGGCGACCTCCCTGACCGCGTTTGAGATAATGAAGCGCGAAGGCATAGAATTTTCCGCAGCTGCAGGACATTCCCTCGGCGAATACGCCGCTATGGTCGCGGCAGGTATCCTCTCCTTTGAGGACGGATTCCGCGTGATAAAGGCGAGAGCAGAAGCCATGCAGAAAGCCTCTGAAGCCGCAGGCGGAGCAATGTACGCCATAATAGGCAAAACAGCGGAGGAAATAGAAGAGGTCTGCGCGGGCATCGGCGGTTACGTAGTTCCTGTAAATTACAATTCTTCCGCCCAGACGGTAATAGCGGGGGAGACCTCCGCAGCGGAAAAAGCCGCCGCAAAATTTGCGGAAATTGGAGCGAAAGCCGTAAAGTTAGGAGTATCCTCTGCGTTCCATTCAAAGCTTATGCAGCCTGCCGCCGATGACTTTGAAACCGCTCTGAGAGGTATGGGCATAACCTTTAACAAGTCGTCGGTACCGTTTTACTCAAACCTTACGGGCGACGTCCAGACAGATTTTGACGATATGCCCTCAAAGCTTGCAAAGCATATAGTTTCCCCCGTAAAATTCACCTCGGAGCTGAATGCTCTTGCAGAAGCGGGGTACACTGATTATGCGGAGCTGGGACCGGGCAAAGTCCTGACGGGACTGGTCAAAAAAACCTTAAAAGGAGTAAACGCCGTAAACGTTGAAAATCAAAAGACCCTTGAAAAGGCTCTTGAAATTCTTAAATAATTTATTGGAGGATATATCATGACATACGAAGAAATTTTTGCAAAAGCGCAGTCTCTGTTCGGAAAGGGCGACGCAACTGGCTTCGACGGAGATTTTGCAATACAGGTGAACATCACCGGCGAGGGAGAAGGCGCGTTCTATATAGCCTATAAAAACGGCGCGCTTGATATCGCTCCCTACGAGTACCACGACCGTAACGCAATGCTTATCGCCAACGCGGAGAATTTCCTGAAGATAGCCGAGGGCGAGCTTGGAGCAGTACCTGCTTTTCTGTCGGGAAAACTCAAAGTGGAGGGCAGCACCGAAAAGGCGCTGGAGCTTGACAAGCTCATCACCTATATGAAGAAAAAAGCAAAGGACGAAAGCAAGTCCGCCGCCAAAAGCGCAAAAAATTCCAAAACCGAAAAAGCCGCCGGCAAAAATGGCAAAAAGAAGTAACCATACAGCAACGTGACAATACAAGAAGTACGGCAGAAAGATAAAAAATAAGGAGCGTTCAAAATGTCAAAATATGCGCTTTTAGGCTATCCGCTGGGGCATACTATGTCCCCGCCCATTCATAAGCGTCTTTTTGAGCTTGACGGAAAACCCTACTCGGAATACGAGGTGTGCGAGATTCCTCCAGAAAAGCTTGCCGAAAGATCGGAGTATCTTAATTCCCTGAACGGCTACAACATCACCATACCCTATAAGGTGGATATAATAAAGTATCTGGACGGACTTGACGAGTCAGCAAAGCGTTATAATTCGGTAAACTGCGTTGTGAACCGGGACGGCAAAAATATCGGTTATAACACCGACTGCTCGGGCTTTCTCCGCTCCCTTGAAGCGGGGGGAGCAAAGCTGGGCGGACGGGTGCTCCAGATAGGCTGCGGCGGCGTTGGCAGAATGATGGCTATAGAAGCCGCTCTCCACGGCGCTGAGCTGACAATAGTCGCTCTTCCCGAATTTATCGCGGGAGCAAAAGAGGTCGCCGAAGAAGCGGCAAAGCTTAATCCAGAGGCGAAAATATCGGTTATCACCCATGAAGAAATACAGGGAGAATTTGATCTGCTGATGAACGCAAGCCCTGTGGGAATGTACCCCAACACCGATAACTGCCCCGTTCCGGAGGACGTTGTATTAAACTGCAAATGCGTGTTTGAGGTCATCTATAATCCCAACGTCACAAAGCTGATGAGTATTGCAGAAAAAAACGGCATACCCGCAATAGGCGGCATGGCAATGCTGGTATGGCAGGCGGCGGTCGCTCACGAGATATGGAACGGAACGACCTGCCGCGATGAAGACGTGGAAAAAATAATTGCCGAAATGAAAGCCGAGCTGACAAAATAATACCCCCAAGACAGGGGTGCAGGAGGAGAGCCAATGAAACTGAACAACAAGCTGCTTGCGCTTGCAAAGGGCATAAGCGTGTGGTGGGGAATATACCTCATACTCGGCTGCTGTGCGGGCTTTGCGGTCAAAACAATAAAGGATCTGTTTATGGACGCGCAGCCGTTCAGGATCATGCTGTTCGTGCCGTTAATGTGCATCGGTTCGCTTTTGCTGGCAGTTATTACATATTTTATCAGTTCGCTGTTCAAACGCGCTCCAATAAAAAGACTAAGGCGCAAGCTTGTGAATATTTTCAAGTCGGAAGGTTTTTCCCAGAACTACATAAATCTGCTGTTCGACAATGCGGCCGGGGACAATAAAAATCCCATGCTCATTGAAGCCGCCGCGGCGTACTGTATGCGGGGCGAGACCGATACGGCGGCTAAAACTCTTGCGCAGGCAGACCTGACAAGCATTCTCGACATAGCCCAGTCAACGGGAAATTTCCGAACAGCGGCATACTATTACTGCGTAAAAATGGCCGCCTGCATTATAGCAAAGGACGGAAACGGCGCGGCCGCCGCTTACGACGAGGGCATTTATTATCTGGACGCTTTTTCGGACGGCGACATGGTAATGGCAGTGCTGGCACTGTACCAGACCGAGGGAGGGCTGGGAAACTCAGCCATAGACACCGCCGAAAAAATAAAATGGAGCACTCTTCCCAAACCCATGAGGAAATGCGGAATTTCGTTTGCAGAGCTTATAAAAGCCAAAAATTTTCTTGCCCTGGAACGGTACAATGAATCCGAAGCCTCTGCGCGGCTCGCAATGGAAAACTCCTGCACGGACTTCTTACACGCCCGCGCCGAGGAAACCTTGACGCTTGCGGGTGAAAAGAAAAAAGCCGCAGCAGAAAAATCCGAAACGCATAAATCCGTAACGTATAAATCCGTAACGTATAAATCCGTAACGGAAAGCTCCGCAGCGGATAAAGCGAAGGAAAACGATAAAACAGAAGTCGCGGGAATTTCAGATGTTCTGGAAACTGCCGAAGTTACCGAAGCGGAAGAACCAGTCCCAGAAGACAAAACCGAAGTGCATGACTTCTGAACCAAAAAAAACCGGCCCTCGGAAAGCTAAGTTTTCCGAGGGCTTTTTCAACTATTAAATTCTTATACCTGACTGTTGTTGTCAAGGAAGTCCATAACGTCGTCAACATAAGTGAACG
>CAJUHS010000004.1 GCA_910586535.1 uncultured Oscillospiraceae bacterium
CAATGGGGCTCTGCCCCCTTGACCCCCGCAAGCTGTGCTCAGCTTGACCAGCTAAGCTTTGGCAGGTTAATTACATTAGTGAGATAAACATAAATTTATATGACTAAATTAATTTTTCTCTAAGTAATGTTTGACACAGAATAAAATAAATGCTATAATTAAAGTACGACAAATTATAAAGGAGTGGTCTGCTGTGATTTATAAACCTTTTCAGGACTTAAAGCTTTCCGCATTGGGCTTCGGCACGATGAGGCTGCCTACCGTAAACGGAAACGATCCCGACATTGACGAAAAAGCTGCCGCCGAGCTTGTAGACTACGCAATGAAAAACGGCGTGAACTATTACGATACCGCATGGGGATACCACAGCGGAAATTCAGAGATAGTAATGGGAAAAATACTTAAAAATTACCCCCGCGAAAAATTTTATCTTGCCTCAAAATTTCCGGGCTATGATCTGTCAAATATGACAAAGGTCAAGGAGATTTTTGAAAAGCAGCTTGAAAAATGTCAGGTCGAATACTTTGATTTCTACCTTTTTCACAACGTCTGCGAAATGAATATCAACGAATATCTTGATCCGCAATACGGCATTTACGACTTCCTTACCGAACAGAAGAGAAACGGCAGGATCAAACACCTGGGCTTTTCGGCTCACGGTTCCTACGACGTTATGAAACGTTTTCTCGACGCTTACGGCAAGGACATGGAATTCTGCCAGATACAGCTCAACTGGCTTGACTGGACGTTCCAGGGCGCAAAAGAAAAGGCGGAGCTGCTGAAAGATTACAATATCCCCGTGTGGGTAATGGAGCCTGTCCGCGGTGGAAAGCTTGCAAAGCTTGCCGAGCGCGACGAAGCTGCGCTGACCGCTCTGCGTCCCGACGAAAAAATACCCGCGTGGGCGTTCAGATTTATACAGTCTGTTCCCGAGGTCGTTGTAACCCTTTCGGGAATGTTGAACTTCGATCAAGTCAAAGACAACATAAAAACCTTTGAGGAGGACAAACCTCTTAACGAAAAGGAAATGGCGGAGATTCTCTCCATTGCCGACAAAATAGCAAAGAAAACCTCGCTTCCCTGCACAGAATGCCGCTACTGTACATCACACTGTCCGCAGGGTCTTGATATCCCCGAGCTTATCAAGCTCTATAACGAGCATTGCCTTACGGGCGGAGGATTTATCGCTCCTATGGCGTTAATGGCTGTTCCCGATGACAAGAAGCCGTCGTCTTGCGTTGGATGCCGAAGCTGTGAGGCGGTATGTCCTCAGCAGATAAAAATTTCAGAAGCTATGTCCGATTTTACTTCTAAGCTGGCTTAACCGATTTATCGGATAAAGCACATAATGCATAAAAAACGCCGCAAGCGCTGTAATAACGTTTTGCGGCGGTTTATTTTTATTGTGCGGAATTTTTAGTATTTACGGAACCTGTTTCAGTCTGCGGTTTTGCAGATGTGGCCGGAGGGGCTGTAACTGCTGGAGCTGTCTGCTGAGATTGAGCGGTTACAGCAGAAACCGCAGGAGCAGTCGTAACGGAAGATGCGGCGCTTGATTGCTGCGTTTGCTGTACAGGAGCCTGAGTTTGCTGACCCGTCTGAGACTGTTGGGATTGTTGAGTTTGTTGGGTTTGCGGATTTTTTACAGGCTGACCCGTCTGTACTTGAGACGCCTGTCCTGCGGGCAGACCCTGAACGTCTGATGAATCCGAAACGGCGGGCGTTGTTACTGGCGGAGCGGTCACAACAACAGTTCCCGTAGGAGAGATAAGCAGCCGCTCTATGCCGTCTATCAGCTTGGAGGTGTTCGCTGCAAAAACGTTATTGATAAACAGAACGTCGGTAGCGCCCACGTCCTTGATATACTGCACCGCATTTTTGCCGAAATAGCGTATGTCGATTACGTATATCTCGTCAAAGCTGTCGATAAGATAGGGAGCAAAAGCGTTTCCGTAAGACTCCTTGAACATGACGATCTTACGTCCTGTTCCAGCAGAGGTGGTTATTTTTACGTGTATGCCGTCGCTGCCCAGAAACATTCCGTACATCGCTCCGCCCGAAGCGTACTCGTGGTAAATAGGGTTTGCTTCGGCAAGAGTTAATGTCCTGTAATTATAGGTCTCGCCCTTGAAAGGCGATTTTGTCATATAGTAGGTAAACGTATCCGGATTATTTTTCAGAGTAATGTCGTTGGTATAGCCGAACAGCGAACCTACAAACAGCTCTTCCTTAGTCTTGACGGTGTAGTCCGAAAGGGGCGGAGGAGTTTGCCCTATAGCATTGCAGAACGCCGTATAGGCATAGTATGCGCCTAAGTCAGACCAGTGGTGATCGGTTCGAAAATAGATATATTCGTCCTTGTGGGCTTCAAGTACAGAGTAAGCGTCAACAGGTATCACGCCGTCGGTAAGCTTGCTGTAAATAAATTCTATTTCACGCTTTTCAGAGTTGGAATATTTTGAGTATTTCTTCGGAAGATAAAATTCCACAGACGTGGGGACAACCATATTGTAGACGTTAACGCTGTCTCCCAGTTCGCGCTTGTAGGCGCTTATCAGCTCGGCGTAACGCTGACCCTGCTTGTCGTTTCCTCCGAAAAGCATTATGCCCGCCTTTTCTCCGTACATCTTCACACCGTTTACGAGTATTCCGTTATTGAGAAAATCGGTTATATCCCCGGTAAACTCTTCGTCTCCGGCAGCCGCGCCGTTTTGCGAAGTCTCAGTTCCCGATATCTCCGGCGGCGCCGCTGTTAAAGGGGGAGCTGTTTCGGAGGCAGGATTTCCGGTACCTGAGACGGATAATTCTCCGCTGCTTGGAACCGTGCCGCTTTGTCCCCCCTGTATGCTTGTAACGGACGTCTCCGCCTCCTGCTTCACAGATTCCTCAGGCAGTACAGGTTCGGTCGGCGCGCTTTCAATGGAGTCGATTGTTTCCCCGTAATCTTCGTTTTCGTTTACTATCTCAACGCCGTAAAACTGAGGCGATGGAAGTCCCTTTGCGTTTTCAAGCACCGCGGCGTACTCGTTTAGCTTATCGCGGAACGGCACGGTGTCGGTAAAATATTTATCAAACTTAGCGGTAAAGCTTCCGTCCAGATAGCTTGCCACAGAAAACACAGGCATAGTCTCAAGGTCGCGGTTTTCGGCAACAGAAACCGTGGGTCTGTCAAGAAGGAGCATAGCGGCTCCAACACCGAATATCAGCGCAATAAAAACCGACGTTGTAATTATTGCCGCCGCTCTTTTTCGGACGTCGGCTTTCAGATTAATTCTCACATATCCCATAATATCAACCTCAACATCAGTATCTGAAATAAAGGAACGGGTTATAGCTTTGCTTTACAAGCAGTATGGAGCTTACCGCAAGTATCCCCACAAGAACAATGTTTTCCGCTATCTTTGCCCATGTGTAAGCGAAAACGGACTTAGAAGCGAGCGCCTCGGTCTTTTCGGAAAGTATCCTGCATACCGGGCAGGAAAATACTGCCGCCGCAATTATCACAAAGCAGCTTCCTTTAAGGAGCGACATTGTTATTTCGTCCGAAAGGGGAATGCCGCTTTTGCCGAACATTCCTAAAAAGCATTGCTTAAGCTTTCCGAGATCCTCGAAATAGAACATAGTCCATCCCGCAGCGGCAGCTGCAAGCAGGTAAATCCGTCCGAAAAGAGATGGGAGCTTGTCAAGTACTTTCCGAAGGAAAAGCTTTTCTATAGCCACAAGGAACCCCCAGAAGAGTCCCCAGAAAATATAGTTCCAGCTTGCCCCGTGCCATAGGCCGGTCAGGAACCACACAACTGCAAGATTCACCACCTGATGACGGCGGTTTCCTCCCATTGGGATATACACATAGTCGCGGAAAAAGCTGCCCAACGAAATATGCCATCGCCGCCAGAATTCCGAGGCGGATTTTGAAATATAGGGATAGTTGAAGTTTTCCTCAAAATGAAAGCCAAACATAAGTCCGAGTCCTATAGCCATGTCGGAGTATCCCGAAAAATCGTAGTATATTTGGAACGAGAACATTATTATTCCCGCCCACGCCGCCGCCGTAGAGACCGGAGCTGTTTCAAAGGTGAGAAGCTCGTCCGCGATGCTTCCAAGAGAATTGGCGATAATTACTTTTTTTCCAAGACCCAAAATGAAGCGTTCCACGCCTCTGCTCATGTCGAATACGGAAAATCTTCTGCGGGATATCTCGCTTGCCACCGTGGTGTAACGAACGATAGGACCTGCCACAAGCTGAAAGAACAGCGAAACATACAGCAGGAAATCAAAGAAATTGCGCTGTACCCTTGCTCTGCCGCAGTAAACGTCCACCGTGTAGGAAATGGTCTGGAACGTATAGAATGAAATACCTATCGGCAGAGTGAAATGTTTCACAGGCAGGGAAAGTCCCGTCGCTAAATTAATGTTTTCCATAATGAAGCCGCTGTATTTAAAGAGAATAAGCACTCCCAGATTTATTACCAGAGACATTATCACTCCAAGTACCGCAGCACGACTCCGCCGCCTTCTGCACCTCGCGATAAATAAACCGTTCAGATAGTCCACAAGGGCGCTTCCTATAAGAAGCAGCACCCATACCGGCTCGCCGAACGAATAGAAAGCCAGAGAAAAAATTATCAGCACGCTGTTTCTGTATGCCGTGTCGGAGAAAAAATAATACAGCGCCAAACACAGCGGCAGAAACATATATATGAAAAGCAGGTCGGAAAATACCAAAGCAAGCACCTCTCCGTATTTTTTGTCGCATATGTCCATAAGTCACATAAAATTATTGTATCACGAATACGGTAAAAAATCAACAAATTTTATGCCAAATTTTCTGCATTTTACGGTCTTTATATTGTAGCAATCAGCACTTTATACTAATATTAAGATGAACTATAGGCGATCTCCTGCGGCAAGATCCGTTTATGCAAGCTTTTGCGGCAATTTCTTGTCTGTAATTCTGTCAGAGAGGTCAAGGATTAGTATTACCCAAAAATAAAAAAGCGAACCGACCGTTCGCTTTTCATATATTCAATATTCGTATGTTCCGATCACCTTCAGGTCGCTGAGTCTTGCGGAAATGATCCTTCCGCCGCCGACTATGAATAGCGCATCGCCGTTTATCGAACCACGCCTGAAAACCGAGCTGTCGTCAACGTCCAGGGAGTCGATAACTCCCTTTTGCGTAATTGCTCCGTTCTCGTCGTATGTAAAAACATAATAGCTGTTTTTTGTTCCAAATTCATTGTGGCTGTAGACCGGTACGCCGATAAGCTTTTTCTCTTCGTCGATAAGCACTGCGCGCCTGTCTGAAAAAGCCTTTGAAAAGACTTCGCCCTCTTCCGCTGCGAAAACAGTTCCGTTAACCGTAAGGCCCGTGTCCGCGTCGTACATGGTAAGGGCAAGTCCGCCGCCCTGAGCTTTCCCGACGCCGAGGAGCATATCCTCTGAGCAGCTGTAAAGATACGCCGAATTTCCTGTAAGGGACTGCGCCAGCGTTGGAGGATTTGCGGAAAGGTCAAGAACGATTACCGACTCGCCGCTTTCCTCGTCGATTACCCTTGCAAAGTTCCTCTCAAACCGTACCGCAGAAGCCTTTCCCTCTGGGAAAAGCTGCCCCGCGCTGTTTATTACCTTGAGGGACTTGTCAAGAACATAGACCGATACGGAAGTCTTTCCGTCCTCATCCGTTGTTTCGGCGGCTATTCTGAAAAGTCCGCCGTATTCGTTCATGCTTTTGTGACCGAGGACTCTTCCGTCGACTGCCCCGCTTGAGCTATAAGTTATTCCTCCGTCCGAAAGAGCGAAGGAAGAAATAATACTGTATTCTCTGTCTTTTTTGCCCTCGCCCACAACGTACAGCGTATCCGCTGAGCAGTAGGCGTTTCTGTTGGAACCGAGAACGGCTTTTACAGAAGCCGTCGTTTCCGCGGAATTTGTGTTTATGGCGGATACCACCGTATAGTCGGTGCTCGCCGCGCCGCCGGGAATAATTATATCCTCAGCGGCAAGATAATGTTTTTCTCCGTTAAGATAATACGCGGGAACAAAGCTGTCAAGGTCTTCCCGCGCGTCGAGCGGCTTTACCCGGTAATCAGAATAAGCTGTCACCAGATAAAGCACACCGCCGGCAATTTTTGATGAAACGTAACTGCCGTTCTGTTTATAGGCAGTGGTGTGATAAGGATTTGCGGGGTCGCTTATATTGTAGATATCGACCGCCGCGTTGGTTCGGCTTACGGCAGATGAGCTTGCGGGAATTGCAGACTTCCCGTCTCCGCCGTAAGTGTCTCCGCCGTAAGCGGAGACGCCTGTTCTGTCGTCTGAAACTGTTTCTTCAGGGGCGCCGGAATTTTCGTCAGCCATTTGCAGGGTATCCGCATCCTGTGCTGGAACACCGGGAGCGGGAGCAGAATCTTGGGTTTCCGAGGAGCTTATGTCAGCCTTTGGAGTTCCGTTGTCAATGACGTAAAGTTCCCCTTTTTCCTTTGAAATAAGAATAAGTCTGTCGCCCTCTATATATATTTCCACGGGCGGTTCAAGCGAGCTTTCAATCTCCGAAACGACTTCCATCGTCTCGAGAGAAATAATGCAGAGCGTACTTCCTTTAAGGCAGTACAAATAGTTTCCGTCTGTCTTTACGATGTCGGCTTCCGAAATATTCGGGTCGCTGAAATCGGTATGATCGTTTACGGTGCCGTCGTCGGATATACGTCCGTCGGGGATTTCCGCAGTTTCGTCACCGACAGTCCTTTCGGAATCGGGAGCGTCTCCGCCGTTAAGGGTGATACCCGTATAGATGTTATACAGCGTGTCATAGGAATCGGGAGAAATAGCCTCGTACTCAATTGGAGCTTCAAGCTGCTTCTGGGATTCTCTTTCGCCGCCGTAAGCAAGCATACCGACCGCAAAAACGGCGCAGGCTGCAATCGCCGCGGAAGTCCGTATAATAATGGCGCGTCTTTGTGCAGAATCTCTTGAAACGTTTTTGGGCGTTTCTTTCACGGACGCCGCGCTCCTTTCGCGGAGCATTTCGGCGATATTCTGAGGAAGAAGCTCATCGGGAACTTCGACCTCGCTGATTATCTCGCTTAGTCTCTCTTCAAATTTCATAATTCCGGCCTCCTTTCTTCTAACGTTCCGAAAGCATTTTTTTCAGCTTGATCTTTGCCCGCGCCGCCTTTGAGCGGACGGTGTTTGCAGATAACCCCGTTGCCCTGGCGATCTCTTCGCTTGTATAGCCTGAAACAATGCTTAACGATAAAACAAGCCTTTCGTCCTCGTTCAGCCGCCTGAACTCCTCCATTATTTCCAATCCGCCGTAGTTTATCTCTTCGGATCTCTCTTGTTCTACACTTTCAAGTACGTCAAGTTCTTCACGGTAATCTCTGTTCTTTATATATTCCTTCTGTTTGTTTTTTATCTTTACAGTAAGGATTTTGATTATCCATGCTTTAAACGCTTTTTCGTCTCTCAATTTTTTTATGGAGGAGTAGGCTTCCAGAACTGTGTCACTAACCACGTCGGAAGCGTCGTGCTGATTTTTCAGGTTTATGAAAGCGATCCGGTATAAGTCCTTATAGACCAAGGAATACAGCTCGGCAAACGCGTCCGCGTCGCCATCCCGCGCCCTGAGGACGCATTGGGAGAAGTCGGTATTCATTCTGTATTATCACCTCTCGACCGTTCTGTGTTTCTATACGGTTTTGACAGCGACACCATACCGTGATCTTCCTTTAAAAGACCTGTCATATAAGTAGTGGCAAAAAAGCTTTGTTTTGTTGCACCGCTCTTTTTGATTTGTATACTTGCACAAAAAAATATTTTGCGTGCGCCAAATTCACAGCACAGTACACAAATCGAGGGTTGGATATAGTACCGAAGTCAAATAAAATTTAAGCAATCAATACTATTATATCCGTTTTTTCCCTGAATTTCAACCCCAAACGACTAAAGTTTACTCTTTCATAACTTTTTGGTGTAAAGCTTATTTTTTAATACATAAGCACTTTTTCAAATGTTTGTATAGCCGGACAACCGCACAGAAAAGTTTTATTGCTTTTTACAGCAGCTGCTTTAAAGACCGCACAAATTTTGTCCGTCTGCTGTAATATCGGCATAAAGTATAAAAAGTTACGGAAACAGCAAACCGTTTCCGTAACTTTTCTATAATGTTAAATAATTAAATAATCAAATAATCAAATACAGCCCCGCCGCAGAACGATTGTAATCCTCCGGCAGAGCAAGGTGTTTGTCCCAGCCGTACCAGTAAAGACAGCCCAAAATCTTGAAAAACATTCGCATATCCCAATGCAGGAAATTGCTTGTCATATCCTTGCGGACGTATGGCATAAGCCGCTTTTCAACTTCACTGCCGACAGCTTCCGCGTACTCCTTGGCAAGGTCTTCGATAGCCGTACGAATAATCTCAAAAAACTCGTTTTGGACTGCCGTTGAGAATATCGGCATTTGGACGGCAAGTTCGTCCCCCTTCTTTTCGAGCAGACCCTTTTTCAGGAAGTCTGCCGCCTTCTCCTCCTCGTATTCGGTAAGCCTTTTGGCGGGATTTTTCGCAAGGTCTATCAGCAGGGAGATATTGTTGCCGTCCACCCACCTGTCCCGACCCTGCTTACAGTCATCGGGACGTCTGTCCCCGTTGGGGAACGGCGGGGCTTCAAAGTCGTTCACAAAGCCCGCGTGTCCGTGGTCTGCGGTATCGAAATACTGGTGCAGACACGACCAATGTACCGACTTTATTTCATTGAATACAGAGCCGTCAAAGCTTTCGTCCGGCAGGATATACAGGACGGTAAGCTGATATTTACGTCCGTCGTCGGGGTATTTTCCATTGTATTTTTTTAAATACTCGTTTCTGCCTATCGTGCCGAAGCTGTCCTCCGCGGCGGCGTACAGAAGCCACATAAGATAGCGGTAATCGAAATGGTTTCCGTAAAAATCAAGGGCGGTTATCTTGTCCTTGACTGCAAAAAGTCTTTCGTTTATTTTTTCGGGAAAGCCGCCGTAGTGAAAAACCTTGTTTGCGTACACCTTTGTTTCCATATAAGTCTGCTTCGGAAACACGCAGCAGTTGGAAAGATATTTCCCCTTGGCGGGAGAAAGCAAAAGCTTTTCCGACCTCATTTTTTCAAGAATATCTTCGAGGTAAACGGGGGCTATACCCATTTCGTCCGCAATGTCGTTTACGGACTTTTGCTCCATGCGGCATATCACCATTATCTGCGGTACAATTTTTGAACTGTTCATAAGATTTGAAGCCAGCGACATACTACCGCCCCAGAACCAGTCCACCTGTGCGGGAGCATATGCGGACGTACCGATATTATTCATATTATCAAACCCTTCCTTTAACTTTTTTCTCGCGTCGAAAAGCCTGCTCTTTACCGTGCCGACTGGAATTTTTAAATCGTCGGCAATAGACTGCACAGACTGTTCGCGGAGATAAAAGCGTATCATAATTTCGCGGTATGCTGAGGCAAGACGTGAAAGCGAATAATTAAGAGCGGAAATATCCTCCCGGTTGATAAGCCGTTCAATGGGCGGAGCGATGTCCGCCGCGATACCTCCCGCCGACTCGATAGGCAGGCCGGGATTGCGCTTGTGCCTGATATAGTCGGCGTACTTGTTCCGCGCCATTTTCCAGTACCAGGAATAAAACGCGGTTATCTCGCGTCTGCCCGACAAAGCACGCACAGCTTCATAAAGAATATCCTGCGCAAGGTCTTTCGCCGCCTCGCTGTCGGAGACACGCTTCACGCAGAACAGATAGGTGTTCTCGATAAGCTCGCCGTTGATGTATTCGTTCACTTACTCACCTCCCCCGAAAGACTGTAAACCGGTCTACGCTTAATAGGTCGGAAGGGTTTTAAAAAGGTTCGGTAAAATTTAAAAAATAATTTTATACTGTCAGCTATCGGCTTCCGGCTGTCACAGCGCTTCCGCCGCATTGTCGTTTTGGGAGAAAAGCCCGTCCACCTCGTCCTTGAGGGCGGGGTATTTTTTCAGGTCGGGACTTTCGGCAAGCAGCTCCTTTGCGGCCCTCCCGCAGTCGGCGAGAAGCTCCCTGTCGGCGGCAATATCCGCAAGCTTAAGATCGGGCAGACCGTGCTGGCGGCTTCCGAAAAAGTCTCCCGCGCCCCGCATTTTAAGATCGTACTCCGATATCTCAAAGCCGTCGGAGGTTTTCGTCATTATCTCCAGCCGCTGTCTTGATTCGTCGGTAACGTTTCCCGCAATAAGCACGCAGTAGCTTTTGCTCTTGCCTCTGCCGACCCGTCCGCGGAGCTGGTGAAGCTGTGATAGTCCGAATCTGTCCGCGTTCTCGATAACGATAATGTTTGCGTTGGGGACGTCTACGCCCACTTCCACGACCGTGGTAGCCACAAGAATGTCAAGCTCGTGCTCCTTAAAAGCCGCCATTACCCTGTCCTTTTCGGCGGCTGACATCTTTCCGTGGAGAAGTCCCGCGCGGTAATCCGCAAGTACGGTCTTTTTCAGTCCTTCGGCGTACCCCTTTGCCGCCGCAAGCTCGTTTTCGTTTTCCTCTATCATGGGGCAGACGATGTATGCCTGTCCTCCCTCGTCAAGCTGTTTTTTAACAAAACCTAAAGCTCGCTCCCGAAGCTTTGCGGTAACCGCGTAGGTCTCGGTTTTCTGTCTGCCCTTTGGCAGCTCGTTCAGCACGGAAACATCCAGATCGCCGTAGATTATCAGCGCAAGGGTGCGGGGTATGGGCGTTGCGGACATTACCAGCTTGTGCGGGTTAACGCCCTTTCCCGCAAGTGCGGAACGCTGTCCCACGCCGAAGCGGTGCTGTTCGTCGGTGATAACAAGACCCAAATTTTTAAATTCGGTACTTCCCGAAATAAGAGCGTGAGTTCCCACGGCGACCATGCATTCTCCCGAGGAAATTCTTTCAGCAACTTCTGCGCGCTGCTTTTTTGTCATTGAACCCATAACGCGGCAGACAGCTATCCCCATAGGCTCCAGCATTTCCGAAAGGGTGGAGAAGTGCTGTGCCGCAAGAATTTCTGTGGGAGCCATCAAAGCTGTCTGGAAACCGTTCTTTGCCGCAAATAAAGCCGCGGCGGCAGCTACCGCGGTCTTGCCGGAACCAACGTCTCCCTGCAAAAGCCTGTTCATTGGGGAAGACCCCTGCATATCGGCAATAATGTCGCCGACAGCCCGCTTCTGAGCGTTTGTCATTTCAAAAGGCAGGGATTTTCCGAAAGCCGCCATATCCTCCATTCGAGGGATCATCCTGCATGCGTTTTCGGTGCGGGTTCGGTTTTTTATCAGTATCATTCCCAATTGAAGACGGAGCAGTTCGTCAAAAGCGAGGCGTTTTCGGGCGACCTCGGCGGCATGGGAATCTTTGGGGAAGTGTATGCTTTTCAGAGCGTATTCAAGGGTTGACAATGAGTATTCCAGCCTTATCACGTCGGGCAGAGAATCTGCAAAAAAGCTGTCGTCCGCGCTGTTCAAGACCTCGGAAACGTTGGTCGTTACCATAGCGGCGGTAAGTCCCTCGGTGAGGGGATAAACAGGACGGAGCAGGTTCTCCTCGTCAGCTTTCAGAACTGTGGGGGAATTCATTTCCCTGCGCGTAGGATTTCCCGATACTTTTCCGCTGAAAAGGTACTCTTCGCCCTCGTGAAGCGCGTCGGAAGCAAAGCGGTTGTTGTAGTATACTATAGTAATGCGCGTTCCGTCATCGTCCTCGGCAAAAATTTTATACAGAACAAGACCCTGACGGATACGGGCTGCCGGACTTTTTTTCACTACCGTTGCCTTGATAACGGCGTGCTCTCCGATCTGAGCGGAGGCGGCGGGAACAGGCTCTGAGTAGTCTGTATACCGTCTCGGAAAGTGAAATATCAGTTCTCCCACAGTATTTATCCCTATTTTTGAGTAAAGCTCAGCGCGCTTTGTTCCCACGCCTTTAAGCTCGCGGACGGGTGTGTTTTTAGTCATAGCGTTTTCTCCGGATATTGTTTTTATTGCTCGATTACTTAAAGCATATCAGCGTTTTGGGAGATTGTCAATAGCATTTATATGCCGAAACAGAATTATTTAATAAATATTTATTGTTAGGTCTGTATTTTGTCAGACGCGCGGCACACTTTTTGTTACAGCGCCGTAATTTCCGGCGGCGCAGGCAAAAGCCTTTCAAATTCGCGCATTGCGGTTATTGAATAAGTCAAAACACAAAAGAGGATAACCGCCGGGCTATCCTCTTTTGTGTTTATATAAGATCAGCAGTCAAATCAGTATGCAACGCCCTGCCACTTCATAGCGTCAGCAACCTTGAGGAAGCCCGCGATATTCGCGCCCATAACAAGATTGCCTTCTGCTCCGTACTCCTTGGAAGCGTTGTAAGCATTGTGGAAAATGTTTACCATGATTCCCTTGAGCTTGGAGTCTACCTCCTCGAATGTCCAGCTGAGACGTTCGCTGTTCTGAGACATTTCAAGACCCGAAGTCGCTACGCCGCCTGCGTTTGCAGCCTTTGCAGGACCGAACATAACCTTTGCAGCAAGGAATTTCTCGATAGCCTCGGGTGTGGAAGGCATATTTGCTCCCTCTGCAACAGCGATAACGCCGTTTTTGATAAGAGCGTCCGCTGATTCGCCGTCAAGCTCGTTCTGAGTTGCGCAGGGAAGAGCAACGTCGCACTTGATAGTCCAGATGCCCTTGCAGCCCTCTGTATAGGTTGCGTTCTTGTGGGCAGTCCTGTCAACGTACTCTTTGATTCTGCCGCGCTCTACCTCCTTGATCTGCTTAACGAGGTCAAGTTCGATTCCGTCGGGATCGTGGATATAGCCGTTGGAGTCGGAGAGAGCAACTACCTTTCCGCCCAGTTCGGTAGCCTTCTTGGTAGCATAAATAGCAACGTTGCCCGAACCGGAAATTACAACGGTTTTGCCCTTAAAGCTGTCGTTCTTCATGCAGTTCAGCATTTCCTCGGTGAAGTAGCAAAGTCCGTAGCCTGTAGCCTCTGTTCTTGCCAGAGAACCGCCGTAGGAAAGTCCCTTGCCTGTAAGTACGCCGGTAAATTCGTTGCGGAGTCTCTTGTACTGACCGAACATATAGCCTATCTCTCTTGCGCCTGTTCCGATATCGCCTGCGGGAACGTCGGTGTCAGCGCCGATGTGCTTGGAAAGCTCTGTCATAAAGCTCTGGCAGAAAGCCATTACCTCGCGGTCGGACTTGCCTTTGGGGTCAAAATCGGAGCCGCCCTTGCCGCCGCCCATAGGCAGACCTGTAAGGCTGTTCTTGAATATCTGCTCGAAGCCCAGGAATTTTATTACTGAAGCGCATACTGAGGGGTGAAGTCTCAGACCGCCCTTGTAAGGTCCGATAGCGGAGTTGAACTGGCAGCGGAAACCGCGGTTCACCTGAACGTTGCCCTTGTCGTCAACCCATGAAACGCGGAACTGAATGAAACGCTCAGGTTCAACGATCCTGTCGATTATGCCGTTTGTCTCGTAGGACTTATCCTTTTCCACAACAGGCTCGAAAGATTCAAGAACCTCTCTTACCGCCTGAAGAAACTCGGTCTCGCCGGGATTGCGCTTTTCAACCTTTTCGTACACGCCTTTAAGGTACTCATTTTTAAACGCCATTGTTTAAATCCTCCTTGTATAATTATAACGCTTATTACTCTACGGATATTGCTCCGTACTCGTCATTATGTAAATAAGTATACACCATTCCGCTAAAATTTGCAAGAGGTTTTTTGAAAAAATTCCAAAAAGTTAAAAATTTTGTTATTTTTTAAGGAAAGCCGCTGTATTTTGAAATATTTTTAAGAGCACATTTCAAAATTTGCGCCTGCCCGGAAGTACCCGAACAGGCGCATTTTTATTCGGATACGGAGTATCCAAGTTCCTCAAGCTTTGAAGCGGCCGCATTGTCAATATTTGAAATATCACCGTTTTCGATAAGGACTGCTCCGTACAAGGGAGCGACAGGCGGGTACAGCTCCTGAACCGTCATTATATCGATCCATATCCTGTCGCCCGTATTAAAGGCATCAAGGGAAACGCCCGACGCTTCGGACGCAGGGGAAATATTCAGAATGTCGATCTCCGAAAGCATACCGTACTCTTCGGAAGGGATAAGGAAGCTGCCTTTTTCCGTACGCACAAAATATCCGCTGTGGCGCGTAATAGGCGGCTGCTCCGTTTTTTCGCCGATAACGGCGTGCCGCCCCAGCTCTTCCAGACGTAGCAGTCCCTCGTCATTTATGTTGGAAACGTCTCCCGATTCAATTAGTCTTAGTCCGTAAATACGTGCCTGTCCGGGGTACGTTTCCGCAATTAATTTTACGTCAGCCTCTATTTTGTCCCCAGTTTTTAAGCTGTCGAAAGGAACGTCGCCCTCTTCGCCCTCGCCGAAATAAATTTCTATAGGTTCGTAAATTGTTTCGGCACTGCCGTCCTGCGCAGTAAAGCTTTGCTCCCTAATTATCATATCGACAAATTCCGTACGCAGATAATACCCCTCCATGCTCCAGATTTCCTCTTCGCTGTCGGTATCGTCCTCATAGGAAGTATCGGAGATATCCAAAGTATCTGCGGCGTTTGAAGTACCCGAAGCAGTATCCGGGATATCATCGGCCTTTGAGCAGCCTGCAAGCAGTACCGCCGTAAGCAAAACCGCCGGCAATAATTTCATTTTTAACTTCATTTTTATATCCTCCAAGTATAACCAACACTATTCATAGTATGTACAGAAAATCCTGTTTTCCTGCGCCTCTTTGGTAAATGACGTAAACCGAATGGAAATCTTACAGTTTCCGAAATAATATTAAAATTATTTTTTCAGTATATCCACGCATACCCGATAGTCGGGCATAATATCCCCCACCACTGCGTAGAAATCCGCGCTGTGATCGGGCACAATAAAGTGGGCGTATTCATGTACGAACACGTACGCCGCGCAGACCTCAGGGTACAGCATAAGACGGCTGTTCATTACGATTTTTTTGTCCGCAATATGGCAGCTCCCCCAGCGGGACTTCATTTCACGTATCTGCAATTCCGCCTCGTCCACGCTGTAGCCCTTTGCAAGAAACATCAGCCGTGTGCGGCGGTTAAGTGTCTCAAACAGCTTTCGGGTCTCATCTGCATAAAATTTTTCCAGTACTTTGCCGACCCGGTTTCCGTACCTTACGGTAACCGTTATCTCATTTCCGGAAATGTTAACGCTTTCCTGCTCCGCATAGGATATTCTGTTATCAGCCTCTATACGCAAAGTATAATTCTTTCCCAAATAACAAACAGTACCGCCGTTTTGAAATTCACCGGAAGCCTTAGGCAGCACGGGAGCCGCCATTCTCACAGCAAAGCTGTCCAGTGCGGAAAAGATAAACGCCGCATTTTTCAAGATAAAGTCCTCGATAAATTTTACCGGTACCCGCGTGTTTGCGCTGATGTATACAATTCCGTCGGGCTTTACTCTCAGATTTACGTTCTTTACTTTTTTTCTGGTCAGAACCCACCGTATCTCCCTGCCGCCGAGGACAAGTATCCTTACGCCGTTACCGTCCACTGTAGTCCTCGTCAACGGTTATGACCGTGTTGAACCGTTCGTCCCTGCCGATGATGTTTTTCTTTATTTCGCTTACTATCCTGTCACGCTCCGAAGGCTTGCCAGCGTCGGTCAGAACAAGGTCAAATATCAGATTTATACGGTTCTCACCGTCAGTAATTCTGAAATCGTGTATTGTGCAGTCGTGGAATATCTCCTGCGCGCATTCCAGCACCATGGCTTTGAGACCGTTCACATAGTCGTTGTTCACGGTGATGGGGTCGGTGTGAATGACCGTCTGGATACCCGTTTTACTGAGTATCTGCCGCTCCACATCGTCGATGACCTCGTGTATGTGAACCATATTTGAATCGTCGGGGACTTCCGCGTGCACCGAAGCGAATACCCTGCCGGGGCCGTAATCGTGCACCATAAGGTCGTGTATGCCTACAATTTCCTCACGGGACATAATTATCCTGCTCAATGAATCAATAGTCTCGCGGGAGGGGGGAGTACCCAGCAGCAGGTCGATAGTTTCCTTTGCCAGATTGTAGCCTCCCCAGACGATATATGCCGCCACAGCGATACCCACAAAGCCGTCGATAGGAAAGGGCAGAAAGCTTCCGATAACGGTGGCAAGGACCACAGCGCTTGTGGAGATAACGTCGTTTATGCTGTCGCGTGCGGTTGCTTTCATTACCGTGGAATTAATCTTTTTCGCAATAAAGCTGTAGCAGAAGTACATCCACAATTTGACCAGCACCGACGCCGCCAGAATGATTATCATAGGCAGACTGAATATAACGTTTTCGGGATTTGATATTTTGTCAACGCTGCTTTTGAAAAGTTCGAAGCCAACCAGCAGAATGATAAATGAAACAATGAGCGAGGAAATATATTCTATTCTGCCGTGACCGTATGGGTGCTCACGGTCGGGCAGGCGGGTTGACATTCCCGCTCCGATTATCGCCACAAGGCAGCTTCCCATATCGGACAGGTTGTTGAACGCGTCCGAGGTAACGGCAATACTGTGCATCAGCGTTCCCACCGCAAGCTTTAAAGCGAACAGAAACAGGTTGCATACCGCGCCGACTACTCCCCCGAGTACGCTGTAATTTTTCCGAACGTTTTTGTCCGACACGTTTTCGCTGTCCTTGATAAAGGTTTTAGCCAGAAATTTTATCATAATAGTAATATGCTCCTTTCCCCCGCACAAAACATACTAAATAAGGGTACCGTCGGGTACCCTTTGAAGATCAAAACACAATAAACAATATATATGCCGCAGCTGCAATAATTATTACCGCGGCAACGGCTGCAGGTATCCACGAAAGCTTTTTAGGACGCCTTTTCTTCGGCTTTTCCATGGTTTCCATAACGGAGAACGTTTCTTTCAGATCGAGCTTCATATCCTTGATGTCCTGCCTTAGCCGGCGGATCTTTTCCTTATCGTCGGAAGCCCTCATTCTCATTTTCGGCATAGTATCCTCCATACCTGTCAGTCCGCCGTTCGGACGGTGCGATCCAGTTGCTTAGTTTGCTCTGCTTACTCGGCTTGAGCGTTTATCCCGGACTGTTCGTTTTCCCTTGCGAACTTAGCCGCCTTTATCATGATAGCGCATTCAAGACGCTTTTTCTGTATCTCGCAGGAAAGCTTGTGGGCGGTGAGAATATTTCCGGTATAGATGTAGTTGTTTGCGTTGCAGCCGCCGCTGCAATAGAATCTCGCCCAGCATTTTGTACATTCTTCCTTGGAATAAATATGCGCCGCAGCAAAGCTGTTTTTCATTTCTCTGCTGAACGTTCCGTCAAAAAGGTTTCCCATTTTGTATTCGTCGTATCCGACAAACTGGTGGCACGGATAGATGTCCCCGTCGGGAGTAACGGCTACGTACTCGTTTCCGCTTCCGCAGCCGCGGAGTCTCTTTATTGCGCAGGGACCCTGATCCAGGTCAAGCATAAAGTGGAAAAAGTTAAAGTGCTTGCCCTGTTTATCGTGCTCGAGAATTATCTCTGCCAGTCTTTCGTATTCCGAAAAAATAGCGGGAAGCTCTCTTTCGGTGAGGGCGTAGCTTGCGGAAGCCTCGCTTGTAACAGGCTCAACGGATATCTGGTCGAAGCCCTGTTCGTACAGATGCAGCACGTCCTCCGCAAAATCAAGGTTATATTTGGTAAACGTCCCGCGGACGTAATAATTTTCGTAGTTTCTTTTTTGGGCAAGGGTCTTGTATTTGTCCATTATCCTGTCGTAGCAGCCCGTGCCGTCCACGCGCTTTCTCACGCGGTCGTTGACTTCCTTTCGTCCGTCCACGGACATTACCACGTTGGACATTTCCTTATTGATGAAGTCCATTTTTTCCTCGTCAAGGAGCATACCGTTTGTAGTTATGGTAAATCTGAAGCGTTTCCCAAATTCTTTTTCCCTGCTTCTGCCGTACTTCACAAGCTGATTTACCACGTCCCAGTTCATAAGGGGCTCGCCGCCGAAAAAGTCAAGCTCAAGGTTTTCCCTGTCCCCCGAATTTTCCAGCAGAAAATCCATAGCTTTTTTGCCGGTTTTGAAGTCCATATGCATACGCTTGCCCGTGCCGTAATCGCCCGTACCCGCGAAGCAGTATTCGCACCTGAGGTTGCAGTCCTGTTCAACAAGCAGACACATAGCCTTTACCGGAGCGGCAACGGAATATTTTGCAAACTGAGCGTAATCGTCTTCGGAAAAAAGAACGCCGTCGTTGTAAAGCTCCTTTACCTCTTCGTAGCAGGACTCTATATCCTTTTCGACGTAAAAGCGGGAAAGCTTCTCTACCACTCTTTTGGGACACTTGTCCTCAAAGGGAGGCTTTACGTTGTCCAGCATATCGTAGGTAAGCTCGTCCACAAGATGAACGCCGCCGCTGTTTGCGTCGAGGACTATATTCAGTCCGCCCAGCTTGTACTTATGTATCATAAATGCACCTCATTTTATCCTAATCACCAATTAAAAGTGTAAATAAAAAAGCAAATAAGGGACATTCCTGTCCCCCGCTTGCTCTCTCCCGGATTTCTTACAATTACTTCTCGCACTTCTGGTTAGCTACTGTACAGGAAGTCTTGCACGCGGACTGGCAGGAAGCCTGGCACTTGCCGCAGCCGCCCTTAGCGGCAGTCTTTTTGAGATTAGCCTTGTTGATAGTAACGATATGCTTCATTGGAAAAACCTCCGATAAAATTATTTAAAATATATTATATCACACAATGCGACATATTTCAATAGTCAATTTATACTAATTTGCTCCTAAAAACGTATGCAAAAAATTTGCACAAAAATCATATACGCAAATTTTTTGAACGTTTTTTAGTCAAAAATGAGTATTAACGAAATCTGCGGGGTGAATTGACCCCGAATATGCCGCCTATTGCAGAACATATCAATATTATTAACAGTTTCGTAAAAAGTCCTCCTGCGGAAAAGCTTCTCACGAAGATAAGTCCTCCAAGAAAAACCGCCGCAAAAATGATTATCCCGCAGGTCAGACCCGTTTTCATACCTTGCCTGCCGCGGCGTTTTGCAGCCGTATAGCCTGCCGCAAAGCACCCTGCGCACAAAGCCGCGTTCGCCATAAGCAGGAAAGTTCCGTCCGACAGGTCGATAACCGCAGCTATCCCAGAAAACGCCAAAGAGACCAGAAATACCGCCCCCGTGCAGGCAAGCGCGGAGAACAGTATCATCATCAGCTTTTCCGTCCTGAGCTTTTCCGCGGAAGTTTTCCGGCGCATAAAGATTCCTCCGTTCAGCATATCGTTATCTAAAGCTTATGCCGAACGGAAAAAAATAATGACGGAACCAACAAACCAAACAGCGGGAAAATCCGCTTACTTTTTGCTTACCGCTTCCTCCGGAGCATCGTGAACCGTAGAATTTTCGGATATCGCCCACAGCTTAACGCGTAACTTGGAGCGGTCTCCGCCTGTTTCGATAACCACCGTGCCCGTCTCGTCGTTCTTGCGGACAACAATGCCCACGATACCGCCGATAGTAGTAACCTCGTCTCCGATCTGGAGATTTTCGCGGAGCTTTTTAGCTTCCTTTTCCTTTTTGCTCTGGGGTCGGATCATAAACAGGTAAATAACGAGCGCCACCAGTCCGAAAGAGACAAGATAGTACAAAAGCTGACCCGTGGGACTGATACCCGCCGCATTAGGATCGGCAGCTCCAGCGGACGCGGCGTTCTCGGCGCGCATTAAAAAGCTTACTATAGCTGTATTCATTAAACATCCTCCTGTAAAAATAGACATAATACTATTATAACACTATTTCGGAGGTTTGCAAGAGCGTTCACAATTTATTTTCATTTTTAAATGTAAATTTTTGGTGAAGCATTAAAGTACGGAACTATAGGTCGCACACCCTACAGGCAAAGAAAAAATGCCGCTTTACTCTATATCGGACACGTCGATTTCCGACCAGGCGGGGTAGTATCCCGACTTTCGGGCAGTATTCTGGGAGGCGATGTTGCCGCTCCAGGTGCTGTAGTATGGCACAGCGCCGTGCATGAAGACCGCCTGCGTCAGCGCGGAAACAAGCTCCGAACCGAGGCCAAGACCGCGGTATTCCGGAATAACGTCTATGCCTATCTGCCAGAACCGTTCGCTGTCGCTGCTTGCTCCTGCCATGCCCACTATCCGCCTGCCGTTATAGGCGCACACCGCCAGCACGTCACGCCTTGCGCCGCCCGCGCGGTACAAAAGCGCATTGCCGAAGCCATCCGATGAATACAGCTCCGAAACTATTTCGGCTTCCTCATAAAATTTCAGTCTGAAACCGCTGCGGGCGGTGTATTTGTACGGTGTTGCAGGAAGGTAAAAAATACTGTTCATCGAGATTGCCTTGTTGTACTCCGCAAGCTTTCGGTTTATCAGCCATATCTGCTTTTGGTCGAATATCCTTGCGCCGTCGTATTTTTTTGCAAGCTCCGAGGAAAATTCCAGCATCTCGCTTGCGGCTGATATGACTGCGCCGCGGCCCATAGCCGCAGCCTTGAAAAAGGACGGTCCGGATTTGAACCGCCGCTGTCCGGATTCCGTTCTCGCAAGCGTTACTTTGTTTTCAGAGCGGAGAAAATCCTCTGGGGCGCAGCAGTAATCCCTTGCAAGCTGCTCCGCCGCGGAAGCTGTAAGCTCGTTCTTAAACTGCAGGGACATCAGTCTGTCCCCCTTTCGGCAGACGTTCCGCATCCGAAAAGATATTTTTCAAGCAAGCTCATGCCTATGCTGTCTCTGCGGAGAAGATCCCGCGCTTTTTCCACAGGGAACCAGCACGCCTCGTCCACCTCCGGGGACAAAATAAGCTCTCCCCTTTTTACCTTGCAGACAAAACCGAGCATAAGGTTGTCGCTTTTAGCGTGATACCAGCTTCCGGCATAGCTTACAGACACAACATCCAGACCGATCTCTTCTTTGACTTCGCGGACGGCGGTGTTCTCAGGGATCTCACCCCGCTTTACATAACCCGCTACGTTGACGTAGTTTTCCGAAACGTATCCCTGCTTGATAAGAGCAATCTCGGAGCTGTCCCCGTCAATGCAAAGGCAAATCACGCAGGGGTACGAAAATGGGAAAAACGGGCGATTGCAGCTATTGCAGTACGGCGTTTCCCCCTCGTCGCCGCAGACCTTAGGAAAAAGCTTTTCCCCGCATTGGGGACAAAAAGTAAAATCCATTGATTCCTCCGATACAGCTACATAAGCTTATAGGCAAGGGCGTTAAGGGCAAGCAGGTAGCTGTCCGCGCCGAAGCCGAAAAGAGTGCCCCTACATACGGGGGAGATCACCGACGTATTGCGGAATTCCTCCCGCCCGTGGATATTGGAGAGATGCACCTCGATAACAGGAATTTTCACAGCGGTAATAGCGTCGCGTATAGCGTAGCTGTAGTGAGTATAAGCTCCCGCGTTGATGATTATGCCGCATTTGTCGCGGCGTGCGGCGTGTATGCGGTCGATTATCTCGCCCTCGTGGTTGCTCTGGAATATCTCGCAGCCGTCGAAGCCAAGCTCCGCGGCTTTTTTCTCGATGTCCGCGCAGACGTCGGCGTAGCTGTCCGTGCCGTAGATACCGGGTTCGCGCTCTCCTAAAAGGTTAAGGTTTGGTCCGTTGATGATAAGTACGTTTTTCATATTATTCTCCTCTCGGGATAATTGTATGTTATAATACTTACTATTTTAATACTAAAATTCCGATTTGTCAAATACTGCTGAAAATTTTGTATATTATTCCGTATCGGGAATGACTATTTCCGGAATATCCTCTTCCGGAGAACTTTCGGCATCCAAAATTGTTTCTGCTGTTTTTGCTGCCTTTGAAGATGTTTTGAAGCTGTTTTCAAAATCTCGATGCTGCCCTTTGAACAGACGGAAAGGCATATCGCCGCCGCAAGAACTGCTGCAAATAAAATTTTTTGTTTAAGATAATAATGCCATCGTTAATTTAATTCCAAAGGCTGAACTTATCGACACGCCAGCCGTTTTCGGTGTTTACCATATGGTAGTCTTTCTCCTCAAACCATACCTCGTATGGATTGTCGCTGTGGCAATATGTAACGACAGCCTTGAATGTCACTTGCTCGTCGTCCGAGGAACCCGGGAAAAAGCAATGTCCGTAATAAGACATATCAATGCCCCGCCCGCCAAGGGATTCCCGAAGACTGCCATTTTCGTCAATGTATCTTGATCTGGCAAGACTCCAAGCATAATCCTCGGTGAAAACGTCGGTAAACATTTCTATGAACTCATCGGCGGTATGCTTTTCTGCATACCATGCGGAAAGGCAGCTGTCGCACCAGAAAAACTCGCTCATACGTACATGGGCTTTTGCAAAAAACATCTTCTGTTCTTCGGTCAGAAAAGTCGGCGCGATACCTATTTGCTCCGTCCTGTACCATAACAAGGGTACCGTTTCCTCGTACAGCTCGCTGTTATTAATAAAAAATTCCCTGCCGTAACCCTCAAGACCCACGTTTACTATAGCGTTATAAATACCCGATTCGCAGGCAGAATAATCAAAATCCTCCGCTCTAAGAAGATAGTCCGTCTTATGACCGGGCTGTACGGTAAAATCAATATCAAGGACGTTTGAACTGTCCGCAAAACTTATCAGCGTACCGTCCGATTCGCGGATTATCTGTATGCTGTCCACCGTGACAGGCTCATCGGTGTAGTTTGAAAAGACAAAGATAAGCTCCTTGCGGTACTTCCACTCGTCATCATAATGCCAGCCGCGCAGCACATCGGTATCGCGGCATTCCCAGACGGCTAAATTCCATTCATCGTACTCGTCATACTGCTCTATCATGGGTTGGATAAAGTATACAAGCCCGGTTTCGGGGTTGTCCGTATCGTAATCCTCCGCCTCTGTAACGTCATCGGCGTTTGCGGCCGGAGACTCGGAAAGACCGTCCTCAGCCTCTGACTCAATTTCGTTTCCGGTAATTATTGTCGTTTCCGAAAGGGACGTTACGGTGTCCGAAATTGTTTCCGTCTGCTCCGCGTTTTGTTCCGAACAGGCGGAAAAGCACAACGCCGCCGCGAGAACCGCCGACAATAAAATATTTTTACTGTTTTTACACATAAAAAAGCATCTCCCTCTGTCATTTGGTTAAATTATACACCTCAGACAGGGGGAATGCAATTACATTTTGATTTCATTAGGCTACATTTTGGATACAATTAATCCGTATCAGTAATATTTCATATCCTAATTTATGATGCTCCGGCGTTTGTTTAATCGGTACTTTCTTAAGAACCGACCGTATGCCGTAAAATACCGATTAGCAAAAAACGCTTGAAAAAAGCCGTCGCGCCGTATATAATTTAGTCGGAGGTGATCGAATGGAGGTTGAAATTAAAATTGATCCGACCTGTAAAACGCCCAAAATAATTATTGCCGCCGAAAACATTACCGATGAAATAAAGGCTCTGGCGGAAAAATTATCGGCTGAAGGTCTCCGATCCATTTCGGGATTTAAGGATAACACAGCAAGGCTCCTCGAGCCGGAGGAGATCGTAAGGATATATTCCTGCGGCGGGAAAATAGTCGCCGTTACGGACAGCGGAGATTTTTTTCTTCGGCGGCGTTTATACGAATTGGAGGAGCTTTTGGAGGGGAAAAAATTCGTCCGCATTTCCAACTCTGAACTTGTTAATTTGAAACGGGTCAAGGAATTTGACCTAAGCGCGGCGGGAACTATCTGCGTTTCCCTGTCAAACTCCGACGTCACATACGTATCAAGAAGATATGTCGTAAAAATCAAAAAAATACTTGGGATATGAGGTGTTGAAAATGAAAAAAAAGACAGCCGCAAGAATAGTTCTGGGGTTCCCCGTAGGCATAGCTATAGGGAACGTAATAACGGTCGTGATATCTCTTATATGGGGCGGGGGAAATTATTTTGTCTGCGTCCCCGAATTTACAGAGCTGATAGGAAGCGAGTCGGCCGCTGCCGCGCTGCAGGCCCTGATATGCGGAATAATGGGCATAGGCTTTTCGGCGGCTTCCCTTATATGGGAGAACGATAAGATAAGCCTTTTGAAGCAGACGGTCTTATGCTTTTTTATCTATTCCGTATTGATACTTCCGGCAGCGTTTTTTATGGGCTGGATGGAACGAAGCATTACCGGCTTTATTATATATACGGCAGTTTTCGCGGCAATTTTCGCTGTTATATGGCTGATGCAGTTTCTGTTATGGAAAGTGAGAATAAACAGCATAAACGCCATGCTGAAAAAATAGCTGCTGCAAAAAACAAAACGTCTGAGCAAAGCCTTGGTTCGGTATGGCTTTGCTCAGACGTTTTTGTATTTCCGCCGTAAACGTTCCGAAGATTATTTCAAGCTGCTGTAATATTCTTTCATAGTACGAGCGTCCTCGGTCTGAGTGCCCGCGCTTTCGCAAACAAACGTGGGAGACAAATTCCTCTCGTAAATAAGCTCCATAAGAGGCTCAAAAACGGGACCGTACCCCTCGTTTGCTTCAAAGGTAAGACGCCGCTTTTCGTCGCCCTTTCCGGCTCTTCAAAAAGCGGACTGTGAGCTGAATTTTCAAAGTATAGAAATACTTTTCGGAAACGTCCAAAAAATCAAACGGATACGTCAACGCTTTTTACAGCTTCAAAGGCATTAGCGGTAAAATAAACGTCAGAACGCTCTTTTGCTTACCTCTGCCTTAAAATCTCCCTCAAGACCGGCGTACTCCGCTACAAGGGTGTAAGTGTCATCAAGTTCTAAATCCACAAAACCGCGATACGCTTTTGCTGTACCGAAATTTTCGACAACGCCGCCTTTGGAATTGTACAGCACAAAATTTACCGCACCGCTTTTAACGTTGGTGTTCAGAGAAACTTTTATCCGGTCTCCCTTGCCGCACTTAAATGAAGACTCCGAGACCGCGGTTTTCGCCTCGCCTGCGGGAACGCTCACGCTGATATTTCCCAAGGACTTGTTTCTCATAAGGATAACCGTTGTCAGTACTGCTCCGAGCAGTACGGCAGACGATATTAAAATGATTTTCTTTTTCATATTTTTTCGCTCCCTTCGGACTTTTTCTTTAACAAAACCGCCGCCAAAGCTATAAAAATAAGGTACGCTCCGATAGAAACAACGCTTGCCTCCGCGCCAAATTCGCCGCCCGTAATAAGCGGAGACTTTGTTTCCAGAACATAGTTGAATATGCAGTTTTCCGTAGCCTCGCCGCTTATGCTGAGTATCCCGCTCGCCATAAAAATATTCCAGACGCTGTGCATTAACGCCGCCGGCCAAATACTGCCGCTTTCATAGGTCACAAGTGAAAATAATATCCCCACAACACTGCCTGCCGCCAAAAGCTGAATAAAGCTCGCAAGTGACAATTTTCCGTTCAGAACGTGGGCGGCGGCAAACAGTACCGAGGGGACTATCACTGCGACCCCTTTGCCCCAGCGCATTTCGAGAGCTTTCATTATCACCCCGCGGAACACAGCTTCCTCAACCGTGCCCACAGCAAGTCCCACCAGAAAAACTGACTGAGTAACAAGGGCGGAAATCTGCATACCCTCCAGTGCGGGATTTTCCCAGTGTCCTGCGGTCATAAGAAGTCCGCCGACGACTATGATCGGCATTATAAACGCCGCCGCAGTCCAGACGGGCTTTATTTTGTAACCCGTGATACGGCAATCCGCAAGCTTAACGCCCAGAATCGCGCCGCAAAGCAGCTTCAGTGCAATCAGGGCGAGCAGCGGATACAAAATCGCCGAAATCACGTTTCCAACGGCTTGGGGAAGTCCTATTGCAGCGGGTAAGCTGCCAATAAAAAACGCTGCAAGCTGTGCGATTATCATTAAAACTATTGCAAGTACGGCGCAGACCGCGGCTCTCCATGCAGCCACCTCGGAGGTAGTTATTTCAGTATTGTCCACAGTATCATCTCCTATTATTGAGTTAACAATATTATATAATATACAGCATAGCCTGTCAAGCAATTCCTGTTTGCAAATAAAAAAACACTCCGCAACTTTTGGTTGCAAAGTGTTTTCGGTACAGTGTCAATTTATTGCCAGTCCTTCATAATAAAGCTTCATAGTACGAGCGTCCTCGGTCTGAGTGCCCGCGCTTTCGCAAACGAACGTGGGAGACAAATTCCTCTCGTAAATAAGCTCCATAAGAGGTTCAAAATCGGGACCGTACCCCTCGTTTGCTTCAAAGGTAAGATGCCGCTTTTCGCCGCCCTTTTCGGTGTACTCTATTTTGGAGAAGTGTGAATGGAAAACTTCAGCACGCTCTTTGCCCAGCTTGTTTTCAACGGTATCAAGTATTTCCGCAAACTCGGCTTTGCCTTTTATCGCGCCGAAGGTACGTGCATTAAGGTGTCCGAAATCAATACAGGGAATAAAACTTTCGTCAACGCTGCATATCTCCATGACCTCGTTAAGGTCGCCCAGCTGATTTATCTTTCCCATTGTTTCGGGGCAGCACCTTATGTTTTCAAGTCCGTTGGCAATAAGCGCTTCGCGGGCTTTTTTCATGGTAGCCTTTGCAAGCTTCAGAGCCTCCTCACGGGTCATTTTGGAGCATGAGCCGCTGTGTATTACTATCCTGTCGCCTCCCATAGCCTTTACCGCCTGAGCCGACTGCAAAATGTAGTTTATGGAATTGTCCCGCTTTTCCTCCTCAATGCTTGACAGGGAGATAAAGTAGGGCGCGTGTATGGAAACGGTTATACCCTTTTCCGCCAGAGCCTTTCCTATTTCTGCAGCGGAGGCTTCGCTTACGCGCACGCCCTGACCGCACTGGTATTCAAAGTGGTCGAGACCGAATTTTTCTAAGTATTCCCCAAGCTGCACGGACTTTTTGTAGCCCATTGTCTTAAAGCTGTCCGCAGTTCCCGCAGGACCGAATTTTGCGCTCATTTTCAGTATCCTTTCCGTTTTTGTATTGAAATAATTATAACATGGGAAAGGATATTATGTCAATTATTTGGGGAGAAAAAAGTTTGCCGTACCTTTTGTGGGAAACGGCAAACTCTTTTATATTATTCTTTTGGGGTTGTATTGTTTTGCAATATGTTTTTTATTTGACATACATTTTGACACATATTTTCTGCTGTGTTTTCTATATCGCCCGCAATGTCTCTGTTTTTATCCTCTACTATCATAACACCTATTTTGTATACGTAATCCAACATTTCCCGTATATCGCCCGCAATTTCAAGAAAAACTAATACAAAACCTACAGTCATTACAGCAATAATTAGTGAACCACACAAGATAATTACCCCTATTTCAGCGTCATTGGCTTTTACGCATATAATAAGACCTATTAAAACAATTATGGCAAATATAACTTTATATACCAATTTTAATGCATTAACCCATGCACTTTTTTCATAGTAGTTCGGCGGCGGACTATAGCGGTTTTTGTTTTGACTGTTTAACATATAAACCTCTCCTTATTCAATCAAAGTCTCACCATACTTTTGGATAGTACGGCACATGTTATTTATCATTTTTTAATACTCATTCAACTACATAACGCGTCCCTCAATAAAAATATTGTACGCTTTTTGCGCAATAATTTTTGTGCTTGCAAAATCAATTGCACCACCTATTATACCGCTTACCCCTGGAATCAGTTTTACCAAATTCACTGCGCCCTTTTCTCCAAACCTTGTAAGCAAACGAAATCCAACCCTTTGATTTATTTTAGTTATAACCGTTCCCGGAATTTTCTTTAGAGTATTTACAGCAACCTTTTGCCCAATTTTTATTCCAGTGCCCTTAATAACGTCGCTTATTGCCGTGCCAGTAAGACAAAGATAAGCTAAAGTTTGGACTTCATCGTCACTTGGGTTAAACCCGCCTATATATGCAATAGATGCAATCATTCTTAATTGAACATATAAAACACTTGTAATGTTGGCAGGAACAGCTACCGGAAGTGTGATCAATCCGCCCAGACTTGTGAGGAATCCACTTGTTGTACACTTTGCAGTCTGTGCATTTATTAAATGCTTTGCAGCAGCTTCTTTAGATGGATATTTGTTTAAGTAATGTGTCCCCAATTCAGAAACGCTTTTTGATATTGGCAGTCCGTCTAACGCTTTTTCATAACACACCCTAAGTGCTTTTTGCATATCGTCATTGGTCATGTATAATCACTCCTAAGTAAATATATTTAGTGATTTTTTTAAAGCTTAGTCACTAAATGAAACGATTTGTCTTATTGTATCATAAAATAATATGACTTGTCAATACTAAAATAACTAAATATGATAAAATATTTTATAATCTTTTTTAGGAACGTGATGAAAATGGCACACTATCCAAGAATACGTGATCTTAGAGAGGACTGCGACAAAAAGCAGGCTGAACTTGCGGAATATCTCGGAACAACCAAACAATATTACAGCCTGTACGAAAAAGGCGCAAATGAAATTTCTTTTGAGCGCGCCATCGCACTGGCAAAATATTACAACGTAAGCCTTGACTATATAGCGGGACTTACAAACGACAAGCGCGGACTTGCCCGCAGCGACCTTTCACACGAACAGCGTGAGCTTCTGAGAACAGCCAAGGAACTCCGCACTGCAGATAAAGAGAAAACCATCGCTCTGCTGAAAGCAATGATTAACGCCATAAAATAAAAACAGATCGGAGAGACTGCTTCTTTCCGATCTGTTTTGTTAATCAAATTTATTGAACCGTTTAGGCAGCAGCGGCTTTTCCGCCGCGCGCTTTAGCTTAAACGGCAAACTCGTTTCAAACTCAATTGGATACACAAAAATCGACCGTATCCCCGCAAGGTTCGCGCCTAAAATATCAGTGAATATCTGGTCGCCCACAGCGGCTATGCGGTTTTTGGGTACTCCAGCCGCTCTAAGCTCTGCCGCCGCCCGCTTAAAGCCAATGGGCAGGGGCTTTGCTCCGTTGGGGACGAAATGCAGTCCCAGCATTTCTGCAAAAGGAGTTACCCGCTCCGCCTTGTTGTTGCTTACGATCATCAGCTTTATCCCCGCGGACTTCATTTCCTCTATCCACTCGGGAACGCCATCCGCAGGCGTCGGATTGTTGTGGGTAGTGAGGGTATTGTCCACGTCAAGTATAAGAGCCTTTATGCCCCGCTTTTTCAGGGCGGAGGGAGTGATATCCGTTATTTTTTTCAAAGCGTAGGTGGGTCTGAAGATCGCCATAAAAAATTCCTTTCATAGCAGTTAAACTTTCAGTATCATGCGTACTATCCATATTGCCGCCAGATGTGCGGGATAAAAAGCATAGAAAAAGTATTTGCTTATCTTTATTTTGCTGTTTGTGCGGAGGAATATCAGCGGCGCGGCAAGCAGGGCGAATATCGTCCAGTTGATACAAAGTCCGCCGACAAAAAGACTTTTCGGATCTTCGGGGTAACCGTTCCACAATGCGGTGATATACTGCAAAACATACAGCAGAGCGCCTATTGCAGGGTGATTTCTGCATATGTAGAAGATAAGCATTAAAACAACGCCGTTTGCCGAATAGTCAAAACCAACAAGGGACAGCAGCAGGAAAGCGGCGATAAACAGCCACCATTTGCGCTCCTTAAAGCCCGCCATAGCCACAAGGCTTACGAACAGCGTGAAGAAAATGTTCATATTCATCCATTCCTCATGCCAGTCGTAGGGGTGGAACGCCATTATATAGAGCGGCTGGCTGATAAGTGCAAAAATTCCCAAGCGTATCAGATACTTTTTGACGTTGCTCGTGTAGAGCAGACCCACCGTCATACAGTACGCAAAAATTGGGAATGCAAGCCGTCCCGCCCAGCGGAACGCGGGTATTTCGGGAAAAAATACGTTTCCCACATGGTCGATAAGCATAGAAATTATTGCGATAAGCTTTAACAGATTTGTATCAAGATTTGTTTTCAGTCTCGGCTGATCCGCCGGCATCTCGTCGGGTGTGGTAAGGTATTTCCAGACTTTTGAATCGGTAAATTTACTCATTTCGGATTACCTCTCAATACTATATGATATATAATATTATAAACCTGCAAATTTGTTTAAGTGTTATCATTCCGTAAAGTTACCGTTAACAAAAATTGACGCTAAAGCTGTCAATTCAAACAGCCTCTCCGCTTGGCTTCCTCAATAAGCCTTGGCTGTATCAAGGGGTACGTCCACTTGTCGGGCAAACCGTCAAGCAGGCATATGCTTTCTATCTCGCTGTGCAGTTCCTTTTCAAAGGAAATAATATCCGCGCAAAACAACATACCGAAGGTTTCCTGTCCGTCAAAATTATCTTCTGCCGTTACCGAGTAAACGCATACCGGCTCTATTTTGAAATCCAACGCGCCTGTTTCCTCGTACAGCTCGCGCCGCGCGGTATCGGAGATATTTTCGCCGTTCTCCCTGTGACCTCCCGGTATTTCAAGGGTATCCCGCTGTCTGTGCTTGCAGAAAACAAGCTTGCCGTTATGCTTTGCGATTATAACCGCAAATTTTAACAAATCGTCGCTTACGGTATCGTAAAATTTTACTTCCATACCGTACCCCAATTACGCCTTGTCTTTCGCTCTCTGCTTTGCGCGGAGGGTATTGTCAAGAATACGCTTTCTTATACGGATAGACTGGGGAGTAACCTCCAAAAGCTCGTCGTCCGCGATAAATTCAAGGCTGTCCTCAAGGGAGAGACGTCTGGGCGGAACAAGCCTAAGAGCGTCGTCCGAACCGCTTGCACGTGTATTTGTCAGGTGCTTTTTCTTGCAGACGTTTACCACAAGGTCTTCTGTCTTGGGGGACGCGCCCACTATCATTCCCTCGTACACGGGAGTTCCCGCGCCGATAAACAGCGAACCGCGCTCCTGGGCGTTATAGAGACCGTATGTTACCGCCTCGCCCGTCTCAAAGGAAATTAGAGAGCCTGTGTTTCTCCTGGGAATGTCTCCCTTGTAAGGCTGATAACCATCGAAAACAGAGCTGATTACGCCCTCGCCCTTTGTGTCGGTGAGGAACTCCGACTTATAGCCGAAAAGTCCGCGGGAGGGTATGAGGAACTCAAGCCTCATGCGGCTTCCCGACGGGTGCATGGACTGAAGCTCAGCCTTGCGGGTACCCAGCTTCTCCATTACTGCGCCTACGGAATCCTCGGGTACGTCTATAACAACTCTTTCCACCGGCTCGCACTGTACGCCGTCTATATCCTTATAGAGCACTCTCGGAGTGGAGACCGACAGCTCGTAGCCCTCGCGGCGCATATTTTCAATGAGTATGGAAAGGTGCATTTCGCCACGTCCCGCAACGCGGAAGCTGTCGGTGTTTTCGGTCTCATTCACGCGGAGGGAAACGTCCCTGAGTATCTCTTTAAAAAGCCGTTCGCGGAGCTGGCGGGAGGTTACGAATTTACCCTCCCGACCCGCAAAGGGACTGTCGTTTACCGAGAAAGTCATTTCAACGGTAGGCTCGGATATCTTAACAAAAGGCACAGGCTCGTAGCTTGACGAGTCGCAGAGAGTATCTCCGATAGTGATATTCTCGATACCGGATATCCACACGATATCGCCCACCTTAGCCTCCTCGGCGGGGACTCTGTTAAGTCCCTCTATCTGATAAAGAGTAACTATTTTGCTGTTGAACGGTTTGCGGTTTTCGTGATAATCGCCCACGATAACAGGCTGATTTACCCTGATAGTACCCCTCTCGACCCTGCCTATGCCTATACGTCCAACATAGTCGTTGTAGTCGATGCAGGAAATAAGCATCTGCATTGGAGAATCCGCGTCCCCCTCGGGAGCGGGGATATGGTTCAGTATCGTTTCAAAAAGCGGAACAAGGTCTGTTCCTTCCTCGTACTGGCTGAGAGAAGCCGTGCCCGCCCGTCCGGAACAGAACAGCACCGGGCTTTCTATCTGCTCGTCGCTTGCATCCAGGTCGAGGAGCAGCTCCAGAACCTCGTCGCCTATCTCGTCAAGCCGCGCGTCGGGACGGTCTATTTTGTTTACCACGACGATTATTTTCAGACCCATTTCCAGCGCCTTTTGCAGTACGAAGCGGGTCTGGGGCATACAGCCCTCGGCGGCGTCAACAAGCAGTACAACGCCGTCCACCATTTTAAGTACCCGCTCAACCTCGCCGCCGAAGTCTGCGTGACCCGGTGTGTCGATAATATTTATCTTCACGCCGTTATACATTACCGACGTGTTTTTTGCAAGGATAGTAATACCCCTTTCACGTTCCAGATCATTGGAGTCCATGACTCTCTCGGCCACGTTCTGGTTCTCCCTGAACGCGCCCCCCTGCTTAAGCATTTCGTCCACCAGAGTAGTCTTGCCGTGGTCTACGTGAGCAATAATAGCTATGTTTCTCAAATCTTCTCTTACCATAATAATTTCCTTTCCAAATCCTGTTTATTTGTATATTTATTTAAAATTTTTACTGTAAAAAGTCCACAAAAACTGTATACCTACACTATATATTTTAACATTGCCATGAAAAAATATTAATTGCGACAAACCGTCCCTAACTTAAAAAATCCCTGCGCCTGACCGTCTGAGAGTCTGCGCAAGGCTTTCATTCAAAAATAATGCGTCCCGCCCGATTTCCGAGCAGGACGCAGATGGTGGAAGAGGGTGGATTCGAACCACCGAAGCCGAAGCAACAGATTTACAGTCTGCCCCCTTTGGCCGCTCGGGAACTCTTCCATTAGAAGCGGTAAATCAGAAACAAGGAGCAGAGAAATCACCCGCAGCCTGTTATGTAACCGCTTGACTATGTACCGGACGAAACGTCCGTGCATAAAATTAAAAATTTAAAACTGAAAATGGAGCTGGTGGACGGACTCGAACCCCCGACCTGCTGATTACAAATCAGCTGCTCTACCAACTGAGCTACACCAGCTTAAATCACGGAATTTACATTCCGCTTTATAGCAAAGCCGGAGTTGTCTTAAACAATCCCCGCTTCTTTACTTCTTTAAGCGACTTAATCATTTTATCATAACAATATGCAGTTGTCAATAGCTGTCGGATTTTTTTACAATTTGTTCATATCTGTGCGTTATCGCATTTTTGCGCCGCATATTAAGTATATCCGAAACGCAGAGAAATATCCGTCTGCATAAACAGCAAAAAAATCGGAAATAAGACAATGGCGGCTTTTATTGCTTGTTTTGGAATACTTGCCTTTCAGCTCCAATTTTTTTCAATTTTTACACTTTTGCAGCGCATGTATCAAAAGCGTAAAGCAAGGCTTTTCGGGTTTATTTCTGCGCCGAAGCTTCGAGAACCGCAGAGCTTGTCTTAGAGACTGAAATGCTTCCCACTCCGCTTGCCATGACTGCTTTGCGAAGAAGCGGTCTGTACATGAAAGGACATTTAAACAGTTTCCCTGCGATTTTTATCCGCATGGGCAGTATCCTTGCGGCATAGACCTTATGAGGAGAAGCATATCCTCCGTTCAAAACACCTGCCAGCATCCTTGCGCTGTTTACCGCAAAGCTTATCCCCTCCAGCGAACTGGGACTTATAAACCCCGCCGCTTCGCCGATGAGAAAAGCGTTATCCCTGCCTGTACTTACATCGAAAGGCGAAGCGGGACGGAGCACTACGCAGGCTTCGGTTTTCAGCGGCTCGCCGAACTTGAAGCCGTATTCCGCAAGACGTTTTTTCTGTCTTTCAAAGCTTTCGCGGCAACTCTTCGGAGCGAACGCTCCGCCGAAAATAAACAGGCTGTCCTTTGATATTGACCATGAACAGCAGTCGCTTGTCTCAGGATCGAATATGCAGCTGTAGAACGGGTTTGCGTGCTCCTCGGCAAACCACTGCTGTATAGCCGTATAGCGGCGTATCTTCTTTTTCGGATACAGATAACGCCGTACAGACGATACCGCTCCGTCCGCACCGACAATAGCGTCGGCGGAAATTATCTGTTCCGAGCCGTCGTTTCCGCGGCAGACAAGGCGGTAAGAGCCGTCTGCATTCCGTGAAATTTCCCTGCATCTCCCGCAGACCCTTTCGACCTTTTCGGGAACAAGGCTTTCAAGCCACATGTCAAACTTGTGCCGGTCAAGATTCATATAGAACCGCTGGTAATGTCTTTCGCGGCGGTTTTGCAGGTCAATGGTGCGGACGGAAAATATCTGCGGGTCTACCAGAATGTCCTTTGGCAGGGTCAGATCGAACTCCGCAAACGCCTTTTGCGCGTCGGGAGAAAGAAGTCCGCCGCAGACCTTTCTGAAGCTGTTTTCCGAATCTGTCTTCCCGTCTATCAGCGCCGTGCGGAAACGGCTGTCCAGAAGCCTCGCAAAGGTCGCACCGGCAGGCCCGCCTCCTATTACCGCAATATCAAAATCCGCCATATTCACTATCCTCGATTCTCTAATCTCTGTCCTTTAATATGGTAACCATACTCTCATCTGGTTTTCGCCTCTGTTCCCCCATGTGTAGTATGGCACCGCCGTTAATGCCTCGGGAATTTTTTCGGGCTTTTTAAAGCTGTATAGGCTTTCCTCCGAAACTGTTCTGTAACCGCTGATTTTAAGGGACTGCACCCCTCCGAGCTCTGAAACAGTTTCACCTGCGGTAATTTCCGCATTGCCGTCAAGACTGAGGGAAAGTACGTCTCCGCCATTGTCTATACCTTCAAAGCAGTACACCAGCGCGCCCCGCTGAACTGCCGCGCAGCCCGTGTTTTCCGCTGCTTTTGTATTTGAGTAAACAAACTTCGCCCTGCTGTCAAGAATTACTTCAATAACGTCCCCCGCCTTAACTCCAATATAAGCGTACCCCGACTTTATTTCCGGAGAAACTTTTTCTCCGCTGAGGAAAATTTCAGTGCGTTCGCTCCATTCGGGAATACGTACCGAAAGCGTTCCGCCGCCCTCGGAAACTGTGTACCGAACCGTAAATCCGTGGGGAAAATCCGTTTCACAGAGAAGCTTCATGCCGAAGGAGAAATCAACCTCTCCCGCGGCGTAAAGGTGACAGTACGCAGTATCGTCCCCCTCGCCGTAAGCGTAAGTACCGAACGCGGCTACAGTCCTTGCCACGTTGGGAGGGCAGCAGGCGCAGGCAAACCATTCGGGTCTTTGTGGCTTGTCGTGCCAATGGGTAGCGGCTATTCCCGAGATGCCGGGGATAACCTCCAGAGGATTAACGTAGAAAAAGCGCTTGCCGTCAAGCTGCATACCGGCAAGTACCGTGTTGTAGAAAGCCTTTTCCATGATATCTCCGTATCTTCCGTCGGGACTGTTTTCAAGCATTCCCGAAGCGAAAAACATCAGTCCGCAGGAAGCGCAGGTCTCGGCATATGCGGTATCGTTTGGCAGGTCGTAATCTACCGTGAAAGCCTCGCCTATACCCGTTGAACCGATACCTCCCGTGATATACATACGCTTGTCTGTAATACTGCTCCAAAGTTTTTCACAGGCGTTTAAAAGCTCTTTATCCTCCGTCTCGGCTGCAAGGTCAGCCATGGCAGTGTAGAGATAAACCGCGCGTACGCTGTGTCCCACCGCGTCGGACTGCCTGCGCACAGGGGCAAAGCTTTGCTGATAATAACTGTCGTCGGCATTGTTTCCCCAAACTGACCAGTCTCTCTGCCCTGCTTCTTTTTTGTAGAAATTTCCGTCCGCGCCCTCAACGGGTACTCCGCGGACGTTGATAAAATGCTCCGCAAGCTCCAGACAATGCTTTTCTCCCGTTGCGCGGTACAGCTTCAGCAGTGCAAGCTCAACCTCCGGGTGTCCCGGATAGCCTTCGTGCTTTTCGGTAATGAAGTGCCTGTAGATATGCTCTGCGTTTTTCAGCATTACTTTCAGTAGCTTGTCTTTGCCCGTGGCGTTGAAGTACGCAGCTGCCGCCTCCATAAAATGTCCCGAACAGTAAAGCTCGTGCCCCTCCAAAAGGTTTGTCCATCGCTTATCCCTGTCTTTTATAGTAAAGTATGTATTCAGGTAGCCGTCCTCGTCCTGGGCGGCGGCAATAATGTCAATAAGGGAATCGGCAGTCTCTTCAAGCTTTTTGTCTGGGAACACCGCAAGGGTGTACCCAACCGCTTCAAGCCATTTAGCCGCGTCGCTGTCCTGAAAGACCATGCCGTAAAAACCGTCGCCAGCGTCCTCTCCGCGCAGTGCCGCGGCCGCGTTTATGAAATTTTGTACAACGTGGCTCTTCTCCGCCCCCTCCGCTTTGTCGCAGAGAACATCGTACTGATAGGGAATAACAACGTCCTTGATAAGCCTCTGGTACCCCATGATAAAGCCTTCGGAGGGCTTGTATTGCTTTATCGATATCTGCCGCCGTGGTTGCCGGATTCGCTGAGTTTTCATGAAAAATTCCTCCCGTAAAAAAATGTATGGGTTTCTTTTTGGCGACTAAATTAGCCGTGCTTGTTAACGTCAGAAGATAGGCTTCTCTTTTTTTTACAGATAAACACGGAAGTCACCATAGCAAGTATGCCTAAAACAAGATAACCCGCCGCATACATAATAAATGCCCTTTCTCCCATATCAAAGAAGACCCAAACACCGAGCAGAAACAATATCGGCGAAATAAAAGGCAGACTGCATAAATGTTTAATATCCTTTCCTGCAAGGACTCCTATTAACACAGAATAAATCGGATTGACGGCATAAAACAGAAGAAAACAAACTGCCATTCCAGCGTCGCTTTTTACAAAGGTTACTGTCAGCCACGGTAATGCTAACATGATTATTGCAGATACAATTAACCAAAGGATGATTCTTTTTTTCATAATTTTATACCTCTACAACCTTAAACGGTAAGCAGCCGTGCTGCCAATGCTAAAAAGAACAGCCGCTGCCGAAAACTGATCGGCAGCCGTTTATGCTTAAAGCTCCGCAAGCTCAGCGCATTTTTCCTTAACAGCAGGATACAGCTCATCATAAAGCCTGAAATATTTTTCATAAACGGGAACGTTCTCCGCAACAGGCGGCTGAATCTTGTCAACGCCCACGATTTTATCGCAGGCTTCGGGAACCGTCTTGTAGACCCCCGCTCCCACAAGGGCGAGAATTGCCACGCCCAGCGCGGGACCCTCCTTGGAGGAAGCTGTCTTTACGGGGCAGTTGTACAAATCCGCAAGCATTTGCCTCCACAGCGGGGAAGTACCGCCTCCGCCGCAAGCCATCATGTCGGAAACGTTAATGTCCATTTCGCGGCAAATTTCCACGCAGTCACGAAGCGAATATGCAACGCCCTCCATTACCGCGCGGAGCATTTCCTTTTTGGTGTGGATAGCGGAAAGTCCGAAGAACATTCCTCTCGCGTTGGGGTCAAGGTGAGGAGTACGCTCGCCCATAAGATAGGGGAGGTACAAAAGCCTGTTTGCGCCGATAGGGACTGTCTCCGCTTCCTTGTCCATGAGGTAGTATTCGTCCACGCCCATAAGCTTGGCTGTGTCTTTTTCAGCCTGGCAGAAGTTGTCCCTAAACCATTTTAGGGACAGCCCCGCGCCCTGGGTAACGCCCATGATGTGCCAGCAGTTTGGTACAGCCGCACAGCAGGTGTGTACTCTGCCTTTGGGGTCTATAGAAACTTTTGAGGTGTGCGCAAAAACAACGCCCGACGTGCCTATGGTGGTAAAAGCCTTTCCGTCGGCAACAACTCCCGTGCCAACAGCGGCAGCCGCATTGTCTCCTGCGCCGCCCACAACAATAGTACCCTCCGCAAGTCCTGTAAGACCCGCGGCTGCTCTTGTTACTGTGCCTGTTACCTCGCAGGACTCGTACACTTTTGCAAGCATGGACATATCAATGCCCAAAGCGTCGCAGACCTCCTTGCTCCAGCAGCGACCGGGAACATCCAGAAGCTGCATACCGGACGCGTCCGAAACCTCCGTGGCAAATTCGCCTGTAAGCATATATCTTATGTAATCTTTTGGCAGAAGGATATGTCTGCACCTCTCGTAATTTTCAGGCTCGTTATTTTTCACCCATAAAATTTTAGCGGCAGTCCAGCCTGTGAGAGCGGGGTTTGCGGTGATCTCAATAAGCTTCTCCCTGCCAAGTTTTTGGTTCATTTCATCGACTTCCCTGGCGGTACGCTGGTCGCACCAGATTATGGAGCGGCGGATAACCTCGCCGTTTTCGTCCAGCATAACAAGGCCGTGCATCTGTCCCGAAAGACCGATACCGACGACGTCGGTGTTCTTAACGCCGCTTTTTTCGATGACAGTTTTAATCGTGGACACAGCCGCATTGTACCAGTCAGTCGGCTCCTGTTCGGCATAGCCGTTTTGGGGCTGATACATGGGGTATTCCACCGTCGCCGAAGCGACGACCTTTCCCGCCTCGTCGAAAAGCACGGTTTTCGTGCCGCTTGTGCCGATGTCGATTCCGATTACATAACGCATAAAAATTTCTCCTTTGTTTTTTATTGAAATAAAAATTACCATATTTTATTTATGTAAATGAATACTCGCAGTCCGCTTGTCCCTTGTGATATGTACATTCAATTATTTCGGCGGGACTCATTTTTTCAATGTACATCAAACACCGAAAAGCCATGCCGTGCTTTATCACCATCATGATATCGCACATCCGTTTTCTTCCGTATTCCGTAGTGATACCGTTCGCCCCTGTTTTCAAAAGAGACTTCCAAGGAGAATACCGATAGACTGGCTACATTCTTTTCAGAAGCCATATCTCCATAGCTGTCACATAGGACCTTTGGAGCAGTGCCGAATCAATGGAAATAAAGCCCCTCCCATATGTTTTTCTTTCCTGTTGTGGCAAACTCACGTGCAACTTTCATATTAGTAATCAGCTGCTGGCACTCTTCAAGACTTTCTCCGTTTGCGAGTTCCTCTCTGAAAAGCCAAATGACCGTTTCAATATACAAACAACGCAATAAAATCTCACAAGGAATACCCACATTGTCACCAAGCTTTTGTACGAAATCAATTATTACATCCTTTGGCTCTGAGGTCAAATCATCTCTAAACTCATCAAGTATAAATCTCGATAAATCAAATACAGGGTCACCGATTACACCTTTAGGGTCAATAACCGTATAACTGCCGTTTTCATTTTTAAGAATATTCTCATGGTGTAAATCGCCGTGCAGCAGAAAATTGCGAGAATACTTTTGGTTAATATCTGCAAGCATTCGTTCCGCACTGTAAAGATATTGATACAGCTCTTCACAATCTTTACGATTTTTTGTACTTTCCTTGCCGGCTTCAAACCATTCGGAGTATGTAGGAAATGCACTATCAGGAATGTCAGTCTTGTGCAGTCCTTTAAATATTCTCCCTACAATTTTAATCCGGTCATTGCGGGGAGCGCTTTCATATAAAGTATCGGCAGGCATAATGCGTTCCATTATGTATACCTGATCTTCCAATGAATACTCATAAATTTTACAGAAATTCTCACCCTGAAATAGCTTGCACGCCAATATTTCTTTGTCAAAACCATTGTTGATAAGAACTTTGAGTATCACCCTACCGTACTGTTTTGAAACCGCATAAAAAATCAGACTGTTAGTGGAAAGTGATTTCTGAAACTCTATTTCAGACAGCTCCCATGCTTTTCTGTATTTTTCCACAACACGGATTCGCTCATTATATCGTTTTGCACCTAACTTCTTTAAAAATCGTTCTGCTATAATATCAGTCGGCAATTTAAATCCCCCTCTTTATAACGTGTTAAATTGTTAATTTAATCAGGCGGTTTGTTTCCTTATTGCCCGCTGTTGTCAGCGTAAGTATTGTCGTCCGTTTATCATCATTTGATTTTGTTTTCTCAACAATGCCCTTATGAGCAATCAAAGCAAGGGCAACATTGTGTGAAACCATATAAAGGGATAAGGCGAACACATCGCGATAAATCATTTATTTTTCAGCCTTAAAAAACAGCCTCGGAAACCTGAAAATAATTTCTCCGTTTGCCTGTTTGGGGTACGCCTTTTGAACCTCCGCAAAAACGTCACGTTCAAATTCCGCCGAATCCGTTTCGGACAGCGCTTCAAGATAGGGACGAAGCCCCGTACCCTTGTACCACTCCATAATGTCCGAATGGGACTTCATTCGGTGGAAATATGTGGTCTGCCACATATCGAAATCCGAAAAAATTTCCGCAAGAATATCGTAATATTTTTCGGGAGTTAGCGTGTGGAAAACACGCGGATCATTGAACTTGTCCCGCCATTTTTCCGATTTGACAGATTCCTGAATTATCCTGTGGATAGGTTCGTCGTAATTCATTGGTATCTGCACCGCAAGCTCGCCGCCCTTTTTCAGCAGAGCCGCCATTTCCCGCAAAAGCTTAGGGTGTTCGGGTACCCATTGTATGCAGGCGTTGGAGAACACTATGTCAAATTTCCTGTTCAGCTTATTTAAATCTTTGGACGCGTCGCAGAGAATAAACTCAATATCGGGATACTTTTCCCGTGCCGCCGCAACCATATTTTCCGAATTATCCGCGCCAGTTACCGCGGCGTTTGGGTAATGCTTTTTCAGTATAGCCGTGCTGTTCCCCGGACCGCAGCCAATGTCGATAACCGCGGCAGGGGACTGCGCCGCAAGCCTGTCCGCCAGATCGATAGAGGGCTGAGTGCGTTCCCTTTGAAATTTCAGATACTGCTTTGAATCCCAGCTCATGAGACAGCCTCTTTCACATATGTCATAATATCCTCATAAATCGCGCGATATCCGTCTTCGTTTATGTGCAGACCCTCAATAGTATACTCCGCTTTTAGTCTGCCCATATGGTCTTTAAGATTGGCATTTATGTCAATGTACCGCTGTCCGTGCTTCTCCGCAAGCTTTTTCACTTCGGCGTTTGCGGCGGTTATTTTATCGTTGTTCCGTACTTTCAGACACTCTTTCATGTCTTCGGCGGCAGCTTCATAATTCACGGGATAGTACGCCATAAGGTAAATTTTTACATCGGGAACAGCTGCTTCTATCCGGGAAATAATTTTATCGTAATTCTCTATAAGCTCGGATATCGGAATGGAAGAATCGCTTAAATCGTTCGTACCGATATTGATAAAAACAGCCGAGGGCTTTAGGTCAAGAACACAAACGTCCAGAACATCCATAAGCTCGCGGGAGACAAAGCCGCCTATGCCTCTGTTGTAAATTACCGTTTCGTCGCCGTGTTCTTCAAGAAGCTTGTTTATGGGGAACATCTCCATAAGGGATGATCCAGCAAAAACCACCTGCCTCGTTTTTGCCGATCTGTTCGCCTCGCGGAATTTTTCGATTTTTATTTCCTTGTCGGTCACATTCAGTCCTCCTCGTCTATCCTTTCGATTTTAAATATGACGGGTCTTGTACCGTCGGAACAGCAGGCTATCATTGTGTTTTCCTCTTTCATCCAGCCGTTCATGATAGAGCCTCCCTGAAGTCCCGCGTATATGTAGCGGGAAACAGCGTCCCACAGCTCCGAGCAGTGCGGCATTTTAGGTCCGCCCGCAACCGTATCGGGGTTCGCGGTTGTTTTGACTAACGTGTTCAGACCCATGTGCCAGAAATCGTCCCGTTCATCGCTGCGGTAAAAAATAAATTCATCGCCCACGTTATAGCAGGGACAGCTTCCCGCATTTGGGTCGGCGCAGTACTGCCGCTGCAATTCGGGGTAAAGCTTTTTATCTATTACGGTCAGTTTTACCTTGTGCTTCATATTTGAACCTCCCCAAAATCTAATCTCTGATACAGACAGAGGATAGAAACACAGTTCTATCCTCTAATCTCTATTTTCTAACCTTTATCAAAGGCTGAACATAATGTTGTTGAGAATGGACTCCAGCATTTCCTGTCTGCCGCTTGTGAGGGAATCCGTGACTTCGCCCTTGTCAAGAGCGTACTTTTCAAGGTCTGCAAGAGTTGCCTTGCCGCTGATGATATCCGCGCCGATACCGGTCTTCCAGGAAGCGTAGCGGTCGTCCACAAACTTGTCGATCCTGCCGTCGGTAATGATCTTGTCGGCAATTTTAAGTCCCAGAGCAAAGGTATCCATACCCGCAATGTAGCTGTGGAAAATATCCTCGGGAGTGTAAGAGCCTCTCCTTGCCTTGGAGTCGAAGTTCAGACCGCCGTTTGTGAAGCCGCCGGCTTTGAGTACCTCATACATACAAAGCGCCGCGTCGTAAATGTTGGTGGGGAACTGGTCGGTATCCCAGCCGAGGAGCATATCGCCCTGGTTGGCGTCGATAGAACCGAATACGCCGTTGTCCCTTGCAACTCTCAGCTCATGCTGGAAAGTATGCTGCGCCAATGTGGCGTGGTTAGCCTCTATGTTCATTTTGAAGTCCTTTTCAAGACCGTACTTGCGCAGGAACCCGAGAACAGTTGCAGTATCGAAATCGTACTGGTGCTTTGTAGGCTCCTTGGGCTTGGGTTCAATGTAGAAATCGCCCTTGTAACCGATAGAGCGTGCGTAATCAACGGTCATTTTCATAAGACGGGCCATATTGTCAAGCTCCAGACCCATGTTGGTGTTAAGGAGAGTTTCGTATCCCTCGCGTCCGCCCCAGAATACGTAGCCGTTGCCGCCGAGCTTTACAGTAGCCTCAACAGCCTTTTTGATTTGTGCCGCAGCGTATGCAAAAACGTCAGCGGATGGTGAAGTTCCCGCGCCGTGCATATAGCGGGGGTGGTCGAAGCATTTGGCAGTGCCCCAGAGAAGTTTGATCGAGGGATTGGCTTTCATCTTTTCTGCTATGTAATCGGTGATCTCGTCAAGCTTTGCGTTTGTCTCCGCAAGAGTGCCGTACTCGGGGGAAAGGTCGCGGTCGTGGAAACAGAAGTAATCAATGGAAAGTTTATCCATTATCTCAAAAGCTGCGTCAACCTTAGCCTTTGCTCTTGCTGCGGAGTCAGACTCTCCCCATGTCTTGTCAGCAGTGCCGCAGCCGAACATATCCGTGCCGTCGCCGCCCATTGTGTGCCACCATGAAAGGGCAAATTTGAGCTGCTCGCGCATAGTTTTGCCGGCAACCACCTCGTCCGGGTTGTAGTACTTGAACGCCAGCGGGTTGGCGCTGTCCTTGCCCTCAAAGGGGATCTTGCCGATGTTTTTGAAAAATTCGCTCATTTCAGTTTCCTCCTTGACAATAATTTTAAGCCTTACGGCCGAAAATATATACAATTATTATATCTACATTATACATTGTAAACGATTTACCGTCAAGGGGTTTTTGTAAAAAAACACAACAATTTTTCCTATGATTTTTCTGTTTTCGCAGCCGCTTTGAACTTCATTTTTTACCCGCAGAGCGAAGAATACTTCAAATCCTTGTGCCCGCGCTTATGCCGGCGTACGCAAGGCTTTGTACGAAGATATTGTCGGCGGTACGAAAAATAGTACGAACCAATACTGATCAAATGTTAAACAGCGCGCCCGGCAGCTGAAATGTTTGTGAAAAACACGCAAAAAAGATTTGAAATCTGCGGAAAAGTATGGTATAATCGGTACAGCTAAAGAAAATAAACGGAGATGTCAGAATGAGCAGTTTTCTTATCCTTGCATTTTTATTTTCGGCGGGAAGCCTTGCGGGCTGGGGACTTGAAGTTCTGTTTAGAAGATTCTTTTCCGCCAAAAGGTGGATAAATCCCGGTTTTCTCGCAGGTCCATGCCTGCCCCTATACGGCTTCAGCCTTTGTCTGCTGTATCTTATGGCGGGACTTGAAAGCCTGCTGCCTATTGAAACGGACTGGCTGAGAAAAGGTTTGCTGTTTGTAGTAATGTCCCTTTGCATAACGGCGGCGGAGTACATTGCGGGACTGATATTTATAAAGCACATGAACATAAAGCTGTGGGACTACTCGAAGGAATGGGGAAATATCAACGGGATAGTCTGTCCGCTGTTTTCCTTTTTCTGGGCGGTGCTGGGAGCGGTATACTATTTCGGCATACACCCCCGTATACTGGACGCCCTGCGCTGGCTCGCGGACAATCTCGCTTTCTCCTTCTGCATAGGATTTTTCTACGGAATATTTGTTATCGACTTTGTTTACTCCGCAAACCTCGCTGCAAAGATACGCTGCTTTGCGGAGGAAAAGAACATAGTAATGAAGTACGAGGAGTTTAAAGAGCATATCCGTGATTTCAAAAGGGAACGGCACGAAAAGGCTCAGTTTTTTATGTCCATGCATTCATCTGCGCCTGTCTCGCGGCATTTGAAAGAATACTATGAAAAACACAGGGACGAGTACGAAAGAATCGCCGAAAAACTTAAAAAGAAAATGCGGCGCGGCTGATTTGGCTGATTTCAAATGTGCGCTTGTAGATACAGGGGCGGGATACGCCCTGCCTGTAATAGACCGAAAGGAGGCAAAGCATGAAGCATGAGCTTTGAGCAAAAACGGCGGCAAGGCAAAAAGTAAAATAAGATCCCTATATTTATATATTATATATTAAGAAAGGAATGTTCCAATATGAAAAAGCAAGTCTACAACCCGTTTCTTCCGGTGAACGAATGTATTCCCGACGGTGAGCCTCACGTTTTCGGGGACAGAGTTTATCTTTACGGCTCTCACGACAAGGAGGGCGGCGAGACGTTCTGTATGCTGGACTACACGGTGTATTCCGCACCTGCTGACGACCTGTCCGACTGGCGGCGGGAGGGCGTTTCCTACCGCGCTGAGCAAGACCCCGACTACAGCTGCAGCGACAGAAAGTTCATGTACGCCCCCGACGTTGTCCGCGGCAACGACGGCAGATATTACCTTTATTACTGTATGTCCGGCAGGGACGGAAACGGAGGCTATTTCGGTCCTATAAGCGTCGCCGTTTGCGATACCCCCGCAGGGCAGTATGAGTATCTCGGCTTTGTCCGGTATAAGGACGGTACGCCCATGAAAAAATACGTCTGCTTCGACCCGGGAGTTATAAACGACAGCGGCGTTATCCGCGTTTATTACGGCACACAGTACGACTTTGAGGAGCGGAAGGATTTCCCCAGCGAAGAGTATATCAAATCCGAAATGAATATGTTCGGCAAAAGCCGTGAAGAGATACTGGAATACGCAGAAAAGGACAGTGTTATGGGTCCCGTGTCCGTGGTTCTGGAGGACGATATGCTTACCGTTAAGGAAGAGCCTAAACACATAATCCCCTACAAAGTAAAAGGTACGGATTTTGAGGAGCACCCGTTCTTTGAGGCAAGCTCCATACGCAAGGTCGGAGAGAAGTACTACTTTATTTATTCCTCCCAGAAGAACCACGAGCTTTGCTATGCGGTAAGCGATTTTCCGGACAGGGACTTTAGATTCGGCGGCACAATCGTATCCAACGGAGACGTGGGTCTTGGCGGCAGAAAGGACGCCGACAGACTCAACATGACGGGCACTACCCACGGCAGCATTGAAAATATTAACGGTCAGTGGTACGTTTTTTACCACAGGCTTACCCACAAGTCCGACTACAGCAGGCAGGCGTGTGCAGAGAGGATAACCATTGAACCGGACGGCAGCATTAAGCAGGTTGAGATGACCTCCTGCGGACTTAACGGAGGCGCGCTGAAAGCCGAGGGAACATACCCCGCAGTGATCGCCTGCAACATTACAAACGGACATATGCCACACGGCTCAAACAAAATTTACACCGACAGCTTCCCTAACTGTACTCACAAGGATGAGGACAGATTTATCGGCGAGATATGCAATGATACAATTATCGGCTACAAATATTTTGACTTTAAGGGCGGAGTAAAATTTTCGGTAACGGCGCGCTCCGAAAGCGGCGGAAAATTTGAGATATCCGATGAGCTGAACGGCGCTCCAAAGGCTGTCCTTGAGATATCGCCCGCAAAGGACTGGACAGAGTTTTCGGTACCCCTTGATATGGGTACGGGAGCGAAACCGCTGTTCCTGAAATTTATCGGAAAAGACGCGGAGCTTAAAGAAATAGCGTTCGGGGAATAGGATAGGGCTATGCGAACCGATATTATTTAATATCTGAAAAAGGAAGCCCGCACAATCAAGACAGGCACAGAGCATGGACTTACTGCGAAAAAATAGGATTTGTCAGTATAAAAATATAATATATCATTGAACAATAAAGGCAAAGTGATAAAATAGATTGCAGTACTATTCGGAATTTTAAATTATCAATATTGTTTAAAAGCAAAAGGAGAATTTTTATGCAGTACAAAAACCCTGTGCTGAAAGGCTTTTACCCCGACCCCAGCGTGTGCGCCGCAAACGGAAAATACTACATGGTGTGCAGCTCCTTTCAGTACTTTCCCGGAGTGCCCGTTTTTGAGAGCGCCGACCTTGTTAACTGGAAGCAGATAGGTCATGCGCTGACGAGAAGATCACAGGTGGCTCTTGAAAAAATAAACAGCTCGGGAGGCGTTTTCGCTCCCACTATTCGGTACAACAACGGCAGATTCTATATGGTGACCACCAACGATACCACTCACAAAAACTTTTACGTCTGGACAGACGACATTTACGGCGAATGGTCTGAGCCTGTAGAGGTTGACAGGGACGGCATTGACCCCTCCCTGCTGTTTGACGGGGGCAAGGTTTACTTCCTCAGCAACGGTACTGACGATTACGGTGAGAGCGGAGTTATTCAGTGTGAAATAAATATTGAAACAGGCGAAAAGCTGTCTCACGCAAAGTGTATCTGGAAAGGCAGCGGCGGACGTTTTCTTGAAAGCCCTCATATGTATAGGATTGGTAATTATTACTATCTTATGGCGGCCGAGGGAGGCACGGAATACGGTCACATGATAACCTATGCCCGCTCCGATTCGCCCTGGGGAACTTTTGAGAATTACCCTGCAAATCCGGTTCTTACCAACAGAAACAAAGCTCCCTGTATTATTCAGGGAATCGGTCACGGCGATCTTGTTCAAGACCCGAACGGAGAATGGCACATAGTGTCTCTCGGCTTCCGGCAGATGCATATGTGGATGCCTTACCACCACCTGGGCAGGGAAGTTTTCCTTACGCCCGTTAAATTCGGCGGGGACGGTTGGTTCACCGCCGGTTCGGACGGTACCACAGACGATACCTATGAAATAGCGGGAGATTTTGAGCAGGTCGAGAAAAAGCAGTACACATTTGAAAATACCGACTGGACGTTAGACTGGTGCTTTCTCCGTCACCCTTACGAAGAAAACTATAGGCTTAACGGCGGTAAGGCGGTGCTTCTGGGTACTGATGTTACTCTGGACGAAGTGGATTCTCCCACATTTGTCGGTATACATCAGAGGGATTTTTGCTTTGAGCTTATTACGGATATTTCGGTAAGCGGCGAAAACGGCTGCGGAGGCGTGACAGCCTACATGACGGAGCTTGAGCATTATGATATTGCAGTCCGTAAAAACGGCTCGGGATATGAAGCGGTACTTAAACTGAATATCGGCGGCATAAAGCACGAGCAGACCGTTTTGCCGCTTGCTTCGGGAGACGCAAAGCTCATCGTCAGAGCGGATAACTGCCAATATAATTTCTATGTGTCCCAAGGCGGCGTTGAAACCTGCCTCGGCAGCGGCAGCGCAAAATATCTGTCCAGCGAAGTTGCGGGAGGATTTACAGGCGTTGTTATAGGGCTTTATGCTGTAGGAAATGTTTCCGCAGAATTTACAGGCTTTGGATTAAATTACACAAAGGAATAAATGTTTTTATCTATACGGAAAGGAATGGTATTATGAATTTATCAAAAGCTCCTATGGGGTGGAACAGTTGGGACTGCTACGGTGCGTCCGTTGACGAGGAGACTGTCCGCAAAAACGCAGACTATATGGCGAAGCATTTAAAACAGTATGGCTGGGAGTACATTGTGGTTGACATTCAATGGAGCGCACCCAACGCGTCCAGCCATGAATACGAGCCTTTCGCAGATCTGTGCATGGACGAATTTTCACGGCTTGTCCCTTCGGAAAAACGTTTTCCCTCGGCAGCTGACGGAAAAGGCTTTGCGCCCCTTGCGGAGTACGTTCACTCTCTCGGTCTCAAGTTCGGCATACATATTATGAGGGGTATCCCAAGACAGGCGGTACACAAAAATACTCCCATAAAGGGTACTGACAAGACCGCACGCCAAATAGCGAAAACAAGCAGTATCTGCCAGTGGAACACCGATATGTACGGCGTAGACCCTGCAAAAGAGGGCGCAAAGGAATACTATGACAGCCTTTTCGGGCTTTACGCTTCATGGGGCGTGGACTTTATCAAGGTGGACGACATCTGCCGCGAAATGCCTCACGAGGAGACCGAGCTTGTCCTTCTCAGCGAGTCCCTGAAAAGCTGCGGACGTGAAATGATACTCAGCCTTTCGCCCGGCCCCGCGCTTCTGGAAAAGGCGGAGCTTTACAAGCAGACCTCAAATATGTGGCGCATTACAGACGATTTCTGGGACAAGTGGGAACTGCTCTATAATATGTTTGAGCGTGCGGAGAAGTGGTGCACCCACACGGGCGCAGGACATTTTCCCGACGCGGATATGCTTCCTGTGGGACCTATTTTGCAGGATTACGGCAGGGAAAACCGCACTAAATTTACCGAAAACGAGCAGGTGACCATGCTGACCCTCTGGAGTATTTTCCGTTCGCCTCTTATAATAGGCGGCGAAATGACGGGCTTTGACGATTTTACAATGAATCTGCTCACCAACGAGGCAGTACTGAAAATGCACAGCAATGCACGCCACTCTCATCAGGTATGGAGGAAAACCGTAAACGGAAACGAGTTTATACTCTGGACCGCAGCCGACTGTGAGGGAGGACACTATTCCGCTGTCTTCAACGCGGGGGATACCGAAGGTACTGTTGATATTCCGCTGACCGATCTGGAGCTTTACAGCAAGGTCAAGGCGTGCGAATTATGGAGCGGCGAAAGCTTTGAAGCGGACGGAACTCTTTCCGTAAAGATTGGAAGTCACGGAGCAAAGGCATTCAGAATGATTTCGGCTCAATGATCTATAGGCATTACTGAAAAACAAAGCCGGATACTGCATTAAAGCGGTATCCGGCTTTTTATCGGTTAATTGTCAACTGCTATAAAAATAATTGTTGACAATTTGGAAAATATATGGTATAATATTTTCCGGAGGAAAGTCTTTGCCTTTGCCGCCTCCGGAAATTTTTATTTTGATAGGGATGATATTATGAAAAACTTTACCGTGCGCGACATGACGTTATGTGCGTTATTCACAGCAATAATTGCCGTATGTTCCCAGATAAGCGTGCCAATGACGGTGCCGTTTACCATGCAGACCTTTGCGATATTCTGCACTCTCGGTATCCTCGGCGGAAAGCGGGGAACTGTCTCTATTCTGCTGTATGTTGTACTCGGAACGATCGGCATACCCGTTTTTGCGGAATTTACGGGCGGCTTTGGTATTGTTCTCGGTGCGACGGGGGGATACATAATCGGATTTGTTCCCATGGCGCTTATTTACTGGGCTGCCGAAAAGCTTTTCGGTAAAGGTCTCCCTGTGGTCATAGCTTCAATGGCTGCGGGACTGCTTGTGCTATACGCTTTCGGAACGCTATGGTTTATGTGGGTCTACACAAAAAATACTGAAGCGGTGGACTTTTTCACGGCGTTGAAGTGGTGCGTGCTGCCGTTTATTGTTCCCGATGCGGTCAAAGCCGCTCTTGCAGTATTTATTTCGGGGAGGGTCTCAAAATATGCCAATACAAAAAGACAGCCCGCATAAAACTGCTGAGCCTTTACCGCTCCGTCCCCACCATCTGCTGTGCACGGAATTTTTCAAGGGGTACGGCTACAGCGACGGATTTTCGGCTAATATGTCCGAAGTGATTTCAATGCTGAACGCCGGCGACCCCGCGGTAACGCTTACTGCGGGTACTGACATTATTTGCCGTAAGTGTCCTCATAATAGCGGCGGCAGATGCGATTCCTGCGAAAAGGTCGGCGGATACGACCTTGCAGTACTGGAACTGCTGTGGCTTTGCGAGGGCGATACTGCGTTATGGTCGGAACTGAAAAAAGCCGCGCGGGAAAAAATAATATCCGCCGGAAAGCTGCTTTCGGTTTGCGGTGACTGCCAATGGTTTTATATATGCGGTAAATAAACTGAAACTAAAAAGGTACGCAAGCATTACTTTGCGTACCTTTTTAAATAAATATACTCTGAGTAAAATTAACCGAAGTATCTCTTGAGCAGTCCCTCAAATGCGCAGCCGTGACGAGCTTCGTCCTTAGCCATTTCGTGAACTGTGTCATGGATAGCGTCAAGGTTCATCTGCTTAGCCTTTGCAGCCAGCTTCATCTTGCCCTCGCAGGCGCCGTTTTCAGCCATAACGCGCATTTCAAGGTTCTTCTTTGTGGACGGTGTAACAACGTCTCCCAGAAGCTCTGCGAACTTAGCGGCGTGTTCAGCCTCCTCGTAAGCGGCTTTCTCGTAGTACATTCCTATCTCGGGATATCCCTCGCGGTGAGCGACTCTTGCCATTGCAAGATACATGCCTACCTCGGTGCATTCGCCCATAAAGTTCTGGTTGAGACCTTCGAGTATCTCCTCGTCAGCGCCCTCTTTGCCGAGACCTACAACGTGCTGGCAAGCCCAGTTAAGCTTGTCCGAAGCAGCTTCGTTGAACTTAGAGGCGGGAGCCTTGCACTGGGGACATTTGAAATCCGCGGGGAGGCTTTCTCCCTCGTAAACATAACCGCAAACCGAGCACACAAACTTCTTCATAATGATTGTCCTCCTTAAAAATTATGATACTATAATTATATCATTTGTTTTGTTTTTGTCAAGTTTTTTCTGTACAGTCAAAGTATACCATATCAGTATAGTTTTGTCAATACTGCTGCTGTATTTTTCTAAAATAATTATGCTTTATGCTTTGGTACCGGAAAAACTGTCCGCATACTGCGTTTACTGCATTATTGCAGTTACTGCATTTGGGAAACTTTAAGATATATCCTGCCGCCGTCAGCCATTACCACCGCTTTGTCGCCTTTTTTGACGGTACCGTCCAGAATATTTTTGGACAGGAGACTTTCCACGGTGGAGGTTATCTTCCGCCGCAGCTTTCTTGCTCCGGTTTTGTCAAGACCGTCCGCTGTAAGCGCGTCTATTGCTCCGTCGCTGAATTCCACGGATATCTCCATAGCCTCGGCGCGCCTGCAAAGCCCAGCCAGCATTTTTCTTGCTATCTGTCCCAGCTCGGGAGCGCCCAGTTTTTTAAACACGGTTATCTCGTCAAGTCTGCCGATAAGCTCGGGACGAAAGCGTTCGCGCAGGGCTTTAAGCACGTCGGACCGTACGGAGCAGGAGTCGTCCCCCGCGCGGGAGAAGCCTACGGATTTCTTGTCCCCCAAAAGCTCTGCGCCTACGTTGGAGGTAAGAATTACCACCGTGCTTCTGAAGCTGACCCGCCGGCCCTTGCTGTCGGTGAGAATACCGTCCTCCATTATCTGGAGCAGGATATTGCTCACATCGCTGTGCGCCTTTTCTATCTCGTCGAAAAGAATAACGCTGTAAGGCTTTTTCCGAACCTTTTCGGTAAGCTGTCCGCCGTCCTCGCAGCCCATATAGCCCGGAGGCGCGCCTATCAGCTTGCTGACGCTGTGCTTTTCCATATACTCTGACATATCAAAGCGGATAATGGAATTTTCCGTGCCGAAAAGACATTCCGCCAGAGCTTTTGAAAGCTCGGTCTTGCCCGCACCCGAGGGTCCTGTGAACAGAAAGCACCCCATGGGACGGGATGGGTCTTTAAGTCCCGCGCGGCTTCTGCGGATAGCGTCCGCTACCGCTTCAACTGCTTCGTCCTGACCGATCACACGCTTTTTCAGCTCGCTTTCAAGCTCTAAAAGCCTCTTGCTTTCGTCCGCGGTAAGTCTTGTCACCGGTATCCCCGTGGCAAGAGAGACTACCTCAGCAATGCTGTCCTCCGTTACCGCTATCGCAGGAGCTTCGCTGTCGCTGTACCAGCTTGTATTTCCGCGCTTTACCCCGACGCTGCTGCCGCTGCTGCAATTAAGCCCTGCGCAGGTTTCGGTTTGTCTTTCAAGCATTCTTTTGAGATTTTCCGCAAGCTCGCTGAGAGTTCTCGGAGATTCGGCGCATTTCATTTTCGCTCTCGATGAAGCTTCGTCTATAAGGTCTATAGCCTTGTCGGGCAGAAATCTGTCGGGAAGATATCTTACCGACATTGACACCGCCGCCTTTACCGCGCCGTCCGTAATGGTCACGCCGTGGAAATCCTCGTAGCAGCGTTTGAGTCCGCCGATAATGCTTAGCGCTTCCTCCTCGCTGGGTTCTCTTATCAGCACCTGCTGGAAGCGGCGTTCAAGAGCGCTGTCCTTTTCAATAAATTTTCGGTATTCTTCAAGGGTGGTCGCGCCTATTATCTGTATCTCCCCGCGGGCAAGCTGGGGTTTGAGAATATTAGCCGCGTCTATCGCGCCCTCCGCAGCTCCCGCACCCACAACGGTGTGAAGCTCGTCTATAAAAAGGATTATCCTGCCGTTTGCGGCTACCTCGTCAAGGCATTGTTTTATGCGTTCCTCAAAATCTCCGCGGTACTTCGCCCCAGCAAGCATGGAGGTAAGGCTCAGGGAAAAAAGCTGTTTTCCTCTTATTGCTTCGGGAACCCGTCCCTCCGCAAGCATAACTGCTATGCCCTCGGCTATGGCTGTCTTGCCCACGCCTGCTTCTCCCACAAGGCAGGGATTGTTTTTCGTCCTGCGGGAAAGCACCTGTATGACACGTTCTATCTCCTTTTCACGGCAGAATACAGGGTCGAACTTTTTTTCCCGGGCGGCTTTGGTAAGATCCTTGCCGTACTTTAAAAGAGTGGGAGTTTTGAGATTTCCGCCGGATATGTCGTTTGCCGCCGATACGGAGCAGGCTTTGGAAAGTCCCGAAAGGCTGCCGCCTATTTCCTCAATGATCGTCACGGCGGTGCACTGATCCTCCCGAAGCAGTGAAAGCAGAAGATGCTCTGTTCCGGTAAGCCGCGCTCCGCTTTCGGAAGCTAAAATAAATGCTCTTTCTATGATGCGTTTCACGGACGGAGTGGCGGCTTCACGGTCTACAAGGCAGGGTTCCCCTCTGCCCACAAGAGCGGTTATCCTGCCGAGGATAATCTCCTCTTTTATTCCGCACATTTTGAATATTCCCGAAGCCGTGCAGTTAGGTTCGCTCACAAGCGATAAAAGAAGATGTTCGCTGCCCATATAGATGTGTCCCAGCCGCCCCGCCTGTATATATGCCTTGTTGATAACGACGTTGGCTTTTTTTGTAAAGCTTTCCAGATTATACATAAGCTTTATCTGACCTTCCCTTTCAGAGATTAAAGTTTAAGAGGCAGGAAGCAGAAGCGGCAGGCGGTATGCCTCAGTCCCGCAAATACTGTCTCTGTCATTTATTATTGCACGGTACGGTAAAATTATTTGTCGCAAACTGGAAAAATTTCCGTTTCATTTTCTGTAACCAAAATTTCGCCGCGGCATAGAATGAACTATGAAAAGCCGAACGGTACGGCAAAAACGCCGCGCCGCCGCTTTCAGAATACATTATTTAAGGAGCGTATCTTTATGAACTGTGGAATTTTTGGCAATGGCAACAACTGCTGCTGGATCATCATTATCCTTCTCGTTCTCTGGTTCTGCTGCTGCAATCACAACAACAACAGCGACTGCGACTGCGGATGCGACTGCGGATGCAACTGCGGCAACAATAACAACAACGGCTGCGGTATTTGCTAAGTAAGCAAGTTTGCAGAACGTTCAAGTCCGAATAAGCGATCGCTTACGGGCAAAAAAGGAAAAGCCGGTTTTTTCGGAAACCGGCTTAATTCCGTTTGCAGGGCATTTTACAGCGGTACATAAAAAATATTCTGATAAAACTTTCAGGGTACGTTTTCCGGTCCTGCGTTTTCAAAACATATTATTTATTCTGCAGATTCGGAGATACTGTCCTGCAAAAAAGTTTATTAAAATAAAAACCGTCCCGGCGCACACAGTACGGCGGGACGGAAAGCTTCATTTCTGCCACCTCCCGGATAACCTTAGGACAACCTTAACGCTATCCCGGAAATTATTTCAGATCGCTCTTTTCTTTCCTTTTTGCAGTTCCGGCTCCGGCGGAGACGGAAGCTCCGGAGTGAACCGAGGAACTGAAGATAGAGGTTTTGTCGTATTTTTTCTTTAGAGTCTGCAAGGCCTTTTTTTCTATTCTTGACACATAGGAACGGGATATCCCAAGCTTGTCGGCTACCTCCCGCTGAGTCCGCGGAGCGCAGCCGTAAAGTCCGTAGCGGTGCTTTATTACGGTTATTTCCCGCTCGTCAAGGCATTCGCCTATAAAGCGGTAAAGCTGCTCGGATTTTATGCTCAGGTCTATCTTATCCAGAATGCCGTCGTCCTCGGCAATAATGTCGATAAGGGTCAATTGATTGCCCTCTTTGTCGGTGTCTATTGGTTCGTCGAAATAGACGTCCCCTGCGGACTTTTTAAGAGAGCGGAAGTGCATTAGTATTTCATTTTCAATACATCTGGAAGCATAAGTGGCAAACCGTGTTTTTTTGGAATAGTCAAACGTCGAAACAGCCTTTATAAGACCTATGGTACCGATGGAGATAAGATCTTCCTGGTCGGTGGTAACATTGTAGTATTTTTTTATAATATGCGCAACGAGGCGGAGATTGTGCTCTATAAGCTTGTTTTTCGCTGCCTTATCCCCCTCGTGCATTTTCCTGAAGCATTCTTCTTCTTCGGCAGCGGAAAGCGGTTTCGGGAACACTCCTCCCGATTCGAGGTGAAGCGCGAAATACAGCAGATTTTCCAGTGCAAGATTTATAAGTTCGGTAAACATTTTCTCCAACTCCATACAACGTAAGCTTTATTTATTTAAACTTATGCCGCTGCGGGAATGTCCTATTCAAGAAATGCTGACACTAATTTCTGACTGGATTATAGATAAGGAATCGCCGCAGAAGCTTAAAATGTTTAACCTATTTATATAGGGTTTTGCGGCGGGAGATTGTCTGTAATTTTTCTTGAAATTACAGCGGTACATAGGTACATAAAAATATCCGGACAAAATCTGTAGGGGACGGGTTGCCCGTCTCGCATTTACAGTACAAAACGGTTTGTACCGCGGGAGGAGAGACCCAGTCCCTGTGCAATAGGGTTATTTTTAAGTATGAGCAGAGTGAAATTACATACGGCAGAGCACTTAAAAATTAGCTGTTCTGTACGGCTCGTATGCCGCAAGGGTATAGTATTTTTTATGAAAAGGTCTTGACAAGTATATTCTATTATGATAGAATATACTCATGCTATTGCAGTAGATTACACTAACTGAAAGGAAAACCTTAAATGAAAAAGCTTGTCAAAAGAATTTTTGCCGCGGGACTTGCGGCGGCTTTAGCGCTGTCTTTTGCGGCGTGCGGAAAAGATAACGACGAAGAAAAGGATATTCAAACCGCTTCCGAGGAATACGCCTACCGTACGGAAAGCGCGGAGCTTGCCGACGAGATAGTCGGAGACTATGATTCCTTTTCATACTATGGAGACAAAATCTACTTCCTGTCAAAAAAATATCCCGACGAATCGGGAAACGGCGTTGACGCATATCTGAACATTGTCAGTACGGACGGCAGCGGCTTTAAATCGGTGCAGCTCTGTTCCTGCGCGGACATGGCAGACGTGTCCTCACCGATATTCGCTCCCGACGGGAACGGATATTATATCTATATGGACGGAACAGAGGAAAAAACAGAATACCTCCTGAAAACCATTGACGAAAACGGCACGGAAGTAAATTCTGTGGACTTCACCAAGGCTGCGGAGCATTTCCTCGAGGGTCTGTACGTATGGCGTTTCGGAATGGACGGCAAGGGAAACTTTTACGTTACCGATTACAATAACATTATGGTGTTTGACAGGGACGGTACCTATAAGGGCTTTATAGAAACTGAAAACGGCGTAGACGACTTTGTAACCGATAAAAACGGAGACGTCTACATCTACCAGTGGACAGGAAACGGATACGAGCTGTTCAAGCTTGATATTCCCGACGGCACAGAGGAGGAAAAGCCAAAAGCCGTTGATATGCCTTTCGAGGGCTACAACAATCATATCATCAGCGGAAACGGCGTTGATACGGATTTTTACGTATACGACAACGAGGCCCTCTACAGCTGGAATATCGGCGGCGAGCCGCAAAAGCTTCTTGACTGGGTAAAGGCGGGAGTGAGCGTTATCGAGGTGAGCGATGTTTTCTATGCGGGTAACGATACCTTTGCCTGTGCGGGAAAAAGCTTTCCTCACGAGTACACCAAATTTTCAAAGCTTACAAAGCAGCTTGTTTCCACGGGCGGCAGAAAGGAAATTATACTTGCCGGCACGGAGTACAGCATTTCAAGCCTCATAAAAAATCAGATCGTAAAATTCAACGCCTCAAACGATAAATATTTTGTGACTGTCAAAGAGTACAAGGGTGAAAACATAAGCCAGCTCAATCTTGACTTAACGGGTGGAAACATACCGGATATTCTTATAACAGATTCCTATACTCCCACCGAGACCTATATTGCCAAAGGCATTTTCGCCGACCTGTACGAATTTATCGACAATGACGGAGAACTTAAGCGGGAGGATTTCGTTCCGAATCTGCTTACGTCATTTGAGACGGACGGAAAGCTTTACCGTTTTACCGACAGCTTTACGGTCTACACTGTTATCGGCAAGACCTCCATATTCGGCGATGATATGGGAATCACCGTTGACAGACTGAACGAGATAGCCGCAGCAAGACCTGCGGATGCGGAGATGTTTGCCGGTTTCACCAAAACTGACATACTTACTTACGCAATGGAAATGTCCGGCAGTGAATTTATTGATTTTAAGAACGGAAAATGCGATTTCAATTCCGAAAGCTTTATAAAAATGCTTGAATTTGCAAACGGCTACCTTAACGATATAGACTTTGCGACCTATTTCGACGACGCTTTCTGGGGACGTTTTGAAACCATGTTCTCCGATGAGAGCGCACTGCTCATGGTCTGCTATCTGACGGACTATTCAGACGTTTACCGTTTTGAGCATACCAATTTTGACGATCCCGTGACCGCCGTGGGCTTTCCCTGCAAGGACAGAACAGGCACGTCCTTTGTGGTGGATTCGGGCTTCTCCATATCGGAAAAATCCCCAAACAAGGAGGGCGCATGGGAATTTGTCAGAACAATGCTGCTCCCCGAATATCAGGACTGCGCCGACCAATTCCCCGTAAGAAATGATTCTCTTGACAAGTACGCCGCTGCTGCCATGAAGTACGACCCCGACCGCATTAACAATGCTATAGTTATGATGGGCGGCATGGCGCTGAGCTCATCCAGCAACAGCTCGGAAATAGGCGAACCCAAGCAGGAGGATATCGACCGCATGAATGATATAATTGCTTCCGCGAACGGTATCATGTCCTACAACAGCAGCGTGCTTGAGATAATCACCGAGGAAGCTGCCTCTTATTTCAGCGGGTCCAAGTCCCCCGAGGACGCAGCTTCGCTGATACAGACGAGAGTTCAGCTTTATCTTGACGAGAATGCATAAATAAGCTGCTCCTGAATCCGCAGTACGCAGTAAAAGCACAGATAAAAACACGCAAACATATATGCAAGTTTTGGATTGATTTTTGTACGTTTTTTGTTCGGCGATCGGTATGAGTTCCTGTATGGCATCTATGCGCACGCCGTTACGGCGGACGTGCATTAAGACCTTAAAAAGCCTTGTAAACGCGCAGTTTACAAGGCTTTTTCTATGCCATATTGACTTTGCACACGTCAAAGGCTTTGACTCAGCGGCGCTGAACAGGGGATAACAATAAACGTTGAAGTAAGTTAGGTTCGCAATTATCTGCACTGTTTTCATTTTCCGCTTATAAGATTGGAGAACAGCTCATATTCACCCTCGGTGCCGAACTGGAGGAACAGAATATGCTTTAAGGCTTCATAGTCGGAGCTGTTCGCGGCGTATGTTTCGCGCACCTGACCGTTTTCATCGTGTTTTGTTATAACGACGGCGTTAAGGTCGGTGACATAAATGCTGTAGAACGTCACTCCTATGTTTTCGTCCGCAATCTGAATCGAAAAGATCGAAGTAAAAGAATAGTTGCTTATCTCACGGGACGTCTCGGTAAGTCCCGCAATGAATTCGATAATCTGCTTGCAGTCCTCGCCTGTTTTTTTCACGGGATTTTCTCCCGACTTTATTGAACCCATGTCAAAATACGGAGTGATCTCAACGGTAACGCGGCCGTAGTTTATGTCCTTAAGAAGCGGGACTGCCTCGGCTGCCGCTTCGGTTTGCGCTTGGGTTCGCGCTTCAGCGGCAGGGGAAACTTCGGGGGCGTCAGCAGGTGCGTCTGTAACGGCGGGACTTGATACTGCTGAGGTGTGGGCGTTTCCATGAGCAGGAGTCGGAAGTTTTAAGGGAGACTGCGTTTGTGCCGGAGCCGTATCTTTTGTTTTGGTATCTGACGGACGTGTTTCCGCCGCAGGTTCTTCGCTGTTGGCATGGATTTGTGCACTGTTGTCTGCGGCAGCTCCGACCATATCACCCTGCTCTGTTTCCGAAAGCTCGTTTATAACCGGAGAAGCGGTTTCGGTGACTTCCGTTACCTGCGTTGCTTCGGAAACCTCGGTCACAACCTCCGTAATATCGCCGTTTCTTTCAATTACAAATTTTATTCCGAAAGCCAGTATAAGGCAGGCTGCCGCAGCGGAAAGCTCGGCGGTTATTTTTCCTGCGGACAGGGCAGGTCTTTTGTCAAGCTTTATTTCGGGCATTTCGGTCAGCAGGGATTCCGTCCGCTTATAGAAGCTGTCGGAGATTCTGATGTTATCCATAGCGTCCTTGTAATCCTTTATTGATTTACTCATCTTCATCAAAACCTCCTATCATCATTTCTTTCAGCAGATTCCGTCCGCGTGCAAGAAGCGTACCCACGGTGGCGGGCTTTTTACCCACTATTGCCGATATTTCGTTTATTGAATAACCGTTGTAGTAGAACAGGTGAATGACGGTGCGGTACTTTTCCGGAAGCGAAAGCACAGCCTCCATTACCTGGTTTTTTTCGTCAGCCTCGGAGGCTTCATCGTTCGCTGAGCTGTCGCGCTCCTCCAAAGGGACTGTACGTTTGACCCAGCCCGATCTGAGGTGATTTTTGCTTTTATTCATGGCAGTCCTCAGCAGCCATGCCTTTTCATGTTCGGGACTGTCAAAAGGCCTGCCTCTTTTTAAGAGCGCAACAAGCACGTCCTGGGTAATATCTTCAGCGTCGCAGATGTTATGCACATAGGTGTAGCATAATCGTATCAGCGTTTGAGAATATGTATCCAGGACATAGTGAATATAGCTGTCAGTTCCGTATTCGGCAGCCGTTTCGGAATACATCTTATTTCCCCCAGTTGCGCGCGGACGGGGGTATCCGCGCGGAAATAATATTATTTTCTGTATATAATACAATTAGGAAGCGCTGTTTTTTTCAAATCCACAAAAAATATTTTTAAAACTTTTTATGAACAAAAAACAGGTACAGGGAAGCGCAGCGGCGCTTCCCTGAAAAAATCATTTAAGCTTTAACGGTTTAAACGTCCGATACTGCGTGAGCCTGACGTTATATGCCGTATAAACGATCAGTAAATAACATCGCACTTGCGTATCGCCTTTGTAGGACACGCTTCGGCGCAGGCTCCGCAGGCGGTGCATTTGGAGTAGTCAATGCGTGCAAGGTTGTTTTCAACGTGTACAGCGCCGTGTTCACACTTTTTCTCGCACATTTTGCAGCCGATACAGCCGCTTTTGCACACGCTCCGCACGATTTTTCCTATGTCGGTTGAGGAACAGCAAACGTCGATCTTTTTGTCGATGTCCCTTAATACTATAAGATGGTCGGGGCATACCTTTGTGCAGAGTCCGCAGCCTATACACTTGGATTTATCCACGCGTGCAAGACCGTCCCGCACGATTATAGCGTTCTGAGGACATACCTTTGCGCAGTCCCCGAAGCCGAGACAGCCGTGGGTGCAGACCTCCGAGCCGTTGTAGAAACGGTTCGCCGCCTTGCAGGACTGTACTCCGTTAAAGATAAATTTGCTTTCGGTTGCATTGCAGTCGCCGTTGCACAAAACTACCGCCACCTGAGGAGTAACAGTCATCTCGTCGATCCCCATTATTTCGGATATTTTTTTGGAGCATTCCGCGCCGCCCGGCTTGCACATATTTGTGGGAACGCCGTTATGCACCACGGCGGCGGCATAGTCCGCGCAGCCGGAAAATCCGCAGGAGCCGCAGTTTACCTGAGGGAGAGCCTCGTTTACCGCTTCGACCCTTTCGTCGGTCCTGACCTCGAATATTTTCGAGCAGACGGTAAGCAGGACTCCCGCTGCAAGACCTATCGCGCCGAACACAAGCATCGGCAGAATATATGTTGACATAATCATTATTCCTTTCCTATTATAGGCAAGATTTTATACTGATCATCGTTAAGACATGTGATCGGAAAATTCAAAGCTGATTTTCCCGCTTTGCGACGTCCCATTAAGGGGACATGATAAAATTCAGGTACGGCGGAATCTTTCCGCGGGGGCGACTCAGCCGGCGGGGGCTTCCCGCTCAGAACATTCCCGAAAAGCCCATGAAGCTTACCGAAACTATGGAGGCTGCAATAAGGGTCGCCGGAACTCCCTTAAATGTTTCGGGGACGTTCGCCGCATTCACCCGCGAACGTACACCGCTGAATATAAGCAGGGCAAGCGTGAAGCCCAGACCCGCTCCGAGTGCGTTGAAAACAGACTGGATTATGGAGTATCCGCTGTCAATATTGAGAATGGTAACGCCCAGAACCGCGCAGTTTGTGGTGATAAGGGGCAGGAAAACTCCAAGCGCGCTGTACAGCGATGGGACTTTCTTTTTCAGCACCATTTCCACAAGCTGAACGAACAGAGCAATTATAAGTATGAAAGCAATAGTTTTAAGGTATTCCAGACCCATGGGCACAAGCACGAACATATAGATAGGATATGTACAGAGCGTTGCGCAGACCATTACAAAGGTAACGGCAGCTCCCATGCCCGCCGCGCTGTCAAGCTTTTTGGATACGCCCAGAAACGGACAGATACCCATGAATTTTGACAGTACGAAGTTATCCACAAAAATCGCGCTCAAAAGAATTACAAGCAAGCTTTTCATTGTGCGGCAGCCTCCTTGACTTCGTTATTTTCCTTGTTAAAGGTGGGACAGCTCGCCGCGTTGGGACAGTTGGCGCAGCCTATTTCCTGCGGCGGCTTTTTCTTTGTAAGCTTATTTACCAGCGCGATGACTACTCCCAGTGTAAAGAAGCCTCCCGCAGGCATTATGAACATTGTCATAGTAACGGGCAGATGCATGTCTATTCCAAGCCATTGACCTGTACCGATTATCTCGCGGATAGAACCCATTGTGAACAGTGAAAGGGTAAAGCCCAGTCCCATGCCTAAACCGTCCAGTATGGAATGGAAAACGCCGTTCTTTGAAGCAAACGCCTCGGCGCGTCCCAGAATAATACAGTTTACGGTGATAAGCGAGAGGAACAGTCCCAAGCTGTCATACAGAGCGGGGATATATCCCTTTAAAATAAATTCAATAAGCGTAACAAAGCTTGCTATAACCACGATAAAGCAGGGAAGCCTTACCGCTTTGGGTATAACGTTTTTAAGCAGGGATATCACCGCGTTGGAGCAGACAAGCACAAAGGTTGTGGCAAGGCCCATGCCTATGCCGTTTGAAGCCATTGTGGTAACGGCGAGCGTGGGGCACATTCCCAGCAGAGTTACCAGCGTGGGGTTTTCCTTTATGAGACCTTTGGTAAGCTCGTAAAGACCGCTTTTCTTTTCAGCCATTACTCCTCAGCTCCTTTCTGTTCAACGACGGTATCCGTTGTTATATCAGTGTTTACGGGATTTTCCTTGTGTCCCAAAGCGGGAGAAAAAAATGCGTCCATATCCATTTGCTCGTATGCGGCAAGGGCAGTCCTTACGGCGGAGTACATTCCGTTGGAGGAATAGGTCGCGCCTGTTACCGCGTCAAGTGTGAAGCCGCTTTCCGCGCCTCCGCTTAACTGTTTTTCTATTTCAAGGGACTTTATTTCCGCCTTTGTTCCCCAGACAGCTTTTGCCTTTACCGGAGCTTTTTCTTCTGTTACGGTATCGGGATAGCGAACTCCCTTGAACTGTCCGAGGAAGCCGGGATCCTGCACCTTTGTGCCGAGACCGGGAGTCTCTCCGATAGTCATAATGGACACTCCGCTGACTGCGCCTCCTTTGTCAACGCCCACCAGAACGTGAAGTCCTCCGGTGGAGTAGCCGTCTGCGGTTATCTCAAATGCGGCGTTTTCTCCGTCCCAGAGAACGGAGGTAACTCCCTCATAGGTCAGCACCGTTCCGTCCTCGTTTTTCAGCATTTCAAAACCGTCGGCTGAGTCGTACAGCTCTGTAAGTCCCGCTGTGAGCTTGTCGGTGATAATACCCGTTGTGTCAGTATAGGTAGCTTCGTAAGCCGCCACCAGCAGTCCGCAGGTGATAAGGCATATCAGTGTCAGCACCAAGGGGGGCTTTATCTTTTCATTAAACATACAGATTCTCCTTTCCGTCAGCTTTTAGCCTTGACAGGCTTTTTCGCTCCGAATGGAGACGCTTTTGTCAGCCTGTCGATATAAGGCGTGAGCAGATTCATCAGCAGTATGGAGAACGAAACTCCCTCGGGGAAGCTTCCGAAGCTTCTGATTATAAATGTTACCAAGCCGCAGCCTATACCGAAAACCACCTTGCCCTTTGTTGTGAGAGGAGTTGTGGCATAGTCGGTAGCCATAAAGAACGCACCTATGAGAAGCCCCCCCGCGAGTACGCCGTACACCGTTTCGGTAAGACTTCCGGTATAAATCAGCGTCAGCACCGCAAAGCTGCCTATAAAAGCAATCGGCGTTGCGGGAGATATCACCTTTATTACGATAAGGAAAAGTCCGCCCAGAATAAGCATTGCAGCGCAGGTCTCGCCTATGCAGCCGCCTGTTTCTCCCCAGAACATTTCCGACAGGGTAAAGGGAGCCATTTTAAAGTTTGCCCCGCTTTCGCTGTAGGTCAGCCACTCAGCGGCAAGGGGAGTCGCGCTTGTTTCCGCGTCAACCGCGCCGCTGTACCAGTAGGGCTTCACCCAGTTCGACATCTGGGGCGTAAAGGACAGCATAAGCACTATTCTTGCGGCTATTGCGGGATTGGCAAAGTTCTGACCGATACCACCGAAAAGCTGCTTGACAACAACTATAGCCACAAAGCTGCCAATCACGGCAACGTAAAAGGGTACGGTGGCCGGCAGATTCATGCCCAGCAGAAGTCCCGTAACCACTGCGGACAGGTCGCCTATTGTCTGATCCTTTTTCATAACGATACGGCAGAGAGCCTCGAAGATAACGCACGCCGCGATACACACCGCAAGAACGGCAGCCGCTCTCGGCCCGAAGAAAACGCAGCCCGCCATTGCCGCGGGGAAAAGCGCTATGATAACCGTCAGCATTATTTTAGACGTTGACATATCCGCCGCGCGGTGGGGCGACGGCGATACAAATAATCCTTTCAAATCAAATCAAGTCCTTTATCAGAAATTAGTGTACGAAAAATATAAATGTCAAATCATAGGATTTTCGTACCCGCCCCACTAAGGGGCATTGCAAACTTAAAATTTTCGGTACGTCACATTGGAGGTGACTTTGCCTGCGTGGCTTCCCGCTATTTTCTTGGTATCATTGCCTTTGCAAGCTGGTTTATTTCAGCCAGCGGACGGTGCGCTGGACAGGCGTAGGAGCAGCACCCGCAGTTCATGCAAAGCGTTACTTTCAGCCGCTTCAGCTCCTCGATATCCTCCGCGTTGTAGGCGTTTTCTATCATCACAGGCATAAGGTTCAGGGGACAGGCGCGGACGCATCTTCCGCATCTTATGCAAGCTGTGGTTTTTGGGGACTCGCCGTTTTTAAACGCAAGTATGGCGTTGTTGTTTTTCAGCACGGGCTGATCGGTGTCGTACAGGCAAAGACCCATCATCGGACCGCCGTACAGTACCTTTTTAGCTTCTGTAACGCCGCAGTGCTCCAGAAGCTCGGAGACCCGCGTGCCTATAGGTACGAAGTAGTTTCCCGCATTTTTCGTTACCGCGTCGCCGTCGACAGTGAGACGTCTTTTTATCAGCGGCATACCGTCCTGCGAATAGCGGTAAATGTGCGCCGCCGTGGAAACGTTCATCACCATTACTCCCTGATTTGAGGGAAGCTCTCCCTCTGCGACTATCCGTCCCGTTGCGGAGTAAACGATGACCTTTTCGGCTCCCTGCGGATACGATGAGGGCAGCGCAACTATCTGAATGGATTTTATATCCTCGGTTTTTTTCTTCATCAAAGCAATGGCTTCTGGCTTGTTGTCCTCAATACAGAGTTTACATATGGGAATACCCAAATATTTCTGTACCAAAAGTATAGCCTCTATAACGTCCATAGGGGACTCCATCATCTCGCGGAAATCGCTTGTTATGTATGGTTCGCATTCGGCGGCATTGATAACGAGGGTGTCCACGGGAGTTTTCACCGCGTCAAAGTTCAGCTTTATGTGAGTGGGAAAACCTGCTCCTCCCAGACCGGTAAGACCGCTCTCACGCACAGCGGCGATAAGAGACTGCTTGTCGGTGATTTCGGGCGGTTTAACGTCTGGACAGACGGTCTGCAAACCGTCAGATTCGATAACGGCTGCCTTGCACACAGCTCCGCTTGTGAGCAGGAAATCTATAACGTCCGAAACCGTACCGGAAACCGGCGAGTGGATAGGCGCGGACATAAACGCGTCCGTATCGCCGATCTTCTGACCCACCGTAACCGTGTCTCCCTTTTTCACAAGGCATTCGCATGGCGCTCCCATGTGCTGGGACATAGGTATGACCACGCTTTTCGGCAGCGGGAAATCTATCGTCTCGCAGTTTTTCGTACCCTTGTTATGGCTCAGGTGTACGCCGTTGAGCTTGTTCATCAATAATCCTCCCTGTATAATTCACATAAGTTCAACATATGGTTATTAAAACTTATATCAAATAATACCAATCATATGTTTAAATGTCCAAAAAGACGAATCAAAATATATTATAGCACATTGCGCGCCGTTTGTCAAAACAAAAAAACGGAAATTTTACTTATTTCTCAGCGGACAAAAATGCACGCACTTCCTCCGCGCGGCTCTTTCCAATATCGTATCCCTCCTGCCACACGGCTCGGAGAGCTTTTTCGTCCTTTTCAAAGCTGTTCAGCTTGTGTGACGGACGGAATATCAGAGCCTTTCCGCGGCGTTCAAGTTCATCGCAGAATTCAAGCTGCTTATTATAGAGCTTATGACGGGTCAGTAGGAGCATTTCCAGCTTGGGATATTTGCGCTTTATAAGCTGGCTCATGGCAATATTTCCCTTTCCGCACTTCTTGACAAATCCCTCCGGCTGGGTGAGGATTATTACCGTGCGTGAACAGCCGTCTTTAAGAGCCTGTTTTACGCATATAGGAGAGGCAAGACCGCCGTCGAAGTAAGGCTTGCCTTCTATCATTATGGCGGGGAAATATCCGGGGATAGCGCAGGTCGCCCTCAGGAAATCAAAGTTTTCGCTGTCCTTTTGGGCGTTTTTGAACTCGGCTTTGCCCGTTTCAGCATTGGTAACGCCAACCAGACAGGTACCCTGATAGCGTTTGAACTCCTCATAATCAAAGGGGATAAGCTCGCGGGGAATGTCCCCGAAAACGAAATCCAGACCGAACATACTGCGGCATTTGCGGTAGTTGCCCATACCGAGGTAACGCTTGTCATTGCGGTATTTTTCAAGTATGTCTATATTTCTTGCAAACTGTTTTGACACATAGGATACTCCGTTGGAAATGCCCGCCGAAACTCCTACAATGTAGGGAAATTCTATTCCTTCTTCGAGAAAAGCGTCCATGACTCCCGCCGAAAATATTCCGCGGAAAGTTCCGCCCTCCAAAACAAGTCCTGTCATAATTATCATTCCTTTTTGGTTTATTTGAGTATAGTTTTGATTATGAATTTACAAAGTCAAAAATTGATTTCCGGAAAGCAGAGCATTTCCGCTTGCGAAAAACATCTTTTTATGTTATACTGTTATTATCTTATGGGAAACGGAGGCTCGTGCCGTGAAAAATAAACTGCTCGTAACAACCCTCGGTATATGCACGGCGGTGTGTACCGTTATCGCTGACTACGCTTATACCGGACAAATCCTCGACGAACGCTTCGCCGAGGTAATGCGGTACGAAGCACTGAACGCCGATCCCCATACCCGCTACGGCGGATACTCTGTGGAAGAACTTGGTCACGGCTACGAAAAGCCTGCCGAAGTCTTCGGAAAAGTCCTGCTGGACGTTCCCGTTATCAGCCAGTATCCGGAGCTGCCCATAGGCTGCGAGATAACCAGCGCGGCGGCGCTGCTCCGGTATCTGGGCTTTGACGTTGACAAGCTTTATCTTACCGACAATTATCTTATCTGGGACGATAATTTTACATACGACGACCAAATGGTCTCCCACGGTCCAGACCCCTACAAGGTCTTTGCGGGAGACCCCTATGACTGGGGCTACGGCTGTTTCGCACCTGTCATAACAGATACTCTTAACAGATATTTTGACGCCGCCGCTCCCGGTTATGAAGCCGTTTCATTAGACGGAATAAATTCCGCCGACATTGAGAAGCTGCTGGACGAGGGCGTACCCATGATAGTGTGGGCAAGCCGCGGTATGAAGCCGTACAACTACCGCGAGCCGGCAGAATGGCTGCTGAATGATACGGGAGAGCCTTTCATGTGGATAGGAAATTCCCACACCCTTGTATTGTGCGGTTATGACAGCGCCTGCTACTATTTTATGGACTGCGACGATAAGGAAGAGATCACTCCCTACCTGAAAGAACGCTTCCTGAACCGCTTTGAGGAAAACGGAAGCCAGTGCGTGGCGGTAAAAATTCCGGATTAATAGGCGTAAATGTGCGCCACTATATAGAGCAGAGAGAAGCTCAATGCCTCCGATACGAAAGCAAACAGCGCAGCCCAGACTATTGTCACAACGGGCTGCTCTTTTATTGCTGTACCGCTTTTGGGCAGGGGAGCGTTCATTCCTTTCGGAGCTTTTTTGCCCTGCGTCCCCGCGCTTCCGAACGTCCAGACGTTTATCAGTCCGTGAACGACCAGCGCGATAATGCAGAAATAAAGCTGTTCGCTGAACGCGAATATGGAGAAAACAAAGTCCGCCGCAATAAGCAGCGGGAGATTCAGCAGTACCGTTTTTGAGAAGCTCAGCTCTGTTTTTGTAAGCTTTGCAAACAGCCAGAAAAGAGGCAGCAGAACCACTCCGTTCATTAGCAGAAGCTGTATATTGCTTCCGATTATGCTGGTCTTATAAAAGAAAAATGAGTAAAACTCCATTGGAAAAGCGTTCCACAAAAACATCCATATCAGCGCGAAGCCTATCGCTCCAAGAGCGGCTATACTCTTTCTCTTCGGAGTGAACCAATCGTCCAAACGTTTAAACAATCATCATCAGCCTTTCATTAAGTATTGAATTTTAATTTAGTTCATCTTCATTTTTATTGTTCATTATGAACGTCCAAACCGCCGAGCCTATTATTATCACGTAACCGATAATGCTCATGGGAACCGGTACCTGGTCAAAAAGGATAAACCCGACAGCGGCGGAAAATATCACCTGGGAATAATCGAATACCGACACCTCTTTCGCGGGAGCAAAGGAGTACGCGCCTGTAATGGCAAACTGTCCTCCGGCGGCGAAAAGTCCCGTGAGGATAAGTATACCCAGCTGCTTTGCCGACATGGGAGCAAAGTCCGCAAGCATTATCGGCAGAGCCGCCGCGCAGGAAAACACCGAAAAGCAGAAAACTATAAGCGCGCTTTTTTCTCCTCGCTGCTTCATATAGCGCACCAAAGTGTACGCCGCACCCGCTCCCATTCCTCCGGTAAAGCCGATAAGGGACGGTATAAGCTCCATATTGGAAAAGGAGGGACGGATAATGAACAGGCTTCCGCAGAAAGCCAGAACCACCGCCGCTATCTGGGCGAAAGAGGTCTTTTCTTTCAGGATAATTATCGAAAATATCACTGCGAAAAACGGAGAAAGCTTGTTAAGCATTGAAGCGTCCGCAAGAGCAAGGTGATCCACCGCGAAGAAATTGCAGAATACTCCTGCCGTTCCGCATACAGCCCGCATCAGCATAGCTGTGCCGCAGCCCTTTTGTATTTTCAGCGGCGTGCGGCTTTTGACAAGCATTACCGCCGCAAACGCCGCAGCAACGATGTTGCGGAAAAAGCTTTTCTGCACCGAGGGTATGTCTCCTGCAAGACGCACGCAGGCGTTCATTCCCGTGAAGCATACCGCAGACAGGATTATCATCAGCACCGCCGCGTTCTTTTTACTTATTCTTATCAGATATCAGCTCGCTTTCCCGGATGCTATTTCCGCCATATCCGGCGGAACGTTTCCATTACCTTTTTCATGTCTATCGGCTTTGTAAGATGTCCGTTCATGCCGCACTCCACGGACTTTTTCATATCCTCGTCAAAGGCGTTTGCGGTCATGGCTATTATGGGTATCTTCGCCGCGTCGGGGCGGTCGGAGCCGCGTATGCGCTTTGTGGCTTCGATACCGTCCATAACGGGCATTCGTATATCCATAAGTATCGCGTCGTAGTAACCCTCTTCCGAAGCCTCGAATTTTTCAGCGGCGACCTCTCCGTTTTCGGCGGTATCGGTAATTATTCCCTCCGCTCCTATGAGCGTGCAGGCGATCTCCGCGTTAAGCTCGTCGTCCTCGGCAATGAGTATTCTCTTTCCCGAAACGTCCGCAGTTCCGTTCGCCTCCTCGTCAGTTTCAGCTGGAGGCTCGGTTATCTTCATGGGAATGGCAAAGAAGAACTCCGAACCCTCTCCCAATGCGCTTGTTACTTCAAGCGTACCGCCGAGAAGCTTTACAAGATTGCTGCATATTGCCAGTCCAAGACCTGTGCCGCCGTATTTTCTGACGGTCTCCGCGTCAGCCTGCTCGAAGCTGTTGAATATTCTGCCGAGATTTTCCTCGCTTATACCTATTCCCGTATCCTTTACCGAGAAAAAGACGTTTACCGTATCTGCCGTATCCGAAGCCGTCTCAATAACTTTAAGGTGTATACCGCCGCTTTCGGTAAATTTCACTGCGTTACCCAGAATATTTACCAGTATCTGGTTCAGCTTCAGAGGATCGCCCAGCAGGTGGGGCTTTTTGATATCGGTTTCAACGCGAAGCCATATGCCCCTGCTTTCTGTCTGTACCCTTATCATGGTGTCCAGTCTGCCGATAAGCTCGTTAAGATCGAGGTAGGTCTCCTCGGCGGTCATTTTTCCGCTTTCGATTCGGGACATATCCAGAATGTCGTTGATAAGCGTCATCAGATAATGGGACGAGCTGTCGATCTTTTTCAGGCAGTCCATTACGGAGGAATCGGCGTTCTCATAGGACATGGCAATAGCAGTCATGCCGATAATAGCGTTCATGGGAGTCCTTATCTCGTGGGACATCTTTGACAGGAACTCGCTCTTTGCCTTGCTTTCGCGGCTTGTTCTGGACTTGGCAATATAAGCGGAAATGACCTTGGTAAGCTCTTTCATGCAGCTTATAACGGCTTCGTCCGCGGTCTCGTCCCTGCATTCGTACACTATCGTTCCCGAGATCAGGTCGTTGTCAAGCATGGGAACGGAATATGCCGTGCCGTCGGCAATCGCCTTGCCTGCGCCGTGTACGGCGTCCCGCTCAAAGAATGCGGCGTCAGCTATCTTGCAGTCAAAACTTTTAAGGTCCTGTTCAAGAGCGATATACGAGACCTTTCCGTACGAATAGGTCTTTACCTCTATGGGAGCCATTTCCTCGGCGTGCCACTGGCTGGATATCCTGAGAGTATAGTAATCCCTGTTCATATCGAAAACAACGATCCTCTGCATATTGAGAATACGTCCCGCTTTGCTTAGAAGAGCCTGGAGAGCGGCTTCAAAATCCGACGATTTTTCAAAAATATTAAATGCAAAGGATACTATGTCAGAATTTTCCTCGTTTTCCGCCCGTACTGCGGGAATAAAGCTGTGGGGACCGTTCTTTTTGAACTCGCTGACAAATTCTGTTCTGCCGCTTACCTCATCGGCGAAAACTATGCCGCCGAATTCGCTTCTGAAACGGTAAGCCGCCTCGGAGGCAAATCTTGTTTTAAGTCTGGAGGAGGATAGGGGTTCGTCAGTGTATTTGATATACGCGCCCACAACGCATTCTATCCGCACGCTTCCTCCGCTGTATATTTCGGAAATGCCGCTGATTATCCCGGCGAAAAGCTCCCTCGCCTCGTCTCTGGAATTAAGAGGCGTCAAAATGATAAATTCGTCCATCATTCCGCGGTACACTATGTAGTCCTCGGGAACGACGCGCTTTATGACGATTGCGGCCTCCTCGAGAACGGCGTTGCAGAACGTCAGACCGCAGTTTTTATACATTTCCTCCATATCGGCGATTCTGACGATTGCGGAAATAAACGGCTTTCCGTGCATTTCAACGGAAAATCCCGTAGCCAGAACGTCTCCGTAGTCGCTTTTGTAAAGCTTGGTGACAGGGTCGCGGCGTTCCTTTTCAAGCTGTTCGAGCTCCAGTTCTTTTTCTTCCGTAACGTCACGGCAGCTTGCTATCACGCGCATAAGCTTTCCGTCGGAATCGTAAACGCTTTTCGCTTTCATCAGTATCCAGATATATCCCGGGGAATCAACGCCGGGTCTGAATCTTACGCAGAGCCCCGTCTTGTTGACCACACCGTCCAGCATATCCGTCAAGTTCGGGATATCGTCAGCATGGCAGACTTTTCCTCCGGATACGCGGATCCTGAAATTCTCAAATTTCTTTGTTTCGGAACGTCCGTCGCTGCGCTTATTGACGTTGTACATATAAAGAATATCGTTTCTGCAGTCGTATTCGAGAATACTTTCGTTTGTGCTCTGTACTGCAAGCAGATAGCGTTCCTTCTCCGTAGCAAGCTCATTTTGGTACTCTATGCGCTTTATGCTCAGTTCGTTAAGAGCCGACGAAAGGTCGTTGATCTCGGCAATGCCGGTTCTTATCGGTTCAACGAAACCGTTGTCTCCCGCTTTTTTAACGCTGTCGGCAAGAGCCTTGACAGGCTTGATTATGCGTCTCGAGGAGATAAACACGACGGTAAATCCTACAAGCGCCGAAACTGCCGCCGCAATGATTATCTTGAGATTTATCCCCGAGGTCTCGGCATAAATACTGTCATTGCTTGAAACTGCCGCCGCAAACCATCTTTCCGAGCCATAAGGGGAATTTTCCGGGTAAAGGCTTATCTCGTCCACCGCGCAGTACGCCTGTTCGCCGTTTATTTTAACGTCTGTTATTTTATAAAGTATGCTTCCGTCAGCCTCCGTAAAGGTCAAATGCTGTCCTACGCATTGTTCAAAGCCGTTGTGAGTATTGGAAGAAACAGCCGCGTCGGCGTAAACTTCTCCCGAATCATAGGTCAGGAGAGCGTAGCAGCCTCCTCCGTCCGTGATCTCGTCACTTGGCATAAGCTCCGCTATTCTGTCTGCGGAAACGGCAACGCCAACCGCGCCGAGAACCGTATCGTTGTAGATAAGCGGCTGTGAATAGGTTACAATGCGTTCTCCGCCGTATTTACTGCTGTCGGAAAGATAAAAGGGTCTGCTCCAGTAGCCGAGGTTCTCGGGGCTTGCATACGGGTAATCGTACCCTGCGAAAACCGGCTTGAAAAAGAAGTCCATATCCGTTTTGCCCGGCTCGTATCTGTATTTATCCGTCCAGCTTATATCCAGAGGGACAGCGTATTTTTCCGACACGGAATTTGAACCGCGCACCATCATTATATCGGAATAATCGGAGGGATTGTACATAGGGTCGCCGTCGCTGAAAAAGACTCCGCGGAACTCTGCCGGAGAACTGTCGTCGGGTCTGGACGCGGAATCGGACAGTACAACAAACGCTCCGCTCACCGAGTTCATTCTGAGGACTTCAAGCAGGGTTTCGGATATCTCGCCGATAAATTTTGAAACGCACTCATCATTTTCAAGCAGTTCTTTTTTGCGGACTCCGTTTTCTTCAGCTATCCTGTCAAGTATCCGTTCCGCCCTGTAGTTTACTCCCGAAAGACCGTTCCAGCGTTTGGTCATTTCCGTTTCAAGATATACGGCGCATTCCGACGCGCTTTTGTCCAGCAGCTTTTCGCTCCCCGCGCTGATCTCTCTCATCGTGCCTGTAAACGCCAGCACGCAGTAAAATATGACTGCCTGAAGAAACACCGCCGCCAGAAGCGGTATTATCAAACTGCGCATAAGGGTGATTCCCGAAGACTTTCCTTTTTTAAACATATCAGTATCTTCCTTTATATGTAAATGCATTTGCATATAACATGCCATAATGAATTATATCACAATACGTCTGAAAATTCAAGGGGGATTGCAAAAACATATCGGATGTTCTGGTTTTTATGAAGCGCATACGCGCGCTTCAGGAGGCTCTGGCTCTGAGTTTTTATAAAAATTAGCCGCGGCGTGCTGAAACTAACGTCCAACACACCGCGGCCTAATGAGAGCCGTTTATTTTTTCTGTCCGCCCCACTCAACAACGGTGAAGCCGCTGCGTTCAAAGGATTCAAATTCCTGAGGCTCGGCGGAAAAGTCCTCGGAGCACGGCTCGTATACCATGAATACTCTCAGCATACTGTCGGGCTCGGGAGAAATCTCAAGTCCCGCGTTTTTTTCGTAAACTTCCGTCTGGAATGTGATGAAATTGCATTCGTTCTTTTGCAGCTCGGGCAGCCAGTAGATGATGAACTCGTTGCTTTCGCGGGGAGTAAGCCCTATCTCTTTAAGCTTGCTTCTCAGGAAGTCCGCGGTATCCTCGGCTTTTACAACGAAGCCCTTGGACATATCCCAGTCCGCCGCGCCTCTGCCCTCCCAGTACAGGCAGTAATATTCCTCTCCGTCGTATTTGTCTACGATAGTACCGTCAGGATAAGCCGTTACCTCCCAGCCGCCGCGGTAATCGGGGTACGCGCAGGTTATTGCGCCGTCAAGGTCAAGCTTTACCGAAACGTCGGTCTTTTCCTCAGGATAAAGATAGATCACGGGCTTTGCGTAGTCGCCCAGGAACTGGTATGTGTAGCCGCTTTTTTCGGGATCATATTCGCCGTAATAGAACGCGTCCACAAGATATGCAAGCTTGTACTTCATGGTGCGTTCGCCGACAGCAAGCTTTTTGCCGATTGCGTTATAATTATAACCGCTTCCTGAATCGCTGCCGTTAACACTATAAAGCCAATCGCTGTAAAGGTCATGTACCTGCTTGATATCGGAGCAGTATTCAGCTTGGATGAAGCCGTAAAGCTCCCAGATTCCGAAATTTGAGGTAATACCGTTCCATGAATAATATTCCCAGTCATCGGGAGCGTTTTCCTCATCGTCTCCGTAAAGTCTCGGTCCGAGGGTTACTGTGGGTACAATCTTTTCGCCGTAGAAATAGTAATCAATGGACGTTTCTCCTGTTTCGGGATCAGTAACGGTCGGCCTTTCGCTGAAAACCTCGGTATAGTTCAGCTTGCCGTTTTCGAGCTCTGCTAAATAGTTGAAGCTGCTGCCTGCGGAAAATTTTCCTGTGCCTATATTTTTGCGGCTCATGCAGAACCATTTTTTCTCCAGCTTTTCCGTTTTTTTCAGACCTATAACGTTGCCGTTGTAGTAGACGTTAGACTTTGAATTATAGAGCGTGTCTATATAGACGGGCTTGCCCTCCTTTATGGAGTAGACCGCAACGTCGCACTGTTCGACGTCGTAGCTGTCGGGCTCCGCATTTTCGGGAAGCACCTGTTTTGACACAAGCAGTTCGGGAGTACCGTCGAAATCAAGGTCGATAAGGTTAACGCCCACAACGTCCTCAGCCATGAACATATCAATATTGTCAAGGAGAGTCTTATAGGTTGCGGAGGCTCCCGCGGCTCCCTTATCATCAAATTTGGCCGCGCCGAAGGAATTTCTCAGGATATAGGGAATATCCTCCGAAATAATTTCAAGATCGCCGATAGCGTTCGCATTGGAGTAATTGTTGCCCTCGCTGTCGTAGGACACCGTAAGCTTGCTGACATTCATTCTTGCGTAAACATAGTCTCCGCTTATATCCTTTGTTTCCGCGGCGTGCCTGCCTTTTTGGGCGGTAAAGGATACCGAATCCATAAGCACGGTCTCGCCGTTAAGACTGTACTTGGTATTGCAGGCTATCGGCATTGGAATGTTGTACATATAGGCAGGGTCGACGATAACGTCGAAGGTGTTGTCCTTGTTCCGGCATACAAAGCCTGTCAGCGTCAGGTCGGTCATGCTGTAGCTCTGGGTAACGCTTACTATTTCGGGAGGGAGAGTGCCGTTTATTTTCAGCTTTACCGTAACGTCCGATTCGCTTATACTGCTGTCAGACAGTTCATTTGCCCGCCTGCTTTTTTCGGTGGAATTTGCGGCGGCTTCAAAATCCTCAATATTGGTTTCGCCGTCAAGATCGGTGCAGACCAGATTTGCCGATTCCCTGTAAAGCTCCGCGGCGTAGAAATCGCCTACCGATATCTCGTCCTCTGAAACAATGCTTCTGATATGCGGTTCGTCCACGCTTTTGTCAAATATGTAATTCCCGTTTTCGTCTTTCAGAGCGGCAAGCTTTTCCGCAAGCTCCCTGTTCTGCTCGTCGGTATTGGCTTTCAGCCCCTTTGGCTCAGGAGTTTTTTTCTCTTCATTTTCGTCTTTTTCGTTTGCTTCTTCTGCGCTGTCTTTGCTTTCTGTACCGTCTGTGCTGACCTGCTCATCGGTATCATCGTCCGCTGTTACCGATGTCTCATCTGTCTGAGCGGAAGCGGTAGTTCCGGACTGGCTTTCCTGTCCGTTCTGCTCACCGTTTTCCTTGCAGCCGCCCAATGCAGCCGAGATTATAAATAATGCCGCCAAAGCAATAATGCGTTTTTTCATACGACCACCCCTTACCTGTTTTATTGATACAACTATACCATTTTTAACAAATTATTTCAATAGTATTTACCGCTTTGTAATACAAATTTCCAAACTGTAATTTGCTGTAACGGCTTTGTCAGAAAGTTTTCTCTTATTCCGATTTTTCATCAAAACGCAGACAAAAAACTTGCGCAAAGCTCAATATACGCAAGCTTCTGTCCGATTTCCTGAAAAATCAAAGGCAGCTTTAACCTTAAAAATTAAAATGCCGCAGATTTTTAAATCTGCGGCATAATCTTGAAATCAATCCCCGAAAGATATTCCCAAATGTCTTGCGGTAACCACAAGCTGGTGCTCCTCAGTTACGAACTTTGTCTTTCCTGCCACTTCGGACAGCGGATTTTCTGTGATAAGTCCCTTTACCATTGCGACTGAGTAGCCGTATTTTTCCTGCTCGATAAGCTTTGCGGCTCTTACGCCGAACTTGGTGGCAAGGACTCTGTCATACGCCGAGGGACTTCCTCCGCGGAGCATATGTCCCGGAACGCAGACCCTTGTGTCTATTCCCGTGCCCTTTTGTATCTGGGCGGCAAGACGGTTGGTCGCGGTAGTTATTCCCGCTTCCTGACGGGTTTTTGCGCGTTCTTTCTTCTTCATTTTTGCTTCTTCCGTATCAAACGCGCCCTCAGCAACTGCTACGATAGAGAAAGCTTTTCCCGCCGCGCTTCTCTTGTTGAGAGCGTCTATTACTTTTTGCGGATCGTAGGGGATTTCGGGAATTATGATTATATCCGCCCCTCCGGCAATACCTGCGTAAAGAGTGAGCCAGCCGGCTTTGTTGCCCATGATCTCAACCATGAGTATACGGCTGTGGGACGCGGCTGTGGTATGCAGGCGGTCGATTACATCGGTAGCGATATCGACAGCAGTATGGAAACCGAAAGTTACCTCTGTGCCGTAAATGTCGTTGTCAATTGTTTTAGGCAGGCCGATAACGTTCAGACCCTCATCGGAGAGCAGATTTGCGGTCTTGTGAGTACCGTTTCCGCCCAGAGTCAGCAGACAGTCAAGCTTCTGTTTTTTATAGGTATCCTTCATGGCTTTTACCTTGTCCACGTTGTCCTCGCCGATAACGGACATCATCTTGAACGGCTGCCGTTTTGTACCCAGAATGGTACCGCCCTGAGTGAGTATGCCCGAAAAATCCGAGGGCTTCATTTCCTTGGCGATATTGTTTATCAGACCGTAGTATCCGTTCTGGATACCCACTATCTCCACATTGTCCTCGCCCATGCGCTCGAAGCAGGCTTTAGCCACGCCTCTGATAGTAGCGTTCAGACCGGGACAGTCGCCTCCGCTTGTAAGGATACCGATTCTTCTTTTTGCCATAATAAAACTCCTCCCTCATATTGTAAACGTCTCTTGAAACGTTTTTGATAAGAACCATAGGTCCGTTAAAACCACATTTGCCCCCGCCTGAAAAGACGGGGGTCTTTTAACTGTTATGAGTTTGCCGGCACAGATTCACGCGCTTTCATCTGCATAAATTCCTCAAACTTATCCTTAGGCATAGGCTTGCCGTAAAAATATCCCTGAGCATGGTCGCAGCCTGCTTCTTTCAGGATATCCGCCTGACCTATGGTCTCGATGCCCTCGGCAATGGTCTCTATCTTCTTGGACTTTGCTATCCTGATTACCGCGGAAACTATCTCGCGGGATATCTCGTCCTCTTCAAGATACATTATAAAGGAACGGTCGAGCTTCAAAAGCGTGATAGGCAGCACCTGAATGTAGCTGAGGGACGAATAGCCAGTACCGAAATCGTCCATGGAAAGCTTGACTCCCAGGTCTCTGATCTCCTGCATCTGCTGGATAGCGTGGTCGATATCTTTCAGGGCAAGGGACTCGGTAAGCTCCACGTCCAGCCACTGAGGATCGAGACCGGTCGCGTCCAGCGCTTTGATAATGGATTCCTTAACGTCGGTCTGGTAGAAGTCAACGGCTGTAAGGTTGATCGAAACCGTAATAGGAGGAAGTCCCATATCCTGCCATGTCTTGTTCTGGCGGCAGGCTTCGTACAGTACGAAATCGCTTATTTTAGTAATGAGCAGAGAACTTTCAGCGACAGGGATAAACTCCGAGGGAGGAACTACCGTACCATCGGATCTTACCCAGCGTATAAGCGCCTCCATGCCGATAAGCGTACCGTTGCCCAAGTGTATTTTCGGCTGGTAGTACAGCACCAGCTCGTTGTTTTCAATTGCCTTGACAAGCTCGTTTTCGATAGCCGCGCTTTTGATGATCTTGTCGTGGACAGCATTGTCATAGCGGATAATATCGTTTTTGGTGCCGTCGGACATACTGAGGGAGAACTCTGCATGGTCGAGAACCTTTGCAAAGTCCCCGCCGCCGTCGGACATCTTGCAGTAGCCTGCCGAACAGGTCATTCCCTGAGACGAGAAATTATCGGCGCACATTGTCTTGAATTTATCCTGGATAGTGCGTATAATATTTACCGGCAGGCTCTCGTCGCCGCTGTCGCGGATAAGCAGAGCAAAGTTATCGCCGCCTATTCTTGCGCCGAAGCCGCCCGACGTAAGGGAATCCTGAACGACCTTTCCGAACTCGTTAAGCAGCTTGTTTCCGTTCGTATAGCCGCAGGTGTCGTTGATAATGTGAAAGTTGTCGATATCAAGAACGATGACCCAGTATGTGATTCCCGAATCGCGGGAGCACTCGAAAGTCTCCTGGCCGATCTGCATGAACTTGTTTCTGTTATAGATCTGAGTAACGTCGTCGATATACGCCATTTTCTCAATAAGGCTGTCTTTTTCCTTGTTTTGGGTAATATCCAGTATTGCTCCGCCTATGTCGGCAAGAAGTTTTGTTTCGGCGGGATTGATCTTGTAGCGAAACTGGTACCAGTGATAGGTATTGTCCGCGGATAGAAGTCTGAACTCGGTGCAGTGAACGGCTCTGGCAGATTCTTCGTCCTGAACCGCGCAGTTTATCATAGCGCCTCCGAGAGCGTCAAAGGTCATTACGTCGGACGGGTGAAATCTTGCTCTGAGAACACCGTCCGAAATATACTCGCTGTTAATGCCGAGCATATTCCTGAGCTGCTGAGAAACGTAGTAACTGCTGCTTCCCGAAGCTTTGAGGAGAAGTCCGATCTCAGAAAGCTCCATTGAAAGGCTGTAGCGGGTCTCTGACTCGGCAAGCTCCTTGGAATATTTGATAAGGTCTTCTTTCATTCTGATGGATTCGGAAAGATCGAGACCTATAGAAAGCATAAGATAGCGGCTGCGCTTGCGGGAGGAGGAAACGCTTACTATCGAAGTGTTCCATATTGTGCAGACCTTTGCGCCGCCCTTTGCGGTAACGTAAAATTCCTCATCGCGGTTGTTCACCACCGCCTGAAGGCTTGGAGCGAAAGCGTCTGAAGGAAGAACCTTTTTCAGCGTCTTGATATCTGACAGATCCTGCGACGTATAGCCTATAGTGTTTGTCAGGCAGCTGTTTACCTCCACGAATCTGAAATCCGCGTCCCAAAGGATAGCCATTGCGTTTATGCTCTGCATGATCCTTGAGATGTTTTCGCGTTCCTTGCGGGCTCTTTCCCTTTCAAAATTAATGATGAAGAACGCAAGTATTGCGGCTGATGCTGCCGCCGCCGCGGCAAAGCAGCCCATGATGACGTTCGTATAGGCGGGTATCCTGAGCGCTATATTTAAAGCCGTGAGTGCAAACGCTGCATATGAAGCGATAATAACGATTATTTTTGAATATTTGCGCATTCCGATCACTCCTCCCGATGACATATAATGCTGTGTATGATTTAAAACGTACGAGTCGGCTCCGGCAGCTCTTTGCACGCTTGTGAGCCGGAGGGGTCGAAACGCGGTAATAACGTTTAGTATTCCTTACAAATATATTATACAAAGCAATTTTATTTTTGTCAATATTTATAAAAAATAAACACTGAAAAGAGGATAAAGTTTCACAAAACTGTCACAATTAAATGTTAAAATATACAGCAGACAGTTATATGCCGGAGAACGGATATTGCCTTTTTTCACATATCATATTTTGTTCCCGCGGTTTTAAAAATCAGAAAAGGAAGTGCGGTAAATATGCCTAAAATTCTTATTGTCGACGATGAAAAAATGATACGGAACGTTGTAAAGGAATACGCCGAATTTGAGGGGTACGGAACCGCCGAAGCCGAAAACGGCATGGAAGCGGTGGAGATCTGCCGCAGGGAGGATTTCGACATTATCGTTATGGATATCATGATGCCGAGGCTGGACGGCTATTCGGCGGTCAAGGAAATACGCAAGACAAAGCAGATACCGGTGATAATGCTTTCAGCGCGTGGCGAGGAGTACGACAAGCTGTTCGGCTTTGAGATAGGCGTGGACGATTACGTGGTGAAGCCTTTCTCGCCGAAGGAACTGCTGGCAAGGATAAAGGCTGTTCTGAAGCGGGGCGGAGCCGCAGAAGAAAACAAGATAGAAAAGCTGCGCTTCGAGGGACTGGAGATAAACGTTGTCGGCAGAGAGGTGACTATCGACGGAGTACCCGCTCAGCTCACGCCGAAAGAGTACGATCTGCTGTTCTATCTGGTGCGGAACAAGGGAATCGCCCTTTCCCGCGAAAAGCTTCTTGAAGAGGTCTGGGGGTACGACTTTTACGGCGACGACCGCACCGTTGATACGCATATCAAAATGCTCCGCAGCTCTTTGGGAGAGTACCGCAAATTCATTGTCACCCTCCGCGGAATGGGCTATAAGTTTGACGGCGGAGAGTCTCCCCGCGTCTGACCGTTACGGAAGTGAACACGCTTTCATAAAAGGAAAGGAAATTATGTGAAAAAGAATTTCAAGACCATACGCAACACGGTATGGATATATTTCGCTATTTTTATCGTAAGCATAATTGCGCTGCTCTGGTTCAGCTTCGGGGTATCTCTTGAATCCACCTACAAGCGCACGAAAACAAAGAATATTTTTGAAACCGCAAGCTATATCCTCACAGGCTGGAGTCAGGATGAATTTACCACAGACAACCTTGACCTTCTCGCATACGACAACGATATGTGCATACTCATTCAGGACGCTTACGGCAACGGAGTTTATTCCTACGATATGATGGCGAACAACTGCCTTGTCCACGGCATTTACTCGGCGGGGCTCTATAGGTACAGGGCAAAGGCTGTTGCAAGCTCTTCGGGGATTTACTATGCCGAGGTCAAGAACCCGCGGTTCAACACCGACACAATGCTGTTCGTTATGGTTCTGGGAGACCGCGCAGACCCAAGCGGCTACATTTTCCTGAACACCTCTCTGGAGCCTTTGGACTCCACAAAAACTATCATCAACAGTCAGATATTTCAGATAAGCATTATGCTTCTGGTTCTGGGACTGGGCATATCCTACTTTCTTGCAAGACTTATCGAAACTCCTATAGTCCGCATTACAAAGTCCGCGAAAAAACTGGGGCACGGAGACTATTCCGCCGAGTTCGACGGCAGGGGCTACAGCGAAACGGAGACCCTTGCCGAGACTCTTAACTACGCCGCCGCAGAGATATCAAAGGTGGATTCTCTCCGCCGCGACCTTATTGCAAATATTTCCCACGACCTGCGTACTCCGCTTACAATGGTGAAAGCCTATGCGGAGATGATACGTGATCTTTCCGGAGACAATCCCGCAAAGCGTTCGGAGCACGTGAACATCATTATTGAGGAAAGCGACCGTCTTGCCGCGCTGGTAAACGATATCCTCGACCTTTCAAAGCTGGAGAGCGGTTCCGAGGGACTTAACCTGAGCAAGTTCTCCATTACAAAAAAAATTCACGAAATCATGGGCAGATACACTTTGCTGTCGGAGCAGCAGGGCTACAGCTTCTATGTTAATGCCGAAACAGATTTTGAAACGGAAGCGGACATCATCAAAATAGAGCAGGTTCTCTACAACCTGATAAACAACGCCGTGAACTACACAGGGGAAAACAAGAACGTCTATATAAACCTGCTTATAAAAGACAAAGACACCGCCCGCATCGAAATAACCGATACGGGCAAGGGTATCGAACCCGATCTGCTGCCGCTTATATTCGACAGGTACTACCGCGCTGAAAAAAACAAGCGTGAGGTAATAGGCACCGGCCTTGGGCTTTCCATTGTGAAGCAGATACTGAAACGGCACAATTTCAAATTCGGGGTGCGTTCCGAGCTTGGCGCGGGAAGCACGTTCTGGTTCGAGGTAAAGGGACGCGCTGTTGAAGAAAAGGGGGAAAAAGAAAAAAATGGACTTTCCGAAAATTGAAGAACTGAGAAAAAAGCTTGCGGGAATGCGCCCATTGAACGGCGGGGAGCTAAAACGTCTCAGGGACGAATTTATAGTCGGCAGCACTTACCACTCCAACGCTATAGAGGGATCCTCCCTTACTTTGCGGGAAACTGCTCTGATACTTGGAGAGGGCGTTACGGTTGCTGAGAAACCGCTCCGCGAACACCTCGACGCAATAGGCCACAGGGACGCTTTCGAGTATATTTCCGATCTGTCAAAAGAAAAAGCTCCCATAAGCGAAAAAGTGATAAAGGATATCCACTCGCTTGTTCTTATGGGAGACAGAGAAAACCGAGGCGTTTATAGAAGCGTTCCCGTTACAATAGCTGGCTCGGAGCATACTCCGCCCCAGCCGTATTTTGTACCCGAACAAATGGAGCGGCTTATTACCGATTACAGCGGACTTTGCCGAAGTACCAATATTATTGAGGCGGCTGCAGAATTTCATCTCAGGTTTGAAACCATACACCCGTTTATCGACGGCAACGGCAGGACAGGGCGGCTGATTCTCAATCTGGAGCTTATGAAAAACGGTCTGCTGCCGGTGAATATCAAATTTACCGACAGAGTGCGGTACTATGACGCCTTTGACAGCTATTCCCGCACCGGAAGCCCCTCCGCGCTTGCGGAAATGATAGAGCTTTACGAGCGGGAGGAGCTGGAAAGATATATCGGGATAATTGAGGGAAAGGAGCATATCAATGACTAAAAAAGAAAGAGCCGCCCTTGCGATCGAGGGGCTTGCGGCTATTTACCCCGACGCGCGGTGCTCTCTTACCTATGAAAAGCCCTACGAGCTTATGATAGCGGGTCGTCTTTCCGCCCAGTGCACCGACGCGCGGGTGAACATTGTCACAAAGCCGCTTTTTGAGAAGTACCCCACCCTTGAAGCTTTTGCCGAGGCGGACGAGAACGACATAGCCGAGATAATCAAGCCCTGCGGTCTCTACAAGACCAAGGCGAAAAGCATTGTGGGAATGTGCCGCAGACTTCTTTACGACTTCGGCGGCGAAATGCCCAGAACCATTGAGGAGCTTACAACTCTTCCCGGCATAGGACGCAAGACCGCAAACCTTATCATGGGGGACGTTCACGGTCTGCCGGCCATTGTCACCGACACCCACTGCATACGTATCTGCGGACGGCTGGGTCTTACAAAGGAAAAGGAGCCTCAAAAGGTTGAACAGGAGCTTCTGAAAATAGTCCCACCCGAAGCGGGAAGCGATTTCTGCCACAGGCTGGTTATTTTTGGCAGAGAGTTCTGCACGGCGCGGAGTCCCAAGTGCGGCGAGTGTCCGCTTAAAGGATATTTGCAAGGGCATTTCTGTAAACTTTAGCGAACTTATTACTATATGTATAAAATGGCGCTACATAAAGATTCCGGAAGCGAAGCGTATCAGGTCTTTCATACCGCCGATATAGGCGTGGAAAATTTCTTCATTGCTTAGGATACCGTTTGCGTCTAAATATCTTTCAAGCATGTCAAGGTCTTTTTTGCTAAGGCTTTTTTCAAGCTGTTCATACAGATTGTCGCGTATTTTCAGTGCCTCCTTGCCCTCTTCCGAAAGTTCAAAGCTGCGGCTTGCTTCGCACAGCTCCGAGTCGTAAAATTCTTTTATCAGTTCACTCATAATAAACAGTCCTTTCATATTTTATCGGGGGTGATTACTTGTCAACCAAAGAAGCAAAAGAAAAAGCTTTAAATAAATACTACGAAAGCAACAGAAAAATCGGAATAAACGTAAGCAATGATGTTTACAAACTTCTTGAAGATTATTGTATAAAAAAAGAAATTTCCAAACGTGAACTCATTGAATCTGCTATTCTGTTTTACATTGACAATCATTAGCTTTTCTTGTTACATTTATAATTATATCACATTAGAACCAATACTGCAATTTATAATTTGTGAATTTTTAATTAATAATTAGAAAACAAAATGAAGTGTTGCTATTGGATAGGGAAAAATATATGGAAAGACCGCCCAAATTCAACAAAAGCGAATACAATACAAAATATCAAAAAGAACACTACGCAAAATTTTCCACAATTTTAAAACCCGAAGAAAAACAGCGCGTGGACGACTACTGCAAAAAAGAGGGCATATCAAAATCCGATTTCATACGCCGCGCGCTGGATATGCTTGAAAATCAATGACCCGAACTATGCTTCCGCAGTTTCCGCACTGCAAAACCGTTCGTCAAAACAAACAAAATTCGCAGATTATTGCATATTTTTTTGTAAATCCGTTGAAAACTTTTGGCATATATGTTATACTGTATGTAAATTATACGGATATTTCTTTGCTTTGAAACGGGGCGGTACTGCGTGAAAAAATATTTCAGCGAGTATATTGCTTTTGTTGTCTCCGCGCTTGAAAACGGCGGCGCGGATCTTGCGGAGCTGCGGTCGGAAATGCTTGTCAAGATAGGCTTTATGCAGCATGAAAGACTTGTCCACCTGCTGGTGACAATACTTTTCGCGCTGCTTATGTTCATGAGCCTTATCGCTTTTTTCGTCTCGGAAAACGCCGGTATGCTTGCCGCCGCCGCGCTTATGCTGGCTCTGCTGATACCCTACATATCGCATTACTATTTCCTTGAAAACGGCGTTCAGAAGCTTTATGCGCTTTACGACAAGGCCTGCGGAAAAACCGGCAGAACGGAGGACTGAGAAGTCTTCCGCGGCGGAGCGCACAGTCCTCCGTTCTGCCTTGTATGCTTTTTCTTATTTGTATGCCGAAATACGACTGTCAACCCTTTCCATAATTTCCAACAGGAGTAAGTTATGAATATCACTTCCGAAATAGTCGGCGAGATCATTGAAAATAAGGACATCTATGTGGATTTTCAGCCGATATATTCCCTGAACACAAAAAAAATCATCGGCCTCGAGGCTCTCGCGCGTGGGGATTACCACGGGGAATCGGTCTCTCCCGGTTTCCTGTTCAATTACGCTCACGAAAACGACTGCGTGCTTTACGTTGACAGGCTCTGCCGCGAAAAGGCTATGAGCGCATTTACGCACAGGCATGAATCCGCTCCCACGCTGTTTATAAATTTCGAGACGTCGGTGCTGAACAATATCGTACCCGGAAACGGCGAGATAATGAAGACCGCCGCCGAGAACCATATTTCTCCCGAAAACGTGGTTATAGAGCTTAACGAGTCCTACGTAAACGACAGCTACGACCTGATGATGTTCGTGGATTTCTACCGCTCGAAAGGCTTTCTGATAGCTCTCGACAACGTTAGCACCGGTCTTGACACAATGAACAGGATAATGCTGGTCAATCCCGATATCATCAAGATAGACCGGGCTATCGTCAGCAGTATCGAGTCCAACACCTACAATCAGGAGGTTTTCAAGTCCATAATAAACACCGCCAAGCGTCTGGGCGCGATGACGGTGGCGGAGGGCGTTGAAACTGTGGACGAAGTAATCACCTGTATGCTTATGGGCGTGGACTACTTCCAGGGCTTCTATTTTTCAAAGCCGGAGCAGTTTAACTACATATTCTCGAACGAGGCAAGGCTCAAGCTTGAGGACGCGGCATTGAAACTTAATCTCAGCATAAAGAAAAATCCCACGGTGGTAAACGTACAGATCGAGACTTACAAGAGGATAGTCTACGATCTTATAAGCACTCTCACCGGTATGGACAGGGATGAATACGACGACGCGCTGAAGCAGTACGTTTCGGAGCACAAGGAGATCGAGTGCGTGTTCCTGATAGACGAAAAGGGGTTCCAGATATCCGATACGGCAATGGCGGAAGGATGCGAGATACTGCCGGGCTACACTCCCGCAATAAAAGGAGTGAACCACGATATCAAAAACTATTTTTACGCAGTAAAAGAGCAGATCGAGGATCCGTTCATTTCGGGCTGGTACATATCGAGCGCCACCGGCAAAAGCTGCAAGACAATATCGTCTCATCTTTACGGCAGGGACGGAAAACTGATAGTGGCTTGCGTGGATTTGAAAAGAAGATAAAAATTCGGGGACGGAAAACCGTCCCCGTTTTCTGTACTCTAAAGAATATTGTACCATGTGGGCAGTTCCATGCGGTACAAAAGATCGAGCTGGCGGCTTATATTTCTAAGCTCTGCGTCAAGCTCGTCGTTTGCTTCTTCCAGATAAGGCTTTACGCGCGACACGGAGGTGCTTATGGTGTTGAGCTTGTCGTCACGGACAAAAATACTCATTTTTCTTTCAAATCTGCTCCATTTTTTATTAAGCTTGTCTGCGGCTTCGGAAGCCTTTTCAGCGTCGTTATTCTGAGTGCAAACAGTAATTTCTTCAATAATGCTGTCAAGTTCGTCGTTTTCGTCCCTTATGACAAAGGCGGCGAAAATTGAGTACGCCACTATTGCCAGCATAAGGGAGACGGAGGTTATAAGGCGGCTCACAGGCTCACTCCCTTTCAATAAGAGAATAATTGCGGTCGTTATCGACAGTCATAAGGAAGACGTCCTTAACGGCTGTTTTTTCTTTTTTAAGGATATTTTCCGTCCATTCCTCGGTAAGCTCCAGACGCTTCATTGCGCCGCGTACAAACTCGCCGTCCGATATAACCACTTCCGGCGGGTTCTTGCTTTTTCCCTTAAGGGACATATCCTCGTTGGTAGTGTTTCGGTACTGGTATTTCTGGTACACCGAAAGGCTTCCCGTGGTTTCCACTACCGCAAACTGCACTTCGCTTATGTCGAATATTCCCTGACCGCGGAGTGCGGCAATAAGGTCGTCCACGGTAAAGCGTATGGCTTTCATCTGCTTCTGGTCGAGCTTGCCGTCCTTGATTATAATTATCGGAACGCCGCAGGACAAACGTCTTATGACGCGGCTTTTTATTTCCAGCCAGGACATTATAACGTCCAGACCCGCAAGGGTTATTATCGGGACAATACCCGTCAGCAGCGGCATACCCGTATCCTCGACAGGAAGCGTGGCTATGTTGGATATGAGGATAGTTACCGCCAGTTCCGAGGGCTGAAGCTCGCCTATCTGCCGTTTGCCCATTAGGCGGACGGAAAAAATAAGCAATGAATAAAGTATTATAGCTCTTATGAAAACTACCGACATGGAAAAACACCTTTCAGAAAACAAAAATTAAAAATTATAAGGATATATGATAGACGCGGAGATTAATTTGATATGATAAATTTAAGTTTAACGCACTATTGTTATTACTTCGCCAGAGCTTAGTTAATCAAGCTGTGTTCAGCTTGGCTGGTCAAGCTCTGGCGGGTTAATTACATTTGTGCGAAAAACATAAATTTATATTCCCAACAAACTTCCCGGCTGAATTTTGTTTCCTCTGAAAATTATTCCCCGTCCAGACGGAAAAATTCCATGTATTTTTTTGCTGTAAACGGTAATAATATCCATGAAAAATAATGACAAGGAGTATGAAATGAACCCGTCAAATCTGTTCGACTATAAGGATACGCCGCTGTCTCCGACTCTTGCGGAAAACGTTTCCAATATCGAGACCGTTCTCGGCAAAAGCTCCGACCTGCTGCTGAATCCTTTTTTTATCGGAAACATAGCCTGCAATCTTATCTGCTTTGAGGGAATGATATCCACCCAGACTATAACCAATCTGATACTGGCTCCGCTGACAAGCCTCGATCCCGAAAAGTACACAACAGCCGACAAGCTTTTTTCTCATATACACGATAATATGCTTATGGCTATCGACAGGGGAATGCCCCAGAAGTACGGCGAGCTTATCCACAGACTTATGAGCGGGTTTGCGGTGCTGCTTATAGACGGCTGCCCGAAAGCCTTTGCCTTCGGAGTTCAGGGCTACGAGACCCGCGGGATAAGCGAACCCTCCACCGAGGGAAATATCCGCGGTTCTCACGAAGGTTTTGTGGAAACGGTGCGGACGAATATGTCCCTTGTGCGCAGGAGGATAAAGTCTCCCCTGCTGAGGTTCGAGCTTTTTCCCATAACCGAGGTAAGCAAGGTGGACGTGATAATCGCCTACATGACCGACCGCGTTCCCATGAAGCTTGTAAAAAAGATACGGAAAAAGCTTGAGGAGCTTCCCCTTGAAAGCATACTGGGCAGCGGCTACGTTGAGCCGTTTATGGAGAACCCGAAGCCCGCTTTGTTTTCGGGGGTGTCGGTAACGGAGCGTCCCGATGTGTTCTGCGCAAAAGTTTTAGAGGGACGTATAGGTATCCTTATCGAGGGCACGCCCTTTGCAATTGTGTGTCCCGCTCTTTTTATCGAGAATTTCCAGACTTTGGACGACTATAATTTCCGTCCGTTTTACGCATTTATGATACGGTGGATAAGATACTTGTCCTTTTTTCTTGCGGTATTCCTGCCTGCGGTGTACGTTGCCGTGGTGACGTTCCACCCGGAGCTATTCAATCACACCCTGCTTATGACCCTTGCTTCCGCGGAACAGACCGCGCCTCTTCCTATTGCCGTTGAGGCGTTTATAGTACTGCTTTTTTACGAGATAATCCGCGAGGCGGGTGTACGTCTGCCCAAAAGCGTTGGCGGAGCTGTATCTATCGTGGGCGGACTTATAATAGGCGACGCGGCGGTGTCCGCAGGGATAATTTCAAACCCGCTTCTGCTTGCCTGCGCCATATCGGTAACGGCTTCATTTGTGATACCGAGCCTTAATCAGCAGATAACCGTGCTGAGATTCATCGCTGTTGCCGCTGGAGGTATAAGCGGTCTTTACGGAATATCCCTTTTAGCCGCCGCCGTACTGGTGAATATATGCGCTCTTGAAAATCACGGAGCTCCTGTTATGTCTCCGCTGTCTCCGTTTACTCCGAAAGCCATGCGGGACGTGCTTACACGGATAGGCTTTCCCAGAATGGCAAAGGGACGGGCAAGCGTTGAAAAGCTTCACGGCGTTGATATGGACCGGCAGTAAGCAGTGAACAGTAACCGTCAAACGCGGACGGCTCATCTTCTGTCCACTATACTCTGACTATATGAAAAAGGCGGTTTTTTATGGAAGAAACAAAACGCTATATCGGCTGGGGGCAGTTCCTGCTCCTGCTGTTTATGTGCAGGGTATTTACCCTTATGACCTTTGTGCCGTTTGCGCGGGACGGAGAGGGACTCTCCCTGCGGCTGACAGCCGCCGCTGTTTCCACGGCGGTACAGGCGGCGCTGCTGATACCGGTGGTGCTTCTCGGCAGAAGCGCGACCTCGGTGATACTGGATAAAAACAATATATGCGGAACAGTTGCCGCCGCGCTGTATCTGCTGTTTTTCCTGTTTTACACGGCAAACAGCCTGATGCATTTTCAGCGTTTTCTTAGCGCGCGCTTTTTCCCGTACGCAGACAGTCTGCTCTGGATTGCTGTGATACTGGCGGTATGCGTATACTGCGCCTGTCTCGGCACGGAGGCTCTGGGACGGAGCGCGGTACTGCTGTTCTGGATATTTATTATTGCTCTCGCAGCAATGGTCTTTTCCTCTGCGGGAGACGCCGACAGCGCAAATCTGTACTTTGAACCCTTGGAGGCGAGGGGACTTTTCTCCGCAGTTCTGGACGATCTTTCCCGGAACGGCGAGATATGCGCGGCAGCTTTTCTTGCGGGACGCGTCCGCGATAAGCTGAGGTGCGGCGTTTACGGGTTCCTTACTGCAAAGCTTGTGCTTGCCGAAACGGTAATGCTGCTCATCGCCGCAGTTCTCGGGGATTTTGCAGTCCTTTCGGATTACCCGTTTCTCGCCCTCGGTACATTCGGCGGAGAGCGGTTTATTCAGCGCAGCGACTCCCTCTATCTTATCGTATGGACGATAACCGCCGCCCTGAACGCCGCGCTTTTCCTGCACATTGCCGCCGAGCTTTTCGGGGAGGTTTTCCCGAAAATGCGCTTCAGGACGGCGGTATCGGCTCTGCTTGTGTTTGGCATTCTTTTCGCTGTAACAACGGCAAGAGGCTCTCTTGAGGAACTGTACAGTCTTATATGCTCGGGCTGGGCGGTAATTATTTTGGCGGGTATCATTCCCCTTATCGCCCTGATAATTTCGGGAAAAATCGGGAGACGAAAAAGTCCTTCCGAAAAAATCGAAAGGGGAGAAAGTCTGCAATGATGAAAATAAAACGTGGGCTGTACCTTGCGGCTGCGGCTCTGACCGCGCTTCTTTTCACGGGCTGCTTCGGCGGTACGGAGGTTGGCGAAAGAGCGTTCGTCCAGCTTATGGGACTTGAAAAGGAGGACGGCATTTACACCGTCAGCTTACAGCTCTACAAGTCCGAAAGCGGCACCGCCGAGCCGGACGTAAGCAAAGCAAACAGCGTTTCCGTAAGCGGAAGCGGAGTCACCGTTCAGGCGGCTGTCGCGGACGCGGAAACGGAGGCGGGAAAGAGAATTTTTCTGGGACATATTAAAATGCTGATAATCGGAAGCGGCATTGAAAATCCATCCGACGAGCTTGCGCTTTTTCTTGACGGAAGCGTTTCCCCCGCCTGTCCCGTGGCGTATTCCGACGATCCCGCCGCCGTTACGGAAACTCTTCTGACAGACGGTTCATTTTCCGCCGAGCAGCTTATGACCATAATGTCCCTGACCGCCGCGCAGGGAAAAACCGTCTATACCTCGGCGGCCAAGCTTGCCGCGGATACGGGAGTACTGGACTGCGCGGCGGCGCTGCCAATAGTGAGAGCGGAAAATAAGACAGTCCGGTTTGACGGTCTGACCTTTGCGCGTAAAAACGGTACTGCCGGATATCTTTCCGAAGATGACGCGGCAGGAGTAAAGCTGTTGCTTGACGCCTTTGAAAGCGGAGACAAAATAACCGTCCCCGTGACCGTGGACGGCAAGCGCGCAGCAGCTTTCATAACAGGAGCGAAAACAAGTCTGAAAGCGGAGGAATCGGAGGACGTTCTCACTGTGTCCGCTCACATAAAGCTTAAGCTCTATATTGCCGAAAATCCCGACGGAATAAGCGAACCGCTGATAGAACAAGCCGTGCGGGAAAGCGTTCGGGATTCCTGCATAGGCGCGTTTTCATCAGCGGTCTGGTACAATTCCTGCGATCTTTTCGGCATAAAAAAGCTTGTCCGGCGGGACTGTCCCGGGTTTTACGAGCGGTACTGCGAAAACGCCGAAAGCTATCTTGAGGACAGTTCCCTAAGCGTAAGCGTTTCCGACAGGCTTATAAATTAACTGCTTTTATCATTTATCAACCGCGGCGCACGGGGTGCCTGATGACCGTCCGAAGCCGTTCGGGAGCGCACTTTCTCGGGTCGGACAAATATATCTCGTGGTGAAGTCTTTCTGCGGAAAAGTCCTCCGGCAAGCCGTTTTCCTCCGCAAACTTTTTCATTTTCAGAATACTTTCGGGTTCGCTGTCGTAAGAACCCTTGTGCATTATCTGAACGCACAGTCCCTCGGTATTCCTTATAAACCGCGCTTTGCCAAGGTCAAGCTGCGGTTTTTTCTTTGCAAGCTTTTCCCGTGCGTCTTCAAAGACCCGCTCGGTGACAAATTCGGGCTGGCGTATCATTGACACCCACTTGAATTTGTTTTTGTCGGTAACGTTCAGTCCGTCAAAGTCAACACCGTCCGCATACCAAAGTCCCTCCAGCGGAGGCACCACATATTCGAAATAACCCTCTGGCTGTGTGCCGTTCATTTTGGACATTTTTACCGTAAAAGACAGCCCGTACAGAATTTCCATTGCCTCCTTGTAGGCGGGACAGGTGTTGGGGTCGCCCTCGCCGTTCACCGCAAAAAATATCATTTCGGGAACGTCAATAAGCGAGGGCTTTGCGGCGGGCTGATACAAGTCCTTAAAGGCTTTTTTGTAGTCAAGTTTTTCCATTCAGAACAGTTTCCTTTCCGTTTTCGATAAGAGCAATAACGTCCTCCGCTTTGCTGAAAACATCGTAGTCCCCCGTGTAGTTTTTCTGGTCGCGGTGGTAGATAATGCCGTTTTTCTCATTCTCGGCTATCCTTTTAGCAAAGCGTTCCATACCGTTTTCTTTTATGTACCGCACAAAAGCCACAAGTCTTACGCCGTGCTTGGAAAGGTCGTGCATATCCTTTCCGCAGGGGAAATCCGAGCATTCCCAGCAGCCCTTTAAATTCTTTTCGTCACAGCATTTCCGCTGAAAGCAGCAGCACTCTATTTCCTCCTGCCTGCTGAAATTGCAGCCTTTGCAATGTGTGCGTTCGCTGCAAAGCTCGCAGATAAGTCCGCATGGCGCAACGCTTGCGGAAATCTTTTCTTCAGCGGACTCCAGTGCGTTACACTCATCATAGGTCATAGCTTGTACTCCTTTCGGTAGGACAAATTTTCAAAGTCCCAGTATTCCATATAAGGTTTTGCAAGCTCATAGCTCCATGAATATATAAGCGTGGGGACAAATTCCAAAACCCGTTCCTGTTCAAGCTTCGAGTAGTTCATATAGGCGGGCAGAAAATATTTTTTCAGCGCCTTTGTAAAAAATTCATTTTCGGCGGGTCTTCCGATATTGCGGCACTTTCCCTCTATGGAAAAGTTTTTAACTGATAACGCGGCGTTTTCATTTTCAGAAAGCTGCCTGAATTTCAGGTAATTCTCATCTGTCTGACAGTAAAATTTTCCATTCAGTACCACCGCGCTCACAGGGCGGGAAGTTACTCTGTTTTCGGAGCAGGTGGATAAAACCATTACTCCGTGAGAACCGATTTTCTTCCACAGAGCGGGAAGCTTTTGTGAAAATTCCGTATCCATAAAGCTCACTTCCCCTTGCAGTTCTTGACGTGGGCTTTCAGCTTTTTCATCGCCCAGTCGTAGTGGCCTGACGTGTCGGAAACAAAGTAAGAGCCAAGCGCATTTCCGCCCGTCCATTTGAAATATCCTTTTGTGAAAAGCTCCTCGTTGGTGTATTTTTCCGCAAGCTTCATTGTTTCGGCGTGGGATTTTTCCACAAGAGCCTTTGCCTCCTCAAGCGTTGTGGACTGGTGCTTTTCCCAAAGCTTTACGTTCATTTCGCCGTAGGTTTTCCAGTTGTACGGCTCGGGGAGAAACGGTTTGCTTTCACCGTTCTCGTTTGCTTTCACCCAGTTCAGGAGAAGCATATGCCACTCGTAAAGATGGATAAGAACGTCCCGAAGATTTTTGTCCCGCTTCCAATGCGCTTCTTTCTTTTTCACGTCCTCAGAAAAGTCAAAGGAGGCTTCAAGCTGTTCCTCCGTAAGAGAGGAAATAAGCTTGTTCAGCTTAGCGTAATTTTCATCCGCCGCTTTCAGCAGTTCGTCCTTTGTGGTTGGTCTGCTCATAAACTTTACCTCATTTCAATCCAATGTAAACGCGTATATCCGCGAATTTCGGGTCGGCGCTGCGGTACTCCTCAAAATCGCAGACATAGGCTCGGTCTAAGTCCATGACCCATAATTCCTGCCACAGCTTCTGAATCGCGGCAAGCTGTTCCGCCGTATCCATTTCTCCCGTTATGGAAAACACCGCATATTTTCCCGCAGGGATTCTTATAACGCTCATTCCTTCGGGAAGCTTGTCCGCACCGTTTACTGCGCAGCCTACTGCGGCGGTGTAGTCTCCCTTTTCGTCGGAGGAATACTCCGTGTACAGACCAAGAGCATAAGCGTCGGTACGGTCTTTCACGGAATTATAAATTCCCTCCGAGTAGAATTTCTGCCAGAGTCCGCCGATGACGGCTCCCATTTCGGGAGAGGCGTTGTTTGTCCTTGCGGTAAGGACTGCGGCGTTTTTTTCTTTCAGTTCAACAATTTCGTAATTCATATGATTACCTCGTTTCATTTTTGTTGTTTGAAACGAGTATAACACACATAATGTGACAACAGTACGTCATATTAAAAAAGTTTTTAAAAAAAGAGGGCAGACTGTTTGTCCTCCCTCTTTCCGTTTTTCAAAAATGTTTATGTATAGCTGCATTGCTATATTGCTATATTACTATATTGCTATTGCGGATTTTCTTCTTATGCAGAGAGCAATATATCCGTACATAGTCCTCCAAAGCATACTGTAATCGGGATACCCTGCTTCAAAGCTTTCGTAAAAATCCTTGCTCTTTAAAAATACGCTGTTGGTATTTTCAAGCGCCTCGGATTCAAAAGCCTTGATAACCGTTGAATCAAAGGACTTAACGATCTCCGCGATCATCGGCTGCATTACCTCGCTCAGCTCGAAAGCCTTTTTGTTCATTATTTTTGATACGACCTTTTCGACCATAGGCTCTTCAACGGCGGTTGTAACGGTATAGACCGTGCCGAATTTGTCGGTAAATTCATCACAGTAGCAGAAGAGCTTTCCAAGCTCATAGCCCTGATAGTTTTTGCTTACAAGCGTCGCGGGAACCTGAAACAAGCCGTTAATAACGGTTTTGCCGATCTCCTCCAGCCTGTCCGTTCCGCTGTCGTCGGGTATCTGTTTCCATCTGCTCCGCACTTTTCCGGTTATCGCTTGATCCTCGATAAGAACGTGCGCCGCCAGCCAGCCTGCGCAGGCTCCCGCAAAATGCTCCATGGACTCCATGGAATAGCCCTGAGACGTTACCTCCCTTTCCAGAGCGGGGATAACCACGTCACGCATATTGTCGTGAACCTTTTTGTGCATTTTATAGCCATGATAACCGATGGAAAGCTGATAAGCCTCCTCCTCGGCAAAATGCTTTATTGCATAGCTTTTCAGGTACTTAAGAGCCTCGATGCAGGTCATTTTGTTTTTTTCAAAATTATTATCCATAAAATTTCTTATGATGCGTCCAACAATTGAAAAAAGCTGCTTGTGAGCGTCGTCGATTGACTTAACTCCTATGCTGTAGTCATTGCTCCATTCAAAAATATTCTGCTCCATAATAATCATTCCTCCCAATGTTATTAATACAATATTAACATATTGCGGATTAAAAGTCAAGAGTTTCCTGTCAAAATCCAAGGGAATCGATTTTGCAATGCAATGCGGATTTTTGTTTAGCAGGGAGCTCCCGCGGACTAAGTTCCACTGCGCATACCTGTGCAGATCTGCGCAGATTTGTTTAAACAATTACAAAGCATTGTCCTTCAAGGATTAGAAAGCTTGTTGGAATTTTAAATTTATTTTATCAGCAAAACTGATTTCCATGATGACCCGTTTGCCGAGGTTGACATTTTTATCCGGACGATGTATAATAAATACAATATTCGTCGTATTATTCCGCCGGTCTGCAGCGGAGGTATGACGCCGAATTTCGGATCGGAGGAAGACGAGTGAAATTTACATATTCTGTAAAAGGGATAATCAACGGTACCGTAAGGATCAGCGACAGAACGAAGTACAGCGTGATAACCGCCGCGATAGCCTGCGTTCACGTGCTTCTGGTCTATGTTTTCGTAACGATAGGCTCGCTCCCGATGACAGTATACAACATTTGCAGCGTAGCCGGATATCTGCTTTGCCTGCCTTTTATAAGACGCAACGCCCTCGGCTGGGTGTTTGCGTATATATGTGTGGAGGTTCCGCTCCATTCCATGCTGGCTATCTATACGGCAGGGTGGGATTTTGGTTTTGCAATGTACCTGATAGCTATTGTTCCCGTGGGATTTGATATGTCATTTGCGCTTAAAAATCCTTTGAGAGGAATAAAAATATCCACGATATTCGGCATAGTAAGCTTTGCCGTGTTTATTTCATGCAGAATGTACTCTTACTACAATCTGCCGCTCTACAGTACGGACAGCACGCTTTTTGTACAGACTGTTTATTTTATAAATATGCTGTGCACATTTACGCTGCTGCTTGTATATTCGCTGATTTTCGCTTCGGAAATAAACGCGGCTCAGACGGTACTGCGGCAGAAAAACGCCGAGCTTGCTAAACTTGCGTCAAAGGATACCCTTACCGGATTTTACAACCGCCGTAAAATGCATGAGTATCTTTTAGACGCCGCCGGGGGAAAGGAACCGTTTTCTCTGATAATGAGCGACATCGACAATTTTAAAAAGCTTAACGACAGCTACGGTCACGACTGCGGAGACGAGGCTCTCAAAGCTGTTTCCGACGCTTGCAGAGGCTGTATTGCGGAGGGCGACAGGATATGCCGCTGGGGAGGAGAGGAGTTTCTCATACTTACAAACCGTTCCCTTGACGGCGCGGCGGATACGGCGGAAAAAATACGTTCAGCCGTGGAAAACTGCAGTCTGGTCTTTGGCGGGAACGATATAAAAACAACTATGACTCTCGGCGTGGCGGAGTTCGATCCGTCTTCGACGATAGACAAGGTCATCACCGCCGCCGACCAAAAGCTCTATGCAGGAAAAAACAGCGGAAAGAACCGCGTAGTCAAGTAGAAACAGGGGGAGTGCCGAAATGCCGAGATTTTTTACCGACAAGCCTGCGGATGATATTATTACCGTAACAGGAAGCGATGCGGTTCATATGGGATATTCCCTGAGAATGAAGGTCGGCGATCCGGTCACGTTCTGTCATTCGGGGACTGATTATTTCTGCCGCATTGAAAGCATGAACGGCAGCGAGGTGGTCTGCCGCGTGGAAAGTTCAGAGCAGAGCCGCTCCGAGCCGACTGCGGCGGTCACGCTTTATCAGGCTTTTCCCAAGCAGGACAAGCTTGACTATATCGTACAGAAAACTACCGAGCTGGGAATAACGAGGATAGTTCCGTTTATTTCGGCAAGGTGCGTTTCCAGACCGGAGGGCAAGTCCGCTGAAAAAAAGCTTGAGCGTATGCGCCGTATCGCCGAAGAGGCGGCTAAGCAGTCGGGCAGGGGAATGATACCCGAAATAGCTCCGCTGACCGATATGCGCGGAGCTGTTGAGGATATGAAAAAATGTGCCGTTAAGCTCTTCTGCTACGAAAACGGGGGCAGGCGGCTTTCGGAAGTCAGTTTGCCGGAAAGCGGGTCCATAGGCGTAATGATAGGCTCCGAGGGAGGCTTTGAGCGAGCCGAGGCGGACATGGCTGAGGCGGCGGGAGCAATCAGGATATGGCTTGGCGAACGTATACTCAGGTGCGAGACCTGTCCTGTGGCGGTAACGGCGATACTCATGCACCTGACCGGGAATATGTGATACCGGTATTGAATAAAAACCTCAAACTGATACAAACACATTCGGAACGCTGATAAATGCGTTCCGTTTTTGCTTTTTTACGCATTTTCAGGAAAAACAGGTATTGACAGATAAAGAAAAAAATGCTATAATAAAACGATAATTTGTGTTGCAGAATGTAACAAAACAGGAGGTTAAATCGTGAGGAAAATAAAAAAGCCTGTTTTCTTCGTCGTTTTTGCGCTTATACTCTTATTTGCGGCTTCCGTATTTTTTGGAGTTACCACATACTACGGCGATATGAATACAGTTTATGTCAAAGGCGTTGACAACATCCGCTTCGGTATTGACATCAGGGGCGGCGTTGACGTTACCTTTACTTCACCGGAGGATATCGACGCTACCGACGCGCAGCTTGACGCTGCCAAAGAGGTTATAGTTCAGCGTATGATAAACCTGGGTATCACCGATTACGAAAGCTTTATCGATTACGGGAACGACCGTATAATCGTAAGATTTCCCTGGAAAGAGGGCGAAGCGAACTTCGACCCTGAGGAAGCGGTAAAGGAGCTGGGCGAGACTGCCGAGCTGACCTTCCGCGAGGGCTACGAGGTGGACGAGGCGGGTATGTACACCGGCGTGACAAAGGATAACGTTATCCTTGTGGGTTCGGACGTACAGGAGGCCTACGCCGCATACAGCGAGGACAAATCGGGGAACCTTGAATGGCAGGTAAGCCTTGAGCTTACGAGCGAGGGTGCAAAGAAATTTGCGGACGCTACAACAAAGCTTGCTCCGTCCCGTGGGGTCATCTCCATATGGATGGACGAGACCTGTTTCTCATATCCCCAGGTTCAGACTGCTATCACGGACGGACGCGCTTCAATCACAGGAAACTTTGACGCTGACGAAGCAAAGGCTCTTGCCGATAAGATCAATTCGGGCGCGCTGCCCTTTAAGCTTGTTACAGCAAGCTTTTCCACAATTTCACCCAGTCTCGGTTCCGGCGCGCTTGAAGCAATGGTTGTTGCAGGTATTATTGCATTTGCGTTCATCGCTGTGTTTATGATAGCTTTGTACCGTCTTCCCGGCGCAGTCGCGGTTGTCGCTTTGGTTGGACAGGTAGCGGGTACGCTGGCGTTCATTTCGGGTTACTTCGGATTCATGAACGGTTCTATCCTGACGATACCCGGTATAGCGGGTATCATTCTTGCGGTAGGTATGGGTGTTGACGCTAACATCATTACCTCCGAGCGTATCAGGGAGGAGCTTGCAAACGGCAAGACTCTTGACGGTTCTATCGAGTCGGGCTTCAGGAGAGCTTTCTCCGCTATCCTCGACGGAAACGTGACTATGATACTTGTTGCAATAATCCTTATGGGCGCGTTCGGTACTCCCGACAGCATCTTCTCAAAGCTGCTGCACTTCGTGTTCTTTATGTTCGGTCCCTCAACCGCAGGAACGATCTATTCTTTCGGCTTTACACTTCTTACGGGCGTTGCGCTGAACCTTTTCTTCGGCGTACTCTGCTCCAGACTTATGCTTGCGTCCCTGTCCAAATTCAAGGCGTTAAGAAATCCCAAGCTTTACGGAGGTGTCAGACATGAACAATAAATTCAATATTGATTTTGTCGCCCGCAAAAAGCTGTTCTTTATAATTTCCATTGCGGCTATTGCGGTCTCGATACTTTCATCGTTTATTTTCGGAGCTAACCTCGACATTCAGTTCAAGGGCGGTACTATCCTGACCTATATTTACGACGGAGCTATTGATCAGTCCCAGTTTGAGGCTGACGCCACCGCCGCTCTGGAGGGAATAGGCGTTACCTCCACGGTGGGCGAGGATTTTTCCTCGGGCAGGAACAACATTCAGCTTTCGCTTATTTCAAACAGCGGACTTACCTCGGACAAGCAGATAGCTCTTTCGGACGCGATATCCGAAAAGTACGCCGCAAACAACATCGAGCTTCTGGAATCCTCGGACGTTTCCCCGTCTTCGGGACGTGAATTTTTTCTTAAATGTATCGTTGCGGTACTGCTTTCCTTTATCGTTCTTATTGTTTATATCGCGTTGCGGTTCAAGAACATCGGAGGCTGGCTTGCCGGCGTATGCGCCGTTACCGCTCTGCTTCACGACTGTATAATTGTTTACGGAACGTTTATTATCTGCCATATGTCCATCAATGCAAACTTTATGGCGGTAGTACTGACGATACTGGGTTACTCGATAAACAATACCATTGTAATTTACGACCGTATCCGCGAGAACGAGATACTGTTCCGGAAGAAGAAAACCAAGACCGAAATTGTCAACATGAGCATAAACCAGTCCCTGACACGTTCGGTGAACACGTCGATAACTACTATCGTGGCAATGCTTGCGGTAACTATCGTTGCGGCGGTTTACGGGGTAACGTCGATAATTTCTTTCTCGCTTCCTATGATGATCGGCATGATCGCGGGCGCGTATTCGTCGGTATGCTTCACCTGTCCTCTGTGGCTGACTCTTGAAGATAAAATCGGCAAAAAGCCTAAGGCCAAAAAAGCCAAGGCGTAATTTTGATAACGGTTTCTGCGGCGGGCACAAATGTGTCTGCCGCAGATTTTTCGGAGGGGTTTTTATGTGGCTTTTATTTGCTGTATTATCGTCTGTATTTGCGGCTCTCACGTCGATTCTTGCAAAGGTCGGGATTGAAGGCGTGGACTCAAACCTTGCCACGGCTCTGCGAACGGCGGTGGTTCTCGTTATGGCTTGGGGAATGGTTTTTATAACAAACGCACACACCGGTATCGGAGACATCGGCAGGAAAAGCTGGATATTTCTGATCCTGTCGGGACTTGCGACCGGGGCTTCCTGGCTTTGCTACTACAAAGCTCTGCAAATGGGGGAGGCTTCAAAGGTTGTACCGATAGACAAAATGAGCACCGTGCTTACTCTGATATTGGCGTTTGTTTTTCTGCATGAAAAGTTTACGCCCAAGTCAATTATCGGCTGCGTTCTTATCGCGGCGGGAACTTTGTTAATGGTAATTTGACAGATGGCGCGTATCAGGCTTTTTGCGGCGGACAATACGCCCTCAAAAACAGAGAGGAACGCTGAGGCCGCAGCTGTGAGAAACGCTGCAGCGGAGGTCAAAAAGAGACTGAACGTCCCGAAAAACCTTGATAAATTTACGCATGAGACAGAAACACAGTATGATACCGTATATTACCGGTTCAGGTGGTACCGCGAGAAAAAGAACGTTTATGAGACAATCAAAGCATGATATTTATTCGGAAGGAACGCCCCCGCTCAAATAAGACGGGGGCGTTCCTTTATTTAGCTTTCAGCTGCTTCTTTCAGATGTTCGGAGACAGCTGCAAAATCATCGAGCCTAAGCTGTTCGGGACGTATATTTTCGGGAAGTCCCGCCGCCCTTATTGCCTCCGCCGCTTCAGATTTGGATATCCCCAGCGCGGAGGACAGGCTGTTGCCTAAAGTCTTTCTGCGCTGTGAAAACGCGCCCCGCACGACGCGGAAATAAAGCTTTTCATCGCTGACTTTTACTGCCGGTTCTTTTTTCACGTCCAGACGTATCACGCAGGAATCCACATTTGGGGCCGGCATAAAGCTGCCGCGCGACACATTGAAAAGCATTTTCGGTTCCGCGTAGTATCTTACCGCCGCCGAGACAGCTCCCGCTTCACGGGTGCCGGGTTCGGCGCAAAGCCGCACTCCCGCCTCTTTCTGCACCATTACCGTGATACATTCAATCGGCAGACGGCTTTCCAGCAGGTTCATTATTATCGGGGACGTTATATAGTAAGGAAGGTTTGCGCAAACGGCGACTTTAAGTTTTGGGAAGTGCTCCGCTATTATTGCGGAAAGGTCGGCTTTCATAACGTCCTCGTTTATGACGGTCACGTTTCCGCAGTCGGCAAGGGTCTCCTCAAGCACGGGAATGAGACGCCCGTCTATTTCCACGGATACCACTTTATCTGCGCGCAGAGCAAGCTCTCTGGTGAGGACTCCGACTCCCGCGCCTATTTCCAGAACTCCCCAGCCCTTTTGAGCGCTTCCCATTTCAGCGATCCTCGGACACACGGAGGGGTTTATGAGAAAATTCTGTCCCAGCGCTCTGCTGAAAGAAAATCCGTGCTTTGACAGTATTTCTTTTATTACGTTTATATTGGTAAGATTATCCATAGCCGCTTGTTCCTTTTTATTCTGTATCGTTTTACATCAGTTCTTTAAGGCGGCAAATATATACACCGCAGCAAGAAAAACCGGTTGATGTATTATGTAAAAAAGCAGTGAGTGCCGTCCGCAGAAATTTACGGCAGGAAGCCTTGCCTTGTAGCAAAAATTCGGCAGCAAGCCGCTTTTTACAATGTCGGACAAAGCTGTTCCGGCAAGAAAAATAAATCCGTAGGGAGCAAGGGGGAAGTAGTCTGCGGAATGGAAATCCGACGAAGTTATGCCGATAGGATAAAGCCATCGGATATTGTCGGGAACGTCAAGGCGTACCCTGCCGAAAACCAGAAAAAGGCTGTCGGTGCGGTAAAAGTCCGTAAAGATGACCGCAAGAACGGTAAACACCGCAAAAATAATTACGTTTGGAATTTTTTTCAAAACAGGGCATATTACTCCGTAAATGAGCATTATCATTCCGAAGCAGGACAGAACCCCGAAAACTATAGTTTCCTGAGGAAAAAACGCAGCCGTAATAACGGTAAGGGCTTCGCCTAAAAGGTAAAGGGTCGCTCCTCTTTTCAGCACGTTTTTGGAAAAGCCCGCGCATATTCCCGATACCGAAAACAGCACCACAAGAAAGAAACGGTGAATTATCTCCATTCCGTCCGAAAAGAAAAACGGTATGTTTGATCCTCCGAAAAATATTAAGTCGTACAGAAGATGATAAAGCATAACGTAAATTATTGCAAAGCCTCTGAGCATATCCAGAAGCATTACGCGGTTGTTTCGGTTTATTTCTCCGGCTGCAGCTTTCGGAGATAAAGCTTCCCCTGCGGAGTTTTCCGGTGCGGAAATTTTTTCTTTTGTCAGCGTTTGTATAATGCCGCCCCCTTTTTCTGTATTATTTCGTATTTATATTATAACATACAGCGGATATTTTTGCAAGGCAGGTCCGGCTGTCAGTATAAAAACAGATTAAAATAATGAATTTATAGTGTATGATAAATTCGTGTTAATTTTTACTTGACAAATTGAGTAAAGTGTTGTATAATATTTCATACAACAGAGTTAGTTTATGCTAATTTGGAAAGGAACTTCTTATGACCCTTAATGAATTGAAAACGGGACAGTCCGCAGTAATAACAAGCGTGGGGGGAGACGGCGCTCTCAGGTGCAGACTTCTCGATATGGGACTTATCCCCAAAACCAAAGTAATGATACGAAAAGTCGCTCCTATGGGCGACCCGATAGAACTGTTCCTGCGGGGCTACGAGCTTACCATCCGTCTTGAGGACGCAGAGAAAATAACCGTCGTTCCCGATAATGCAAAGGAGGCGGTCACAGTATGATACTTGCTCTTGCGGGAAATCAGAACTGCGGCAAGACCACTCTGTTCAACCAGCTTACAGGTTCCAACCAGCACGTGGGGAACTTCCCCGGAGTAACGGTGGACAGAAAATCCGGCGAGATTCGCGGACGCAAAAACTGCGAAGTGGTTGACCTGCCGGGCATATATTCCATACGCCCCTACACCAACGAGGAGATAGTGGCGCGGGATTTCCTCATCGACGAAAAACCCGACGCGATCATAAATATCGCCGACGCCACCAATATTGAGCGCAATCTCTATCTCACCCTGCAAATGCTGGAAATGAACATACCCATGGTGCTTGCGCTGAATATGATGGATGAGGTGCGGAACAACGGCGGCACTATTGATGTTAAGGGACTTTCCGAGCGGCTGGGTATACCCGTCCTTCCAATAAGCGCGGCTAAAAACGAGGGTATCGACGAACTTATTTCCAAGGTCATCGAATGCGCCGAAAAAAAGAAAAAGCCCAAAAAGCTTGACTTCTGTCACGGGGCGGTACACCGCTGCATACACGCCGTGTCCCATATGATTGAGGATCACGCCGTGCTTGCGGATATGTCCCCCAGATTTGCGGCGACGAAGCTTGTTGAGAACGATCCCGACATCAACAAAAAGCTGAAGCTTAACGAAAACGAGCTTGAAATGATAGAGCACAGCGTTTCCGAAATGGAAAAGGAGCTTGACATGGACAGGAACGCCGCCCTTGCCGATATGCGCTACACCTTCATCGAGGAGGTATGCCGCGAGACGGTGGTAAAGTGCCGCGAAAGCAAGGAGCATATCCGAAGCGTTAAGATAGACAATATCCTGACCGGAAAATATCTTGCCATACCGCTTTTTCTCTGCATAATGCTGCTTATCTTCTGGATAACGTTCGGTTCGGTGGGAGCATGGCTCAGCGATATTTTTAGCGGCTTTATCGACTTTGTTACGTCTGGAATAGACAAGGCTCTGACGGTGTACGGTTTAAATCCGATAGTACATAGTCTTATCATAGACGGAATTTTCGCCGGCGTGGGAAGCGTTCTCAGCTTTCTGCCCACGATAGTCACCCTGTTTTTCTGTCTGTCCATTCTGGAGGACAGCGGCTATATGGCGCGCGTGGCTTTCGTAATGGATAAGCTGCTGCGCAAGATAGGTCTTTCGGGACGGTCGTTCGTTCCTATGCTTATCGGCTTCGGGTGCAGCGTTCCGGCTATCATGGCTACCCGCACCCTGTCCTCGGAAAGGGACAGGCGAATGACCATATTTCTTACGCCATACATGAGCTGCAGCGCGAAGCTGCCTATTTACGCAGTGTTCACGGCGGCGTTTTTCCCGAAGTACAAAGCTCTCGTTATGATGATGCTCTACGTTTCGGGAATGCTTGTTGGGGTTGTCTGCGGGCTTATCATGAACAGGACAAAATTCAAGGGGAACCCTGTTCCGTTCGTAATGGAGCTTCCCAATTACCGTCTGCCGTCGGCGAAAAGCGTGGGAATGCTTATGTGGGACAAGGCGAAGGATTTCATGCAGAAAGCCTTTACGGTAATATTTTTCGCCACGATCATAATATGGTTCCTGCAGACCTTTGATATGCGGCTGAACGTTGCGGAGAACAGCTCGGACAGCCTCCTTGCCGTGCTGGGCACGATAATTGCCCCTCTGTTCAGACCTCTCGGCTTCGGGGACTGGCGCGCGGCTACGGCGCTTATAACGGGCTTTTCCGCAAAGGAGGCGGTAGTATCAACACTTGCGGTGCTGACGGGTTCAAGTGTTGCGGATTTAGGTACGGTACTGGGCGGACTTTTTACCCCTCTGTCCGCGGCAAGTTTCCTTGCGTTTACATTGCTGTATACACCCTGCGTTGCGGCGATCGCTGCTGTAAAGCGGGAAATGAACAGCGGCTGGTCGGCGTTTGTAATGGTGCTTATGCAGTGTTTTGCGGCTTGGGTGGTATCCTTTGGAGTGTATAACATAGGCGCGTTTATATTCGGTAATACGTGACCTGCTTTACCTTGCCTCCGAAGCGTGTTGACGTTTCCGATTAACGCTCGTTTTGCAGGAAGATGTTTTATCTGCACTTCTATTACATATCAGGACTACATAATAACGGAACGGGATTCCGCCGCTGTCTTGCGGCAAGAGTCCCGTTCCGTTTAGTTAATTTATTATTGTTTATTGCATTATTGTATTATTGCTGTACCGCTTTTTTCAGAGCCTCGGCGCGGTCTGTGCGCTCCCATGCAACGTCCAGCTCCTCCCGTCCCATGTGTCCGTAAGCGGCAAGCTTGCGGTACTGGGGCTTGCGAAGCTCAAGAGCCTCGATGATAGCAGCGGGGCGGAGGTCGAAAACCTCGTCCACAGCCGCTGCGATAGCTTCGTCGGAGACTTTGCCCGTACCGAATGTATCCACCATTATGGAAACAGGCTTTGCAACGCCGATAGCATATGCGAGCTGTATTTCGCACTTGTCTGCAAGTTCCGCCGCGACAACGTTTTTGGCAACGTACCTTGCCGCGTAAGCCGCGCTGCGGTCAACCTTTGTGGGGTCTTTTCCGCTGAACGCTCCGCCGCCGTGACGGGCGTATCCGCCGTATGTATCAACGATGATCTTGCGTCCCGTAAGACCGCTGTCGCCCTGAGGACCGCCGATAACGAAGCGTCCCGTGGGGTTTACAAAGTACTTGGTATCGTCAGCAAGCAGTTCTGCGGGAATGGTGGGCTTGATAACCTTTTCAATAATATCGGCGCGTATCTTTTCAAGAGAGACCTCCGCCGCGTGCTGTGAGGATACAACGACTGTCTCAACCTTTACGGGCTTGCCGTCCTCGTACTCAACTGTGACCTGGGTTTTTCCGTCGGGACGGAGATAAGGCAGAACTCCTGTTTTGCGAACCTCGGTGAGCTTCTTTGCAAGCTTGTGAGCAAGAGCGATAGGCATGGGCATAAGCTCGGGAGTCTCGTTGCAGGCGTAGCCGAACATCATTCCCTGATCTCCCGCGCCCGTCATGAACTTGTCGGAACCTTCGCCCTCCTTATGTTCAAGAGCCTCGTCAACGCCCATCGCGATATCGGAGGACTGTTCGTCTATGGACTGCATAACGGCGCAGGTGTGTCCGTCAAACCCGTATTTTGCACGGTCGTATCCTATGTCGATGATTACCTGTCTTACTATCTTGGGAATGTCAACGTAGCAGTTTGTGGAAATTTCCCCCATGCACATTGCCATACCAGTGGTAACGGCAGTCTCACAGGCAACGCGTCCCATAGGGTCCTTTTCAAGGATAGCGTCAAGTATCGCGTCGGATATCTGGTCGCATATTTTGTCGGGGTGTCCTTCTGTAACGGACTCTGAGGTAAACAGCATTTTAGACATAAAAATCACCTTTCCTAATTAGATTTGATGCAAGATAAAGAGCGGCGGAAAGCAACGGCGTGCGATCCGAAAAACAGCGCCCGGGACTTACCCGAGCGCTGCGAAATTTTCATTAAAAATTCCTCATCTCTCGGAAAAATCCGCAGGATTTAGCACCTTTCTCACATTTCTGTAATTAGGTTGCCGGGCTTCACAGGACCAGTTCCTCAGCCGCTCTTGATAAGGCATATGGCACATATTTTATTGTGCTTTCAGTATACCATTGTTTTTTTGTTTTGTCAACAGATTTTTACAAAATTCAGATAATAATTTGCGGTGCGGCGGGCTGACAGGGGGAAATATCCGAAAAAATTCGCCGCCTGACTTTCTGACTTTGCCGTCCTTTTGAGTCCGGTCTGCCGCACTTTAAAGACGGCAGTGATCGCGGGAACAGGTGCGTCCGTAAAGTCCGTAAAAATAAATTGACAAAAACTATTGGCAAATCACACAGAATATGATATACTGTATTTATTATCTTTTTCGGGGGGAATTTTTCCATGTTAACTGATATCGAGATCGCACAGCAGGCAAAAATGCTTAAAATAGGCAGAATAGCCGAAAACCTCGGCATTTCGGAGGACGACATCGAGCCTTACGGTCACTATAAGGCTAAGCTTTCTGAAGAGCTTTATACCAAAACCGCTTCAAATCCGGACGGTAAGCTTATCCTTGTTACCGCCATCAACCCGACTCCCGCGGGAGAGGGCAAGACCACTATGTCCGTAGGTCTTGCGGAGGCTATGGCTAAGATAGGCAAAAACGCCGTGCTGGCTCTCCGCGAACCGTCGCTCGGTCCCGTTTTCGGTATCAAGGGAGGAGCGGCAGGCGGCGGCTATGCACAGGTAGTTCCCATGGAGGACATAAATCTTCACTTTACCGGCGATATGCACGCTATCACAGCGGCGAACAATCTTCTCTGCGCGCTGCTTGACAACCATATGCAGCAGGGAAACGCTCTCGGCATAGATCAGCGCAGGATTATGATAGACCGCTGCCTCGATATGAACGACCGCGCTCTCAGAAACGTAGTTGTGGGTCTTGGCGGAAAGGTCAACGGCGTGCCCCGTCAGGACGGTTTCAGAATCACGGTAGCCTCCGAAGTAATGGCAATACTGTGCCTTGCCTCCGACCTGACCGACCTGAAAGAACGTCTGGGACGCATTCTCGTTGCCTATACCTATGACGGAAATCCCGTATACGCCCGCGATCTGGGTGCGCACGGAGCGATGACCGCTCTTTTAAAGGACGCTCTTAAACCCAATCTTGTTCAGACTCTGGAAAATACCCCCGCAATAATGCACGGAGGTCCCTTTGCCAATATTGCTCACGGCTGTAATTCCGTAAGAGCCACAAAGCTTGCGCTTAAGCTGGGTGATTACTGCATTACCGAGGCAGGCTTCGGAGCAGATCTTGGCGCGGAAAAATTCTTTGACATCAAGTGCCGTTTTGCGGGGCTGAAGCCCTCCTGTACGGTTCTGGTAGCAACGATACGCGCTTTGAAGTACAACGGAGGCGTTCCCAGGGCGGAGCTTACGGCCGAGAACGTTGAGGCTCTGAAAAAGGGTATCGTAAATCTTAAGACCCATATCGAGAATATTCACAAGTTCGGCGTACCGGTAGTTGTGGCGATAAACCGTTTCCATACCGATACAGAGGCAGAGATCAGGGTAATAAAGGATTTCTGCGCGGAAATGGGAGTTGAAGTATCCCTTGCGGAGGTTTTTGCCAAGGGCGGCGAGGGCGGTACCGATCTTGCGGAAAAGGTATGCGCTACCATTGAGAAGTGCGATGGCTGTCAGACCAGCTTCAAGCCTCTGTACGACGAGAAGCTTCCCATTAAGGAAAAGATAGGCATAATTGCGAAAGAGATATACCGCGCCGACGGAGTAAACTTTACCGCGCAGGCTGAAAAGGCTATTAAGGAAATAGAGGGACTTGGCTTCGGCGGGACTCCCGTGTGCGTGGCAAAGACCCAGTATTCTCTTTCGGACGATCCCGCAAAGCTGGGCAAGCCCGAAAACTTTGTGATAACAGTACGCGACGTAAAGCTTTCCGCAGGAGCGGGATTCGTGGTCGCTCTGACAGGCGATATCATGGTAATGCCGGGACTTCCCAAGGCTCCCGCGGCGCTGAAGATAGACTGCGATAACGACGGAAATATTTCCGGACTTTTCTGATTTCCTGTTGCAGCTGCGCTGCTGATTGAATTTTACGGGTGCAGAAATGCCTGTGCCCGTTTGTTTTTCCGAGGAATTTTTATGGGCATTCACCTTAATTATACCGAAAAAGGAGAGGGCGATCCGCTTGTGCTTCTCCACGGCAACGGCGGGGACAGCGGATATTTCGTGCATCAGACCGAATATTTTTCAAAGAGCCGCAGAGTGATAGCAGTCGATACAAGGGGTCACGGGAAATCTCCGCGGGGGGACGCACCGTTTACTATTGCTCAGTTTGCAGAGGATCTGAAAGACTTTCTTGACGGAGAAAAAATTGAAAAGCCTGATATTTTAGGTTTTTCCGACGGTGCAAATATTGCTTTGACATTTGCGTTAAAATACCCCGAAAGAGTTTCAAGGCTTATTTTAAACGGAGGAAATCTTTTTCCCGCAGGAGTGAAGCGGAGCATACAGATACCTATTGAGATAGGGTATAATATAGCATCTAAATTTGCGGATAAAAGTCCTGCCGCAAAGAAAAACGCCGAGCTGCTTGGACTTATGAAAAACGAGCCGGATATAGACCCGAAAAACCTTTCTTCGCTTAAAATCAAAACCTTGGTAATAGTCGGTACGCGTGATATGATAAGAGACGGACACACTGAGCTTATCGGAAAAAGCATACCTGATTCCCGGACGGTCAGGCTAAGGGGCGGTCATTTTATTGCAAATAAAAATCCCGAGGAATTTAACCTCGCTGTCGGGAATTTTTTGGATGAAAAACGATTTTGAATTTTTAATTTTATAAACGCAGTTCATTTGTACCTTCCTGCGTAAAACACCAAGGTGTTTCAAATCAAAACCGGGACTACATCTTGTATTCAAAGGTGCAGTTTCGGCTGTGCCTTTTATTTTTTAAATTATATCTTTGGAGGAATTTTATGTATATATTAAAAGCCGAAGCCGCCTTTGACAGCGCGCATTTTCTAAGCGGCTACAAGGGTAAATGCGCAAATCTTCACGGACACCGCTGGGTGATTTCCGCAGAGATAGCTTCCGAAAACCTTATTGCGGATGGACAATTCCGCGGCATGGTGACCGATTTCGGCGATATAAAGCGCGATTTAAAAAATCTTGCGGACGAGTTCGACCACGCTTTTATTTATGAAAATGGTACTTTAAAAAGTGCAGCAGTTGCTGTGCTTAATGAGGAAAATTTTCGTCTTATCGAAGTGGATTTCCGTCCCACGGCGGAAAATTTTGCAAAGTATTTTTATGACCGTCTTTCCCGAATGGGGTACAGCGTCAGAAGCGTTACGGTTTACGAAACGCCGAATAATTCAGCCACATATATTGATTGAGGTGCAGATATGAACACATATAAAATTGCAGAAATGTTTTCCAGCATTAACGGAGAGGGTACTCACGCAGGTCAGCTTGCGTTTTTTGTACGCTTCACAGGGTGCAATCTGAATTGCTCATACTGCGATACAAAATGGGCGAACGTGTCTAACGCCGAATACACCGAAATGACAGCGGACGAGATACGGTCCGAGGTGCAAAAAAGCGGCATTAGCAACGTTACCGTAACGGGCGGCGAGCCGCTTATACAGCCGAATATTGTCCCGCTTCTGGAAACGCTCTGCGGGGACGGTCGCTATGTTGAGATAGAGACAAACGGTTCTGCGGACGTTTCCGAAGTCGTGAAAATAAAGGGAGAACGTCCTGCCTTGACAATGGATTACAAGCTGCCGTCAAGCGGTATGGAAAGCTTTATGCGCACGGAAAATTTTGCTCTTCTTGAAGCTAAGGACACGGTGAAATTTGTTTCCGGCAGCCGTGCCGATCTGGAGCGCGCTCTTGAAATTATCCGGGAGTACGGTCTTGTCGGGAAATGCGCGGTTTATATCAGTCCCGTTTTCGGTAAGCTGAAGCCTGCGGAAATTGTGGATTTTATGCTTGCAAACAAGCTGAACGGAGCAAACGTTCAGCTTCAGATGCACAAGTTTATTTGGGATCCTAATATGCGTGGAGTTTAATGCAGCGGCTGAGGCTTTCCGCCCGATAAACAAGCCGGTATTCAGCCTTGCGGGACAGCCTGCATTGGCAAGAAAATCCGGCTCCTACAATCATATTTGAGGATTGAAATGTAAAACGGAGGAACATTATGGATAAAATAAATTACGCAAAAATCGAGGAACATATCCGCGGAATACTGGAGGCTTTGGGGGACGACCCCGACCGCGAGGGTCTGCGCGAGACCCCTGCCCGTGTTGCGAAAATGTACGGCGAGGTTTTCGAGGGAATGAATTACACCAACGCTGAGATCGCGGAGATGTTCGGCAAGTCCTTTGAGACGGGGTACACGGAAAACGACATTGTTATCGTTCGGGACATCGAGGTGTTTTCCTACTGCGAGCACCACCTTGCGCTGATGTACGACATGAAAGTCACCGTGGCGTATATCCCAAAGGGACGGGTTCTGGGACTATCAAAAATAGCACGTATCGCGGATATGGCGGCGAAGCGTCTCCAATTGCAGGAACGTCTTGGCGCGGATATTGCGGAAATACTAACGCTTGCAAGCGGTTCTGAGGACGTTGCGGTCTTTATTGAGGCAAGCCACAGCTGCATGACTGCGCGGGGAATAAAAAAACCATCCGCACAAACTGCGACGGTCACTCTGCGGGGACGGTTCAATACGGATACTGCACTGCAAAACCGCCTGTTCAATCAGGTGACTGTAAAATGACAAGACGGTATGTTGACGAGATAATCATGAAAAAGCCTGCCGATAAAAATTCCTATCTGGCGGAAATTCCCGCTGTCAGGTTCTTGGAGAAAAAAGGCTCTCTTACCATTGATTCGGACGTTACATTTTTGGTTGGCGAAAACGGAACCGGAAAGTCCACCCTTATCGAAGCGATAGCGGTGGCGTGCGGTTTTAATCCCGAGGGAGGAACGAAAAATTTCAGCTTTTCCACGTCGGGGGACGGTGAAAATTTTCACTCCGAGCTGTGGGGGCACATTGCCGTATCGCGGAGCAGATACCCCAAGGACGGATTTTTCCTCCGTGCGGAAAGCTTTTTCAACGCGGCTTCCTATATTGACGAACTGGATAAAATTCCAGCGGCAAGTCCGAAAATTATCGGCGGCTACGGAGGAGAATCCCTGCATGAGCAGTCTCACGGCGAAAGCTTTCTCGCACTTGTCCAAAACCGTTTTTTCGGAAACGGTCTGTATATTCTGGACGAGCCGGAAGCTGCGCTTTCCCCAATGCGGCTGATGACCCTCATCGCGGAGCTAAACAGGCTTGTGAAGCAGGATTCCCAGCTTATCATAGCGACTCATTCGCCCATACTGCTTGCGTTCCCGGGAGCGGCGGTATTGCAGCTATCCGACAGCGGCATAGAGCGGGTCGGATACAGGGACACGGAACATTATCGAGTAACGCGGAGATTCCTTGAAAATCCCGAAAAGATGATAAAGTATCTTACTGAAGATTAATACGTATCTCAAAAATAAAAATTACGGAGGATAATATGAAAGCACTTGTTTTATTCAGCGGCGGCGTGGACAGTTCCACCTGCCTTGCGCTGGCGGTACAAAAATACGGCGCGGAAAATGTTGTTGCTCTCTCCGTTTCCTACGGACAGAAGCATACAAAAGAAATTTCGGCGGCTGACGCTGTTGCGGGCTTCTACTGCACCGAGCATATCAAGCTTGACCTTAGTACTATTTTCAAGTACAGCGGCTGTTCTCTTTTGGAACAGTCAAGCGAGGAAATTCCTCACGAAAGCTACGCCGAGCAGCTTGAAAAGACGGAGGGCGCGCCTGTTTCCACCTATGTGCCTTTTCGGAACGGTTTGTTTATCGCGGCGGCGGCAAGCGTTGCGCTGTCAAAGGACTGCGGCGTTATTCTGTACGGAGCCCACGCGGACGACTCCGCTGGGAACGCTTATCCCGACTGCTCCTCCGCCTTTAACGAGGCTATGAGCAAAGCCGTCTGGGAGGGCAGCGGAGGACAGGTAAAGCTTGAAGCTCCTTTTGTGGGTTTAAGCAAGGCGCAGGTGGTGAAAAAGGGTATGGAGCTTGGCGTGCCCTACGAACTGACATGGAGCTGCTACGAGGGCGGGGACATTCCCTGCGGCGTTTGCGCTACCTGCCGAGACAGACTTGCGGCGTTTGAGGAGAACGGAATTGCCGATCCGTTGAACGACATAACGTCAAAAGCTTAATCAGCTGTCCTTGAAAGACCGTACAGTAAAAAGTGCGGCAAAACAAAAAAATCTTCCCGAACATTCAAATACCGTTCGGGAAGATTTTTATTCTGATATACGTTTAAAAATTAAGCAAAAACTTTGATTCAAAAGGCATTGCGCAGATTGTTCAGCCTTAGTTTCCGTATTAATCCAGCCATTTGCTGAGAGTCTTTACCAGCACTTTAAGATCGAGCGGCTTGGAGATATGCTCGTTCATACCTGCGTTCATGGAAGCCTGAACGTCATCGTTGAAAGCGTTTGCAGTCATTGCAACAATCGGTACTCCCTTTGCGTCGCGGCGGTTTAGGGCGCGTATTGCCCTTGCCGCTTCGTTTCCGTTCATAATAGGCATCTGGATATCCATAAACACCAGATCGTAGTACCCCTGCTCCGAGGCTGCGAATTTGTCCACAACTTTCCGTCCGTTTTCAGCGCATTCCACTTCCAGCCCCGTCATTTCGAGCAGCTCCACGGCTATCTCGGTGTTTAACTCGTTATCCTCGGCAAGAAGCACGCGCTTGCCGGAAAAGTCGGCGTTTTTAAGGTTGTCCATATCGTTTTCGCTGTCTGGCTTAGTTCCTCCCGATGTCATCTCGCGGAAAAGCCGCGCCAGCTTTGATGTGAACAGCGGCTTGCTGACAAATGCGTCCGCGCCTGCGGCACGCGCTTCAAGCTCTATATCAGACCAGTCGGAGGCAGAGATTATCACTATGGGTACTTCGTGACCTACCTTTCTGCGTATTTCCTTTGTGACCCGGATACCGTCCATCCCCGGCATTTTCCAGTCGATCAGCGCGGCAAAGAAATTTTCTCCCGCATTGTGACGGTCAATGACCTTTTTCACCGCGGACTCTCCGTCGGAAACACACTCGCCGTTCATGCCGAGTTCGTTCAGTATGCGCAGAGCGTTTTCGCGGGTAGTCTCCTCGTCGTCAGCCACAAGCACGGGCAGTCCTGCAAAAGCGTCGTAGGAAATATCCTCGGTATCCTGAAGCTTCAGCGAAATGTTTAATGTGAACTTTGAACCCTTTCCGAGCTCGCTTTCCACCTTTATGTCTCCGTCCATCATGCGGACAAGGTTGTCGGTTATGGCGAGTCCCAGACCTGTTCCGTGTATCTTGCTTATGCGGCTGTCCGAAGCTCTTGAAAACGGCTCGAAGATGTGCTCCACAAATTCGGGGGACATTCCTATGCCGTCGTCCTCGAAAATAAATTCGTATCTTCCCGCCCTTTCGTTTTCGCGAGTAGTCTCGGAAATGCCGATCTTTATGTTTCCGCCCTCGGGAGTGTACTTCACCGCATTGCTTGCAAGGTTCAGGAAAGACTGCTGTATACGCAGCTTGTCTCCGATGACCTTTTCGTGCACTACGTTCCGTATGCATACTTTTAAATTTTGGTTTTTGGCCTTTATCTGCGGACGCACCATTGAAATAAGAGCGTCCACCAGGTCGGAAAGATTGAACTCCTCTTCGTTGAGGTCGACCTTGCCCGACTCGATCTTTGACATATCCAGCACTTCGTTGATAAGCGAGAGCAGGTGTCCGGAGGATACCGTTATCTTGTTAAGGCAGTCGGCAACTCTGTCCATGTCGTCAAGATGAGTTCCGGCAATAGCGGTCATGCCGATAATGGCGTTTATGGGGGTGCGGATATCGTGGCTCATTCTTGACAAGAAGTCTGATTTTGCGGAGTTTGCCCGTCTTGCCGCTTCGTATGCGTCCATAAGAGCGTGCTTGGCGTTTTCTTCAGCCTGGCGGCTCTTTGTGGTATCGGTGCCGACTATAACAGCCATGATATGACCGTTTCTTTCGCTTCGCGACAGAAGCGAAGTCACACGGGTGTAGGAATCCGTCACGCTGCTGTAGTATTCCACCTCTCCGCTTCTTTCGCCTGAATTGTATTTTTTCAGCATTGCCTCACGGCTCAGCTCGGTTATCATTTCCTTGTCGAGGAACTGCGGTTCGGCTCTTTCAAGCCATTTGCTTATAAATTCGTCGAATGCAACGGGAAGCTTTATATTGAATTTTCTGAACGGATTTATGCCGTGCTTTGTAACGTATTCGCTGGTGATAATTCCGTCGGTAAGATCGAAAGAGTAAGCGTATTCGCAGTTGGTGAGCAGCGCGTCGCGGTACTGACCCCTCTCTTCCTTGATTATCTCGTTAAGCTCGTAGGTTTTGGTGATGTCGAGCATGGAGCTTAAAATAAATCTGCTGCCGTCGTCGAATTCCAGCATACGGGAGTTGGTCTGTACTCTGCAAACCGTTCCGTCGCTGTGCTTTATGCGGAACTCGTATGACGCTTCGCCGCCGGGCTCTTTTATGCTTTTAACCGCGTTGGACATAACAGCTATGTCCTCGGGGAGGATATTCTCCCGCATGATTCTGTTCATGTTTATGTCCGCGTCACTGCCGTTCCAGCCGAACAGGAACTTCGCTTCGTCGTTAAGAAGAAGTATTTCGCGCCTCGGCAGACGGTACGCAAATATTCCGCAGTTGAGGGAGCGCATCATCTGGCTGATCATTGTAAGGGAATTTCTAAGCTCCATGTTGCGTTCTTCAAGCTCGGTAACGTCGTTGTAGAAGCTGTAAAACAGTGTATTTCCGTCTTCTCCGGCAACCTTTTTTCCGCTGTCGACTATCCATTTGATACTGCCGTCCTTGCACTTTACGCGGTACTTTACAGAGTAAACGCTTCCGCGGCTGAGGTCGTCCTCCAAAGCTTTGAGAACATCTTCAAGGTCGGGAGGGTAAATGATGTGGGATGCGCTGTTGTTTGAGATCCGGACAAATTCCTCCACAGAGTAGCCGAACAAAGCGGCAGCCGATTCGCTTATATAGGTATATGTAAATTCTTCATCGCCGCGGCTTATTTTGAAGCCTCCGGAAATGCCGCTCAGTATCGTTTCAAGCTGTAAATTTATGTCGGTGTTCACCTGGAGCAGGGTTTTGGAAAGCTTTTCCTCGGCGGCTTTTTCGTGGGAAATATTTTTAACGTACCACATAACGAGCCTGTTCTGCGGCGAGTACCCCTGAAGTGGTATAAGCTCGGTGCGCACCCATTTAGGTTCGCCGTCCTCAAGCCGGCGGTAGGTTATGTCTATGTAATCTGAGCCCATGTCGAAAATGGTTTTCATTCTGGCGGGAAGCATTATGTTCAGAAATTTTTCCCTGTACTCCATCAAAACGTAATCCTCGGCGAAGCGGCGTATCTGGGAGTCAAAGTCCTCCTTAAAAAACGGGGCGTCGTCCTTTTCGGTTTCCGAAATAGTAATAGTGTGCATGGAGTTTTTGTTCAGGTCAATGCAGCCGATACGGTAGTATGTGTCCCTCATAAGGCTGAGGGAGGACTCAAGCAGCACCTTTTCCTGTTTCTCCTCGTCGATACACTGAGCCGTATAGAGAACGTTATGTACGGAGCCGTCGGGAAGAACGTTCACGAGTACCGCCGTACCGCGCATCCAGTTGTACAGACCGGAATTGTTAAGCTGACGGAACTCATAACTGAAGCTCCGCGTTTCGCAGTCCAGATGGGAGCGGATATAATCCGCGCTGAACTTATTCATGTATTCGGAACGGTCTTCCTCGAAAACGCAGCTTTCGGCGTAAAGCTTCATTGCGCTTTCAGCGTCGCCGCAGTCGGGAATATGTCCCGCCAAACCGAGTTTGCCCTCGACGACCATATAGGTGTTGGTCGTCATATCAATGCAGCAGCGGATAGGGTACAGCTCACCAAGCGCGTCTATCCATTCAGAGTAGCGCTGCTCTCTTTGTTTGATCGAGGAAAGATCCTCTATGATACCGACAGCGCGGACAGGAATGCCGTTTCCGTCACGTTCCACAGTAGTAAGCGTAGCATGGCACCAGTTTTTTCCGCTCTTGTTCCTGAACATTGCGTCGGAGGACTCCGCTCCGCCGTTTATATCAAAGTACAGCTTGTTAAATGCTGGGATATCACTTTCAAGAACAAAGTCCTCCGAAAAGGAATAGGGCATATTTTTGTACAGTGGACCGCATTTGAATCTTTCACAGGTTCTCGTCGGTATTTCGGCTGTTCCGCTGCGCACGTCATAGCTGAAGTAGTGAATAGCGGTATTTTCCAAGGCTTTCAGAAGCATTTCCCCTTTGAAAGCCGGTGCGCCGTCATAGGTACGGTTCATTACGCTGCTCCTCTCGAGTAAATTTGCATTATTGTAAAAAACGTCTTATCTTAATAAGGTCAGGCGATATAATAGCTATACTTATGCATTAATTATACAATATAAACAAGCGGTATGTCAACCGAAGAAAAGGAAAAATCACGGGAATCATTTTTATATTATAAGTTTATGTTCAGCGGCGGGGACTTACCGCTGAACACAAATTATTTACAAAAATGTGTTGAAAATGCGCCGGCAGTATGATAAAATTAATAAAATATTTTAACGGAGGTAATTACAGGTGAAAAACAAAACATTGAAAAAATTATGCTCGGCAGTTATAGCTTCATGCCTTCTTTTATCCCTTTCAGGCTGCGGAAATAAAGAAAATACCGGAAACGGAGACTCTCAGGACGGCGGTTCTCAGGCTCAGGAGCAGACCGCTGCTGTAAGCGCCGTAAACGACGAGATACGCGACATTTCCTCCGCGGAGCTTGTAAAGGAAATCAAAGTCGGCTGGAGCCTCGGAAATACTCTCGATTCCACCGGCGGCAGCGGCGTTGACAGTGAAACAAGCTGGGGGAATATTGTTACCACCAAGGAAATGATAACCGCAGTCAAGGACGCGGGCTTCAATATTATAAGAATCCCCACCACATGGGGCATACACATGGACGAAAACAACAAGGTCGATGAAGCGTGGATGAACCGCGTGCAGGAGGTCGTGGACTACGCCTACTCGCAGGATATGTTCGTTATCCTCAATATACACCACGAGGAGTGGCACGATCCTTATTACGATAACGAAGCGGCAGCCACGGAGAGGCTTAAAGCTCTCTGGACTCAGATAGGCACCCGCTTTTCAGGCTACGGCGAAAAGCTTATTTTTGAGGGACTTAACGAACCCCGCAAGAGAAACACCGCTCTTGAATGGAACGGCGGCGACGCCGAGGGACACGAGGTCGTAAACAATTTTAACGCGGCGTTTGTGTCCACCGTAAGAGGTCTGGGAGGAAACAACGCAAAGCGCCACCTGATGATCCCCGCCTATGCGGCAAGCTCTTCGGATCAGGCTATGAAAGCGGTCAAGATTCCCGAGGGCGACGATAAAATAATCGTGTCCATTCACGCCTACACTCCCTATGCGTTTGCCCTCAGCGACGATCTTCTGGCAAGGGATTTCTCCCCGGACGATCCTTCCGCAAACGATATCGTTTATCTTATGAACTGTCTGAAGACAAATTTCATTGACAAGGGCACTCCCGTTATCATCGGTGAATTTGGCGCAAGAGCCAAGGCGAACGAGGAGACGCGCGCCGAATGGGCGACATTCTATGTAAGCAAGGCGAAAGAGATCGGCGTTCCATGCCTCTGGTGGGACAACGGCGCGTTTTCGGGTACGGGTGAAAACTTCGGTATCCTTGACCGCGCAACCTGCACATGGAAGTTCCCCCTTATTGTTGAGGGTCTTATGAAAGGTCTCGAATAATATTATTTAAAACACCGTATTATATAATATTATATCCCCGAATGGAATCGTCTCATTCGGGGATATGATTTACAGAAATTTACTGCTGACCTTTGTTATCCTTTGCAATGCGCATTACCTGCACGTAGATACCCGCCACAAGCTGATAAAGATCCGGAGGGATACCCTGCCCAACGTTCAGCATGGTAAGCAGCGCGGTAGCGGAGTCGTCCCGGTAAATAGGCACGCCGTTTTCGTCGGCAAGATTGATTATTTTTTCGGCGACATGACCGTGACCCGAAGCTACAACTATGGGAGTGTAGTCCTTATCGGGATTATATCTTAGCGCCACAGCGGAATTGCCGGGCTTTTTTCCCTTATATCCTGACATTCAGACCTGTCCTCCTTTCGTTTAGCTTGGGGAATATGTTCGTAAGGTCGCGTTTCCGCTTCAAAGGCTGTATCATTACCTTTTCCGCGCTGTATCCGCAGGCAGCCGCCAGATCGGGAAGCATTTCCTTAATGGGAAGATAGCTTCTTTCCGTTCCCGCAGGACACATAAGAGCCGCGTTTACGGATTTGCCACGGGCGTATACCTCAAGCTCGAAGTACCCTGCGTCCTCTATCTCAAAGCACAGGAAAAGATGATTGTCCGATTCTCCGGTTTCGGGATCGCGGTCAGCGTCCGGGTCTGCCCAAAGCTCGCCGAAAGCTTTCATTCCATCCATATTCATCGGTACGAGAAAATGCAGCAGGGGGGTGAACACTCCCGGAGCGCTGAGAAGCCCCTGTATCATATCGGGTCTGCTCATATCCGAAAGGGATTTAAGCGACGGATCGTTGATATTCTTTATAAGGAAGTCCAGCATATTCTCCATTGTTGTGGGGGGACGGTACTGAATGCCCTGCGCCATAGCCATTTCGGAAAGTACAAGGTTTATTCCCTGAGCGAGAGCGATCTTTTTGTCAAGATTTTCGGCGCGGTTGACTATTACGCTGAGCCTGTCGATCAGACTGTTCAGGTCGCGGGTCTTTTCAAAATCCCGTATGAGAGTGTTGAGGCCGCCCTTCATATTGTCGGATAAAAGGGGCGAGAGCATTTTTTTCAGAAGAGCGGTTCCTTCTTTAACGGAAAGGGCATTCGCAGTTCTTTGAGTGTCCTGCGGTTCGGCATTTTTCGCGGCATCCGCAGCTCTGTCTGTATCTGCGGAAGACCTTTCCGTATCGGTTGTTTGTATGTTAAGCTCCTCGGCAAGCTTGCTGATATTTTCCGAAAGCTGTTCGGGGGTTAGCTTTTCCAGACCTGCGTTTACTGCGTCCGCAAGCCTTTCCGTAAGCATCGTCATGGACATCTGCGCGGAGGCGGAGGGATTATCCCTGAGCGCGGCAAGCTTTATATCCGCCGGAAGCCTTGCGCTTTCCACAAATTTTGTGAACAGCATATTCAGCTTGTCGGCTGTTTCCGCGTCGGGAGCCATATTCAGCACAGCCTGGAAGCTGTCCCCCAGAGCGGAAGGATCGCCGTTGAAACGCGAAAGATTGTAAGTGATAAGCGAAAGCAGGTTCTGGGTGCGGTCGTTCAGCAGCAGGCTTTTTTCAAGATAGCTCACAAGTGCGAGAACGTCGTTCTTTACCGTGCCGAAGTTTTCGGCGGAAAGCTTGTCGGCTGTCTGTAAAAGCAGGTCTACTATCTCGCGGCTCTGGGCGGCTTCTCCTGCAAGATACCTGAGGGAGGAGGATATTGAAGCAATGATATCGTCCCGCGCAACGGACGACGCTGCCGCTTTGAGGAAATCCATAACGGCAAGGCTTACCTCCTCTGAGGCGGGAGACCCCGCAAGTCCTGCTATCATGTCCTTTAAAGCGCCCCAAAGCTCTCCGCTGAACATCGTAGCCTCGTCCTGCTGGCGGATAATGTCGTCGGTCAGCTCGTCGGGGGTGAGGAGTATCTCGTTGGCAAATTCCGTTACCTTGTTAAGAAGCTCCGCGTTTCCCGCCGCTCCGAGAGCGGAGAGAGTACCCGAACCGAGAACGCCTTTCAGCAGCACAGCCGCAAGGGCCGGATCCTTTGATATAGCAGTCTGGAGCTTAGGCAGACCCGTACCTGCCTGATCCTTCAGGTTCTGTTCGCCGAGCTGTTCGTCGCGGGTGTTCGTTTTGTTGATATAGTCAACGTTGCCCAGATCGAAAACCTGTTCGGGAGCCTGGGGTTTTATGCTGGTATTCAGGTTATAATCCTTCGGTGCGACGGGAGTAGTTACTCTTAACAAGTCTGACATACGAGCCATTCCTTTCCGGAATTTACCATAAAATCTATTGGAAACGTATTCCAAAAAATATTAAAAATCAACCAATATGCTGGCTTTTTACAATTTTTTGTGCTATTTTGTTAAAAATGAACGAAAATTCACCTAAAAATTTTTCCGCTTTATTCTTATTATATTACATTTTTGTCTTGAAGTAAAGAGTTTTTTATAGTATAATTAAAAATATAGTATAGAATATTATGGCGTGTTGCAGCATTTTACCGTTAAAGTACTTGTGCCGCGGCAAAGTCATGAGCACAGGTTCCGCAAAGCACACAGCGGATGCTGCATCAAACCCTGTAAGGGGATAAACTGATAGGTAGGTGTTTTTATGGCAAAATTTGAAGCAGGAATGGAAGCAATGGCGGATATGTATGTCTTTGAGACTACGTCGCTTCTTGAACAGCTGGACCAAATTCTGATGAAAACTGAAAACGAGAGCAGCTTTGCCGAGGAGGATATCAACGAGATATTCCGTACCATGCATACTATTAAGGGTTCCTCAGCCATGATGGGACTCGAAAATATGTCCAAGCTTGCTCACGCTATCGAGGACATGTTTTACATTATCCGTGAGGATCATCCTGTTATTTCTTCAATGGAAACGCTGTATGATATTATTTTCAGCGCCTCGGACCTTTTAAAAGCGGAGATCGAAAATCTTCAGGAGGACGAATACACCCCCACAGATTTTACCGAACAAATGACGAAGATCGAGGACTACGCCGCCGTTCTTAAAGGCGCCGCCCCTGCGGACGGAGCTGCGGCTGCCGAAACTCCCGCCGCTTCTTCCGGCGCTGACGCTCCTGCGCCTGCTGCTCCGGCAGCTGCAGCAGCTCCGGCAGCAGCAGCAGCTCCGGCAGCAGCTCCCGTGTCAGGTTCGGGACTTACTACGGTAAAGGTTTTCTTCGAGGACGACTGCAAAATGGAAAATCTGCGCGCTCTTCTGGTCATCAACAGAATATCCGAAAGCTGCGCGGAGCTTGAATACATACCGGATGACATAGAAAATAACGGCGACACCGCCAAGACTATTATTAAAGACGGTTTTCTTGTTAAGTTCCGTCCGGCTCCCGGCTCGTCCACCGACGGCATTATGGAAACTATCCGCACCACAGCCAACGTAAAGAGCTGCGACATTATTGAACGCGGCTCTGAGGCCGCCGCTTCGACCGCCGACGCGGTAACGACAGTCAGGGTACACTTCGACGACGACTGCAAAATGGAGAATCTCCGCGCTCTGCTGGTCGTAAACAATGTCAGGGACGTATGTGAAAACGTTACTTTCGAGCCTGCCGACATAGAGGATAATGCCGAAACTTCAAGGCTCATCGTGGAGGAAGGCTTTGTTGTGCGCTTTAAATCCGATAAGCCTCAGATGGTTTTGCAGGTCATAGAGGGTACTCCCAGCGTTAAATCATATGTGGTGGAGGAATCTCCCGAACAGGCTCCCGCAGCTGCGGCTCCCAAGGACGCCGCGCCGGTTCAGGCTCCCGCGCAGACCGCTCAGGCAGCTCCAAGCGCACAGTCTGCCGCCGCAAAGAAAGCGGAGGCTCCCAAGCCGGCTGCAAAGAAAGCGGAAGCTCCCAAGCCCGCTGCCGACAACGGTGCAGCAGGTGCGGCAAAGGGCGGCGTAAAGCAGTCCCTTATTTCCGTAAACCTCAACAAGCTTGACGTACTCCTTGATCTGGTAGGAGAGATAGTTATTACAGAAGCTATGGTAACCTCCAATCCCGACCTCAAGGGTCTGAAGCTGGATAATTTCCAGAAGTCCGCAAGACAGCTCAGAAAACTCAACAGCGAGCTTCAGGACGCTGTAATGTCCATGCGAATGGTTCCCATTTCGGGCGCGTTCAATAAAATGACCCGTATCGTCCGCGATATGAAGGTAAAACTGGGCAAGGACGTTGAACTCATATTCGAGGGCGAGGACACCGAGGTTGACAAGTCCATTATCGACCAGCTCAACGATCCTCTTATGCACATGGTAAGAAACTCCATGGATCACGGCATAGAGGACAACGTAGAGGACAGAATTGCGGCCGGCAAGTCCCCCAAGGGCAAGATCACTCTTTCCGCCTACAATGCGTCCGGAGAGGTAATCATCGTTATCGCCGACGACGGTCAGGGTATCGACCCCGAAAAGGTTCTTGCCAAGGCTGAAAGAAACGGTATCCTTACAAAGTCCGCAAGCGAATATTCGGAAAAAGAAATACTCAATATGATAATGCTCCCCGGCTTCTCCACGAACGAGCAGGTTACTGAATATTCGGGCAGAGGCGTGGGCATGGACGTTGTTAAAAAGAACATCGAAAAGATCGGCGGAAGCGTTTCCGTTGACTCCAAGTTCGGTCAGGGTTCAAACTTTGTTATCAAGATTCCTCTGTCCCTGTCTATCGTGGACGGCATGGAGATATCCGTGGGCAACTCTATATTTACCATTCCTATCAACTCTATCCGCAACTCCTTTAAGGTACAGCCCAGCCAGCTTGTAAAGGATACTACCGGCAAGGAAATGGTAATGGTCTACGGCGAGTGCTATCCGCTTATCAGACTGTATCAGCTTTACGACCTCAAACCAAATACTGAAAACGTTTTTGACGGTATCGTCATTCTGGTCGAGACGGACGGAAAGAGCGCCTGCATTTTTGCCGACGAGCTTATCGGCGAGCAGCAGGTAGTTCTCAAGCCTTTCCCGTCGCTTCTCGGCAATTACAATATCAAGCAGTACGGCATGAGCGGCTGCTCGATACTGGGCGACGGCTCCATCACAATTATTATAGATGTGAGCAACGTTATCAGCGATTTCTGATTTGCTCCGCACGGATAAAAGCGGAAGCAATAATGAACAGTCCGCGGCGCGGTACTCGGTGCGCCATGCCGCCGGCTGCTCTATATAGAAAGGAAGGTCTCAAATGGCAGAAAACACTACCGGCTTAAGATCCGCCTATACTGCGGACGGAATTGAAATCCTCTTTTTCAATATCGGCGAAAGTATTTACGGTATCGAAATAAAGTATGTTAACGAAATTATCAACATCGAACAGATTACGGTCGTTCCCAAGCTTCCCGACTACATAAAGGGAGTTATAAATATACGCGGAAAGGTAGTTCCTATCATCAGCGTAAGAAACCGCTTCGGTATCGAGGAGATACCTTATGACGACAGAACCTGCATAATCGTTCTTGAATTTGAGAACGGCGATCAGGTGGGTATTATCGTTGACAGAGTTCAGGAAGTCCTTGTGGCTAAGCCCGGAGATATCAGCAAGGCTCCCGATTCCAAAAACGTAAACGCAAACCGTTACATCAAGTCGATCATCGAGATCGAAGGCGACATCAAGCTGCTTCTTGACTGCGACAAGCTTATTGCTGACTGATCGGAGGTGTTTGAAAATGCTTAAGCTTACAGACGATGATTTTAACCGTCTTGTTGCCTACATGAAAAAAAATTACGGCATAAATCTTGATAAAAAGCGTATCCTTATAGAGGGAAGACTTTCCAACATGGTGGCTCAGCGCGGCTTCAAGTCTTTCAAGGAGTTCATCGATTTCGCTTTTGCCGACAGGACGGGAAACGAAACAATGCAGCTTGTAAACAAGCTTACCACGAACCATACCTTTTTCATGCGCGAACCCGAGCATTTCGAGTTCCTGAAAAGCACTATCATGCCCCAGATGGAAAAGGAAAACGCTGCGACACGCACGCTTAATTTCTGGTGCGCTGCGTCTTCAACGGGACAGGAGCCCTACACGCTGATAATGACTATCGACGATTATCTCGGCGCTAAGGCTTCCGCTTGGAACGTAAGGCTGCTTGCCACCGATCTGGATACCGAGGTTCTGAAGATCGCTCAGGCAGGTATTTACACCATTGATATGCTCAAGGACGTACCTAAGCAGTGGATGGCAAAGTATTTCACCAAGCTTCCCGACGGACGCTATCAGGTCATTGACAGACTCCGCAAGCAGATCACCTACAAGCAGTTCAACCTTATGGACAGGATCGTTGCCCAGCGTCCTTACGACTTTATAAGCTGCCGCAACGTTATGATCTATTTCGAGCAGGAGACTAAAAACGCCCTTATCGAACGCTTTTACGATGTTACGAGAGAAAACGGATATCTTTACATAGGTCATGCGGAAAGCGTAGGCAAGAATACCCGCTACACTTATGTTAGGCCGGCGGTTTACAAGAAGGTATCCAGCAAGCCGGACGGAGCCAAGTCTTTCGCAGGAAGAATCACCAAATAAATTGGCAAAGGAGCGCCCCGTAATTTTCGGAGGCGGTGTGATATGAATAATACTATTCAAAATAGAAAAGTTAGAGTCCTTATCGTTGACGATTCAAATATGTTCCGAGCTACGGTCATAAAGGGTCTGGAATCTACTCCCAATGTTGTTATTGCGGGCGAGGCGGCAGACGCTTTTGAAGCGCGCGACAAGATCAACGAGCTTAAACCCGATGTTCTTGTTATGGACGTTGTTATGCCTAAAATGGACGGTCTGACATTTCTGAAGCAGCTTATGGAGCAGTACCCTCTGCCGTGTATCATTATGTCCGGCACGGCAAACGAGACGTCGGCTATTGAAGCTGGAGCGGCGGGATTTATCAAAAAGCCCCGCAACCCTTCGGAATATAAGACTTTCTCCACAATTCTGGGAACAAAGATAATCCTTGCGGCAGGCAAGGCGGTTCAAAAAGCGAAGATTTCCGGAATTGCGGCTAAAACCGCAGGTATAGACGGAGTTGTGCCCGGTCAGGGAGCGGGAGCAAAGATAGGCAAGGTAATGCCCAATATCCCTTCAAAAGAGGATATTGCAGGGCTTCCTCTTAAGACCCGCGAGGGTTACGTTGTTGCCCTTGGAGCTTCCACAGGAGGTACAGACGCGCTTGAGTGCATAATAAAGTCGTTTCCCGATACAATGCCCCCAGTGCTGGTAGTTCAGCATATGCCTCCCGTGTTTACCAAAATGTACAGCGAGCGCCTTGACAGGTGCTGTGCAGTACACGTTAAGGAAGCGCAGGACGGCGACAGGCTTACCGAGGGCGTGTGCCTTATTGCGGCCGGCGGATATCACATGGAGCTTAAAAAGGACGCCCGCGGTTATTTCGTAAAGTGCTATCAGGGTGAAAAGGTTTCGGGACACTGCCCCTCCGTTGACGTTATGTTTACAAGCGTTGCCGATGTGGCAGGTAAAAAGGCTATCGGCGCACTTATGACAGGTATGGGCGCTGACGGCGCAAAGGGCTTAAAGAAAATGCACGACAACGGAGCTTATACTATAGGTCAGGATAAGGATTCCTGCGTTGTTTACGGTATGCCGATGGAGGCTTTCAAGCTGGGAGCCTGCTCCGAGCAGCAGCCCTTGTCTAATATAGGAAAGGCTCTTTGCAGACATCTTACCGAGGGCTGGAAATAGTCGGTATCAAAATATTTGAATAATGAAACAAGAGGCTTCGGTCTCTTGTTTTTTTGTACTATTGTCAGCCTACGGAGACGGATTATAATCTGCCTCTGAAAGCAAAAGAGGCAGGAGGAAAAAATCCTCTTGCCTCTTTTTGGCGCTTGCCTTTTAATAATTTTACTTTTATTAGTACATTCCGCCTGCGGGCATTGCGGGAGCGGCGGGAGTCTCTTCCTTGATGTCGGCAACAAGGCTCTCGGTTGTAAGAACCATTGCAGCAACGGAAGCCGCATTCTGAAGAGCGGAGCGTGTTACCTTTGTAGGATCAACGATACCGGCAGGGATCATGTCGCCGTAGGTCTCGTTGTAAGCGTCGAAACCGTAGCCGACTTTTCTGGAGCGAACGATCTTGTCAAGGATAACGCTTCCCTCCAGACCTGCGTTAGCGGCGATCTGGCGAACGGGTTCCTCAAGAGCCTTGAGAACGATAGCCGCGCCTGTCTTTTCGTCTCCGGAAAGTGAAGCTGTAAGCTTGGATACAGCGGGCATAGCGTTTACGTATGCAACGCCGCCGCCTGCTACGATACCCTCTTCAACGGCAGCCTTGGTAGCTGCAAGAGCGTCCTCAATGCGGAGCTTTTTCTCTTTCATTTCGATCTCGGTAGCCGCGCCTACCTTGATAACAGCTACGCCGCCGCTGAGCTTTGCAAGTCTTTCCTGAAGCTTTTCTCTGTCAAAGTCGGAGGTGGTAGTCTCGATCTGAGCCTTGATCTGACCGATCCTGTCCTTGATAGCCTTTTTCTCGCCTGCGCCGTCAACTATAATGGTGTTTTCCTTTGTTACCTTGACCTGCTTTGCGCGACCCAGCTGAGAAACCTCTGCGTCCTTGAGTTCAAGACCCAGTTCCTCGGAGATCACCTGACCGCCTGTGAGGATAGCGATGTCCTGAAGCATTTCCTTGCGCCTGTCGCCGAAGCCGGGAGCCTTTACCGCAACGCAGGTGAATGTGCCGCGGAGCTTATTTACGATAAGTGTGGACAGAGCCTCGCCCTCGATGTCCTCAGCAATGATAACCAGCTTCTTGCCGCTCTGAACGATCTGTTCGAGCAGGGGGAGTATCTCCTGAATGGAGGATATTTTCTTGTCTGTGATAAGCAGGTAAGCGTCGTCGATAACAGCTTCCATTTTATCCGTATCGGTAACCATATAGGGAGTGATGTAGCCGCGGTCAAACTGCATACCCTCAACAACTTCGGAATATGTCTCCGCAGTCTTGGATTCCTCGATAGTGATAACGCCGTCAGCTGTAACCTTTTCCATAGCCTCGGCAATGAGCTTTCCTACGTTCTCGTCGGCAGCGGAGATAGCCGCAACGCTTGCGATGTCGTCGGAGCCCTTAACGGGTGTGGAGTTTGCCTTGATAGACTCGACTGCGGATTCAACAGCCTTTGCCATACCCTTTTTAACGATCATTGGGTTAGCTCCCGCGGCAATGTTTTTCATACCCTCGCGGATAAGAGCCTGTGCAAGCAGAGTAGCGGTTGTAGTACCGTCTCCTGCCGCGTCGTTGGTCTTTGTGGCAACTTCCTTGACGAGCTGTGCGCCCATGTTCTCAAAAGCGTCCTCAAGCTCTATCTCCTTGGCGATGGTAACTCCGTCGTTGGTGATGAGGGGAGCGCCGAACTTCTTGTCCAGAACAACGTTTCTGCCCTTGGGACCGAGGGTGATCTTAACTGTGTCGGCAAGCTTGTCAATGCCCGCCTGGAGAGACTTTCTTGCTTCCTCGCCGTAAATAATATCTTTAGCCATATTAAAAAACTCCTTTACAAATAGTATATATCATGTTATTCAACAACTGCAAGTATATCGTCCTGACGAAGAATCGTATACTCAACGCCGTCAACCTTGACTTCGGTTCCGCTGTACTTGGAAATAAGTACCTTCTGACCCTTTTTAACGAACATTTTAATCTCCTTGCCGTCAACGACTCCGCCGGGACCTACCTCAACGATCTCCGCGATCTGGGGTTTTTCCTTAGCGCTTCCCGCAAGAATGATACCGCTCTTTGTGGTCTCCTCAGCCTCGGTCATTTTAATAACAACTCTGTCAGCAAGTGGTTTGATTGTCATAGCAAAAGACTCCTTTCAGTATATAAACTGTATTTTTTGACGATACGTACAAAAGTCCGCGCTGCCGTCCGCCGGAAACAGCAGATTAGCACTTTGAACTTCTATGTGTTAGCACTCATTCTTTTTGAGTGCTAATTATATTTTAACAATATTTCCGCAGAAATCAAGTGTTTTTATAAGATTTTTGGATATTTCGGCACATTGCATAAAAACTCCAAAAATATTTTGAGTATTATGTTGTTATTCCCAATAAAATGCTGCGGCGGCAGTAAAAATAGCATTATAGGTCAAAATATTATATATGTATATACAGCTTGTAAACTTCTCCCTTAAAAATGAACTTTTTATTTTTATTCTTTATTTATAAAAGCAACATTTTGTTAAATTTACAGTTAGTACATATTTAAATCATATAATATTTATATATTTTGCGGCGCATTTTGTTATAATTAAATTGTCTAATATTTCAAAAACAGCGTCGCAAGTCCATGTGTATGCATACGGTGCATGACGGCAGAAAACTGCCGGAAACAGTATGGAATGTATACGGCATTTGAAAGGATGGTCTAATATGTCACTTGGAAAAGTTTTGGTCGTTGACGACGATAATAATATCTGCGAGCTGCTCAAGCTCTATCTTGAAAAGGAAGGCTACGGCGTGATCGTTGCTCACGACGGCGACGAAGCCGTGGTCAAGTTTAATGCGCTTAAACCCGACGTGGTGCTCCTCGATATCATGCTGCCCGAACTGGACGGCTGGCAGGTGTGCCGCGAGATCAGAAAAAAATCAAACGTGCCTATCATCATGATAACTGCAAAGAGCGAGACCTTTGATAAGGTGCTCGGTCTGGAACTGGGCGCGGACGACTATATCGTAAAGCCTTTCGATACCAAAGAGGTCATCGCAAGGATCAAGGCGGTCTCCCGCCGTATCGGACAGACAAGCTCCGAGTCGGAGGTAAAGGAGGTTCGCTACGATAAGCTCGTGGTAAACATGACCCGCTATGAGCTCCGCGTTGACGGAAAGGTAATGGATACCCCTCCCAAGGAGCTGGAGCTTTTGTTCTATCTGGCTTCCAATCCCAACCGCGTTTATACCCGCGACCAGCTTCTGGACGAGGTGTGGGGTTTTGAGTATTACGGAGATTCGAGAACTATTGACGTGCACATAAAGCGTTTGCGTGAAAAGCTGGAGGGAGTTTCCGACAAATGGGCTCTCAAGACGGTATGGGGCGTAGGCTACAAGTTTGAGGCGGAAGAGGACGCAAATGCGTAAAAGTATTTTTACCGAGTTCTTCTGTCTTTGCGCCGCAGTATTCATTTCTGCGGTCATATGCGTAGGCGTGGTGCTGATGCTGGTTTCGGAGGAGCATTACAAGGCGAACAGATTCAATTATCTATCGGCCAAAACGGAGATGATCGTTGACGCTGTACGCGGTTCCGTTGATGAAAACGGCGGGTTCTGCACACTTGACACAGAAGAACTGACGGATATTTTCAAGCCGCTGTCCGAAAGTCTCGGCACGGATATTACACTGACTGATTCAGACGGCGTTGCTTTGGTATGCTCCGAGGCATCGCCGTGTTCTCATGCAGACAAAAAAATTGCGCCTCAGGCTCTGGAACGTATCACGGAGGACGGTCTGTCGGAACTCAGCAGTTTTAACGGCTACTATGACCAAAACAGCTTTATTTACGCACGCAGGATAAATTTGGGCGAAAATACTTACATCATTCTGCATCGGCTTGTATCGAACACACTTACGGGACATATGATTTCGCTGGCGGCTGCGATGATAATTTCAGCGGCAGTAATACTGTCCGCGGCGTTTGCGGTAATGTACACCGCCGCAAAGCGTCTGCTTTCGCCGATACGGGAAATGACACTGGCTGCAAAGCGTTTCGGCGAGGGCGATTTTTCGGAAAAGCTCCATGTTACGGACGAAAACGAACTCGGATATCTTGCCACTACCCTTAATGATATGGCGGGGTCTCTGGAGCAGCTTGAGGAAACAAGGAAAAGCTTTATTTCAAACGTTTCCCACGAACTTAAAACTCCAATGACTACAATAGGCGGATTTGTGGACGGCATACTTGACGGCACTATCCCCAAGGAACAGCACAGGCACTATATGAAAATAGTTTCCGCAGAAGTGAACAGGCTGTCGCGGCTTGTCAGGTCGATGCTGAATATTTCAAAATACGAGGCGGGGGAGCTGGAGCTTTCTACCGAGGATTTTGATATCCTGCCGATAATTTTGCAGACGCTTACCAATTTTGAAAAGAAAATTGAAGAAAAGAACATAGACATACAAATAGAAAGCTCGGACAGCTTCCGCATAAATGCCGATCCCGATCTTATCGGACAGGTGGTCTACAACCTTGTTGAGAACGCTGTAAAGTTTGTGGATAAGGGAGGCTCCATTAGCTTTTCTTTCGGCGCTGACGGCGATAGCCGCAGCGTTTCCATAAGGAACAGCGGCGAGGGACTTAAAAAGCAGGAAATATCAAAGGTTTTTGAACGCTTTTACAAGACTGACGAGTCCCGCGGAATAGATCCCGGAGGCGTTGGTCTGGGACTTTCCATAGTAAGCTCTATCATCAAGCTTCACGGCGGGAAGATCACAGTTTCGAGCGAACCGAACCGCTATACCGAATTTACGTTCAGTTTAAGCAAAGCCGAAACTGAACGCAGATGACTATTTTACGGATTTACGGAGGTTTTATGGATAATAACTTTGATGAAAATATGGCTGCCGATCGGGAAAACGGAGGCAGTCAGACAGCAAATGAAGTACCCGCAGATACTGAACGTCAGCAAGGTCTCCGTGATTTGCAGGATACTGTAACGGCTTCTTATGTACCGGACGCGTCTCAGGAAAACACTAACGGCATTGCAGATACGGAACAAAACGCTCAGCCGGCGGCTGATTCAGACATTCAGTCTGTTAATTCTGTTCAGCCTGTTTGGTCTGCCTCTGCTATACCTGAGGATACTTCCGGTTTTCAAGGCGCACAGAATATACAGAACGGACAAACAGACTCAGATATACCTAATGTACAGCCTGTCCAAAGTCAAGACTTTGCTCAGCAGCTGCTGCCTCAGCACGGACAGTCCGCGCAGCCGGAGCAGTTCGGGCAAGATCAGCCGTGTCAATTCGGTCAGCCTTATCAGCCGTACCAACCATCCCGGCAGAATGTCGGAAGCACGCCTCAGTACGTCCCCATGCAAGGAATGCCGCAGGGAAGCTTTCCGCCTCCGGTACAGCCTCAGCAGTTTCAGCAGCCGGATCAGAAGAAAAAGCGCTTTTCCGGCGGCTGCTTTTGGAGCTTAATATCCGCGATAGTTATTATGTTTGCGGCGGTTGTTTTCCTTGCCGTAAAAATTGCCTCCGGAACTTCCGGTAAAGCGCCCGAAAAGGATGGCGGCGGAAAGTTCGACAATTTTGACGTAACTCAGAAAGCCGAACACATTGTCGTTGATATCCCTGTTGCAGACAAACCTAAACTTGACGACACGCTTTACGCCGACAAGGAATCGGGGCTTCTTACATCTGTGGGTGTGGCAAAGGTGATACTGCCGTCACAGGTGCAGATAAAGGTTTTTGACGAAATGCCATATATGCCTGTATCTTCTGGATCGGGGATAATCCTCACCGAGGACGGCTATATACTCACAAACGCCCATGTGGTGGACGGTGCGAAAAAGCTTTCCGTTGGATTTTACGGCGACGGCGAAAGTGAAGCGGTCATTGTGGGCATTGACAAAAAAAGCGATCTTGCGGTTGTAAAGGTGAACAGGAAAGGTCTTTCCCCCGCGCAGATAGGAACGTCCTCAACCCTTGAAATAGGTGAGGAGGTGGCTCTCGCGGGAGCGGGAGGAGGCTTTGAAAATACCGTGACATACGGTCATGTTACGGGTCTGGGCAGGGAAATAGATACCGACTACATCAGCAGTTCCACCATAACGTGCATTCAGTCGGACGCAGCTCTCAACCCGGGAAATTCTGGCGGCGCACTGGTCAATATGTATGGTCAGGTAGTAGGCGTTGCGGTGGCCCTGATGAACCATGAGACCTACGAAAACATCGGCTTCTGTATTGCCATAGACGACGCTGTTCCCATTGCTGAGGATCTGATAGCGAAAGGGTACGTTTCCTCGCGTACAAGAGTAGGAATAACATACCTTTCCATCGGGGACGCAGCTGCAAACGGCTACGGAATACCCGCGGGACTTTGCGTTATGGACGTTGACCCGCGCAGCGGCGCGGTATTTGCGGGTCTCAAGCCCTACGATGTTATCACTCACATAGACGGTCAGCGGGTTCTGGGCGCAGCCGAAATATCAGAAGTACTGGCTGACAAAGTCCCGGGGGATATGATAACGATATCGGTGTTCCGAAAGGAAATAACCGGAGAGACTAATATTTTCGACGCGGAGCTTGAGCTTACAGCCGATACCTCGTCGGTGTCAGGATATAACGTTATTGACGAAAACGAAGACTTTTTCAGCAGGGATATTATCAAGTAAATACTATAGCGGCGGATATTTTCGGAGCAATTCAGAAATATCCGTTTTTTGAATATAAAAAATTCAGTAATATTTATGAGAGTGTTTCAGGCAGATAAAAAGGGACTTTCTCTCCGCACTTCCGTTATATGCGGTTAGGTTATCCGCCTACAGCAAACTAAAACACAACGGCGTATGTTTTGTTTTACGGTAAAGTAACAGTCTTCGTAACCTTGTGCCGTAACTGTTAAACAGTTCGTTGTCAAGTTTTATATAAGCTGCTTAAGAAGTTCGTCTATCAGTTCTTTTTCCGCAAGACCGTCCGAGAACGCTGTTGCGCCTCCTGCGGCAGTTCCAAGCTTCAAGGCGTATTCGTAATCGTTCCGTTCCGAGCCTGCGACAAATCCTGCCACCATTGAATCTCCTGCTCCAACGGAATTTTTTACAGTACCCTTGCATACGCCGCATATGTGCTTCTTGCCGTTTTCGTCAAGAAGCAGTGCGCCTTCTCCCGCCATTGAGACCAGTACGTTACGTGCGCCCATATCCTTGATTTTTTGAGCGTATTCAGCAATTTCCCCGTTGGTTTTTAAAGTCACTCCGAAAATTTCGCCAAGCTCGTGATTATTGGGCTTGACAAGGAAAGGCTTGTATTTCAGCACATTTACCAACAGGTCTTTTGCTGCGTCCACAACGGCTTTGATATTTTTATTTTGCAGGCGTTCAAGGATCTTTTCGTAAATATCCGCAGGCATACTGCCGGGAATGCTTCCCGCAAGGATTATCGTGTCTCCGTCGGAAATATTGTCGATTTTGTCAAAAAGCAAATCAAGGGCTTTGCTGTCAATTTTAGGACCCTGACCGTTAAGTTCTGTCTCCGTACAAGGCAAAGCCGTATTGCCGGACTTTATTTTCACGTTTATTCGTGAAAAACCGTTCTCAAGATGTACAAAATCTGTTTCAACGCCTTGTTCGGCAACGCCTTTTTCGATAGCGTCTCCCGTAAAGCCTGCCACAAATCCCAGCGCACGCGACTTTATTCCAAGCTTGCTGAGAACCATTGAAACATTAATACCCTTTCCGCCGAAATATATTTCTTCGCTTTTAGTGCGGTTCACGCCTCCCATAGCAATTTCGCCGGTGTGTACGACATAATCCACGGCAGGATTAAATGTTACTGTGTAGATCATTATAAAACCTCCTCAGGGCTGACATACTCTTATCATTCATATTCCACAGTATTAATTTTACCATATATCTTTGCAATTTACAAGCTCCGAAAACACAGATCAATTCGGAACCGTTAAATATATAATCCGCTGTAAAACCCTGCAATGTCTGCAATGCGAGCAAAGTCCGGATAATTACATCAACCCATAAAAATATCTTCTTTGCATGAACGGAGTATGCCTAACCGCGCGGTAAAAAATGTTTTGATAAGGCGTCTGTGACTTGCCGCTGCACCGCTTCATTTTCTGCATTTTGCATTTTTAGGAGCGTGAAAATTATTCCAGCGGTATTGACAAATATATTCTATAGTGATAGAATATATTTAGTAAGGCTCTATCGCGATAGAACCGCATGAAAGGAGGTACTGAAATGAAAATCGGAAACAACAGCAGTATTGATATTATGAAACAAGCGAACTTGCAGAAAGTCCAAAAAGCCGCGCAGACTGCTCTGAAAAGGCAGGAGGAATTTCCCGGTGAGGAAAGCAAGCGGAGCGCTAAGCGGGACGAATACATTCCCTCCGAAAAAGACGAACCGATCGGACTCTATAATATGGAGTACAACGAAAACGGCAGTCCCGGAATTAAATTCGACAGTCCCGAAAGCAAGCCTGCGGACAAACCTGACAAAACCGACAAGCCCGCGGATAGGCCGGAAGAACCCGAAGAGCCTGAAAAAGAGAAATCCAAATCGGAAAAATGCGTCTGCGACACAGGCAAGGTGGACAGGGAACTTAAGAAGCTCAGGGAAAAAGCCGAACGTCTTGAACAGCAGCTTCGTTCCGCTTCCGGCGGGGAAGCCGAAAAGCTTCAGAAGCAGCTTGCCGCCGTTCAGAGCGAGCTTGCCCAAAAGGACAACGACACATACCGAAGAAGTCACGCCGAGTTTTCATAAGCGATCCTGTGTAAAAAACCGCGCCAATTTGAACGGCGCGGTTTTTTATATTATTCATGTTAAAAATCAAAGAATGTCGATATGCTCGCCGTTCAAAGCCTTGTTCATGCTCCGCACGGCGCAGAATTTTCCGCACATGGAACAGGTGTCGTCGTGCTCCGGTGAGCGGTCGGCTCTTATGGCTTTTGCAGTTTCGGGATCAAGGGCGCATTCCCATTGAGCGTCCCAGTCGAGAGCGCGGCGGGCGTCTCCCATGCGGTCGTCGATATCTCTTGCACCTCGGACTCCCTTTGCTATGTCCGCGGCATGGGCGGCTATTTTGCTTGCTATTATGCCCTGCTTAACGTCCTCAACATTAGGGAGAGCAAGGTGCTCCGCAGGAGTAACGTAGCACAAAAAGGCAGCTCCGTTCATTGCGGCTATAGCTCCGCCGATCGCTCCGGTAATGTGGTCGTATCCGGGGGCAATGTCGGTGACAAGAGGCCCCAGAACGTAGAACGGCGCGCCCATGCAGATAGTCTGCTGAACTTTCATATTTGCCGCGATCTGATCCATGGGGACGTGTCCCGGACCCTCCACCATGACCTGAACGTCCTTTTCCCAAGCGCGTTTGGTAAGCTCTCCGAGGCGGACAAGCTCCTCTATCTGGCACACGTCGGTAGCGTCCGCAAGACAGCCGGGGCGGCAGGCATCGCCGAGAGAAACGGTAACATCGTACTCCCTGCAAATGTCCAGTATCTCGTCGTAGTACTCATAGAACGGGTTTTCCTCCCCTGTCATGCACATCCATGCAAAAACCAGAGAACCGCCTCGTGAAACGATGTTCATTTTCCTCTTGTGCCTGCGTATCTGGTCTATTGTCTTGCGGGTTATGCCGCAGTGGAGGGTGACGAAGTCCACGCCGTCCTGAGCGTGAAGCCTTACCACGTCTATAAAATCCTTTGCGGTAAGGGTGTCAAGGTCGCGCTGATAGTGGATAACGCTGTCGTATACGGGAACAGTTCCTATCATAGCGGGACATTCTGCCGTAAGCTTTCGGCGGAACGGCTGAGTGTTGCCGTGGCTGGACAGATCCATGATGGCCTCCGCGCCCATATCCACCGCTGACATGACCTTTTTCATTTCAATGTCGTAGTCCTTGCAGTCGCGGGAAACTCCCAGATTAACGTTTATCTTCGTCCTCAGCATAGAGCCAACGCCCTCCGGGTCGAGACAGGCATGGTTTTTGTTTGCGGGGATAACGACCTTTCCGCTTGCCACAAGGGGCATAAGCTCCTCCGCGGTCATTTTCTCCTTTTCGGCTGCGATCTTCAGCTCGCGGGTAATAATGCCCTTTCTTGCGGCTTCCATTTGTGTTGCATAGTTTTGCGTATTCATTATTCGGTTCTCCTTTTATTGGTATTCAGTTTTTTTCTTCGGCAAATTTTCCGTTCAGGACAAAAGCATGATTCATGGGGCCGCTGCCTTTCCCAAGGTCGAGCATGGCGGCAAGCGCACCCGAAATATAGTCCTTTGCCCTTTCCACGGACTCTTCAAGGGAAAAGTTTTTCGCCAGATTTGCGGCTATGGCGCTTGACAGAGTACAACCCGTACCGTGGGTGTTTGGATTGTCAATGCGTTTGCCGCTGAACCATTTCAGCGTTCCGTTTGCGCATAAAACGTCGTCCGCGTCGCAAAGGGAATGCCCGCCTTTAAGAAGTACGGCGCAGGAATTTTCCTCCGCTATTTTTTTTGCGGCGTACTCCATGTCCTTTGGGGTACGTATAGTCATTCCCGACAGTATCTCCGCCTCGGGAATGTTGGGGGTAGTGACCGCAGCAAGAGGCAGAAGCTCCCGAACAAGAGCGGAGACCGCGTCGTCCCGAAGAAGCCTTGAGCCGCTTGTGGCTACCATGACCGGATCAACCACAATATTTTTCGCCTTGTGGAATGTGAGCCGTTCCGCAATTGCCGCAATCAGCTCTGCGGAGGAAACCATGCCTATCTTTACCGCGCCGGGGCAAATGTCCCCGAAGATCATGTCAAGCTGATTTTTCAGAAATTCCGGTGAGACCTCCGATATCGCCGACACCCCGGTGGTGTTCTGCGCCGTGAGAGCCGTTACAGCGCTCATGGCGTAAACTCCGTTCATTGTCATTGTCTTGATGTCTGCCTGAATACCGGCGCCTCCGCTGCAGTCGCTGCCAGCGATTGATAATGCTGTTTTCATTTTGGTATCTCCTTTTCTGCAATCTTTAGCATTATTTTTCTAAAGCGGCGAAAGGTGGTGCCCCCGATTCACCGCTGTTGTTACAATGAAAATTATTTTAAAATCGTTTCCGCGGAAAGCCTTTTAAGAAGTCTGCATTCCTCCGCTATATTTTGGGCGGCAAATATTGCGGACACAAGTGCAACGCCGTCTATGCCCGTACCCGAAAGCTCTGCCATATTGCTCTTGTTTATGCCTCCTATCGCCGTGACGGGAATATCAACGGCGGCGCAGATATCTTTAAGAGTTTGTCGGGATACCTCTCTTGCGTCGGACTTTGTGGAAGTTGGGAAAACCGCTCCCACTCCCAAGTAGTCCGCACCTGCCGCCTGAGCCGCAAGCGCCTGCTCAACGGTCTGAGCCGATACGCCTACGATCATTTTATCCCCAACGGCTTTTCGGACGTTTCCCGCCGCCATGTCGGACTGTCCCACATGAACGCCGTCCGCGCCGCATTTAAGGGCGACATCAACATTGTCGTTTATAATAAGAGGTACTCCATATTTTGAGCAAAGCTTTTTCATTTCAACCGCTTCTTCTAAAAATGCGGTTTGGTCAAGCTCCTTTTCGCGGAGCTGCACACAGGTCACGCCGCCCTTGAGGGCAGACTCGACCTGTTCGTACAAAGTCTGCTTTCCGACCCAGCTTCTGTCCGTAACAGCGTAAAGAAGCATGGTTTCCTTTGAACATTTCACAATATCCCCTCTTTCATATTATTTTGTACCGTGCGCGGTTATCCAAGGCTTTTCCGTTCAGGTTATAGACCGCGTCGATGATATAATTCCGGTAGGACGAACTGCCGTCCAAAGCAGTGAGCCGCTCATAAGCTGTTTCGCCGCACACTCCCATTGCGCATACCGCAGCGGCGGCGGCTTCAAGAATGCTTTCCGGATTCGCCGCGGCATAGGCCGCAGTCATCGCCGAAAGCTGACAGCCTGTTCCGGTAACGCTGCCCATCATCGGTTGTCCGTTATAAATGCAGTACGCTGTTTTACTGTCGGAGACAATATCTATCGCACCTGTAACGGCTACGACCGCGCCCGTTCTTGCGGAAAAGTCTTTCACAAATTGGCATACGCTCTCCAGATTTTCTTCGGCAACAACGTCGGCGGAATCTGCGTCAACGCCCTTTGTTGTACCGCTTCCCGCTGCAAGAGTCTTTATCTCGGAAATATTTCCACGTATGACCGCAAACCATACCTCGTCCAAAAGCTTTAAAGCGGTCTCCGTCCTAAGCTTTGAAGCTCCCGCACCCACAGGGTCGAGGACAACAGGGAGTCCCAGTCCGTTGGCTTTTTTTCCTGCCGCAAGCATTGATGGAATGGTGCGGCTGTTAAGCGTGCCTATGTTGATATTGAGACCGCTGCACAAAGCGGTTATCTCCTCAACCTCGGCTATATCGTCGGACATAATCGGAGAGCCTCCGCAGGCAAGCAGAATATTTGCGCAGTCGTTTACAGTGACGTAATTGGTTATATTGTGCACCAAAGGACGAAGCTTTCTGACATTTTCAAGCATTTCACCAAGCATTTTAAAATCTCCTTTCATACTAATTTCAGTCTAAAAAGCGTTTAAAAAATCAAGAAAAAACCGGCATATATGGTTTTTGCGCAGGGTTTTAATTACTCTTTTGGACAGAAATCAGTATTAATCCGCAGGACGTTTTATTACGCCTGTTTTTCCGACAGCCGCCAGCAGTATTCCCGATAAAACCGAGCCTGCCGCAGTGGATACCAAAAACGGAACTATGTATGCATAGAACGCGATCTCGCCCGCGCTTTTTCCCATAAGAAGAATTGCGACGGGATATGCGCAGAGTCCCCCAAGTATTGCCGTACCGAAAACCTCGGCAAGCAAAGCAAGGGGTAGATTTTTCGTTTTGTGATACATAATACCGCATAAAAGCGCGCCGAACATACTTCCTGGGAAAGCCATAAGGCTGCCCAGACCGAAAATATTGCGGATAAGGCTTGCGGTAAAAGCAACTCCCGCGCCGTACCAGGGACCGAGTATCACCGCGCAGAGTATGTTCACCATATGCTGCACGGGAGCGCATCTGCTGCCGAAAACGGGAAAGGAAAACATACTTCCAGCGACTGCGGCTGCACAGAGAATGCAGGCTATGCACAGTTTTTTAGTTTTCAGAGTGTGAATCGTTTTCATGACAATATCTCCTTTGAAATCAATTGAGAACGGTATAACAGCGCCGCTCCCTAAAATATGCGTAAATATCAGCCGCGGGAATTTTCCGCTGCAAGGCTGATCCGCAGGGGTGTAGGTCGGTCGGAGCTTAATGGCCCCCTCTCACGCCGGAACACGGCTTCCCATCGCTGTTATTTTTCACGCAGTATGCTTTACTCCGCGAAAATTACGGACAAAAGGCGCTCCCCTCCCGTCCGCCCGGTCTTTCCGGGACTCCAACTTTGCTGGAGATACCGTTCTTCACTTCCTTTCAAAAGGATAAAATAAGACAAAAAATAAGCCGTCCTGTCTGCATTCCATGCGCAGAGGACAGCCCCGAAAGCCTTTAAAAGTCCCTGCGTTGGCATTATCCAAATCAGGTCGCCGCCGACCGTTGAAAGTTGAACGGAGCGGTTTGCGGTCGAAGGTCTCACCTTCCTCTCAGCCTGTGCGGCCTTACTTAAAGAAAGACCCGCAAGCTCCCGCATATTTAATTGTCTTCCCATAGTATACACCATTTTTTTCGGTTTTGCAATACCTTTTTAATATTTTATTGCTGAAATGTACAATAAATAAAAAGTATTTTGTAGAATGCGCCGAATCATTGTAAACCGATTGACCGAAACATAAAAATATGGTAAAATGATATAAAAATTAAGGGGAGTTTGCGGTTGCTTTTGACGTTCCCGCTATGGAAGGACTGACCTCTGTGAACAACGTTATACGCAATTACATCAATAAAACATATACGCTCGTAATTATTCTTACTACAGGAAGCACCACTATTGCAGGCGCAACGTTCCTTTTGATGAAAATGTTCGGACTGTATCCCGACGTTTCCTATACGGGACTGGGGATCTTTCTTGCAACTTGCGTTATCTATCTGATAACGGGCTTTATATTTATCAGAACCGCTTATTCTGAAAACCTTGACGGCGGAAAAAGCCTGAAGCCGGGAATGCTCACGGCAGGAAAGATATTTCTGAACATTCTGCTTGTGGTTCAGTTCAATTTTATCGCTTATCTTATCCCGTCAAGAGACTACTGGGCGTTTGCGTTTTATTTTGTGATCGTAATGTCGTTCCTGCTTGACTTTAAGTTCATTTGCATCTGCGCGGGGGAAATACTCGCTTCGTTGGCTGTCCTGTTTATAGTAAGACCGTCGTCGCTTCCGGTAAGGGACGGACTTTTTGCGGCGGACTCGCTGCTGCGCATTATAGGCATTGTTCTGTCCGTTTTCGGAGTAGTGCTGCTCGTTTTCTTTGTAAACCGTTACCTTGTCAATATTAAAAAGGACGACAGCGCCCGAGTGGAAAATATACTTATGGCTGCGAAATCCGTTTCGAGAGACTTGCTTGATTCGGGAGAAGCACTCACACGGATATCAGAAAGCGGGAGAGGTCTTGCAAAGGAGCTTGCCGCCACCGGCGAGGAGCTTCTTGCAGGCAGCAACATACTCAGCGGAAAAGCAAGCCAAAGCATTTCCAATCTGAACGAGCTAAAGGACTGCGAGGCAAGATTTAACGAGACCGTTGAAAAGGCGGCTCAGACTTCCCGCGACCTTATAGACAAATCCGGAGAAAACGAAAAAGCCATGCACGAGCTTAAAACGGCGAACGACGAAATTACAGAATCCATGAGGTCTACCCACGAGGCAGCGGGAGGTCTTCAGTCTGCGATAAAGGGTATAGACGTTACGCTGAATCTGATAAACGATATCGCTTTCAGGACGAATATCCTGTCTATCAACGCGGCGGTCGAAGCTGCTCATGCAGGAGAGGCGGGAAAAGGCTTTGCGGTAGTTGCCGGCGAGGTCGGAAGCCTTGCGACCAGCACTCAGTCCTCCCTGGAAAATATCCAGAATATCGTGGATCAGGTCAGGGCAAACGTCTGCCAGATGCTGGAGCGGGTTGAGGAAAACTACATAAAGCTTGACCGTCAGGGCGAATATTTTGCAAACGTTTTTGAAAACCTTGTTGCTATGAACAGACTGCTCCAGCAGGCTGTGAGCGACATTGACGCAATGAACGAGGCGCACGGCAGACAGTCCGAGGTCATAGGACGCACTGTGGACATAAGCGAGGATATCGCAGATTCCATTAACAATGAAAACGCGGGCTTCACGGCGATCTCGAATATGGCGGAAAGCAACGCGGCGGACATAGTTAAAATGTCCGAGCAGATCAGGGCGATCAACGAAATGGCGGAGCGTATCGACGATCTGCTGAAAGCATAGCGTTGACTATAGAAAAGGAGGATCACTGCAATGGCATATTTTACGGTAAGACTTTTCGCAAATTCCCTCAGGAGGCGCACTACCTTTGAAATGTTTATTCCCAATGATATTCGGGAGGACATTCCCCATGAAGAAAAAAAGGGAAAGATAAAAACTCTTTTTCTGCTCCACGGCTATACTGGGGACGCGGGAAACTGGGTACCCGAATATATTGCGGAAAAATATAATTTTGCGATAGTTATGCCAACGGGCGAAAATGCTTTCTGGCTGGACGGAATTTCCACCGGTCACAATTACTGCACCTTCCTCGGCGAGGAGCTTGTGAACTATGTCCGCAAGACATTCGGGCTTGCTATGTCCGCCGATGAGACCTGCATTATGGGACTTTCCATGGGCGGCTTCGGAGCATTGCACACGGCGTTCAGGTACCCGGACGTTTTCGGAAAAACCGCCGCACTTTCCTCTGCGCTCATCGTTCACGGCATTGCGGGAATGAAGCCCGGAGGACAGGACGGACTTGCAAATTATGAATATTACCGCGAATGCTTCGGAGACCTCGACAAGGTGCTGGAGAGTGACAACAACCCCGAGGTGCTTGTTAAAAGGCTGAAAGATCAGGGCAAAAAGATTCCGGAGATGTTTATATCCTGCGGTACGGAGGATTTTCTGCTCGAAAATAACAGGCAGTTCCACAGCTTCCTGAATGAAAACGATATAGCTCACACTTACATCGAAAGCGCAGGCGGACACGATATGGCGTTCTGGAACGAGTACGCGATAAAATTTTCTGAGGCTATGTTCGGAGACAACTAAGACCGCGGCACAGCGCAGAAGTACGCAGTTTTCACTATTATGAAAGGAGCTGTCCTCTGCGGGGCTTGTACAACGCAGAGGATATAGAGTTATGGTTACTAAAGTTAAAAAATTATTTGCGGCAGCGGTGGTTGCAGCCGCTGCATTCTCGGCTGTTTCCTGCGGAAGCGTCGCGGGAACAGGCGCCGCGGAAATAACGGTCTCCGCGCTTGCATCGGAGAGCGTTTCCAAAACAGAGCCGGCAGGAGCTTCCAAAAAGGAAACAAAGCCTAAGCTTTCCAATCCCAACGCTGCGAAAGAGGCGCAGGCTCTGTATGAATATATTACGGATACCTACCGCAACGGCATTATTTCAGGACAACAGGAGTCCACATGGATGGGCAGCGACCAGTACGAGTTCGACTACATATATAAGAACACAGGCAAGTATCCCGCTATAAGAGGTCTCGACTATATGAACGACGACTTCGAGGGCGTAAACAAGCGTGCTGAGGAGTGGTACAAAAAGGGCGGCATAGTAACTATCTGCTGGCACTGCGGTTCTGATTTCAGCCACAGCTGGGACGAGTGCATGAAAACCGAGATAGCCGACTGGGACAAGGCTCTCACTGAGGGTACCGCCGAATATAAGGCTCTTATCGCGGGCATGGACAAGGCAGCCAAAGCTTTAAAGGAGCTGAAGGACAAGAATATCCCCGTGCTGTGGAGACCTTTTCATGAGTTCGACGGCGGCTGGTTCTGGTGGGGAAAAGGCGGCGCGGACAACTTTGTAAAGCTCTGGAGGATCATGTATGACCGCTACACCAACCACTGGGAGCTTGACAATCTTATCTGGGTGCTGGGCTATTCGGGCAACGGCAGGAATTACGATAAGTGGTATCCCGGCGACGAATATGTTGACATAGCGGGCGCGGATTCCTACAACGACGGAGCCAACGCAAACCTTTACACAAAGGTGCAGAATGTTGCTGGCGAGAAAATGCCAATATGCTTCCACGAGTGCGGACGTATTCCCACTGTGAAGCAGCTTTCCGATGAAAAAGCCGACTGGGTATGGTTCATGACATGGCATACCGAGCACATCACCGGTCATAACGATAAAAATGTACTCAAGGAGATTTATAACGATAAATATGTTATTACTCTTGACGAGCTGCCTGACGATCTGTACGAATAATTACAAAAAAGTTTTTTCCGAACCCAAAGGCGACAGTGTAATTTTGCTCTGAACATATTTACGCTGTCGCTTCTCAATAAACAGAAAAACGGCTTTAAGAACTTGAAATCGGCCTGCATTTGCAGCTTTTATCCACTTTTTGGGTGACATAATAAAAGCGTTTGAACCAGCCTCATTTAAAATTTGGATTATTCATTTGCTCCCGTAACCCTAAAAATTCAAGTGTGGATTTAGAACACCGTCAATTTTTACAATGTCCTTAGGCTCATCACTTCTGTACCCGGCAACATCGGTGTCTTTGGCTTGGATTACGCTTTTTATGCTGTTATTCTGCATTTTTTTATTTTTCCCGTTCTGCTCTTAAATGCCCCCAAAAAGTCAGACAAAGATTTAAAAGAATAATTGTACAAAGCGACCGGAAGCAATTTTGGTCGCTGTTGTTATGCGGCTTTGTGTCTGTATTCGACAGGAGATAGTCCGTCAAGCTTAAGCCTGATACGCTTGTTGTTGTACCAATCAATATGGCCTGTAAGCTCTGAAACAAAATGCTCAACAGATGTAAATCCCTGCAAATACAGTAATTTCGTTGTACTTACAAATTCTAACCGGTCTTTTTCTTTTTTCCCTTTTTCGGTATTTTTTCACACTCTTTTATTATATCATCTTTGCAATCAAAAAAACGATTTTCGGCCGGCTTTTTAGACAGACTGACATCAGGAATACCACATATTATTGCGGCATTTCTGATGTTAATTATTTAACAATTTGCTTGTTCACCGGTAAACGGTAGCTGTAGGGCGGTAAACGGTATTGAAAAAGTATTGCATATGTGCTAAAATAAAAATATATTTATTAAGCGAGGGTGAACTTATGAAATACAAAATTGCGATTTGCGATGATGAAAATATTATAATTGACGATATAGTTTCAAAATTGCGTAATAGAAGCAATGAATACGAAATAGTACGCTGCAATTCGGGAAATGAGCTTCTGAAAATTTCTGCTGATTACAATATACTTTTTCTTGATATTGAAATGCCCGGAATAAGCGGTATGGAAACTGCGTTTCAGCTTCGTGAGAAAAAATATGATGGAATAATTATTTTTCTTACAAGTCATATTGAGTTTATGCCGGACGCATTTAAAGTAAAAGCTTTCAGATTTTTGAATAAGCCAATTGATATTGAAAAATTCAATGAAGCATTTTCTGCTGCCGAGAATGAAATAATTAATACCGAACATATTTTGATCAAGGAACGTGATAAATCGGTATACATTAAGCTTACGGATATAGTTTATCTTGAAGCCTATGGAGATGGCACTTATATTTATGATAAAAACAAGCACGCGTATGATACTGATAAACCGATGAAATATTGGAAAGAGCAAATAGGTTCGGAGCATTTCTTTCAAATTAATAAATCAACGATAGTGTCCTTCTTGTATTTTTCATCAATTTCTACCGATGGAAGCATATATGTACCGTTGTATGATATAAGCTTGTCATCATCGCGAAGGAACTGTGCAGCGTTTAAGGAAGCATTTTTTAAATATGCTAAAAAATATGCTAAGACAATGTGAGGTCGGGAAAATGATAAAAAATATTGCTTTTGATTTGCTTAAATTTTTTATTGAATTTATAAAATTGTTTCCGGTTATGTATATAATTATGGATTTTGAACTGCAGAATAAAAAGAAAATACTATTGTATTCATTGGGTGCAATATTTTTATGTATTATAGCTTCTCTTTCGGGTATAAGCGGAATAATGCCGATAACGGCATATATTTGTTTTATTTATACTATTTTAATTTTAAAAGGAAAGCGAAAAACAATTTATGGTCTTGCTATACATATTGGTATAAGTATTACGGATATGCTTGTTTCATCAGTATATTTGATGTTTGATGAAAATAATAGTTTTGAAAATATAATAAGTGATAAATATACAAATATTATTAGCAATTCAGTAAGTATATTGATTATTGGACTTATAATAGTTGTTTTTTTAGTTTTCAAAAAATATAGAAATAATAATTACAGAATAAATATTTTTTACTTGTTTCTTATAATTGCGGGAGAAGTTTCAATCGGCGGTTTTATAACAGCATTTCAATTTGTCAAAGGGTACAGCAAGATGTTTGCGGTAATGCTTTGCATAGGCGGAATCGTGTTTCTTATTTTATCTGTTGTAATGATGATAAATTATATATCAAAAAATCATTATAAGGAAATTGCAGATATAAATGAAAGGCTGTTAAAAAGCAAAGAAAATTATTACACAATGCTTTTGCAAAAGGATAGGGATACGATAAAATTCCGACATGATATAAGCAAGCACCTGAATTGTATGTACATATTGTTTGATAAGGGTAAATATGACGAACTACGCAAATATTTTGATAAAATAGGCGCCGAATTAAACGAGCTTCGTCCAAAAATTCAGACGGGCAACGATTTGGTGAGTGCTATATTAAATGATATTACAGACAAATATTCCTCGGTCAAATATGAAATTGAGGGGAAATTATCAAACGAAATAAGCGTATGCAGTATGGATTTATGTACAATTTTTTATAATTTATTTGAAAACGCTTTTGCCGCCGCTGACAAAAGCGATAAAAAATCTGTCATAGTTTCTTTTAAATATATCGGGTGTAATTTGTTTTGCAGAATAGAAAATTCCACGCTCCATAATGTGAGTATCTTAAACAATCGGCTTGTTACGGAAAAAGAAGACAAAGAAAATCATGGGTTTGGAACGAAAAATGCTGCTGCCTGCATTGAAAAAAACGGTGGCACTATTGAGTTTAGCTGTGATAATAATTTATTTTTAGCGGAAGTTGTATTCCCTATAATGTAATATATTTCCGCAAATGAAAATCGGCTTTGATTTTAACAATTAAAGCCGATTTTTGTCATATTATGTAAATTGTTTGCCGTTCACCGCCAATCAGCTACCGTTCACCGGAAAACTATTGCAATTTCATTTCGATTGTGTTATAACTAAGGCATAAACTAATTAACAAGGAGTGAATAAAATGTTTGCATTGTTGGATACGTGTTACTTTTGGTTTTTAAAATATTTTATTAGAAATGATTGAGCATGGTGACACATTATCAGCACTTGTCTTTCTGCGCTGAATTTTATTAAATATTCAGCGCAGAAAGACAAAATTTAAAGTTACATTTTATGTGTATTCATAACAAATCTGCCGTTTACCGCCGATCAGCTGCCGTTCACCGGAAACTTATTGAATTTTAAAACGGTTTATGTTATAACAGAATTAAGGAACAAACAAAAATAGAAAAGAGGAAAATAAAATGATTGAACTTAATCAAACCTATGAAATGAACAACGTAATTTCATACAGAGCCAAAATGACCCAACAGGAAATGAACGACACAATGAACCGCTTGGGAGCGTTCATCAAAGACAGCGGACTGACAAAAAACGGTTGTGTGACTACAACGACATTTTCCGTTGAGAATGTTTCGGGGGCGCAGCTTATGGACATTGAGATACTTTGCCCCGTAGACAAAGCCTGCAGTGTTCCGCAGGGATTTACATTCAAGCCCAAATTCAGGCTGACCAATGCGGCAAAAATCACGCACAAGGGCAGTCCCGCAAATATGCAGAACAGCGTAAACGAGCTTGTTGGTTACCTTAATCAGAATAAGCTTACGCCGATAACGTCACTTTACAACGTAACGGTAAACGAGCCGAAATCGCCTGCCGATATTGACGGTACGGTCGTCGATATGTACATAGGCGTTTCAAATAATATTTTATAAGAAAGAGGCTTTACTATGGATAACAATTATAATGTTTACAGCGAAAACATAAGCGCAAGTACGAATAAAAAGGTTCATGTACCCAGTATGGTGCTTATGATAATCGGCGCGGTATTTGCGCTGCTCCTGCCGATAATCACATACTCTTGCAGCGCTATAAGTCTTGTGCTGAGCATAAAACACAGACATACGCACAAGACAACCTATGCTATTGTGATAAATATAATTGCGCTGACGGTTGCGCTTGCCAACTCTGTTATTGGAGTTATGCTCCAAATGGGAGTAATTAAACTTTGATTGTCATATTGTTTAAATAGGTGTTGTGCGCAGACAGTTATTTGAATGATGTTGATGATATAAATATTAAATACTTAAAATTTTTAGGAGGAAAAAACAATGGAATTAACAATGACAAATGGCTTCGGCTTTTGCGAGCTGAACGAAAATGAAATGATGTTGATTGACGGTGGATTTGACGGTGCACAATTTGCAACAGGCTGCATAGCACTGGGCACTACATTTTTGGCTGCCGCAGGTGCAATAGCAGCTGGACCTGCTGTTCTTGCAATAGGTACAACAGCGTTTTGTGCGTACGGGGTTGCTTGTATTGCGGGTGCTACTTTGGGAGCATTTGGTTCAGGCTATGCGATAGGAGATTCCTTTATGCATTAATTTATATCATTATATTAAAGAAATAAGTGAAGGTATATAGCAGTGTAATTTAACATTGCTATGTACCGCTATATTTAGGAGTAACAGTATGAAAAAAATATTGTTTTTTTTGTTCTTAATAGACTTAATTGGAAATCTGGTTTTATGTGTACTGAATTATAGTTTATTAAGTGTAACGGTTATTTTTTTATTGATTGTTGTAATTGCTATATTGTTAAAATATAATTATAATAATATACGATTTAACAAGATTTTAAAAATATACTTAACTGGACTTACCTATCTAACGATATATCGATTTATTTGTTTATATAATTTATCAGATATTGTTGAAATTATTCTTATTATTCCAGGCAGTATAATAATGTTATTTGCATTATTGTTAAGTCTAAATTTTATTATAAATTATAAAATAAATAGAAATAAATAGATTTGGGGAATTAATATGAAACACTACTGCATAAAACAACACGACATAACCGACTGCGGAGCAGCCTGCCTTGCAACGGTAAGCAAGCAGTACGGTCTGAAAATGCCGATATCAAAAATAAGAGAGGTTGCAGGAACCGACAAGCAGGGCACAAACGCCGCGGGAATGATAAAAGCCGCCGAAAAGCTCGGCTTCACCGCCAAAGCCGTAAAGGGCGACCAAAACGCTTTTTTCAGCGAGTTTCCCCTGCCCGCGATTGCTCATGTGATCGTGGACGGGGCTTTGCTGCATTATGTTGTCATACATAAAATAACCCAAAAGCAGGTTATCGTCGCAGACCCCGCAAAGGGTATTGTAAAATATTCTCCCGAAGAGTTTTTTAAGCAGTGGACTGGTATCCTCATTCTCCTTGTTCCCTCGGAGCGGTTTGAAAAGGGGGACGAGACCGAAAGCACTATCTCACGCTTTTGGGGGCTGCTCCTGCCGCAGAAAAGGCTGTTGTTCGATATTTTCCTAGCTTCGCTTGTCTACACTATCCTCGGCGTGGGCGGGTCGTTCTATTTTAAAGTTATGATGGACGATATTGTTCCCAACTCCCTTGAAAAAACTCTGCACGTTGTTTCTATCGGTGTGATTTTGCTGTATCTTTTCCAAACGCTTTTGAACGCTTTCCGTTCGCATATGATGCTGTTTTTGAGCCAGCGGCTGGACATTTCCCTTATCCTCGGATATTACCGTCACGTTTTAAAGCTGCCAATGAATTTTTTCGGCAGCCGCAAGGTGGGCGAGATAGTTTCCAGATTTAACGACGCCTCAAAGGTTCGGGACGCGATTTCCGGCGCAACTCTCACAATTATGATAGACACCCTTATGGCGATAATAGGCGGCATTATCCTCTATATGCAAAATTCAAGTCTTTTTGCAATTGCATTTATAATTGTCGCACTTTATGCAGTAATTGTTTTTGCTTTCAACAAGCCTCTTAAAAATATCAACCGCAAGGTTATGGAGGACAATTCGCAGCTTACCTCATATCTTGTGGAATCCTTAAACGGTATCGAGACCGTTAAGGCGTACAATGCAGAGCGCAGCGCGGGTATCGAGACGGAAAAGAAATTCGTAAAATTTATGCGGAGCATTTTCAAAAACGGCTGGATAAACAATCTGTCGGGCTCTTTAAGCGGATTTCTTTCCATGGTAGGCGGAGCGGCGATTTTATGGCTGGGAGCGTACAAGGTCATAAAAGGCGAAATGTCCCTCGGCGAACTTATCACGTTCAATGCTTTGCTTGCGTACTTCCTTAACCCCGTTCAAAATCTTATCAACCTCCAGCCCACAATGCAGACCGCTATCGTCGCGGCGGAAAGGCTTGGAGAAATTCTCAATATGGACGCGGAAAACACAGAAGTGCAGAAAATCGTACCCAAATCCCTTAAAGGCGATATTCAGTTACAGAATATTGATTTCAGATACGGCACGCGGCAGCTTGTTCTGAACGGTGTAAATCTGAATATCAGGCAGGGCGAAAAAATCGCTCTTGTGGGCGAAAGCGGTTCGGGCAAGACCACTCTTGTAAAGCTGCTGATGAATTTTTATCAGGCGGAAAAGGGAGAGATCCTCATAAACAACTGCAATATCAAGGATGTGGAAATTGAAGCCCTGCGTGACAAAATTGCGTACATATCACAGGAAACCTTTTTGTTTTCGGGAACGATACTTGAAAACATTACGCTTGGAATGGATAACCCCGATATGGAGGAGGTCATTCGGATAACGAAAATGACACGCTGTTTTGACTTTATCAACGAGCTGCCAATGCGGTTTGAAACAATGCTTGGGGAGAACGGCACAAACCTTTCGGGAGGTCAGCGGCAGCGTCTTGCAATTGCGAGAGCGCTTCTTAAAAAACCCGATATTCTCATTATGGACGAAGCGACAAGCAATCTTGACAGCATTACCGAACGGACCATTGAGACCACTATTAATGAGACTACCGACGGTATCACTACAATAATTATTGCGCACCGTTTAAGCACAATTATGAAGTGCGACAAAATTTACGTTATGGACAAGGGACAAATAATCGAAAGCGGAAATCATTTCGAGCTTATGGATAAACGTGGCTTTTACTATGAACTTTGGAAGGAACAGCTGCCGCAGAATAATGATACGGCGATCTCAGTTTGCACCGTCTTGCCCACAGTCGTTTGATTTGTTATACTAATATACAATTTTAATTGCAGATTATGATCAAATCTCTGCATGATTCGGCGCAAGGTGCACATTGCTGTTGATTTTATGCGGGTTTGAATATATAAAATATATAATAAATTTGAAGGGATTTGAAATCTATGGAAAAAACATTGTCTTTGGGAGCTTTTGAGGAGCTTTATGATACTAATTTATCCATTAATGGTGGTTATTACATTCCACTAAATGGGCTTTTTGGAATCAAAATAAATTACGCAAATCGCGGAGATGAAGTAGCTGCTATTGGTTGGATCGCTGGTGGAGCTATAGGCGGAGCTATTGCAGGAAGCGCTGGTGGTCCCGGCGGAGCAGCTTTAGGCGCAGTGGGGGGGGGGCCGTTACCGGGACAATAGGAACGGCTGTGGGAGATGTATATAACGGAAAAGCAACTGTTTCGTTTTCAATTTTGGGGTTTTAAGATATGAAAGCAAATTGGAAATTGATAATAATTGCAACAATTATATCAGCAATAATTATTGGACTAACTTCAGGTTTGTGGATTAGAGGGTTTATTTATTCTTTAATATTGTCATTAGTTGTATCTTGTTTAACTTCCAATTCTAAAAAGTAAAATTTAAAAAACATACTAATATTGGATATGCGTGATACCCTTATTAAACGAGGATAATTATCATCAAGGTATGAATTAAATTAAAGAAAGGTGATAGTATGTTTAAGGCAATATTAAGAGGATTTTTAGGCGGAACTGCCGGTATGCTGATAATCGGTGTTTTCAGCGATCAATGGCTTATGGGTGCAGAATTTTGCTATACTGTTGGAACTTTATCAAGTTCTGCAAGATACAAGAAAACTAATTGTAAAAAGTAAGGTGACTGTTATGACCAAACAAATAATCCTCCCGATGAACGAAATAAGCGACAGCGTGGAAATGCTGCACGAAAAGCCGAATAAGGGAATGCCGGTGTTTACGTGGATATTGGTACTGCTGCTGGCGGCTGCGCTGATATGGTGCAGTATCGGCGAGATAGACTATTTTATCAGGGCAAGCGGCATTGTCCGCCCGGGCGAAAACGTCAGTACCATAAGCAGTCTTATGACAGGGCGAGTGGATATGCTAAATATTTCCGAGGGCGACCGCGTTCAAAAGGGCGACCTGCTTTTCAAGGTGGATACCGAGGATATGGAGCAGTCCCTTGCCGCGCTTGAAAAAGAGAAACAGCGCATTGAAACGGATAACGCAAATCTCAAAAAGCTTGACGAAAGTATCAAAAGCGGTATAAATCTTTTTAACGGTAACGCTCCCGACGAGGCGGCGTATTACCTTAAATATGAGAAATATGTTTCCGATCTGCAAAGTCTTTCCGAGCAGTACAAAAACACCGCCGCCGATACCGGCAAAGCTGCGGACAGCGCGGCTATCTCAGCGGCGGGAATAAATTCGCAGATAAGCAAATTAAAAATTGATTTGGACGGTCTTAAAACTTTGAAAAATTCCGTGCTTGCGGAGGATAGTTTGTTTACCGATAAATACAGCGTTTACGCCCTTGAATTTGCTGATTACCGAACCGCTGTAAAGGCTTACGATAACGATATTTCCGTAAAAACCGAGGAGCTTGAAAAAGCAAAGGCTCTGCTTAAGGCGGGAGGAATTTCTCAATCGGACTACGACAGCGCAAAGCAGAGCTTAAAAAATGTCAAGCTTGAAAAAGAAAAATATTCCCGCGAATTTAGATTGAATATTGAGCAGCGTATTGAAAGCGCCGAAAAAAATATTTCCGAGCTTGAATACAGTCTGCAAAATCAGAACAAGAGCTATTCGGCATACTCCGAAATAAATCACGATGAAACTCTCGCAAAGGAACAGCGGCGGCTTGAAATGCTGACAGGTATCGCGGACAGCATAAAGTCCAGCGAAGCAAATATTATTTCTATCGACAAGCAAATTGCGGAAATTGAGCTGAGCATAAAAAATTCCGAGGTTGTTTCTCCTATTGACGGTACGGTAAATATGTACTCCGATATAAGCGAGAAGGATCTGGTGCAGAGCGGTCAGACGGTGGCCACGGTTGTTCCCGATACGGACGGGGCGTACAAGCTGACAATGTATCTTTCCTCCTCGGACATCAGCGAAACTGAGGTCGGTCAGAACGTCCGCCTTAGGTTTGCGGCGTACCCTTATCAGGAGTACGGCGAGCTTTCGGGTACGGTAAAAAGCATTTCCACCGACGTCAGGTCAAGCGATAACGGAGCAAGCTATTATGTTGCGGAGGTCAGCATTGACGATACAATGGGGCTGGAGCTTGTTTCGGGAATGGAATGCGAGGCGCGTGTCGTTACAAAGCAGCGTAAAATTTTGTACTGGCTGCTTGAAAAATTGGACTTTATTGATGACTAAAGGAGCTGCCCATGAATGTAAAAAAAATAATCTCTGTACTGTTGTCCTGCGTATTGGTTCTGTCGCTGCCGATAACAGCGTATGCCGCAGATAAAAAATTATCCTCCGACATGAGCTTGGAGGATCTGCAGAAGTTTGCAAAGAAGAATACATATTCCTATAAGATTTACGAATATGAAAAAGAAAATGCGGAAATGCAAAAGGACGGCAAGGAAAACGAACTTGAATATTATGAATATCTGCTTAGAAGCACATCTAAAAGCGACGAGAAATATTACGAATACAAGTTAAAGGTTTCGGAACTGAAAAAGGAAGCCGGGCTTGCAAAAATGGACTTTGAGTATTACGTTGAGGACAAGGAGGACATCGACAGGAAGCTCCTTGATATGTCGCTGAAATCAAAATATTACGAGCTTTGCCGGCTTGACGGGCAGAGGAAAAATCAGCAGCTAAAGGTCAATCACCTGAAAAAGCGCGCCGAGATTGAAACAGTCAAGCTGAAGAGCGGGCAGTCCACCGATAATGAAAAACAGCTTGCGGATATGTCCCTGAAGCTTGCGGAAAACGAATTGTCGGCGGTAAAAAAATCAATGGGCAGCAAAAAGCGTGAGCTTGCTGATTTCCTTAACCAGTATGAGGATACCGATAATTTTTCCGTAAAGTGCAGTCTGCAGGACAAAATATCATATCAAAAATTTGACAGTAAAAAGCTTTGGAAAAAGTTTTCCGAAAATAGCTTCGAGCTTGAAAAAGAGCGCAGGGGTATGGAGTTTGACGGGGATCACCTTGAAGAGGTCAAGAAAATTTACGGGGAGGACAGCGATACGTACAAGTCCTGCAAAAATTCCTATGAGATTGACAAACTGAATTTTGAGGCCAGGGAAAACGAGTACAAGGCGAAAATAGCAGCGCTGATTTCGGATTACGATACGGCCTGGTTGGAATATGCGGCTTGTTTGGAGTACAATAAAATTTTGAGGGACAAGCTGTCTATACTTAAGGTTTCCTATGATTCGGGAAATGTCAGCGAACTGGACTATCTGGAGCAGTATTCGGACATTAAGGCGGAGATGAGTAAAATCGATAATGCGCTTGTCAAGGCGGATTTGCTGGGGGATAGGCTTAAGCTGATTGAAGAGGGCGTATTGAGTGAATGAGTTAGATAATTTTATTTTGAGAGTTTTTTAACCATACAATTAGACTGCATAATAAACCGCCTTGTTTACAAATCGTAAGCGAGGCGAGTTTTCAAATTTAAAGCAGTACATTGATATCGTTACCTCTTTGCAACTTATCATTGACAAACCAACAACAAGATCAAAAAAATTTTGAAAATGGTCTTTACAAATATATTTTTTTGTGGTATAATATTTTATACTTAAAATAACAATAATAATTCGAGGTGTGGCTCAGTTTGGTAGAGCGCTGCGTTCGGGACGCAGAGGCCGTGGGTTCGAGTCCCGTCACCTCGACCAATTTTAAAATCCCGCAAATACGCTATTTAAACGGTTTGCGGGATTTTTATTTTCCTTTTCATAGTCATCAAAATACTGCAAAGGCAGTAAAATAATTATAAAAAATTACAAAGATACGGGTCAAAATGCGGGTCAAAAGGAGAGATGATTGTGGATTCGTATAAAAAACTTAAGTTGGAATTTAAAGGAATTAAGAAATTGCTTTATGACCATGCTTTCTCAGACGGTAATATTAATAACTATCTTGATGAACTGGAAGAAGGGTTGAACACAAATAACATTGAAATAGTTTTATATTGTTTGAATGAAATATGTAACTGGTATCAAAGAAATATACCTGATATATCTCCATTTTATAATTTAAATGAACACAAAAGAAACAAGGAATTTTTGGAAGAAATAAAGGAAGATTTAGTCCATTATGATTTTAGTGAAGTTATCCAAAAGAATAATGATGTTAAACTAATTGATAAAAATAAAATAGCAAGTACTCCTAAAATATTTCTTAGTCATCGTTCTTCGGATAAAAAATATGGAGATGCATTAGAGAAACTTATTGTTGGTTTAGGCGTAGAAAATGACCAGTTAATTTATACATCACATCCTTTACATAAGATACCCTTTAATGAAAATATTTACGATTACCTAAGAAAAAATATTAACCAAAAAGTTTTTGTAATAATATTATGGTCAAACGAATACTTAGAAAGCCCTGCTTGCTTGAATGAAATGGGTGCAGCATGGGTAACACAATCAGATTACAGTAATATGTATACTCCAGAATTTGCTTTTAATAATTCTAAATATCATGAATGTGCTGTTGATACAAGAAAAATGGGTACTGTTCTAAATGCAGATGCTAATTGTAGAGCAAGTATGGTTGAATTTAGAGATAAGATTTTAGAAATGTTCAATTTAAAATTGAACGAGCAAACGTGGACATATCTGTTAGACCAATTTATTATTGATATACAATAATAGTTGGATATTAGGACAATTGACGTTGTTTGTGAAAAATTATTTACGCATTTTTCAGACTCTATTTAACTGCCAAAAACTATCCCCGCAGGCAATCGCCCGCGGGGATATAACTTTATTTCTCCTTATTCTTCACTTGCTCCAGCACATCAAGCAGCTTTGGTGGATACGGCAAACCTAGCTTACCCGTGTTCTCCAACAGTGAAATGACCTCATTTGTCGCATGGAAAATAGTGGTAATATTCCGCAGACCCGCGCCGCCGCCGATGATCTGAACGTCCAGCACATTGGCGACCGCAACAACTATCAGCATAAGAATTTTCTTTGCAATACCCTTTGCGCCGACCTCACTGGAAAGCCGCTTCTTTACGATCGCAACGATAACGCCCGTTATGTAGTCAGCAATAATCAGCACAAGCAAGGCTTTGTAAAGTCCGTCGAACTCTCCGATAAGAAATCCCGCAACGCCGATAATACCGCTGATAATGCTTTTTAAAACGTTGCTCATGGTAACACCTCCTAAAACCTTTTTATAAACGCGTCGGGATAATCTTTTTTAACTTTTTCC